>NZ_JBLLJM010000005.1:0-662763 GCF_053543495.1 Camelimonas sp. ID_303_24
ATTTCTCTTTGGCCATCTTGCTTTCCTGTTACGGGAAACATTCCCGACAACTGTGCCCCGGGAGCATCGCCGCGCCCGTCCCCGACATGGTTTTCCGGCCGGGGGCTGCGACGCGCGCTTCCCTAGCAAATTCCGGGTGTGGTTTGCAAAATCAAACTTGCGCGCACATGCAGCCGATGCGCTTTCTTTTCAAGATCCGACAGCCATGAATCTTCACAGGAACGCCCCCAGGAGGCGCGGCGTTCGCGGAAAAGACGCTTCCATTCAGATTGCGTCAGGTCGCGGAACTGGCGCCACGGGACCGGCGCGCGCGAGCAAAGTTATGGCAAAGTTATGGCAAGGTATCGGGAAAGAATGCCAGGAAGCTGGAGCGGGTGAAGGGAATCGAACCCTCGTATTCAGCTTGGAAGGCTGCTGCTCTACCATTGAGCTACACCCGCGCCGGCGCCGAATATACGTGCATCAACCCCGGCCTGCCGGGATTATGCCCTGAATATCTGCTGGCGCAAGAAACTATTCCGGAGCCGATGGTGGAGGGAGTTGGATTTGAACCAACGTAGGCATAGCCAACGGATTTACAGTCCGTCCCCTTTAACCACTCGGGCATCCCTCCTCATCGTCCGGAATGTCCGCAGGGCGCTTGCCAGCGCCCCGGGTGCGCCGCCATCTGGCGAACCGCCGTGGCAACGTGGCGCTCTTATGCGGAGAGCAGCCGACGCTGTCAACGCCCCCCGCCCAGCAAATTGTCAGGACATGTGGATTACCTCACGGCGCCTGGCCCGCATTCATGCGCCGCGCCGGTCGACAACCGGCGGCGAAGCGTGCAGAACAGCCGCGCAAACCATTCTTTCAGCCGTCCTGCACACCCGTCATGCGGCGGCCAGCGCCATCGCACTGTGCAAGGCGCGCTGAAAGACGCGCTCTGGAAAACGACCATGCCCTCCAACAGGCCGCCTCCCCATCGTCGCAACCCGGGCTCCAAGGGCCCTGGACGCAGGCCCGGTCACGCCCAGCGCGAGGCGGCGCGGGCCGAATGGAAGGCGAACCGGCCCGAGCACGCGGAGGACACGGTGGTGCTGTATGGCTGGCGGCCGGTGGCGGAGGCCATCGCCAACAGCGGCCGTTCGTTTCTGCGCCTGCTGGTCACGGAGAACGCGCAGCGCCGCCTTCAGGAAGCCGGCCTGACGCCGGCCATAACCGCCGAGATCGTCCGCCCGGAGCAGATCGACCGGCTGGTGGGGCCAGACGCGGTGCACCAGGGCCTTTACGCGGAAGTCGAGCCGCTCGACGGGCCCACGCTCGAATCGATGCCGCAGGATGGCGTTTTTCTCGTGCTGGACCAGATCACCGACCCGCATAACGTCGGCGCCATTGTCCGGACCGCGGCGGCGTTTGGCGTCAGCGCCATCATCACCACGGCGCGTCACAGCCCCGCCGCCACGGGCGTGCTGGCCAAATCGGCCTCCGGGGGGCTGGAATACGTGCCGATCGTCACCGTGCGCAACCTGGCGGGCGCCCTGCAAACCATGGGCGAGCGCGGCGTGATGTGCATCGGTCTCGATTCAGAGGGCGAAACGGTTCTTGAAGACGCGCCCATGCGCCGCCCGCTCGCCCTCGTGCTTGGCGCGGAAGGCAAAGGCCTGCGCCAGCTGACGCGCCAGCGTTGCCAGGTGCTGGCGCGCCTCGACATGCCGGGGCGCATCAAGAGCCTGAATGTCTCGAACGCAGCGGCCATCTCGCTGTACGCCGTGGCCCGGGCCTGCCCTCCCGCCACGGAATGACGCAGCTTAAATCAGCGGATCGGAACAAACTGCTGTCCGGCAGATGGCGACGATTGTCTTTACGACATGTCGCCGTGGTTACCTCACCCATATGACGCGGGATGTCCGGCGCTGAAAGCGCGGCGCTTGCTTTGGGTTGGCGCAAACAACATCCCGGACGCGGACAATCATTATTAGACTTAGTATCTATATACTTATTACTGAGCGACACCGCGTCACACGGAATCTAGCCTTTCCCCAGCGACCACGACTGGCTGCCCCTGGAATCATGGTGCCAGACATGACCTGAACCAGGCGGAGCCAGCCCGAGACCTGCCCCCGGGGGGCAGGCGCGTCAGCATCAGCGACGACGTTCAGGGAGGCTGGAATGACAATGCAGGCAGGCGTATCCGGGGGCGTGGCCGCGCCGCGCCCCATGACCCGGGAGGAGAAGAAGGTTGTCTTCGCCTCCTCGCTTGGCACAGTTTTCGAATGGTACGATTTTTATCTGTACGGATCGCTCGCAGCGATCATTGGCGCGCAGTTCTTCAGCGCCTACCCACCCGCCACCCGTGATATTTTCGCCCTGCTCGCCTTCGCGGCAGGCTTTCTTGTGAGACCTTTCGGCGCCCTTGTGTTTGGTCGCATCGGCGACCTGGTTGGCCGCAAATATACCTTCCTCATCACCATTTTGATCATGGGCCTGTCGACCTTCATCGTCGGCATCCTGCCCAACGCGGCCACCATCGGCATCCTGGCTCCCATCATCCTCATCACCCTGCGCCTGCTGCAGGGGCTTGCCCTTGGCGGCGAGTATGGAGGCGCCGCCACCTATGTGGCCGAGCATGCGCCCCAGGGCCGGCGCGGCTTCTACACGTCCTGGATCCAGACAACGGCGACCCTCGGGCTGTTCCTGTCGCTGGTGGTCATCCTGTTCACCCGCACCATCGTCGGCGAACAGGCTTTCGCGGACTGGGGCTGGCGCGTTCCGTTCCTGGTGTCGATCGTCCTGCTCGGCGTCTCGGTCTGGATCCGCACCCAGCTGGACGAGTCGCCGGCGTTCAAGCGCATGAAGGAAGAAGGCACCCGCTCCAAGGCGCCGCTTTCCGAAGCCTTCGGCCAGTGGAAGAACCTGAAGTTCGTCCTGATCGCCCTGTTCGGCCTCGTCGCCGGTCAGGGCGTGGTCTGGTACACGGGCCAGTTCTACGCGCTGTTCTTCCTGCAATCGATCGTCAAGGTGGACGGTTATACCTCGAACCTGCTGATCGCATGGTCGCTGGTGCTGGGAACAGGCTTCTTCGTCTTCTTCGGCTGGCTGTCGGACAAGATCGGCCGCAAGCCCGTCATCCTCGCCGGCTGTCTGATCGCCGCCATTGTCTACTTCCCGGTGTTCAAGCAGATCACCACCCTGGCCAACCCGGCGCTGGAGCGGGCCATCGAGAATGTCAAGGTGACCGTGACGGCCGATCCGGCCCAGTGCGGAAACCTGTTCAACCCGGTCGGAACCCGCATCTTCACGGCGCCATGCGATCTGGCCCGCGACTTCCTCGCCAAATCGTCGGTGCGTTACTCCACCCAGCCGGCGCCGGCCGGAACGCCGGTTTCGGTGCAGGTGAATAACGTCAGCGTGCCATGGGACCAGAACTTCAAGACCGCCATGTCAACGGCGCTCCAGAACGCCGGCTATCCGCTGGCTGCCGCCCAGGCCGGCGTGGTCAAGATGGCGCACCCGTTTGACATCTTCCGCCCGCAGGTGGCTGGGGTGATCGGACTGCTGTTCATCCTGGTCCTGCTGGTGACGATGGTTTACGGACCGATTGCCGCCGCGCTGGTGGAGCTGTTCCCCACCCGCATCCGCTACACCTCGATGTCCCTGCCATACCATATCGGCAACGGCTGGTTCGGCGGCCTGCTCCCGGCAACCGCCTTCGCCATGGTGGCGCAGACCGGCGATATCTACTACGGCCTCTGGTATCCAATCGTCATTGCGGTCGCCACCTTCATCATCGGCCTGCTGTGCGTGCCCGAAACAAAGGACCGCGACATCGAAACCTTCGAGATAAAATAGGCGCAGTCCCCATGGTTCCGGCCGGAGGGTTCCGGCCGGAACCACGGACCCGAAACGCGCATGACCAGAAAAAAGAGGCGGGGAGCAATCTCCGCCTCTGTCGATTCCGGCGGCGGATCAGAAGCCCGCTCCCGGCCTTCGCGGACGCTACCTGTCGTAACAGATCGTCACGATGCGCCTTACCCAGCGTCCACGTTCGATAACGCGACGCGGGGCGCGATAGCAGCCTCCATCGTCGTATGTGGTTGTGTAGGCCGGGTAAGCGGTCGCCGCGGCGCCCAGAGCCAGGCCCGCCGCCAGCGGATAGCCGTAGCCGCCGCCGCTCCAGTAGTACGGCCCGCCGCCCCAGTACGCCGGCCGGTAAGCGTACGGGTGAAGGTAAGCCGGACGGTAGCCCCAGCCCGGACGATAACCCCAACCAGGGCGATAGGCTGGCCCTGGGTGGAAGTACGGCCTCGGGCCGCCCCACCCCGGCCTCATGCCGGCTGGTCCAAAGCCGCCCCCGCCAAAACGCGGCCCTGGTGCGAAGCGTGGCCCTGGACCGAAGCGTGGCCCACCGAAATGCGGACCTCCGAAATGCGGCCCGCCGCCATGGCGAAATCCCTGGGCCTCAACCTGAACCGGCATGCAGGTCAGAAGGCCAGCCAACACGGTCGCGGGCAAAAACCATGGACGCATCGACAACCACGGACGCATCGACGTCAAAGCAGGCGTAGACATCGTCAAACCTCCCAAAGCAGAGATAACGATCAAACCATCCTGATCCATAACGAATACTTCAGCACGACTATGTCAAAAAATAGTCAATAAAAAATCCCGGCGAAATCGCGCCGGGATCTTCAATATGCACAACAATTATCTGGATCGGGGATACAACATACCCGCCAGGGTCAGCGCCAGCGCAACAGCAGGGAGCCAGCCCTGCGACAGCCAATCAGTCGCAAACCTCGACCGGACGACGACGCCAGCCGAGTCCCTCAACCCAAACGCGGCGCGAGGTCATGTAACATTCCGGGCCCTCATCATAGACGACCGGCGGAGGTGGAGGCGGCGGCGCGGCAAATGCACCCGCAGCGGCTGCGCCCGCCAGCGCGCCGATCGCCAGCCCGCCAACCACGCCAGCCGCCGGCGGCGGGCCATAGCAACCAGGGCCGCTGCACCAGGCGGATGCTCCAGAGGTCATCGCCATCAGGGCGCCGCCCGCGCCGAACATCGCCACCGCCGCCAGGACAGCAGCCCTGGAGGCGCCCGCCAGCCTTGTCCTCGCCTGCCTTGCCGGCGTCGACCGGCCCTTGCATTGCTCCACCATCCAGAAACTCCTTACCCGGCGCCCCTCTCTGGGCTTTGCGCGATTCAGCACCCGAATTCTGGAGATACCATGGCGTTGCAAACGCCGCCTCTCCCGGAGGCCCGCTCACGCCCCCCGGACAACACCCTTGCCGGGAGCCCGCAATCATGGGGCGGACCCCATGCTGACAGCCACTTTTCCGGTGGAGCAGTTCCTCTGGGGCGCGGCGCCCCAGGCGACAGGCGCACCCTGCGGCCGCACACATTCCCGTGAACCCAGCCTGTGGACGCCGCCAGCAGCCACGGCATGGGCCCGCCGGCCTGCCTGAAGCATAACCTTATGATTTGCCCCGGCTTCCTGGTTGGCCCTGGGGAGCCCGCGCTAATGCAACGGCCAGACCCAGAGGATGAGCGGCGCGCCCACCAGCACGACCAGCAGGGACAACGGCGCGCCAAGCCGGGCATAGTCCGTGAATTTGTAACCACCTGGCCCAAACACCAGCGTATTGCACTGGTGGCCGATCGGCGTGAGAAAATCGCAACCGGCGCCTATGGCCGTGGCGATCAGGAACGCTTCTGGCCGGTAACCGAGATCCTTCGCGAATACCGCCGCAATCGGCGCCATCACCATGACCGTGGCCGCGTTGTTAAGGAACGGCGTCACCGCCATGGCCACCACCATGATCAGCACCACCGCGCCCCACCCCGGCAAGGCGGCGGCCACAGCGGCCAGATGCGTGGCGATGATCTGCGAGGCGCCCGTGGCGCGCAGGGAATCGCTGACAGGGATCAGCGCCGCCAGCATGACCAGTATTGGCCACTCAACGGAATCGTATGCATCGCGCAGGGTCAGGGCGCCGCTGATAACAATCAGGCCGGCGGCGGCGAAAAAGGCGATGGCGACCGGAACGGCCCCCGTCGCGGTGGCGATCATTGCCGCGGCCAGGATGACCAGGGGCATCCAGCCAGCGCGGGCGCTGCCCAGGCGCAGGGCGCGATCCGCCAGGGGCAGCAGCCCGAGATGGCGCAGCTTTTCCGGCAGGATGCTGCGAGGGCCCTGCAACACGATCACGTCGCCCGCTTGCAGCGTCGTGGCCCCAAGCTGACGCGGCAGCCGCTCGCCCGAACGGGAAATGGCGATGATATTGACCCCGTGCCGCTGTTGCAGACGCAGCCGCTCCGCCGTCTGGCCGATGAGGGAGGAACTGGCGTTGACCACCACCTCCACCACCGCCACCTCATCGCTTTCCGCTCCCTTCGGCGCCTCGCGGTCCTGGCCCGCCAGGGTGAGCCGGTCGAGGGCGATGGCGCGCTCCAGGGCATCAGGCTCGCCGGTCAGGATCAGCGTATCGCCCTTGCGCAACACCGTGAACGGCGAGGCGGAGCTGCGCAGCCGGCCGCGCACCACCGACACGATGGTGACCTCGCCCTGATGACGGGCGGCGAAATCCTGCGCCATCCCGTCAATCGCCGGCGATCCCTCGCCGATCGACGCCTCGGTGCAATACCCCCGGACATCGAGTGCGTCGCTCAAATCCGGCGGCGCCCGCCGGTCCGGGGGCAGCAGCCGGTAGCCAAACGCCAGGAACGCCAGCCCCGCGAGGAGCAGGCCAAAGCCGGTCGGAAAGTAATCGAACATGCTGAACGGCTTGCCGGTCATCTCCTCGCGCACGCGGCTGACGATGATATTGGGCGATGTGCCAACCAGCGTTGTCAGGCCGCCAAGCAACGAGGCAAAAGCCATCGGCATCAGGAACACCGACGGACTGACCTTGCTCTTGCGCGCCATCTGGAAAGCCGCCGGCATCATCATGGCCAGGGCGCCGACGTTTTTCACCAGGCCGGAAGCAATCCCGACGGTCACTGTCAGCGCCAGCGATTGCGTGCGCACCCGCGTGAGCCGCGAGGCGGTCAGCGACAAAGCCAGTTCAATGATCCCCGAGCGTTGCACGCCGGCGGATATCACCAGCGCCGAGGCGACAATGATGACGATATCGTCGGAGAACCCCTTGAACGCATCCGCCGGCGCAACAATGCCCAGGGCGACGGCCGCGATCAACGCGATGCACGCAGTGACGTCGTAACGGAACCGCCCCCAGACGAACATCGCCATCATCGCGATCAACGTTACGACGGAAAGGATTTGCGGCGCAGTCACATGGGCATCCCGATCAGGCGCGCGGCCTGGAAGCGACCGCGTTTCTGTCTCGATACAGTGGAATGGCCGCCGGCTTCATGGAAGTCACCGGCGACCAAATTCCCCGTGATGCGGGAAACCCTCATCGCTCGGAAAGCAGGCGCGCCCTGCCCCATGCAGGCGACGAAAAAGGCCGGGCAATCGCCCGGCCTCATCATTCTGGCGCTTCTCTGGAAGCGCTGACCCGGCTTTCAGGCGGCAGCGCGCGTGATCAGGCGGGTTGGGCAAGCCCCCGGCCGGACGGCGGGATTTTGCCCTTGGCGCCTCTGGCGGGGCGCAACCCCGCCAGAGAGCGTTCTCAGTGAGCCGGCTTGCTGGCGGCGCCCAGCACGCCGCCAAAGCGCTCCCAGCCCTCGCCCTTGAAGCGGACCATCTGCATCTGCTTGACCGGCGCGTGGTCGCCCGGCGCCGTGTTGATAACGATGCCTGGCAGGAAGCCCTTGATGCTCACGTCCTTCAGGTTGCTGGCCTGCTTCATGATGTTCTCGCGGGTCAGGTTGTCGCCCGCCGCTTCCAGCACCTTGTGCATGGCCTGGGAGACGACATAGCCGTACATGTGGCCGCTGTTGCCCATGTCGGCGCCTGGCATGTACTTCTCCATGAACGCCCGCCACGCCTTCATGTCCGGGTTGTCATTCCAGCTCGGATCGTCCGGCGACATCATGTAGGACGAGGTGATCACGCCCTGGGAGTTTTCGAGGCCGGCCGGGCGCATCACCATGGCCGCCGAGGCGCTGGCGGTTGCGACAATGTGCAGGGGCTTCCAGTTCAGCGCCGCCATCTTGCGGATGCTCTGGGCCGCGAATTTCGGCGTGGAGAAACTCAGCACCGTATCGGCGCCTGAAGCCTGCATGCGCAGGATTTGCGAATCCACCGTCGGCTCGGAAATGTCGTACGGCACTTCGGCGACGACGAATTTCTTGTAATCGGGACCCAGCGCTTCCTTCACGCCTTCCAGGTAGTCCTTGCCGAAGTCATCATTCTGGTAAAGGATCGCCACCTTGGCGTTGGGACGCTCCTTGCGGATGAAGTCCACGTAAACGTGGGCCTCGTCACGCGTATTGGGCTGGAAGCCCATGGTCCAGGGGTAGTTCTTCGGGTCGTTGAACTTCGACGCGCCCGTGGCCAGGAACAGCTGCGGAACCTTTTTGGCGTTCAGATAGCGCTGGATGGCGCTGTTGGCCGGGCTGCCAAAAGTGTTGAAGATCGCCAGAACCTCGTCGTTCTCGACCAGCTTGCGGGTCTGCTCCACGGCCTTGGGCGGGCTGTAGGCGTCATCGTAGCTGATGAACTTCACCTTGCGGCCGTTAATGCCGCCCTGCTCGTTGACCATCTTGAAATAGGCGGCCTCGGTGGCGCCCATGATGCCATAGGACGAGGCGGGGCCGCTGTATGGATAGGTATTGCCAATCCTGATTTCAGTATCGCTGGCGCCGGCGTCATATTTTTTCTCTGACGCAAGGGCGGGAACGGACGCAACTACAGACACGGCCACCGCGGCCATCAACGCGCGGCGGGAAAGATAATGGGTCGACATGATGTAACATTTACTCCGGAGTGTTCATTGTCGTTGACATTGACCAGAGCGCAGGCCTGACGATCCGCTGGCGCGCGCTCCGGTGAATCTGGAAAATCGGGCGCGATCGCGCTCAGGCGTTGCGCGCCATCAGGCCGCCGTCCACCGGGATCACCACGCCGGTGAGATAGGAGGCTGCTGGCAGACAGAGGCTCAGCGTCACATGCGCCACCTCCTCCGGGCGCCCGTAACGGCGCATGGCGGTGCGGACGCGGGCATACTTCTGCTTGCTCTCATCCGGGATGTCGGCGGTCATGCCGGTTTCGATCGGCCCCGGGCAGATGCAGTTGACCGTGATGCCCTCGCGCCCCAGTTCCACCGCCAGCGAACGGGTCAGCCCGGTGACGCCAGCCTTGGCGGCGGAATAGGCGCTGTGGCCGGCCGTGGCGCCCAGCGCCTCGGTGGAGGCGATGGTGACGATCCGCGCCGCACTGGATTTGCGCAGCCAGGGCAAGGCCGCCCGCACCAGACGCTGCTGGGCGGTGAGCAGCACCGCCAGTCCCTGCGCCCAACGCGCGTCATAGTCCGGCGCATCGATCGGCGCGTAGACAGAGATGCCGGCGTTGGCGATCAGGCAGTCCAGCCCGCCGAAATGCGTCGCCGCCTCATCCACCACCCGCTTCACGGCCTCCGCATCAGCCACGTCGAGGGCAAAGGCGCGTGCGTCGCCGCCATCGGCGCGAATTGCGGCCGCCACCGCCTCGGCGCCGTCGGCGCGAATATCGACCACCGCCACCCGCGCGCCTTCATCCGCGAAGGCGCGGGCCGTCGCGGCGCCCATGCCGCTGGCCGCGCCAGTGACGAAAACAACGCGATTCCGCAACGAGCGGTCGAGCTTCTTGTAGGGCGGCGTCACAGACGAAATCCTTCCGGTTGATCGCAACGCGCCCGCCAGCGGACCGCCATGAATGTCATGGCCGCCAGCGGCAGGCGCGACTGGGCGCGAGCCGGCGCCCGCTGGGGCGGATCCGGCTCGGGGACGATGATTTGCATGGGAAAACGTGGCTGGGGCGGCGCTCACCGGGTCGCAAGGCCCGCGCAAGGCGGCCGCGCGCCCTCACAACTGTTTCCTCCCATATATTTTATCCACTTGGAGAATGCTTTTGACGCCGTCTGCTGTCAAGCGTATGCGGGAACATGTCCAGAAAGCTCACAGACAATGGCGCCGACGCTGCGGAGCGCCTCAGGGCCGTTGCCTTGCGGATGTTCGCGGAGCGGGGCGTCAACGCCGTCACCGTGCGCCAGATCGCCGGAGCCGCCGGCCAGAAGAACCACGCCATCGTCGGCTATTATTTCGGCTCCAAGGATGACCTGGTGCGCGACCTGATCGTCTATGGCGCGCGCATGATTGATGAATTGCGCAATCAGGCTTTTGACGATCTGGAGGCCGCCGGCGGTCCTGACCGAGCGCTGGCCGTCACCCGGGCGCTGGTTCACTCGGCCCTGCCCCCGGCGACGGCGCCCTGGAGCGATTGCTTCAACCGCTTCCTGTCGTCCGTCTCCCTGTCCAATCGCGCCCTGATGATGGAAGCGCTCGATGGACGCTGGAACTCCGGCTATTTGCGCGCCATTGGCCACTTGCGCCGGCTGCTCGCCTGGTTGCCGCCGGTGGTGCTGAGCCAGCGCCTGATTTTCATGGAAGCGTCGCTGGGCGGCATGCTGGTCGCCCGCGAGCGGACGCTGGCTGACCGCTCGCGCCCGCACCCGGTCTGGAATGACGGCGCCACGCTCGATCACATCGCCCGCAGCCTTGCCGCCATGCTGGAAGCGGAGCCATAAGCCCCCTGCGACAAAAGGCAGCCGGACAAAGGGCGCAGCGTCAACGGTTCCCGGCGATTTCGCCACTGGCCCGCGCGGCGGCGCAGGCGCGGACGGCAAGATTCCAATTCAGGCCCGCCTGATTTTGCTCTAGACGCCTCCTGCCGCGCCGATGGGACGTCCCGCACGAAGCTTGCGCCGCTCTCGTGTGACCGCGCGTGGCTCCAAACGCCGGGCGTTTCCCGCCTCCGGCCAAACCAGAACATCCAGGGAGTGCTTGATGCGCCTGACCAAACGTACGTTCATCGCCAGCCTGATGGCCACCACGACCGCCGCCTTCATCATGGCCGGCCCCGCTCATGCCGACAAAAAGTATGGTCCAGGCGCTTCCGATACGGAAATCAAGATCGGCAACTTCGTGCCCTATAGCGGCCCGGTGTCCGCCTACGGCGTGGTCGGCAAGACCATGGACGCCTATTTCAGGATGATCAACGATCAGGGGGGCGTTAACGGTCGCAAGATCAGGTTCATCAGCTACGACGACGCCTACAGCCCGCCCAAAGCGGTGGAACAGGCCCGCAAGCTGATCGAGAGCGATGAAGTGCTCGCCCTGTTCGGCACCCTTGGCACGCCCTCCAACACCGCCATCATGAAATACGTGAACGCGAAAAAGGTCCCGCACCTGTTCCTGTCATCGGGCGGCACGCGTTTCGGTTCAGATCCCAAGGCCCATCCGTGGACCTTGCCGTTCAACCCGTCCTACGAGTCGGAAGGCCGCGTCTACGCCAACCTGATCAAGGAAAAGTATCCGAACGCCAAGGTCGCGGTGCTTGTGCAGAACGACGACTACGGCAAGGACATTTACAAGGGCGTCAAGGATGGCCTGGGCGACAAGGTCTCGATGATCGTCGCCGAGGCTCCCTACGATCTCTCTGACGCCACCGTCGATTCACAGATGGTGAAGCTGAAGGCCTCGGGCGCCGACCTGTTCCTGAACCTGGCGACGCCGAAGTTCGCGGCCCAGTCCACCCGCAAGCTCGGCGAACTGAACTGGCGCCCTGTTCACATCCTCAACAACGTCGCATCCCAGGTCGGAGCCGTGCTGGTTCCGGCTGGCCTTGAAAACGCACAGGGGGCGATCACCGCCACCTTCATCAAGGACCCGAGCGATCCGGCCCTCGCCAACGACGCCGAGGTCAAGCAGTTCAGGGCGTTCATGGCAAAGTACATGCCGGATGGCGACATCAATAACAGCCTGTACGCCATCGGCTATTCCATGGCCGACGCCATGACCCATGTGCTGCGCGAGGCCGGCGACGACCTCACCCGTGAGAACGTCATGAAAAAGGCCCTGAGCCTCAATGGCTTCGCCCCGCGCATGGTCTACAACGGCCTGACAATGAAGACTTCGGAAACCGATCACTTCCCGCTCGAAGAGCTGCAGATCATGGTGTTCAAGGGCGACCGCTGGGTGGCTGAAGGCGGCGTGATCTCCGCTGTGACCGAATCGAAGAAAAAGTAATCAGCCAGCCATCCTGACTGATGACGCAACGGCTCGCGCACCCTGGCGCGGGCCGTTTTTATCTGGAGCCGCTTCTGGCCAGATGAAAACGGCTGGTCGACCGGAGCTGGCCCGGACAAGAAAGGGACATCGCCGGATCAGGCGGCCCCGGCAATGGACCTAAGCCAATTTTGCATAAACATCATCCGAATTTGACTATTGCACAACAAATACTGGTCGTTTCCCGTGACGTCATGCCGGGATTTGACGTCAGGACAGTCCGGCAAGACAACGCCGTGCAATTCAGGCCCCGCGAAGCCGGCAACTATTAATCACATTTCCGTGATAAGCCATGCCATTTGGCACATGCATGATGCCCGACCGCATGCTGATTAGCCCCGTGGGGGGGACCTTTCGGGGTCAGGACATTTCTGCGGGGCGGATTTTCCACGAAAGCAGGAAGAGGCAAGGCTGATCCAGCCCCAAGCCCGGCGACAAGCCCGCCGCCAGCACCCCGGCGCCTGTCCGCAGCGCCGGACAGAGGCCAGGAGGGAAGACAGGGTATGGGATTGATGACGGCAACGACTGACTACGCCATTCACGCAAGGTGGACCCAATCGCACTTCAGCAGGCAGCCAGAGCTTTTTGCCTCCGGGACTAATCGGGTTCAGGCGTATGAAAATCTGACTGCCGTCATCCAGCCAGAGCAACTGCTTCAGGACTGCATCCTGACGTCGCTTCAGTTGCTGGCTCCCCTCGGGCGTTACGCCGGCTTCGGCTCGCTGGAGGCGTGGCGCGACAGCCCGCAGGCCGCGCACACCGGCCTCATCGCCATATGGCTTGCCGAAGATGGGCCTGTCGCCCATGCGGATGTCTCTGGCCATTTGCAGATCGCGCGCGAAACGGCGCCAGACGCGCCGGTGGTCATTGTCGCCGATCTGCCCCGCATCCCCGACGTGGTTCGCATCATGCGCCAGGGCGCGTCGGCGCTGGCGTCGGTGGACACAGGCCTGCGCTCCATCGCGCGCATATTTGATCTCGTGCGCGATGGAGGAACCTATGTCCCGGCTTCGCTTATCGAACAGGCCGGCGCAGTCCATCCTTTGGGCGCGACAAAATCCAGCGCCGTCGCGCTGTTTTCACCCAGACAGCTTGCCGTCGCCAAAGCCCTGAGCCGGGGCGCATCAAACAAGGTCATCGCTTATGAACTCGACATGTGTGAGAGCACCGTCAAAGTTCATATCCGCGCCATCATGAAAAAACTGGCGGCAAAAAATCGAACTCAGGCAGCATACATCATGCAAGGCATGGGGTGAACAAAAGAACGACCCTGTCATGAATACGCGCCATGGACGACAGAATGCCTGACCGTACGATTGATCTGCTGTATGAGGCGTCGCTGTTTCCTGATCGCTGGCCTGAGGCGCTCCATGCCGCCGCGCTACATGTCCGGGCTTCAGCCGCGCTCCTGATCGTGGAACACAAGAACGAACAGCAGTTTTATTGCACCGATGCGATCGCCGGAACGCTGGACCGGGCGCACAACGGGGGATGGCTGCAAACAAGCCGCAATATCCGGCGGGCGCGCTTTCCAAAACAGCGTCAGAACATCTGTTTTTTCAGGGATCTGGACGTGATTGGCCCGGGTGAAATAAAGACCGCGCCGCTTTATGCGGAATTTCTCCATCATGAGGGATGGGGACCAAACGCCGGCGCGCAACTCATCCTTCCCGACCAGCGCGAGGTCCTCATCAGCTTCGAGAACCGTCTCGACATGGGCCCGCTGAACCAGGCCTCCCTCGACAGGCTGAACCAGCTTGCTCCCCATCTTGAACGGGCCTCGCGCCTGTCATCCCGCGTCGGGCTGGCCCGCGCCACGACGCTGGTGACGACCATTGGGCAACTCGGGCTGCCAGCCTGCACGCTGGCCGCGGACGGCTCCGTTCTCGCCGCCAACAACGCGTTCGCCGGGCTGGACCCCTGCGTCTCCACCGGCGCATTCGACAGGCTGACGCTGATTGACGCCGCGGCCCAGAAGCAGATTTACCAGGCGCTGCGGGACAGCAGCATCCCTGGCGCCGCCCCGCGTCCGTTTCCGGTCAAATGCTCCGCCGCCAGCAGGACGATTGTGCTCACCGTGCTGCCCGTGACGGAAAACCTGCGCGATATTTTCACGCGGGCGACCGCCCTGCTGCTGGTGACGCCGGGCGCCCGCAATCTCTCCCAGGCCGCGGAACTCCTCGAAAAGCTCTATGGCCTCACCCCCACCGAGGCGCGGACGGCATGTGAACTTGCCTCCAGCATGTCGATTCCGGAGATTGCCGGCCGCCACGCCATTTCGGTTGGCACTGTGCGCAATCATGTCAAATCGGCCCTGGCAAAAGCGGATGTCCGGCGTCAGGCCGACCTGATCGCCATCATCAATAACCTGTTCCCATTCTGAATCATTGCGCCGGGTTTTCAGCCCCCCTGACGCCGGAGCCCATGCGCCTGGCATAGCCGGAGCCACGCGAAGCCCTGGCCGGGCTGTGGCCCCGCCAATGGCGGGGGCAGCATATGTCACAACCAGCCCCTGGCCGGCGGCCGGCTGATTGACGCTCCCCCTGCCACGCTCCAGAGTGCCGCCAGGCTGGTCCGCGAATGGCGGCCTCCAGAAGGTCTGCCAGAAGATCGCGTCAGGGGGCTCGTCAGGAGATCACACCAGGCGATCGCGCCGGAAGCGGCCCGCAGGAGAAACCCGCCCGGGCGACGGGGCGTGGACGACGGCCAGGCGTACAGCCTGCCAGTCCAACCAGAACATCAGGGATGCTGAACGGCTTATGGTGAACGACGTGGAGAATGGTGAGGCGGCGGGCGGCAATGGCCTGTCAAAAAGCTACATGCTTGCCGTGGAGGATACGGATTTCCTGCTGCGCGACGAGATGCGCGCGTTCCGCTTTGGGCTGGAGTTCGCCAAGGCGGAGCTGACCTTGCGGGATTGGGGCATCCGCTCCACCATTATTGTGTTCGGCAGCGCCCGCATTCCATCGCCGGAGCAGGTTGAGGCGGCGCAGGCCGCCGCGCGCGCGCCTGAAGAACTGCAGCACGTGCAATGGATGCGCGGCCAGATGCGCTACTACGACACCGCCCGCGAGTTCGCCCGCATCGCCTCGGAGCGCGGCGGCGCCTTCGCGCCGAGAAACCGCTGGCGCGACAATGTCATCGCCACCGGCGGCGGCCCGGGAATCATGGAGGCGGCCAACCGGGGCGCGGCGGATGTGCGCGCCCCCAGCATCGGCTTCAACATCACCTTGCCGCATGAGCAGCATCCCAATCCCTATTCCACGCCCGAGCTGACCCTGCGCTTCCACTATTTCGCCATGCGCAAGATGCACCTGGCCATGCGCGCCAACGCCCTGGCCATTTTCCCCGGCGGCTATGGCACGCTTGACGAACTGTTCGAGGTGCTGACCCTGCAGCAGACCGGCAAGGCGCCGCGCATCCCGATCGTACTGTTCGGCAAATCCTACTGGCAGCGGATCATCAACTTCGACGCCCTGGTGGAAGAAGGCGCGATCTCGGCCGAGGATCTGAAGCTGTTCGAATATGCCGATACGGCCGAAGAGGGGTGGGAATCGCTGGTTCGCCGGGGCATCACCGCCATGCCGCCCGGCTGATCCAGCCCGGCGCGGAATAAAGGCAGCATCCGGCGCAGCGGCGACGCTTCGCCGGATCATCTTTTCGCCGGACAGTCCGCCCGCGGGCGCCGGCCGGCGATAGCCTGCTGACAACGACCTGTCCCAGGCGCCTGCGGCGCAGGCACAATTCACGCGCCGCGTTGCGCCTGCTCCAGCGCCTGGCGCACGATCGCCGCGCCAAAATCGCCGGACGCCGCGCCAACCAGCTGCGGCCCGGCGAAACCCGGAACAGTCACGGGCTGGCGCATGTGGTTGCGGATCCGGTGAACCGACACGAGGCTGTGCGCCACGAACACCTCGTATTCCGTCACCGGCGCGCCGGCGGGTCCCCTGATGGAAAACACCACATGCGCGTTCTTGTAGGCGTCTTGCCCATCTGACGAAAAATTGCTGCGATAATCAATCTGGACAGCGCCGCCCGACGCCGCGACGCACTGGTCAATCGCTGTGATCACCACGCTTTCCAGCCAGTCCGCTGCCATTTGAAATGCCTGCCGCCTCACCAGCCTGGCGGTCTCGGCCCGGGTGCTGCGCGCATCATCCCTTGCCCTTTCAGCGGCAAGCTGACTGGAGACGCGCGCGCTGTACGGACTGGTTGGCATGGCTGTAGCGGCCCCCGGAATATGAGGCTCACAAAGCCTCCAGAAAAAAAGCAGCCGCCCAACAGGGCGGCCAGGCAAGACTGCCAGGCGAAATTGCCAGGCAGGACTGCCAGACAGGGCAATGCGGCCAGGACAGGGATCGCACAGAAGCCTCAAGGCGTCAGCAGACATGCATCAAAAACGCGTCGGCGACCGTGTCAAACTATGACGCGGCCGCGAACCCACGCGTGCGCCAGAACACATGCAGACCGGCTTATTCACGCCAGGAGACGGCAAGATCCGTGATTCCTTCCAGCGGCGCTTATCGCCGCATCCCCTGCCAAAGCACAGGTTGCGGGGGCGTTGGCCGCGCGCCACACTCCCTCGCGGTTCACGCACCTTTTTGGGGGAAACAAGCGCCATGGCTGATGCGGACGCAATTGTCATAGGCGCGGGTCTTGCTGGCCTCGTCGCCGCCACTGAACTGGCCGACGCCGGCAAA
This sequence comes from Camelimonas sp. ID_303_24, assembly GCF_053543495.1. NCBI lineage: Bacteria > Pseudomonadati > Pseudomonadota > Alphaproteobacteria > Hyphomicrobiales > Chelatococcaceae > Camelimonas > Camelimonas sp. ID_303_24. The sequence continues at coordinate 16,908 of NZ_JBLLJM010000005.1, forward strand.
CGGGTGATCGTGCTTGATCAGGAATCGCGCCAGAATCTCGGCGGCCAGGCCTTCTGGTCACTCGGCGGCCTGTTTCTGGTCGACACGCCGGAGCAGCGCCGGCTGGGCGTCCGCGACAGCGTGGAACTCGCCTGGGGGGACTGGCTTGGCGCCGCCGGTTTCGATCGCGACGAGGACCATTGGCCCCGCCGCTGGGCCGAGAGCTATGTGGCCTGGGCTGCCGGCGAGAAACGCGCCTGGCTGCGCGCCATGGGGCATCGCATTTTCCCCATCGTTGGCTGGGCCGAACGCGGCGGCGCCAGCGCCCTCGGTCACGGCAACTCCGTTCCCCGTTTTCATGTCACCTGGGGAACGGGCCCCGGCGTGGTGGAGTTGTTCACGCGCCGGGCGCTGGCCGCGGAGTCTGACGGCCTGATCCGGTTCTGCTTCCGCCACCGGGTGGACGAACTGACGCGCTCCGGCGGCGCCGTCACAGGCGTGAGCGGCGCGGTGCTGGCCGGGGACGACGCCCCCCGGGGCGTCAGCAGCAATCGTGAGGTCGCTGGCGATTTCGCCTTTACCGCTCCATCGGTCATCGTTGCCAGTGGCGGCATCGGCGGCAATCCCGAACTGGTGCGCAAGGCGTGGCCAGCCCGGCTGGGGACGCCGCCAGCGCGCATGGTCGTCGGCGTTCCGGCGCATGTGGACGGCCGCATGCTGGGCATCGCCCGGACGGCCGGCGCCCGGCTGATCAATGGCGACCGCATGTGGCACTACGTGGAAGGCCTGCAAAACTGGGATCCAATCTGGCCGGATCACGGCATCCGCATCCTGCCCGGCCCCTCCTCCCTGTGGCTGGATGCGCGCGGCGCGCGCCTGCCCGCGCCCTGCTATCCAGGCTACGACACGCTGGGCACGCTGGCCTTCCTGCGCCAGACCGGGGCCGATTATTCCTGGTTCATTCTCACCCAGTCGATCATTCGCAAGGAGTTCGCCCTCTCCGGCTCGGAGCAGAATCCGGATCTGACCGGACGCGACTGGCGACTGGTGGCGCGGCGGGCTGTCGGCAGGCGGGCGACGGGGCCGGTCGAGGCGTTCAAGCAGCATGGCGCCGATTTCGTCGTCGCCGACAACCTCGACGACCTGCTCGCCGGCATGCAGCGGCTGGCTGGGGACGGGTTGCTTGACGCTGGAAAAGCCCGCGCGGAGGTGGAGGCGCGCGATCTGCAAATGGCCAACCCTTACGTCAAGGACAGCCAGGTCATGGGCATCCACAACGCCCGTCGTTATCTGGGCGACAAGTTGGTTCGCACCGCCGCCCCGCACCGCCTGCTCGACCCCAAACATGGCCCGCTGATCGCCGTGCGGCTCAACATCCTGACCCGCAAGACGCTGGGGGGCCTGGAAACCGACCTGGACGGCCGCGTCTTCGGCGAGGACGGCCAGATTGTCCCGGGCCTGTATGCGGCGGGCGAAGCCGCAGGCTTTGGCGGCGGCGGCATGCACGGCTACCGGGCGCTGGAAGGGACATTTCTCGGCGGCTGCCTGTATTCCGGCCGGCAATGCGGTCGCGCCGCAGCGCGGGCGGCCGGCTGACGCTCACGACAGCCCCAGGGCGCCAGGGGGCCCCGGCCAGCGTCGCAAATCCGCATCGCGCCGGCGCCAGAAAAATGCCGGCGCCCCGGCATCCAGCGAGCTGATTTTCGCCAGGACGGCGTCCGCCGCGCCGCAAGCCGCCCCAGCGGCCGGTTGGGCAGCCTATTTGCCCTGAAAGCGCGGCTTGCGCCGCTGGAGGAACGCATCAACGCCCTCCCGGTGATCGTCGGTGAGACTGGCCAGGGCGAACTGGTCCACGTCCATGTGGCTGGCCAGATCGTCGAGGGCGTGCGTCAGCCGGTTCACCGTCTGCTTGGTCATGGCGGTGGGGATCGGCGGCTGCGCGGCGACCTTTTCAGCGAGCGCCATGGCCACGTCGAAGGCGTGGCCAGGCTCCGCCAGCTCCTCCACGAGGCCCCACTCCCGCGCCTCAGCGGCGGGGATGCGCTGGTCCGCCAGAATGACCGCCTGCTTGGTGCGCGCCGGCCCGATCAGATGCAGCATGCGCGGCACGCTCTGCCAGCTCATGTTCATGCCAAGGCCAATTTCCGGAACGCGGATATGGGCGTCGCGCGCCATCACGCGGAAATCAAGCGCGACGGCCAAAGCGGCGCCGCCGCCAATGCAAAACCCCTCGATCGCCACGATGGTGATCTGGTCCATGTCATGCCAGGCGCGGGTCAGGCGCGGCCCCAGCCGCAGATGCCGGCGCAGATCGCCCAGGTTCATGTCCGCGCGCGAGCGCCCTTCCGGGTCCTTCAGATCAAACCCGGCGGAAAACGCCTTCGCCCCTCCCCTCAGCACCACCACCGAGGTCACGGGGTCATCCTCGAAACTGCGCGCCGCATCCGTGAGCTGCCGGAGCGCATCGGGCGAGAGCGCATTAACGCCGTCGTGGCGATCAAAAGTAACGACCGCGATCCGGCCTTCCGGCCCAAGCCCGCGTTCCGTCGTGACGTATTGCTGCGTCACTGCTTCCTCCCATATCGCCCAATCCGGCGGGCGCCCCCATTTTGTTGACGGGATCATGGCAGCCCGGCCGGAAGCTGGAAAGCCCGGAGCGCCGCCGCGCTGAAACGTTTGAGCCGCATTGCCGACGCACGACCAGTCTGGCCGCCGCCAACTGAGCGCAGCCAGGTGAACGCCGCCAAGTAAACGCCGCCAACTGAGCTCCGCCAAACAAGCGCCTTCATGTGAGCGCCGCCATGCAACCCCGGAGCGGCAGCGCCGCCAGCGCCTTGCGGCCGGACGGAAGCATCCGCCGGATCAGGATGCGCTCAACACATGGGAAACACGCCCCCAATCCTTGTTGACCGGCATCCGCCCCAACAGGTTGCGCGATGAGGACGCAGTCCAGCTCTGGCCGCGCCTGCGGGAAGGTTTATCTTGGTTGCAGGATGGCAAAATTGCCGTTGGCCTGTGCAATCAGCCGGTCCGCAAGGTAAAGACGCGATTCGAGATTGGCGATCGTGCGCCCGCGATTGAGGATAACCGTTTCGCAGCGGACAATTCCGGCGGCCGCCGGACGGAAGTAATTGATCTTGATCTCGATGGTAACGCACGACTCTCCCTTGTTGAGCGTTGGATACAGCACCATCCCCATGCCCGTGTCGGCAAGCGCGTAAAGCACCGCGCCGTGCGTAACCTGATGCGGGTTATGGTGGATGTCCGGCGTCACTTCGATCGAACAGACGCTGCGCTCGGGGCTGCGCTCATCGATACGGAGGCCAATCGTGCTGGCAAAGGGATGGATATGCAATGTATCCGGAACATTCGGCACGGTGAGCGACCTCCCTGCATTGACTGATTCTTTTTCTGGCAAGCGGATTTAAATACATAAAAGCACTGCGCGCCATTTCGATATGGCGCAGGGGCCATTCGATTGGCGAATGCATCGCCAGCGCTTCCAGCCGGCGGCCGCCGCACGCGGCTCCGGGGCCACGCCAGCGCGAACGGGCACACCGCCCAAACGCCCGACCGACCACGCAAGAAGGCCGCGCAACAGATCCGGCGCGAAGCAGAAACAAGGGAAACATGGTCTGGCAAACAAAAATGGTGCCGGCGGAGAGGATTGAACTCCCGACCTTCGGTTTACAAAACCGCTGCACTACCGCTGTGCTACGCCGGCCCATCAGACAACCAGCAGGTGCGCTGGCCGTCAGGCGCGGAATTTCCGCGCGCTGACCGTCGGGTATCAACATTTGGCGTCTGAGGCAAGGTTGCCCGCCGTTCCAGCGGTGGATTCGCAGGGCGCGTGTCCATCTGGCCGCATGCGGCCGCCGGGGCTTTTCAGGCGGCGTATCGGCGGCCATCATCGCGCCCGGATACAAACCACCAGATCACCCCAAATAATCGCCCCAAAAGCGGGCTGCATCAGGGAGAGACGTTCATGTTCGAGGGTAACCGCGTGGTTGCGCATACGCGCGCCCGTTTTCCGATTTTCCAGTCGCCGATGACGTGGATCGCCCGCGCGCCGCTTGTGTCGGCCGTATCGGCAGCGGGCGGCTTCGGGCTGCTGGAGAGCACTTCGCGCGATCTTGCCATGACCACGCGTGAATTCACGGCCATTCGCGCCGCCACCAACGCCCCCTTCGGCGTCAATCTTCCGGTGCGCTACCTGAAAGAAGATCCGGCGGAAGAACGGGCCATCATCGACTGGCTGCTGCAGCAAAAGATCCATTTCGTCACCACTTCGGCGGGCGACCCTGGCCGGTACGTGCGCATCCTGAAAGATGCCGGCGTCGTGGTCTATCACGCCACCGCCACGCTCTATGGCGCGAAAAAGGCGGTGGACGCGGGCGTCGATGGCCTGATTGTTGAAGGCGCTGAAAGCGCCGGCGTGCGCAATCCCGAGGAAGTGCACAGTTTCGCGCTGCTGCAGGCGGTGCGCGAGGCGGTGGACGTGCCGCTGGTGGCCGCTGGCGGCGTGGTGGACGGGCGCGGCATGGCGGCGGCCTTCGCCCTTGGCGCCGAGGGCGTCACCATGGGCACGCGTTTTGTCGCGTCAGCCGAAAGCCCGGTGCATGAGAACTACAAACGCGCCATCGTCGCCGCCCCCAGCGCCGGCACCGCCCTGATCGACAACCCGCCCGGCGCCCGCATGCGCGGCCTGAAAACCCCTTACGCGGAAGCGGTGCTGAACGGCGAGCGCGCGCAGCTTCCCTACAAGGACATTATCGACAGGCTGTATGTGAACGGCGATGTCGACGGCACCTCGGGCGCCGCGGGCGAAAGCTCCGGGTTGATCCGGGAGATCAAAACCGCGCAGCAGATCATTGACGACACGATCAGCAGCTTCTGGAGCCAGATCGACAGGCTCGCCGCCCTGCGCGCGCGCGCCTGAGGAAACCGCCTGAGGAAGCCGCCTGAGGAAGCTGCCTGAGGAAGCCGCGTCCTCCGGGCTGGCGCATTGCGCGTCAGCCCCCGTCCCACCCGGCTCCGCCGCCGCGCAGGCGTCGCGTCCCCGCCGCGTCAGTGCAATGTGTGGGTGTAAACGAACTTGGGCATGCTCCAGCCATAGCGCAACGCGAGCATGCGCAGGCTCAGGCCGACGACCATGGCGATGCCGGTCGCAGCGTCATGGGGCATGCCGACGATCTGCCCGCCCACGTACAGCACGCCCGTGACAATCGAGACCGTGGCGTAAAGCTCGGTGCGGAACAGCAGCGGAATGTCGGCGCACAGCATGTCCCGCAACACGCCGCCAACGCAGCCCGTGATCATGCCGGAAGCAATGACGATGACAAACGGCATGTGCATGGCGATGGCAATATTGCAGCCGATAACGGTGAACACCACCAGGCCAATGGCGTCCAGGAACAGAAACAGCTTGCGCAGGTGGTGCATGTAACGGGCCACGGCGATGGTGGCCAGCGCAGCGCCGGCTGTAATCAGCAGATAGGAGGGATGCTCGACCCATGACAACGGGTGTCGGCCCAGCAGCACGTCGCGCACGGAGCCGCCGCCCAGGGCGGTGATCGGCCCCAGCATGGCCACCCCCATCCAGTCCATGGAGCGTCGCCCCGCCACCAGCGCCGCCGTCACCGCTTCAGCGATAATGGCAATAAGATAAAGCACCTGAAGATAGTACGCAGCGTCCAAACTCATGGATCTCGCCCGGAAAAGTGGAAACCGCGCCCTGCCGCCAACCGGACCATGTGTCCTGCGCAACAGCCGCGCCTCGCGTGATTAAAGTGCGTCAATTCAAAAAGATAGGCCAATATCACACTGGAGCGCGTTCCCCCCGGGCAGAATCGTTCGATCGCCCGGCAAGCCGCTCCGAACAGGCAAAACGGCAGCCGTGGCTGGTCCATATGGCCATCAGCGGGCCAGCGGGCGGGTCCTGAGGGGCCACGGGTTGGCGGGCTGCATGGCTGTAAAATCGTCCGCCGCCATTGCGCCTGACAGTATGCGTGCTACGAAAGAGGCGGGAGGATTAACTAATGCGCTCTTTACTTGCTGGCCTCGCGATTCTCGCAAGCATCATGACAGTTTCATCTGCCTCGGCCCAGGAAGGTGATCTGGCCAAATACTGCCCATCCGACATCAAACGGCTGTGCGCCAATGTGCAGCCGGGCGGCGGCCGCATCATGAAGTGCCTCAAGCAGCATTCCAAAGAAATCTCGGTTGGCTGCGCCCAGGCGTTGCAGAAAATGAAGGGATAAGGCGCCCTGCCTCCTCCGGCGGCTCCCGCGTCGCGGATGACCGCAACGCGTGGGCATGCCGGGAGCGGACGGGAGGGAGCGTTTGCCAGGCGGGGCGCTGCTGTTCCGCTTACAGCCCGCTGACCTTCCGGCTATCGCCCAGACGTGGATTGGCGCCTGAGATCGCTGCCTTCAGCAGCGCCACCGCAGCGCGCAGGCGCCCCAGGCCACCCCAGATCTCGGCCTCTTCGGGCTGAAACGTGATGAGCCGTATGGCGGGATCATCAGGCGACGTCCACCAGGCGCGATCGGTGACGCTGAAGATTTCCCCGATCATCACCCGGTCGTCGGAAACGTCGGCCCGGCCCGACAGGGCCAGATAGTTCTTGCCATGATGATCGGCGAAGTTGAGCGAAACCAGCGGGAAGCGGTGCACCTGGTCTTTTTTGGCGCTCGCCTCGTCGGTGAGGAAGTAAATGGCGTGGCGCTCGCGGTTTGGCCGGGCTGAGACCGGCCGGGAGCGCTGACGCTCCCCATCCCACGTCACCAGCATGCAAACGCCAATCGAGTCGACAAGCTCCCAGACCTTGTCGACAGCTTCTTCCTGGGAGAGATTGCCGTACAGGGTCATTGGCGTAGCCCCCTGTTTCGCAAGCCCCCTCGCCAAGCATTTGATAACGCCTGGCGCGTCATCTTGTTCCCCCAAACGCACCGCTCCGGCCCGCGAGGCGTCATTGCACTTCAGCGCAGAAGCTCCGGCCGGCATGCCCTGGATACGCGAGGCGAGGCTGGCCGTCACCGGTCATAGCCAGGCAGCCTTTCCCACCACCAGCTGGAGACAGGCGCTGCGTCCAGAGGAAACGCCATCCGAAAAATGTCAACAGGTTGCGCCAATACGCAATCAACGCCTATCTGTCCCCGCCCGGCTCCCGATCAGGTTCGGCGTCAGGTCCGGTCTTACGGATAAAAAAAAATCGTTTCCGAGGGGATATCATGTCAGACACCACAGCCCGCGTCGCACGCCTGTCCCGCCGCGACCTCCTTCGCCTTGCTGGCCTTGCGACCGTCGCCGGGGCTGGCGGCGTCGCCTTGCCGGCCTTCGCGAAGGGCGCCTATGACGTTGGCGCGGACGATCACGAAATCCGCATTGGCCAGACGGCGCCGTTCAGCGGGCCGGCTTCTTACGTCGGCGTATCGAGCCGCGTGCAGATGGCCTATTTCGAGCGCCTCAACAAACAGGGCGGCGTCAATGGCCGGCAGGTGAAACTGATCGCCGTCGATGACGCCTACAGCCCGCCGAAAACCGTCGAGGCGACGCGCCGGCTGGTGGAGAGCGACCAGGTGCTCGCCATGTTCAATTCGTCCGGCACCGCCTGCCAGACAGCCGTGCATAAATATCTGAACGGTCGCAAGGTCCCGCAACTGATGATCAGCACGGGCGCGGCGCGCTTCAACAATCCGAAGGAGTTCCCCTGGACCACGCCTGGTTCCGCGCTCTACGCCACCGAGGCCAGGGCGCTGGCGCGCCACCTCCTGCAGGCCTCGCCCGACGCCAAAATCGCCATTCTGCACCAGATGGACGAGATGGGCCGCGATTATGTGGCCGCGTTCAAAAGCGAATTGGGCGATCGCGCCAAAACCATGATCGTCGCCGAGACGACATATGAAACCGGCGATCCCACCGTCGACTCCCAGGTGGTGAAGCTGGCCAGCTCCAACGCCGACGTGTTCGTCAACCTCACCATGGGCAAGTTCGTCTCGCAGTCCCTGCGCAAGGTGCGTGAAGGCGCCTGGCGTCCGGACCAGTACCTGATGAGCATCTCCTCCACCAATTCGCTGCTGAAGCCGGCGGGAACGGAGGCCGCGACCGGCGTGATGGGCCTGCGCACGGCCCGCAATGTGTCGAGCCCGCGCTGGAAGGACGATCCGGCGGTGAAGGACTATCTGGCCCTGCTGGACGCGCATCTGCCCAATCTGGACAAACGCGATAACGTCGGCTTCATGGGCTATTCCATGGCCAATGTCCTGCATCAGCTGCTGACCCGCTGCGGCAATGACCTCACGCGCGCGAACCTGCTGAAAGTCGCCACCAATCTCACCGACATGACCGCGCCGATCAACCTGCCCGGCGTCAATTTCGCCACGACGCCACAAGACTATTCGCCCCTGAAGAACTTTGAGCTGGCGCGTTTCGAAAACGACGACTGGACGGCGATCAGGATGCTGGGCTGACAGCCCCACGCCGCCGCCAGAAAGCGGCGGAGGCTCCGGGCAGGGGATCCAGCCCGCGGCGGACAGGAAAACCCGGCGCATGTCGCCGGGTTTTTCCATGGTGCGGACCCCGGGCCGCTCCCGGAAAATCCGTCGCGCGAACAATGCTGCGGCTCACCGGCATGGGGCTTCCCTTCGCGAAAAGTCGACGTCGCTTTCCCGGCAGCGCGCCAGCTCATGCGGTTTGTCAGATAATCAGCGGCCCATTCAGATCGGTCGCCGGCTTGGCGCCCACGTGCTCGACGCGCCGGCTCCAGTTGGCGCCGAGGAAGTAATAGCGCAGGCTGTCCTGGGCCGGGTCGATCAGGCCCTCCAGCCTGGCCCGCAACAGGGTCCATTGCGCCGGATCGACCTCGATTTCGAACACCGAATACTGCACCCGCTGGCCAAAGTCCCGGCAAGCTTTCGCCACCCGCCGCAGCCGGCCGGCGCCGCCAGGTTCGCTGGTCCGGACGTCATAGGTCACAAGCACAAGCATGGCTTACTTCCATATCCAGGGCGGATAGCCATCGAGATCGCCGCGCAGATGCCGGGCCAGCAGCAGCGCCTGCAAATGCGGAACCAGGCCCAGCGGCGCGCTTTCCTCCAGGAACGGGTGGCGCCGCTCCTCCTTCTTGCGCTCCTGCCAGGCGGTCAGCACCGTGCGCCGGCCATCCTCCGTCAGCGTCACCGCGCCGCCGTCGCGCCATTCGAAATCCCGCGCCCGCAACTGGCGGCGGTTGAGCAGCGACAGCGCCAGCCGGTCAGCCATCACTGGCCGCATTTCTTCCATCAGATCCAGCGCCAGCGACGGCCGGCCCGGGCGCTCGCGATGCAGGAAGCCGACGGCGGGATCGAGCCCCACGCCCTCCAGGGCGCTGCGGCAGTCATGCGCCAGCAGGGTGTAGAGAAACGACAGCAGCGCATTGACCGGATCGAGCGGCGGTCGGCGGCTGCGCCCGAGGAAACGCACCTGCGCATCCGGCGACCGCACCAGATGGTCGAACACCGCAAAATACAGCTGGGCGGCTTCACCCTCATGGCCGCGCAACACGTCGACGCCCTCCCCGGCCAACGCCGCCCGGCGCAGGATGCGCGCCAGCCGGTCCACGGCGGCGGCAATGGCGGTTCGGGCTTCCGGCGACATGGTCTCGCCGTAATCGCGCAACGCCCGTTGCAGCACCACGCGCTGGTTGGCGATCTTGCCGCAAACGATGCTGCGCACGATCTCATCCGGAGCGTCGCTCGCCCGATACTGCGCCCGGCGCAACAGCACATTGCCGGACACCGGCCCCTCGATCCGCGCCTGGAACCGGCCGGTACGGTCAAGAAGCACGATGCTGACGCCGCCAGCGGCCAGGGCCTGGATCAACGGCGGCGTCACCAGCACCGCGCCGAACGCCACCACCGAACCCAGCATGTGAAACGGTACGCGGCCTCGTTCGACGCCGTCGATCTCGGCCACCAGATTCTCGCCATCCTTGCGCAAGGCGGCGCCTTCAGTGGTGATATAGACCGTGTTGAGCAGCTTCTTCATCAGGTCGCCTCTCAACCTGCTGGCAGGTCGCCCGGTCAGGCCGGTAGCGCCGCCAGGGCAAAATCCGCTCCTGCGGAACAGGATTTCATCCGGTGGATCCTGGCTGTCAGGCTCCCGGCGCGTGAAGCGGCCGCGCTCCCGGCGGAAAACGCGCTGTCACCCAGGCCCCTCCCCCAGCGCGCCGCCCACCGCCGCCGCGCGGAACGCCAGGGCGGACTTGCCGGCGAGCGTCGGCCGGCACAGGTCGATCAGCGAGCACGACCGGCAGCGCGACGCCTTGTATTGCGCCGGCGGCGTGCGCCCGGAGGCGATCACCGCCCCAAAGGCCAGCGCCGTGCTTTCCGTCAACGCCCGCAGGCCGGCGTCGAACGGCACGACGACCCGGCGGCGCGTCTCGCCGTAGAACAGCGCGCCCTCCGGCACGGCCTCGCCGGTCATTTCCTCCAGACACAGGGCCTGGGCGCACAATTGCACCTCGTCAGCCCGGTGGGTCTTGGGCTTGCCGCGTTTGTACTCCACCGGAAACGGCGTTTCGCCGTCAGGCCCGGCGTGAAACTCCACCATGTCGGCGACGCCCGCCAGATTAAGCCGCCGGCAGGCCAGCGCCATGGCGCGCACATGCCGGATGGCGCCGCGGGTGCGAACGCCCGGCCGGTCGGCCGCCGCGTGCAGCACCTGCCCCTCCGCCGTGAAGCGGTTTTCCGCCCACAATTGCTCCACATGGATCAGCGCCGCCTGGCGCAGGCAAAACACCGCGTGCTGCAGCGCCGAAATGGCGATCGGCTCGGCGGGCGTTGCTATGGGAGCTTCTGCGAGGGTTTCTGTGGGCTGCTCCATGGCGGCGACCTCATGGGCTCAGGGGCGATCCCGCAGCAATACCTTGCCCGGGCCCGCCCCGATCAGAGGATTTCCAGCACCTCCACCTGATCGGGGATGGCGGCGCGATCGATAGCGACCTCGTAGTCGGCGAAGCGGCGCGGCGGCGGCAGATTGTCCAGCCGCCGGCTGGCCGGATCGTAGCTTTCGCCATCAACGTTGCGCAGCACCCGCACCGCGTCGAACAGCCTGTGCGCCGGCGCGTTGCCCAACGCCGAGCCATGCCGGAAAGCGATGATCTTGCGCGCCGTCATCTCGCCGCGCGAGGCCGAGCGGTCATGCTCGAACATGTTGGCCAGGGCCTCGAACAGCAATTGCATGTCGGCTTCGGAGAAGCCGGTGCGCCCGGCGAGGCTGGCGTTGACGAAGATGTGGGCGCGATACAGCCCATAAGGCACAATATATTTGCGGCCCATGGTGCGGTTTTCGGTGCGCCCCTCGCCATCGTCCTTGTCCCGGTCCGCCTTCTCCTTCTCGGTGGTGGCGGCCATGCGGGTGATGGTGATCTCCAGCGGCATGATCGGCTCGACGGACGAGGCGAAGGCCAGTTGCACCGGCCCGCGCACCTGGCCGGCGTTGATGCCGGTGCTCATCACCGCGCCGAAGGTGCGCACGTCGAAGAAGTTCTCGCACATGAAGCCGGTGACGGCCCTGGCCTCATCATCGCTTTGCGGATTGAGCTTCTTCTCCTTGTCCACCTTCGCGTCGCCGGCGCGCACCGCTTTGTAGGCCTCGCGGTGGCGCTCGTTGAGGATGCTCCCCTCCTGGACGTAAATCCGGTGTCCGGGCTCCGCGCCCTTCGCCAGCTCCACATAATTGCGGATCTTGCGCTTCAGCGACACGTCGGTGACGAGGCCGTGGTTGGTCTCCGGGTCGATGCGCGGCAGGTTGCCGGCGTCAGGGTCGCCATTGGGATTGCCGTTGGTGACCTCGAACAGGAAGACAATGTCATAGCGGTTGGCGAGCGTCGTCATCAGGCGTCATCCCCCTCGGCGCCGGCTTCTGCGGCCTTGTCAGATCTGGCGAAGTATTTGTTGCGCTGGTGGTAATAGCCGAGGGCGAACAGCGCCTGGCTTTTATCGGAAAGGTTGGCCGGGAACGGATCAGCCGACGGCTCCATCATCTCCATGATGCCGGCGATGTCCCGCTCCAGATTGACCATCCGCCCCCGCTGCTGCTTGCCGAGCCGCGACAGGTGGTTCTGCGACAGGCTGGCGAGCGTGGTGAACACCTTGCGCGGATGCGCGGCGGCGGCGCCGTAATATTTGTCAGTCACCGAGGCATTGACGTCGCCCAGCGCCGCATACTGGATCTGCTGGTAGACGGCGAACAGCCGGCCGAGCACATAGCCCGGGTCCTTACAGGTTGGGTCGAGCGCCACGGGAGCCCCCACATCAAAGTTCCGGATCAGGATGGATTTGAGCATCGCCACGCGGGTGGCGTTGATGTTGTGATCGGCGCGGATGCGCATCAGCACGGTGTTGAGCAGCGTCAGCGGATAGGGCGCGCCGCTGAGAATGGCGCGCAGCCAGTCGCCGGCGAGATTGGGCGGAATGTTCTCGCGCTTGCGCAGCGTCGCCGTCTCCAGCAGCATCCGCCACAACGACAGGGTGTTGCGCGGCGGCGGCTCGATGCGCAGATTTTCCTGGTGCGCCGCCACCCGCCCGGCCAGTTCACGAAATTCGTTTTCGATATAAAAGCGCACGGAGATGCGCGCGGCGTTCGGCGCGAGGCCAACCACATAAAACCGCACGCCAGACGCCAGCGCCCCAGACCAGTCGGGAACCGTCAGACCATCCCGCACCCGTTTCAGGGCTTCGCCAACCCGCTGCGCCTCAACCTCGTCGTCGACATCGAAGAAAGAAGCGAAAATCCCCGCCGCCGCCTCATTGGCGGCCTCGTCGTCGCCGTCGGCCCAGAACACCGTCGAGGCGTCTCCGATTTGCAGGCGATGGCAGCTGTCCCGGTCAAGAAACTGGTTGAGCATGCCAGTGTAGGCGGCTGCGGCCGCCCATGTGCAGGCGTGCTTCGGAGCGGAGGGCGACGTGGTGGCCGCCATCGCCACCGGCTCGATCACCACAATCCAGCAAGTCGACGACTGGCCGTGGCCGGCCTGAGGCCGGCAGCGAATATCGAACCAACCAAACTGGAGGCACCACTCGACTCCGACACAAGGATTCGTTCACATAAGCGAATTTCTTGGGGGGATTCGCATTGTTTCTGGAAAAGCACTCTCGGTTCTTTCGGCGGTTCCACTTCACCTTCGCGCCAAGGAACTCATCCGGTGCCTATCTTCCAATTTTTGATTCCCAACTGGCGTGCATTTTCGACGCGTTGGAACAACAGGTAAAAGCAGAAAAAGCTCTGGAAGTTCAGTCTAATGGCGACATCGTAGAGCTGATGGCGGTTCGCTATGATGTGAAGGCCAAAGGGCTAATAATGTTGTTCCATCGCGCCTCGCCGGACGCCGCCGAACCAACCTATCGCATGAAGGCGAGAAAGGAAGCGGGCACGACAGTAACTGTCCGGAAGGCCGAAAAACACGCCGGAGAGGAACAATCTGTCTCGGCTCATTTGATCATCTCAGACGTGCAGATTCGGAAAGGTACCTACGGTGCAGCACTGGAAGAAATTCCGGGCATAAGCATGGCTGTTGTCCGCCGTATAATAGGCAGCTCACTCCGAGCGTACGAGTATGATTCCGAAAAAAACAAGAAACAAATCACTACGTATAGCACTTTCAAACCGGTCGGCGTCCCATCAGAAACATTGACCGGAGCATTAAAGAGCGGAACACTGAGCTACGTTACTTTGACCCGCCCGGCAAAAGCTGATTTTGTGGACTCGGATGGGCTATTTCACCCTCAAAGTGAAACTATGAAGATCCGGGTTGAAGGCGAGGTCAATAGCGGGAATTGGCGCGACCACCTGCCTAGAATGTTCAAGAGAGCGAAGGCGGCTGGCTGGACAGATTTCAGCGTTGATCTTGCACTAGCCGACAAACGCCGCAGAACGGTCAAGCTTGATAGGCAGGATGAAGCCAAGGAGGTGTTGTTCATCCGGTCTGACGAGTTGACTTTCGAGACTGAGCTAGCCGTGTGCTCGGCATCCTTTGTAGATGAGGTCACGGCGAAGGCGCTGAAATTGATACGTACAGGATGAGGTGCAATGTGCGCAACAGCGTCCTGACATACCCACTTGGCTATCTGTCCCTCAAAGATGAGGGAGGGAGGAAGCTCTTTAGACGAAATTGGATATCCGTCCTGATCGTCGTAGCTGTGATGAGTGCACCTTTTGTTCTTTTTGGTGCAAATTATTTTGGCGATAAAGGTTTTCTTGATCGATTTGGAAGCTTTGCAGCCGTTCTTACCGGCTTCTACATCGCTGCCCTAGTTGGCGTCGCAAGTTTTTCCTCGTCGGTCGGCGACCTTGATGAGGAAATCGAGGTAGGAAAGATCAGCCGGGTTACATTCGATCGAGATCACGGGCAAGCTTCCTCCGAAGACCTCACCAGACGACAGTATGTCTGCTCAATGTTCGGCTATCTCGCATTCGTGTCGCTTTTACTCTCGGTGGGCGCAATCCTGTTAGTCGTCGGAGCAGCCTCGGCAAGAACCGTCATTGACATTGCCGCATCTTGGTTCACTGGTCAGCCTCCCCCTTGGGTTTTGTGCTCACTGCGCATAGCCACAATAGTCGCCTTCAATCTCATGCTTGCGCACTTATTGGTGACCACATGTCATGGGCTTTATTACCTAATCGACCGCCTTTATGCGAAGAAGCCAACGCTGGTATCAAAAAGATCCCCACCGAGAAATTGAACTCACGCCAACCTGAGTCCTGGTCGTTTCGCCAATAGCGTCGTCACACTCGTGCTTGAGCACACCTGCGCTGCACACGCCGGTAAAGGAGCGTTTCCGTATCATTTATAATGCCATGAAAGCAGGCTATCACGCCCCGACACAGGGGGCTTTTAACCCATGGTTACGCGGCGCGCCGGTGCCAAAGGGCGCGGCGATCGGTGCCAAAGGCTCCGGCGCGCTATAAGTGCGCCCGAAGGCCGCCGCCAGTTGCTGGATCGCCGGCGGCGATTTCACCTCAGCCGGCGTGAACACATCGACGAAGCTCTCACTGGCCGGGCGCTCGCCCTCGCGATTGCAGCGCCCCGCCGCCTGAACAATGCTGTCCAGGCCGGTTTCCGCCCGCCAGACGCGCGGAAACGACACGTCGACGCCGGCCTCTATCAGGCTGGTGGCGATCACCCGGCACGGCTCGCCAGCTTTCAGCCGCCGGCGCACGTCGGCCAGGATCGCCCGCCGGTCCGCCGCCGTCTGCCGCGTGGTGAGATGCACCACGCCCTCAAACCCGGCCTCTTTTGCCGCCAGGTACAGCGCCCGCGCATGCACCCGGTTGTTGACGATGACCAGCCCCTGCTGGCTCTCGCCCAGTTCCTGAACCAGTTCCGCGTCCGTCAGCACGCCACGCAACCGCGGCGTCACCCGCCGGAGCTCCCTGTGAAGCGCGTCTGGCTCGGGCGCCAGTTCCGTCACCTGTTCAAAGCCGCCCAGAAAATCCGGCGCCAGCAACGCCGGCTGCGTCGCGGTGCACAGCACCACCGTGCAGCCATAGTTGCGCACCAGTTCGTCCAGCGCCGCCACGCAGGGGCGCAGCAGGTTGAGCGGAATACTTTGCGCCTCATCCAGCACGATCACCGCATTGCACAGATTGTGCAGCTTGCGGCACCGCGCCGGCCGGGCCGAGAACAGACTCTCGAACAATTGCACATTGGTGGTCACGACCAGAGGCGCCGCCCAGTTTTCCATGGCTAGGCGCAGCTTCTGGATGCCCTCGAAGCCAACCGCCTGGACGCCTTCCTCGGGAGCCGAGGCCGCATCAAACCCGGAATGGTGCTCCAGCACCACCAGCCGGTTGTCGTCATCGCCAAACACCTCTCGCATGATGCCGGCCGTCTGCTCGACGATGGAGGTAAACGGGATACCGTAAACGATGCGATCCATGCCATGATGACGCGCGTGTTCCAGCGCAAAGGCCAGCGATGACAGGGTCTTGCCGCCGCCGGTGGGCACATCGAGCGTAAAAACGCCTTTCGGCAAACTCGCCTTGCCCCGCACCTGGGCCAGAATGTCATTGCGCAGCATGTTCAGCGGCGAAGCGCGCGCCGCCTCCGGCATCGCGGCCGCCTTTTCATCCATATAGCCGTCGAAAGCCGCGACCAGATCGCCAGCGATCTCCGGCAGGCGCGGCCACGCCCGGTCAACCGCCCCCCGCCCGTCCACGCTGGCGCAATAGGCCTCGGTGCACAGACGATCCGCGTCGACCAGGCAGGAAAACAGCATGCGCCCGAGAAACGCCAGCTGAAACGCCGGCCGCGTCTTGTCCGGCCCCCGGTAGAGATTGAACCCCTCCGGCGCCAGCTGCGCCGTCCCGGCCGTCAGCGCTCCGCGCCAGCCGGAAAACAGCGCCGGCAGGTCCGTGCGCGCCAGCCGGCCCTCCAGGCAACCATCCTCAAGGCCATGATCCGGCAAGCCCGCGTGATGACCCGCGATGCCATAGGCCGCGACATGCGCGAACAGCCTGTCCTCACGCGTGGCGGCAAGACCGATAATCTCGCGCGCGCCAGCCGTAGAGTGATCCGGCCCCTTCGCCCGCTGCCCCCGGATGTATTGCTGGAATTCGCTGGTGTATTTTCCAAGATCGTGCATCTGCCCGGTCAGCATCGCCAGACGGCTGACGCCAAACTTGCCAGCAAACGCGCCGGCCCTGTCGCCAACCGCGCGCATATGAACCGGACACGTCTCCCAATCCGTCATGTCCGGATTTGGCGACGAATGCGCGAAATACGCCTCCAGATCCATGCCGCCCCCCAACGTACGTGGATCATCCGGAACCAAGACTGGACGATTACCTCACCCGTCAAAAGCGCTCACCCGACAATATCCACTACTTTCTGGCGCGTCTTTGGGCCCGGAGCATGCGGGTGCGCGCATGTCGGGGCGCGTGAACAGGGTGCTGCGCAATAGGCCGCGCGGGTTCGTTGCGCGCCCCCGCGTGCGGGGACGCCCAGGCAAACGTCTGAAGCCGACATGTCCACCTGTTTCGATCCACGCCCCCGCACGGGGGGCGACAATACGGTCAGCGTTCCTAACCCGCTGCCATATCGTTTCGATCCACGCCCCCGCACGGGGGGCGACCTGAAACCGTATATAACTAAATCAACGGCGCAGGGGTTTCGATCCACGCCCCCGCACGGGGGGCGACTTACGGTCACACTTGAGGGTGGTTCCCCGGCGTGGGTTTCGATCCACGCCCCCGCACGGGGGGCGACGCGGGGCCACGCCGTCGCATTGACTCTCCGCCACGTTTCGATCCACGCCCCCGCACGGGGGGCGACCAGGCAATCTGCGCCATATGCTCCCAGTCTGTTTTCCAGTTTCGATCCACGCCCCCGCACGGGGGGCGACGCCCTATTCTTTAACCTGTAGATTCTGCGGCGTGAAATCGGCGGGCAGCGCGAAGTGTGGGCCGGGTGGGGCTTGGAGGGCCTGGGCGGTGGTTGGCGGTGGCGGGAAGCGCGGGTTTGGCAAGGATTTGCGCCAGGCGCGAACCGGCCGGGTTTTCCGGGCCAGCCTGGGGTTCGCGCGCGGGCTTTTTTCGCTCAGGTCGCGGCTTCAGCGGAACGGGCGCAGCGCGGCGCGCAATTCACTGACGAACAGCTCCGGCTGCTCGAAGGCGGCGAAATGGCCGCCGCGATCAAGCTCGTTCCAGTAGACGATATTGCTGAAACGCCGGTCGGCCCAGCGGCGCGCTGGTGGAGAAATGTCCTTTGGAAAAATGCTCGCCGCCACCGGAACCCGCACCTCGCCGCCAGAGAACTGCCTGAAGCTCTCCCAGTACAGCCGGCCCGACGAGCCGGCTGTTGCCGGCAGCCAGTACAGCATGATGTTGTCGAGAAGTTCATCGCGGGTCAGCACGCTGAGCGGATCGCCGTTGCAATCCATCCACTCAAAGAACTTCTCGAAAATCCACGCCGCCTGGCCGGCGGGTGAATCCGTCAGGCCATAGGCCAGGGTCTGTGGGCGGGTGCTTTGCTGCACCGCATAGCCATTGCCCTGGTCGCGGTAGTAGCGCGCCCTGGCCAGCAGGGCCTTTTCACGATCGTCCATGTCATCGCGCTGGTCGCGCGCTGGTGGAGCCGTCACCATGTTCAGGTGGATGGCCGCGAGACCAGGCGGCGCGGCCTCGCCCATGGCGATGCTGATGGCCGAACCCCAGTCGCCGCCCTGCGCCACATAATGCTGGTAGCCCAGCCGCCGCATCAGTTCGGCCCAGGCCGCGGCGATGCGCTGCGTCGTCCAGCCTGTCTCCGCGGGTTTGCCGGAGAACCCGTAGCCGGGAATGGAGGGCGCCACCACGTGGAAGGCGTCGGCGGGATCGCCGCCATGGGCGGCGGGGTCGGTCAACGGTCCAATGATTTTGTGAAATTCGATGACGGAACCCGGCCAGCCGTGGGTGATGACCAGCGGCAGGGCGTGCGGATTGGGCGAGCGCCGGTGAATGAAATGGATGTCGACGCCATCGATCCGCGTCATGTGCTGGCCAAAGCCATTGAGCATCGCTTCGCAGCGGCGCCAGTCGTAGGCCTGCAGCCAGTAGTCGCAAAGATCCTGCACGGCGGCCAACGGCGCGCCCTGGCGCAAATCGTCAACGGTTTCCTTTTCGGGCCAGCGCGTGCGGGCCAGGCGCTGGCGCAAATCATCCAGCGCCGCCTCTGGCACGGTCAGTTGAAACGGCCTGACAGCTTCCGCCATGATTCCCCCCCCCGACATGTCCGCATGTCTGATCTTGTTGGCAGACAACAGATAGCATTCACAGCCGCCCGGGGAAGTCTGATGCTGCGCTGGCGCGCGCGAGCCCTTGACGGGCGCGAAGGCAGGCGGGGTGGCGCGCTGGCGCAAACCGCGCGCCACCCCGCGCAACGGCTGGAGGCGATTTAACTGTCCATGCCAAAGTGCTTTTGCAATCCGGCATGAACGGATCTGTTTCCGCGCGTTACCTGTTATGGCGTATTATTTGCCTTTAGCTTCAGCGATCAGTTCGTCATACATCTTGCAGGCATCGGCCATCGAACCGGGGGCCTGCTGTTTGGCCTGAATTTGCTGCATGCGTTGTGTGACTTCCATCGCCTTTTTCTGGTCCTTCGCCGCCAGCGCCTGCAATGACGTCGACAGTTCAGTCGCCTTGGCGGTGATGTCCTCCGTCGTGCAGGCAAAGGCGGAAACCGGCGCGAGAGCCGCGACGACGACGAAAATCCTCAGCATTTTCACTTTATCTGTCCTCCAGTGCGCCCCGCTGGTGCGGCCAAAACCGCCAGCGGCAGGGCATCCTTTCGGTTAATATGGCGGAAGCCCCATGCAATGTGGCGACCTCCGGCGCGGCGGCGCGGCCAGAGCAAAAGCCACCCAGACCGAAGAGCCGCGCCAGACCCTGTGTGTGCGATTCAGCCGCCTGACCCCAATCACAATTGCAGCAGGCGGCAATGATGCCGGCGACGGCGCAGCGTTTCGGCGAGCGATCCGGCCCATGACGCATGGCGGCCAGGCCGCCCGATGTCTCATGTTGCCGCCAACGGAAAAATGAGCCACTAAAGCCTGGAGAAGCCATGCCCCCTGCGGGCGCGGCCAATGTTTTGATACGGGCGACATGCGGGAGACGCAGCGCTGACGGGCAGGCCGCAACGCCGGCTTCCGTCACGCGGAAGGCTTCATCAGGCGCAGCCTGGCTGCCTCGCCGGAACACGCTCCCGAGACGGCGACCCCACGGAGACGAACCAGGCAATGACCACAAATGAAGCCGCCGAGGCCCTCGTCGCCAAAGCCCTTGCCGCAGGGGACCTGGCCGACGGCTCCGAAATTGATCCCGATCTGCTGAGGTTCATTGAAGCGCGCATGGCGGGCGGCACGCCGCATGCCCACGCCCTGGGGCTGCGCTTTGAAGCCGCGCGGGTGGGCCAGGCGACCCTCGCCCTGCCCTACCAGAAGCAGTTCGCCGGCGATTCCGAAACCGGCGTTCTGCATGGCGGCGTCATCACGACCCTGATCGATCACACCGCCGGCGCCTCGGTGCAGCTCAAGAAGGCCATGCGCCAGGCCATCGCCACCCTCGACCTGCGCATTGACTACATGAAGCCGGCGGCCAGCGGCGAAACCGTCCACTGCCGCGCCCATTGCTACAAGATGACGAAGAATATCGCCTTCGTCCGCGCCGAGGCCTATCAGGGCGAAAGCGACCTCATCGCCAACGCCGTGGCCACCTTCATGCTCGCCGCCAACAAGACCAGCCTGGGCGTGCGCCCGGACCGGGAGAAACTGGCGGAGTTGCCGGTGCGGCCGCCGTCGCCGCCGAGGAGCCCGGACAGCCCGGCCCAGAAGATGCTGGAGCGGATGAGCTACTCCAAGTTCCTTGGGGTGGAGTGCGAGCAGCGCGGCGACGAGGTCACCGCCATCATGCGCTTTGAGCCCAAGCTGATTGGCAATCCTTCGCTGCCGGCCCTGCACGGCGGCTCCATCGGCGCCTTTCTGGAAAGCGCAGCGCTGCTGCAACTCAGCGCCCAGTTTGGCCAGGAGCGGCCGCCGAAGCCGATTGGCCTCACGATCAATTACCTGCGCTCTGGCCGGCCGGTCGACACCTACGCCCGCTGCCGCATCACCAAGGAAGGTCGCCGCGTCGTCGCGGTGATGGTCGAGGCCTGGCAGGAATCCCAGGACAAGCCGATCGCCACCGCCTACGGCCATTTCCTGCTGCGCCAGGACTAACCGGAACTCCTGCCGCGCCAGGCATAGCTGGCGCGGCATGCGGGGCGCTCATCCGGAAGCCCCGCGACGCAAGACAAAAGGGCCGCCCCAAAAGGGCGGCCCTCGCATTATGCGCTGATGCTGCGGGCTCTCAGGCTTCCTGCAGCACTTCCACCGACGGCGGGCCGGCCATGAACTGACCCATTTCCTTGCCGAGCGCGCGGAAGTGATCGGACTTGCGGTGCGCTTCGATAGCGGCCTGATCCTTGTAGCGCTCAATGAACACATACAGGGTCGGATCATCCGTCTTGTGCAGCGCGTAATACTCGCAGCCCGGCTCGTTGGCGGCTACCTTCGCCTGCAATTCCTTCGCGACCCTCTCGAAAGAAGCGCCCTCGCCTTCCTTGACCTTGATCCTCGCGACGATCGAAACCATGCGTTTTCCTCCAGTCGACGGCCCGCCGGCCGATCGTGCGGATGCAGATCTTGCGGATGACGGGGGCGTCTTTTTCCGTTTTGGCCGTCGGACAGAAAAACGTCGCCAGCATGGTTGCCAGGCGGCGTCACCATCAATCGGGTTGTTCAGGCATAGAACAAGTTGGGCCGATATGGAAACGGCTGATCGCGGGGGCCCCTTGCGTGTGGAGAACGCGGCGGGGGAGCAGACCAGGCCAGCCCGCGATCAGAGCACCACGCCCCGAGCATAAAAAAGCCCCCTCCGAGGGGGTCAGAGGGGGCTGGTCTCAAGGAGTGAGTTCCGGCGCGGTCAACCCCGCATATGCCGGTAATTAACAAATACTTAACACAAATCGCCGCCCTGTAAAAGCTGAATCTTTGCGCAGCCAGAACGCCCCGCGCCCGGGCCCGTTCAGCCGGTGACCTCGCGCAGCCATGCGGCGGTCGCGGCGTCTGGCGCGACGGCGAAGGTCGCCACGACTGGCGTTTCATACGGATGGCGCTCCCGCAGCCGCGCGGCGGCCTGCTCGCCCAGTTCCTCCGGCAGTTTGAAGATCGCCACGACCTCCTGGCTCTCGTCGACGGCGGCCCCATATCGGTAGATCGACCGCATGCCAGGAATGATGTTGGCGCACGCCGCCAGGCGGGCCTCCACCAGTTCCCGGGCCACCCGCGCGGCCGCCGCCTCATCGGGAAAGGTCGTGTACAGGAAGATAAACGCGCTCACATCCGCCTCCAGTTTCCTCCAGGTCTCCCCGAAAGACCTCTCCCCCAATGGTCGTTGCTCCAAGGTTTTGGCCCCAAGGTCTTGGCCCCAAGACCGCTCCCGCGCCTTGCGATGCCCGCCCCCGCATCATGGGCGCGGGGCAGCGACGCGTGAAGCGCGGTGCGCCTTGCCGTCCGCACAAATCTGGAATAATTCTAATTTATAATCATTCCAGATAGTGTGCCATCCATGCTCACGCGCATCTTCAACGGCGGCCGCAGGCCATTTGATTCCCTGTCCGAGCAGGAAATTCTCGCCCTCGCCATTTCTTCCGAGGAGGACGACGCGCGAATCTACCTGGCCTATGCCGACGGCCTGCGCGACAGTTTTCCCGATACCGCGCAGATATTCACGCGGATGGCGGCCGAGGAGCACGCCCATCGCGACGCCCTGATCGCCCTGCACCAGGCCCGCTTTGGCGATGTCATTCCCCTCATCCGTCGCGAGCACGTCAGCGGTTATTTCACCCGCCGGCCAGACTGGCTGGTGCGCCCGCTCGGCATCGACAAGGTTCGCGCCGCCGCGGCGGCAATGGAGGAGCAGGCCTGGCGGTTCTACGCCACGGCGGCGGAGCGGGTCACCGACGCCGCAACCCGCAAGCTGCTTGGCGATCTCGCCTTGCAGGAGAAGCAGCACGAGGCGCTGGCCGCCACGCTGGAGCAGCGGCTGACGCCAAAGGAAGTCCAGGACGACGAGCGCGCCGCCGAACGCCGGCAAATGATCCTCACCTATATCCAGCCAGGTCTCGCCGGCCTGATGGATGGCTCGGTGTCGACGCTGGCTCCGATCTTCGCCGCGGCCTTCGCCACCCAGGACACCTGGCAGACCTTTCTCGTGGGCCTCTCCGCCTCGGTCGGCGCCGGCATCTCCATGGGCTTCACCGAGGCGGTGCATGACGACGGCAAGCTCTCGGGCCGGGGCTCGCCCATCAAACGCGGCCTCGCCTGCGGCCTGATGACCACGCTTGGCGGCCTTGGCCACGCCCTGCCCTACCTCATCCGCGATTTCTGGACCGCGACCGCCGTCGCCGTCGTTCTGGTGTTCTGCGAACTGTGGGCCATCGCCTGGATCCAGAACCGGTTCATGGAGACGCCTTTCTTTCGCGCCGCCCTCCAGGTGGTGCTGGGCGGCGCCCTTGTGCTCGCGGCCGGCATCCTGATCGGCAACGCCTGACATCCGGGCCAGGGCAATAACAGGTCCGTCTTCTGGCCTGGCTCCCCGCCGCCGGGGCCCGGCCCGGTTCCCTTGGTCCGCCGGACGTGGCATTCATATCCCGGCGCCATGCTCCCGGACCACGTTCGGCAAAGCGGGCGCCAGCGTCGTATCTTGAGCGGAACATTCAGGCGGAACATGCCACGCAGTTATTCGTCGATCGGCTTTGTCGCCAGCGACAACCCGGAAGCGCAGGATTCCAGGGTCAGGCTGGAGGAGCGTTACGGCGGCGTTGATCCCAAACAGGCCTCGGTCGTTGTCGCCCTGGGCGGCGACGGGTTGATGCTGCAGACGCTGCACCGCTTCATGGGGCGCGACAAGCCGATCTACGGCATGCATCGCGGCTCCGTCGGCTTCCTCATGAACGATTATTGCGAGGATAATCTGATCGAGCGGCTGGAGGCGGCGCAGCGGTCCATCGTCCACCCCCTGCTCATGCGCGCCATCGATCATAACGGGGCCGAAACCACCGCCCACGCCATCAATGAAGTCAGCATGCTGCGCCAGACCCATCAGGCGGCGAAACTGCGGATTTCCGTCGATGACAAGGTGCGCATGGAAGAGCTCACCGCCGACGGCATTCTGGTGGCGACGCCGGCGGGCTCCACCGCCTACAATCTTTCGGCGAACGGCCCGATCCTGCCCCTGAACGCGCCGTTGCTGGCCCTGACGCCGCTGGCCCCGTTCCGTCCCCGGCGCTGGCGCGGCGCCCTGCTGCCCAATCACGCCAGGATCGCCATTGAGGTGCTGGAGCCGGAAAAGCGGCCGGTCGCCGCCGTCGCCGACGGCCATGAGGTTCGCCGCGTCCACCGGGTCGAGGTGCGCAAGGATCCCTCCCTGCAACTGGTGCTGCTGCACGACCCTGGCCACAGCCTTGACGAACGCATCCTGCGCGAACAGTTCGGCTATTAGCGGAACAGGTTTGACATTTGCATGCAGCTTGACGCCATGCGGCGCGTGAATGTTGAGTTTATAAATTCCATTATAAAATCAACAAGCTAACAGAATTCTTCTGTTGCCGGCATTCGCTCAACCGCCCTTTAATCAGGGATGCGAATGTCGGGAGCAAACCAATGGAGCGTTTTTGGCCAGACGGGTTCACCTGGTCGGCAAGAATTCGCTCAAAGGCAATCAAACAGGCGCAATTTCCGCCCCATATCGATCGGAAACTGCGCCTGGCGCGCGCTCTGGCGAAGCCAGACGCCGCTTTCGCATCAGGCAAACGCGCCATTGCGGGCGACAGGGAACAATTCCGTTTCGCCGCCAATGAATTCGGCCCGGACGCCGCCGGGAACACAGCGTCCGGAGCAGGCGCGGGATATCAGGGAGTGAACATGATGGACATGAACGACATTTCCCGGCTGGACGCCGACGGACGCCATCCGCGCGGCGGCCTGTGGTTCGAGGATTTCACCGTTGGCCGCACCTTCGCCCACCGCCTGACGCGGACGGTGACCCAGGCGGACAACATGCTGTTCTCCAACATGACGCTGAACCCGCAGCCCCTGCACATCGACGCGCATTTCTGCGCCACCGAAACAGAATGGGGCCGGCCGCTGGTCAATTCGCTGTTCACCCTGGGCCTGATGATCGGCATTTCGGTGAACGACACCACCATGGGCACCACCATCGGCAATCTCGGCATGACCGACGTGCGCTTCCCGGCCCCCCTGTTCGAGGGCGACACGGTGCGCGTCGCCACCGAGGTGGCCGCGGCGCGCGTATCGAAATCCCGCCCGGACGCCGGCGTGGTCGATTTCATCCACCGCGCATACAAGCAGGATGGAACCCTGGTGGCCGAATGCCGTCGCCAGGCCTTCATGCGCCGCCGGCCCGCCTGACCCGCTCCGGCGCGACGTCCGGCCATCCCCGGGCGGATTTCACCGTACGATTTTGATTTGAAGTCTTTTTCTCGCGAAGCGCGGCGCTCCGCCTTTCCCGGGAATGCTCCAGCGGACACCCCCGATGCGCTCCTTCCTCTTCACACCTGGCGACAGCCTGAAAAAAATGACCAAGGCGCTGGATTCCGGCGCCGACGCGCTGATCCTCGACCTGGAGGATTCGGTCGCCATCAGTCAGAAGGACCAGGCCCGCGTGACCGCCCGCGACTTCATCCGCGAGGCGCGACACGCAGCGGAGCGTCCGCGCCTGTTCGTCCGGGTCAACGCGCTCGATTCCGGCCTGACCGACGCCGACCTCGACGTGGTGATGGCGGCGGGGCCCGATGGCATCGTGCTGCCCAAATCCTCCGGCGGCGCTGACATCTCACATCTGGCCGCCAAGATCGCGGTGCGTGAAGCCGAGTTCGACCTGCCCGACGGCGGCACGGTCATCATGCCGGTCGCCACCGAAACCGGCGCCAGCATTTTCGGGCTCGGCAGCTATGGCGGCTCCAGCCGGCGTCTCATCGCCCTGTCATGGGGGGCGGAAGACCTTTCCGCCGATATCGGCGCCCAGGCCAACCGGGACGCCGCCGGCCAGTTCACGGAACCATTCCGCCTTGCCCGCTCATTGCTGCTGTTTGGAGCGAGCGCCGCCGGCGTCGCCGCCATCGACACCGTGTTCACCAGCCTGAAGGATCTGGACGGGCTGGACCGGGAGTGCGCCAACGCCCTGCGCGATGGCTTCTCCGGCAAGCTCGCCATTCATCCGGCCCAAATTCCGGTGATCCACGAGCGTTTCACCCCTTCCGCCGCCGCCATCGCCGAAGCCCGCGCCATTGTCGACGCCTTCGCCGCCAATGACACGCTGGGCGTGGTCAATATTGACGGGCAGATGATCGACCGGCCGCACCTGCTGCGCGCCCAACGCACCCTGGCGCGCGCTGGCCTGACATAAGGCGGCTGCCGGGTAACGGCGGCGCTCATACCAGGGCCCGGTGAGCCTGCCTCACCGGGCCCTGGTGAAGCCCGTGCGGCGTTTGAGCAATTCAGAATGCGGATGCGTCAGCATCTTCGCATTCTGGCATCAGTCGCCGCCGCCTTCGGGACGCTTGATGGAAAACACCTCGTTGACCACCGAATAGTCCCGGAAGCCGAGGCGGGCGATCGGCCGCATCGCCGCCGTATCGACCATGCCGTCGCGAATGAAGCGGTCGTCGATATAAACGCCGACGACCTGGCCGAGCACCAGCTTCCAGTCAGTGTCGCGACCTTCCAGATCGTCGAGGCGCACGGTTTGCAGGTAGCGGCATTCCAGCGCCGCCGGCGCGCCCCGCACCCGCGGCGGCTTCACCAGCACCGACGGCTCCATCTCCAGCCTGGCGTGGTCGAACTCGTTGACGCCGCGCGCCAGCGGCGCCGAGGTTTCGCTCATGGCGAAACGCTGGTCCCAGGTCGCGATGCTGCAGGTGAACTCCTTCGTCTCCTCGACAAAGGCGATGGAGTCCTTATAGCCGCCTGTCGAGAAACCGACGATCGCCGGATCGGTGGAGAAGCCGTTGAAGAAACTGTAGGGCGCCAGATTGATCGCCCCCGCCGCGCTCATCGAGCTGATCCAGCCAATGGGGCGCGGCGCCACCAGCGCCTTGAACGGGTCATGCGCCAGAAACTCGCGGCGCCGCTCTGCTTCGTAGAACATCAGCTTTCCCCATACCACGAAACGATTTTGGCCAGGTCCGGCCGCTCACGATCCGGCGGCGGCGCGGCGGCGGAGCCCATATGGATATAGCCGGCGATCCGCTCATCGGGACGAACCCCAAGCGCGCCCAACACCCGCCGGTCGAACGCCAGCCAGCCGGTGAGCCATGAGGTGGCGAAACCCATGGCGCAGGCGGCCTGGGTCAGCGCCATGCACACGGCGCCCGCGGACAGCTCCTGTTCCCACAGCGGAATTTTGAAATGGGGACGCGCTGTCGACACCACCGCGACAATCACCGGCGCGGTGGTCATGCGGGCGCGCTCGGCTTCAACCTGCTCTGGCCGCGCACCCGGCTGGTCGGCGCGCACGGCGGCGGCGATGACCTCGCCGATCCGTTCCCGCCCCTCGCCGGCAATCACGATGAATCGCCACGGAACCAGTTTGCCGTGATCGGGCACGCGGCTGGCCAGCCGCAGCAATTCTTCAATCTGCGGCCGCGAGGGGCCTGGCGCCTTCAGGCCGGCGGGCGGAACCGAACGGCGGGTGGCCATCAGCTTGAGCATCTCTGTCACGGATCACCTGTTCTGGCGGGGCCGCGCGATGTCCGGCGAAACTCAGATCCCCGCATAACCGAACCTCGCATCGCCCGCCTTATAGCGCCCGCAAGGCTTGCGCCGCTACCGGCAGACAGGGCATGACAGCCTGGCGCCTGAAAATCGGCGCGATCGGCCTGCACACAGGCTGGTCAGGACAGGGCGGGCGCCGTTCACGCGAAGACGGCATTTCGCTCTATCCATCTGATTTGATGTGGCTTCCTGATACAAGGCGGCGTCAGCCTTGCTGGAAACGCTTCATTGATGCGGCTAGAACGGCATTCGATCAATCTGGATCGCAAGCTGCTCTAATTCTTCTTGTTTTGAGCGAATTCTGATCGATCAGCCGCTTCCGGCTGACCGGAAAGCGCTCCAGGGTAGCGGGAATGCGAAACGTGAGGAAGCAGACGGTTGCCGCCCTGGCCGCCCTGGCGACGGGCCTCTTTGTTCCGGTCCTTCCCGCCCCGGCCCAGACGGGCGCGCCGGCTGCGCTGAAGAACCAGGAACTGGCCCCGACGGCGCCCGTCCAGTCCGCCCCGCAAGCGCCGGCTCCCCAGGCGCCTGCCAGCAAAGCCCCTGCCCCAACGCTGGCGACGCCGCCCGCCCATGGCGCGGCTGGTTCGCTGACGGCGCCATTGCCCGAGCCGGAGCAGGCGGAAAAACAGCTGCGCCTTTCGCTCAGCGCCACCCTGGGCTCCACGCCGGGTCAGGGCCTGCCCCTGCGCAGCGGCCTCGTCTGGCGGATTTACGCCGATGCGCCGGACCCGTCCGGTGAAATTGCCCGGCCGGTCGCCGAACTGACCGAGGCGACGCCGACCCTGCAGCTCAAACCCGGCGTCTACATGGTGCACGCCGCCTATGGCTACGCCAGCGCCATGCAGCGGATCGACCTGTCCTCGGACAGCCATGTCAGGCTGGCCATCAATGCCGGTGGGCTGAAGGTGCTGGGCGCCATCGGCGACACGCCGATTCCATCATCGCAGATGCGCGTCTCGGTTTTCGTGCCGGTGGGACAGGATCTGGAAGGCCGCCGCGTGGTTGAGAACGCCCCGCCCGGCGTCGTCATCCGGCTGCCGGAAGGCGTCTACCACGTGGTCTCCACCTACGGCGATTCCAACGCCGTCATGCGCTCTGACCTGAAGGTGGAGCCTGGCAAGATCACCGAGGCCACCCTGCACCACCGCGCCGCCACGATGACCCTGAAGCTGGTCCAGACGCCTGGCGGCGAAGCGTTCGCCGGCACCGCCTTCAGCGTGCTCACCCCTGGCGGCGACGTCATCCGCGAGGAGATCGGCGCCTTCCCCTCCCTGGTGCTGGCGGAGGGCGATTACGTCGTCATTGCCCGCTATGACGGCAAGGTGCACACCCGCGAGTTCAAGGTTGAATCCGGCGCCAACCGCGACGTGGAGGTGCTGGTCAGCCAGTAAGCGGAACGACTTCCGGGCTGTTGCGTTCGTTCTGTGATGCGCCGCATGGCGGGGCGCGGAACGGAGAAGACGATCCATGGCGCCAGTTCACGACCCCGCCAGCCCACCAGCTCCTCCCGTCATCGCCGCGCCCCAGCCCCCCGCCGACATCGTTCGCCCGACTGCCGCCACACTGCTCACCCTCATCGTGCTGGCCGGCGTGCTCTATGTGGGGCGAGACGTCTTCATGCCGCTGGCGGTGGCGATCCTGCTGACCTTCACCCTGGCGCCGATCGTCCACTTCCTGCGCAAATGGTCCATGCCGAAGGTACCGGCGGTGATTTTCACCGTCACGGTGGCCTTCGCCATCATTGGCCTGTTCAGCTTCATCGTCGCCTCCCAGCTCACCAGTCTCGCCGGAAACATTCCGACCTATCAGGCGAATATCGTGCACAAGGTGCAGTCGCTGAAAGAGATGGGCGCCGGCGGCGGAATCATCGACCGCATCAGCCGCGCCGTCGCCCGCATCAGCGCCGAGATCGAGGAGCCCGCGTCTGCGGCGCGCCTGGAAAACGCGCCCGCTCCGGCCGGCGCGGCGGCGGCGCAGCAGAAACCCAGGCCAGCGCCGGTGGAGATCGTCACCCGCGAAGGTCCGGTGGAGATCCTCCGCAATGTCATCGCCCCGCTCATCAGCCCTCTCGCAACAGCCGGCCTGATTGTCGTCGTGGTGATCTTCATGCTGCTGGAGCGGGAGGATTTGCGCGACCGCTTCATCCGTCTCGTCGGCGCTGGCGACCTTTACCGCACCACCGAGGCGCTGCAGGACGCCGGCGCCCGCGTTGGCCACTATCTGCTGATGCAACTGGTGGTGAACGCTCTCTACGCCATTCCCATCGCTCTTGGCCTGTGGCTGCTCGGCATTCCCAACGCCATGCTGTGGGGGCTGCTGACCCTGGCGCTGCGCTTCGCGCCCTATATCGGCCCGGCCATCGGCATGATGATCCCGCTGTTTCTCGCGGTCGCCGTTTCTCCCGGCTGGACCCTGCTGTTGTGGACCGCGGCGCTGTTCATCGTTGTTGAACTCATCAGCAACAATGTCATCGAGCCATGGCTCTACGGCTCACGCACCGGCCTCTCCGCCACGGCGATCATCATCGCGGCCATTGTCTGGACATCCCTGTGGGGGCCGGTCGGCCTCGTGCTCTCCACGCCGATCACCGTCTGCCTGATGGTGCTTGGCAGGCACGTGCCCCAGTTCGCCTTTCTCGAAGTCCTGCTGGGCAACAAGCCGGTGCTGGAGCCACACCAGCGGCTCTACCAGCGGCTGCTGGCCGGGGATCCCCTCGAGGCCACCGACAACGCCGAAGACTATCTGGAGACCGGATACCTGGTCGACTATTACGGCAACATCGGCCTCCCCGCCTTGCGCATGGGCGAGAGCGACCGCCAGCGCGGCGTGCTGGACGAAGCGCAGCGCGCCCGCTTCGCCGCCACCGCCCAGGCGCTGGTCGCCAACCTGACCAGCATCGCCCTGGAGGAAGAAGCGGAGGAGGCGAACGGGCGTGAGGGGGCGGAAAACGCCGGAGAGGTCGCCGCCGGGACGGCCGCCAGGTTGCAACGCGGCGTGTTGGCCAGGCTGCGCATCGGCAAGGAGGCGGGCGCGGATGCCGCCGACGCGGCGAAGCCGGCGGAACCCGAAGCGCCGGCGCTGGTGCTGCCAGACGGCGAAGGTCGCCATCTGCTGCTGATCGGCGGCCGCAGCGAACTGGATGACGTGGCGGCGGCGATGCTGGCCCAGACGCTTGAGGCGCAGGGCGCCGAAGCCCGCGTGGCGGCGTTCTCTGATATCGCCGGCTTCGGCCGGCTGGAGCTGCCGCTGGATGAGACCGATACGGTAATTATCGCCTATCTCAACGCCGCTTCAGCCGCCCATGCCCGCCAGACGGTGCGCCGGCTGAAGCGGGCGCGACCAGCCTTGCGGGTTGGCGTGTTCACGCCGCTGGATGAGGCCGATCCGCCGCTGCCCTTCGACGCTCCGGCGATTTACGCCGACTTCGTCGCCACCCGGCTGCGCGACGCCGTGCGCCTCGCCCTCGCCGACGCAGCCCCCGACGCCAGCCTCGACCGCCGGCTGTTCACCCGTCGCGTCGCCCGTCCGCTGCGCGCTCCCCGCCAGCCGGCCACCGTTGCGGAAGGGTAGCGCGCGCCCGCAACCTCACCCGGTCGACCAAAAGCAACGGCCCCGGAGCCAGAAGCTCCGGGGCCGTTACGTCTCACATGACCGTCTGGATCAGAGCTGGCCAGCAACCACGCGCTTGCCGTCCAGTTCCACCGCCGCCCCGTCGGCCACGACGTCCGGGGCGCGCAGACGCTTCTCGTCCGGCGGCAAGGCTTCCAGCCGCAGCATGGCCAGCGCCTCGTCCAGGCCCATGGAGCGCTGCTCCTGCGAGCCCAGCCGGCGGATCGACACGGTGCGCTCCGCCGCCTCCTTCTTGCCCACCACCAGCAGCACCGGCGCCTTGGCCAGCGAATGCTCGCGCACCTTGTAGGTGATCTTCTCGTTGCGCAGGTCGATGCCGACGCGCAGGCCGGCCCGCTTCGCCGCTTCCGCGACCTCGCGGGCATAGGCGTCGCCATCCTGGGTGATGGTCAGCACCTTCACCTGCTCCGGCGCCAGCCAGAGCGGGAAGTGGCCAGCGAAGTGCTCGATCAGGATGCCGGTGAAGCGCTCGATCGAGCCGCAGATGGCGCGGTGCACCATCACCGGGGTCTTCTTCTGGCCGTCGGCGTCGATGTAGAACGCGCCAAAACGTTCCGGCAGGTTGAAGTCCACCTGGGTGGTGCCGCACTGCCAGTCGCGGCCGATGGCGTCGCGCAGCACATATTCGAACTTCGGCCCGTAGAACGCGCCCTCGCCCTCATTGACCTCCGTCTGGATGCGGCCGCCCGACTGCGCCTCGATCTGCTTCAGCACCCGGCCCATCACCTCTTCGGCGTGATCCCACAGGGCGTCCGAGCCGACGCGCTTTTCCGGGCGGGTCGACAGCTTCACCACGATCTTGTCGAAGCCAAAGTCGGAATAGGTCGAGAGGATCAGGTCGTTGATCTTCAGGCACTCTTCCGCCAGCTGGTCCTCGGTGCAGAACACATGGGCGTCGTCCTGGGTGAAGCCGCGCACGCGCATCAGGCCATGCATGGCGCCGGAGGCTTCGTAGCGGTGCACGACGCCAAACTCGGCCATGCGCAGCGGCAGGTCGCGATACGACTTCAGGCCGTGCTTGAAGATCTGCACGTGGCCTGGACAGTTCATCGGCTTCAGCACGAACCAGCGCTTGTCCTCGGCCTCGTCGCCGGCGGACTGGGCCGCGAACATGTTCTCGCGGTACCAGTCCCAGTGACCGGAGGTCTCCCACAGGCTCTTGTCGAGGATCTGCGGCGCGTTCACCTCGTCATAGTCGCCGGCAAGGCGGCGGCGCATGTAAGAGATGATGCCCTGGAACAGCGTCCAGCCCTTCGGATGCCAGAAGACGGTGCCCGGCCCCTCCTCCTGGAAATGGAACAGGTCCATCTCGCGGCCGAGGCGACGGTGGTCGCGCTTTTCGGCTTCCTCAAGCTGCTTCAGGTACAGGTCGAGGTCTTCCTGCTTCGCGAAGGCGGTGGCGTAGATGCGGGTCAGCATCGGATTGTTGCTGTCGCCGCGCCAGTAGGCGCCCGCCACCTTCATCAGCTTGAAGGCGTTGCCGATCTTGCCGGTGGAGGTCATGTGCGGACCACGGCACAGGTCGAGCCAGTCGCCCTGGCGGTAGATGCGCAGGTCGTCGCCCACAGGAATGGCGTCGATCAGCTCCACCTTGTAGTTCTCGCCCTTCGCCGCGAAGAATTCCTTCGCCTGCTCGCGCGTCCACACTTCCTTGGTGAAGGCGGCGTCGCGGGCGATGATCTCGCGCATCTTCTTCTCGATGGCGGGAAAATCCTCGAGGCTGAACGGCTCGTCGCGGGCGAAGTCGTAATAGAAGCCGTTCTCGATGACCGGCCCGATCGTGACCTGGGTTTCCGGCCACAGGCTCTGCACCGCCTCCGCCAGCACGTGGGCGGCGTCGTGGCGGATCAGCTCCAGGGCGCGCGGATCATCCCGGTTGACGAACTCGATCCTGGCGTCGCGGGTGATTGGATCGGCCAGATCGGCGAGCACGCCATCCAGCGTCATGGCTACGGTGCGCTTCGCCAGCGAAGGGGAAATGCCCTTCGCGATTTCGAAACCGGAAATGCCCTCGGGAAACTGGCGCGCGGCGCCATCGGGAAAGGTCACGTTGATCATGATGTCCTCGGCTCACTCCTGCGAACTGGGCAGGTAAGCGGTTGGCGCAATAACGGGGAAAGCGGCGGCCGCCATCTCCAGAATTGCGAAAGGTGAATGACAGGGCGGACGCGCGCGTCCCTCCGTCTGCGTCATGACGGCCCGCCGCATCCGGCGATGACCTGGCGCGCCATGGCATATGCCCAATGGCATATGCGTCATGACATGCGGCAGCATTTACTCCGCAAGCGCCTGACAGGCAATGTTGAAGCGCCGCCCCGCGGGTTGGCGGGGCGCGGCCGCGGCTGTTCAGTCACAGCGAAAGCCGGACCGCTTCCCCTCGCCGCCGCTCCGCCCCATGTCTGCGCGATCCGTGTCTGCGCCATGCTGCCCGACGCCGTCTTGCACGCCGCGCCAGCGGCCATAACGCCAGGGCGCCCACCAGCGGGCGCGGGCTGATGGTTGCGATGGTGGAAAATCGAGGCCGTGCGTGCCCCATGGGTTGCAACGGCAGATGCGGGCGAGGCCCATCCAGCCGCCGGCCCACAGGCCGAACCGGCCGATGCTCTCCGACGTATAGGCCGAGCATGACGGCAAATGGCGGCACTGGCGGCCGATCAGCCCCGACAGCGTCAGTTGATAGGCGCGGATCAACGCCATCCCGGCGTATGCCGGCAAGCGCAGGACCACGCCGGCGTATGCCGGCAAGCGCAGGAAACTGAAGCGGAGATGTGAGCGACCCATCGTCATTACCCACCGATATGAGGCCTGGAGGGCCGCAACGCCAGCGCTACGGCGCGCACGGCCGGCTCCTTTCAGGCGCGGCGTCTGGTGCGACCGCGTGACCAGGCGCCGGCGGACGGACGTCCAGCCTGCGACATATCCCCAGCCCCAGTGGATTCGCCCCGATGCCGCCACATTGCCGCCCCAGACCGGGCTGGCGGTTCCGTTAGCAGAGCATTAACCTTACCGCCGATTCAGACTGGCGCTTGCGGCCTGTTAAGAATCTTTTTCGTATACTGAACGCCAAACGCAGCAACGAAAGCATCCCGAGCCGTGCCCAGCCGCCTGTCCAAATTCTCCGCCGCCCTCGCCGCTGTTGTGATCCCGGCCGTATTCGCCGGAGGCGTTCAGGCCCAGTCCGCCAATTATGGCGGACGCTCGGACATCATGTTCAACAACACGCCGGTGTCGGCCGACCAGTGGATCGTGACGGTCAAGGGCACCATTGGCGTTTCGCCAGCCTGGCCCGGCTCCGACCGGATGACGTTCTTCGGCTACCCGTCGATCAGCTACCGTCACGTTGGAGAGCGCCCGAAGTTCACCTCGCCTGACGACAGCGCCAGCCTGGCACTCTACGATACCTCCTGGCTGCGCGCCGGCGTCGTCGCCGGTTACGGCGCCGGCCGCTATTCCGGCTCCGAGCGCAACCTGCGGGGCATTCATGATGCTGGCTGGTCGGTGCAGCCTGGCGTCTTCCTCGACCTTTGGCCGACGGAATTCCTGCGCGCCCGCATTGAGGCGCGCTACGCCGTGGGCAACGTGCACGGCTTCGTCGGATCGGTCGGCCTCGACTTCGTCAAAAGCTTCGACCGCCTGACCCTGGCGGTTGGTCCGCGCCTGAAGTGGGGCAGCGACCGCTACAACGACAACGTGTTCGGCGTCCGCTTCGAGGACGCCCTGATGACCGCCGGCTTCGTCACGCCTTACAAGGCCAGGGGCGGCATCAACTCCCTGGGCTTCGTCGCCTCGGCCTCCTACACCTGGTCCGACGAACTGACCACCACCGTGTTCGGCGGCTACGACCGTCTGATGGGCGACGCCGGCGACAGCCCGATCGTCCAGCGCGTGGGCTCGCGCAACCAGTATACGGCTGGCCTCAGCGCCGCCTATTCGTTCAACATGCGCGCGCTCTGGTGAGCCGGCGCCCACGCTGGTCAACATGACAAAGGCAGCCCACGGGCTGCCTTTTTTCTTGTCGCCCAGTTGCGGGACGCCCAGTCACAGGACGCGCCGTTCAGGAACGCGCGTCAAACCTGAAAGGCAGCCCCGCTCCAGCCGGGCGCGCGCGGGGCCAGGCTTGTCCGCAAGCGAACGGCGGCGGAACTCAGGCGCCCATCTTCAGGGAAGATCAGCCCCTCCCCAGCGCCTGCTTCAGAGCAGCGAGCGTCGCGTCAAACGTCAGCAGGGTCGAAGCGTGGCGGTTCCGGTAAGCGCGGATCGGCTCAAGCAGGGCGCACTCGGCCCATTTGCCGTCCGGCGGCGCGCCCTCCGCGTCCAGCATGCGCCACACCTGCTCACGCACTGCTTCGAGTTCGGCGAGATCGGCGCCGATGACGTGGCTGGCCATGATCGCCGAGGACGCCTGCCCCAGCGCACAGGCCCTGACGTCATGGGCGAAGTCGACGATGCGGCCATCGGTCACACGAACATCGACGGTAACCCGGGAGCCGCACAGGCGCGCGTGCGCCTCGGCCGTGCCGTCCGGCGCGTCCAGCCGGCCGATGCGCGGGATGTTGGCGGCCAGCGTCAGGATGCGCCGGTTGTACACATCATCGAGCATGACGCATCCTTAACAAGACAACCTGCGGAAACATTTCCTGTTCGTCCTCATGGGCGCGGGGGGCCCAGACCGTTAGATAGGCGCAATGCAGGCATGGGCAAAGCCCCCGCCGCCAGGCCTGGGCGGCCATCCCGCGCTGCGCCGGCCCGGTCAGACGCTGGCGCCAGATAGTGTTGCATGCAACAATCGCCGGAGAGCGGGAATTCAGGGCTAGGATCATCCGCCGCCTCTCCTATATAGAAGAGGTCGGCTGATCCAGGCATGGCTCTGCTGGCTTGCCGGAGCCGACCTTCCGGATCACCGCGATGACGACTGGCCTTGTGTTGAGACGGCGTCGCTTGCTGCCGGTCACATGATGACTGGCGCGCCGTTTGCGTTCACGCGCCAGCGGCGTCTTGAAGAGTGGAATGTAATGATCGACAGCGGGAGGCCCCACATGGATGGTGTGGTTAAGTCCTTGTCCGCGCGGTTGGCCCCGGCCAACGCCGACAAGCAGGTTATCGGGCCAGACCCGGAGCGCCCGACGCGGGAAGAAGCCGAGGCGGCCGTGCGCACGCTCATCGCCTGGGCTGGCGACAATCCCGATCGCGAGGGATTGGTGGACACGCCCCGCCGGGTCGTGAAAGCCTATGAAGAGCTCTATGGCGGCTACCGGCAGGATCCGGCCGCCCAGCTGGACCGGGTTTTCGCGGAAGTCGGCGGCTATGACGACATGGTCCTGCTTCGCGACATCCAGTTTTTCTCGCATTGCGAGCATCACATGGTGCCGTTCACTGGCCGGGTCCACATCGCCTATTATCCCAATGGCGGCGTTGTCGGCCTGTCCAAGCTGGCGCGGGTGGTCGATATCTTCGCCAACCGCCTGCAAACCCAGGAAACCATGACGGCGCAGATCCTCGACACCATCGACGCGCGCCTGCGTCCGCGCGGCGCGGCGGTGATGGTTGAGGCGGCCCACATGTGCATGTCGATGCGCGGCATCCAGAAACAGGGCTCCATGACGATCACCTCGCGGTTTAGCGGCGTGTTCCGGGAAGACCCGGCCGAGCAGGCCCGCTTCATGACCCTGGTCCGGGCCGGCGCCTGATTCCCGAAAACCGGCGGCGCCTCCCTGCCGCCGGCATGCCCCCTTCGCCCGCACGCCGCCCGCCCTGACGAAACGGCGCCCGGCCGCATTACTGATGGCGCCCGCCGCCGGCGCGTCGCCATGTGCTTTCATGCGCTTTTAGAGCCGCCCTCATCGGGAGCCGAGCCTTGTGCAACCACCACGACGCCTTCCCGCCGCGCGGCGCCACCCATGACGTTGAGGAAGGCGCGCAACTGACGCCCGCCTTCGACGCCAGCGGACTGGTCACCTGTGTCGCCACCCATGCGGATACCGGCGACGTGCTGATGGTGGCGCACATGAACGCGGAAGCCCTGCAAAAAACCATCGAAACTGGCGAAGGCTGGTTCTGGTCGCGGTCGCGCCAGACCCTGTGGCGCAAGGGCGACACCTCCGGCCAGGTGCTGCGCATCGTCGAAATGCGCGTCGACTGCGATCAGGACGCCGTATGGATCCGGGTGCGGGTCGGCGGCGACGGCGGTTGCTGTCACACTGGCAGGGCCAGTTGCTTCTACCGGACTGTCGCGACTGGCGACGGCGCCCGCGCCGACCAGACCCTGCGGTTCGTGGAATAACGCCGTCCGGCTTATGACGACAGCCTACCCCTGAGGCGGCCCGCCGCCGGATCCCCCTGGCGGCCCGCGCCAGGGCATCGTTGCCCGAACCTCGTTGCCAGAACCTCGTTGCCCGGACCCGTCAGGGGCTCGCGCCTGGCCTCCATGCACTGGAAATAGCCGCATTCCACACGCATGTAACATTTTGTCAGTCATATTGATTTCCATACCGGCGGCAAATGACCCACGATCAGCGGGCGTCGTCGCCTGTGCACGGGAAATCTGAAGCTCCGGCCAGCCGGAAGAGGGTTCGCGCAGGATCCGCGCGCCCTTCCATCCGTATGTGTTTCCGACGGGCCGCGCGTGGTCACGAACAGGTATCAGCATGTTTGATGGAAGAACATTCATGCATTTTCGCCGGAGCGGCGCCTCTGGCGGCGCCCAGGAGGAAACGGCCGCCGCGTCGCCGGCCGATGAGGCTCCTGTGGAAACCGGCAACCATGCCCAGGCATCGCAATCCGCTGAACCGCCGGAAACCTCGCAAACGCCGCCCCCCCGGCAGCGCCCCCGCAACCCGCCCCAGCCGCGACGGCCGGCCAGGCTTGGCCTGGCGCTTGGCGGCGGCGCGGCGCGCGGCTGGGCCCATATCGGCGCCCTGCGCGTGCTGGACAAGGCTGGATTTGCGCCCGACGTCGTGGTCGGCACCTCCATTGGCGCGGTGGTTGGCGGCTGCTTCGCCATCGGCTCCCTCGATATTCTGGAGGAGTTCGCGACCTCGCTCACCCGCCGTCGCGTCATGGGCCTCATGGATTTTTCCATGGGCGGCTCCGGCCTGATCAGCGGCAACCGGCTGCGTCAGTTGCTGGAGCAGGATATTGGCCGCCTGCGCATGGAGGACCTGCCAAACCGTTTCGCCACCGTGGCGACGGAGCTGGGCAGCGGCCACGAGGTCTGGCTGACGCGCGGCCCGGTGGTGGACGCAATGCGCGCCTCCTACGCCCTGCCTGGCATTTTTGACCCTGTCTGCATCGGCGGGCGCTGGCTGATGGACGGCGCGCTGGTCAACCCCATCCCCGTCACGGTGGCCAGAGCCCTCGGCGCCGAATTTGTCCTGGCCATCAACCTGAATGGCGACCTGCGCTCCAACCGGGCCAGCACCATCCCCTCCCACGGACCGCTGGAGGAAGACGTGGCCGGCGCGACGCCGCAAGAGGCCACTGAAAAACCAGGCGGCATCCTCGGCGCTTTCGGCGCCGCCCGGCGCATCGGCCGTTTCGCCCGCCGTCCGGACGGCGCCCCTGGCATCGGCACGGTGATGATGGACGCCTTCAACATCACCCAGGACCGCATCTCACGCTCGCGGCTGGCCGGCGATCCGCCCAATCTGATGATCAGCCCGCGTCTCGGCCAGATCGGCCTGTTCGACTTCCACCGGGCGACGGAAGCCATGCAACTGGGGGCGGAAGCGGCGGAGCGCTGCCTGCCAGAGCTGGAAGAGATGCTGGAGCTGGCGGATATCTCGGGCTGAGCAAGCCCCCCGCCAGGCGGAAAGCAACGGCCCCGCCAGGCAAAAGGCAAAGGCCAGCCGGCCCGGCAACGCGATCGGGCAGGCTTTTGATGGCTCGCGCTGATCGTCTCCCCTACCGTCCACAAAACGCCCATGGCCCATCAACGCCCGGGCCGGGGACGCGCCAGGCGCGCCTCGTCTTCACGCGGTGGCGATATATTCGCGCAAGGCCTGATGCTCGTTTTCGATTTCGGCCAGCCGGAACTTGACCACGTCGCCGATTGAAATGACGCCAAGAACCTTGCCGTTCTCCACCACGGGCACATGGCGAAACTTGCTGGCCGTCATCAGCGCCATCAGTTCATTGACCGCGGCGGTCGTCGTGCAACTGGTAACGTCGCGGGTCATGTGAAACCGCACGTCGTCGCGCAGCACTTCCGGTCCGCGCCGGGAGATTGCCCGCACCACATCACGCTCGGACAGGATGCCGACAAGGGTGCGCGCCGCATCCAGCACCAGCACGGCGCCAATGCCCTGCGCCGCCAACAGATCCGCGGCGTCGCGCAAGGATGCTTCCGGTTCGATCGATGTGACGTTCCGGCCCTTGTCGGCCAGAATGCGCGCAACTGTCATGGTCGCTCTCCCTCCGCCCGCTCCCCGTTTCCGCGCTCCATGCGGCCACGCTCCACCCGTTTCAGGCAGAATCCCGCTGCCGGAGCCCCGGCAGCAAATAGTGTCCGCAACCCGCCCGCATTGCAATCAGTCTGTATCGCGCATCCATTCAGAAGCGCTTGATCCGGCCGGGTGAGGATCGAAGAAGCCGAACAGCAGCAGGCCCGTGAGGAAGCCGCCAATATGGGCCTGCCAGGCCACGATGGATTCGCTCACGCCCAGCGGCCGCGCCAGCACGCCAAACAGGATGTTGGTGGCAAACCACGCCCCGGCGAACATCATCGCCCGCCGGTTACGGAAGGTGTCCGCCAGCCTGTCGGCGCGCGCCAGGTGAACGCTGGCGGGACCGCCGAACAGGCCGCCGCGCACGTTAAAGGCGAACCGCACCGCCGCCCCCATGCAGCCCGAGATCGCGCCGGAAGCGCCAATCATCGGGATCACTTCCATCGGGCCGGAGAGATAATGCGCGATAGCGCCGCCGATAGCGCAGACGCAGAAGAAAATGATGAACCGCACCGCCCCGAACCGGCTGGCCAGCGGCGCGCCAAAAGCCAGCAGCCACACCGAGTTGAGAATGACGTGCGTCCATGAGCCATGCAGGAACGCATGGGTCACCAGACTCCACGGCGCGAGCGAACCGCTGGCGACGATCAGCCGCCCCA
This sequence comes from Camelimonas sp. ID_303_24, assembly GCF_053543495.1. NCBI lineage: Bacteria > Pseudomonadati > Pseudomonadota > Alphaproteobacteria > Hyphomicrobiales > Chelatococcaceae > Camelimonas > Camelimonas sp. ID_303_24. The sequence continues at coordinate 56,973 of NZ_JBLLJM010000005.1, forward strand.
GGGCCAGTTGGCCGTTGACGGTGTCAGCCGGCGCGCCCTGCACGCTCGCCACCAGGCGCTGCAAGAAATCCGCCGGCTGCAGCCACCAGGTCACGCGCGCCGGGACGAAGGCGAGCTGGTACAGCCAGATGAAATCATCTGTCACCAGCTCGCGAAAACCATGCACGAGCAGGAACACGCCAATCAGCGCGGCCACGACCGCCGGCACGTTGAAAATCGGTTCGCGACCGGATCGCTGGAGATTGGGCTGACGCCGTTCGAAAGGATTGCTCATGGCGCGACCATGAGGCGCCGCCCATGATTCACGCAAGCAGCCAAAACGCTTTCCCGCGCGCATTGAAGCCGCCTGACGGCATTCTCCGGCGCGCGCTCGAGCCCCTGAAGCCGCCAGGCCAGGCCGCGCCCGCCGGAGCGCTCCATGCGCCGCCCGGCGCCCCATGGCAGCGTCTGGCCGCCTGCCAGACCTCCTGGTTTCCGCACTTGCCCGCCTGGCTTCCACCCTTGCTCACCCCTTGCTCACTCCTTCCTCACTCCTTGCCTGGCCATTTGCCGCGACAGCCGCCGGAACCGCAGGACGACGGTTGCGTTTACCATTTGTTTAGGTTTGCCGGCCGGGCGCCTTGCGCCAGAGGAGGCCGCGTGAAATCGTTACTGAAACGTTAACAGCCCCCGGGGTTATGTCGTGTCTTTCCGGTCTGGTCTCATCATCGCCGCAGCACTCGCCGCCTTCAGCAGCCAGGCCTTTGGCCAGGATCTGAAGACGGCCGGCCTGCCCGCCGACATGAGCCTGGCCCAGGCCCCGGTGTTGCAAACCACGCTTTCTCCCATGGGATGGGTCGACTTCTGCCAGCGCTACGCTGGCGAATGTGACAATGACATCCGCTCGCCAGCCCATGTGAAACTGTCCCGCAAGAGCTGGCGCGACCTCGCGACCGTCAACGCCCATTTCAACCGCTCGGTGGCCCCGGTCACTGACATGGAACACTGGGCCACAGAGGAACGCTGGGACTACCCAAGCGACGGCAAGGGCGATTGCGAGGACTACGTGCTGGCCAAGCGCCGCATGCTGATCGACATGGGCTACCCCCGGCAGGCGCTGCTGGTGACGGTGGTGCGCGACAATCTGGGCGAAGGGCACGCCGTGCTGATGGTCACCACCGACCGCGGCGACCTGGTGCTCGACAACCGCCGCCAGGACATCCTGTCGTGGACGCGCACCGGCTACGCCTACATCAAGCGCCAGTCCGCCGTCAGCCAGAACATCTGGGTGTCGCTGGGCGCCCCGCAGGCGCCGGTGGCCACCGCATCGCGATAACCGGTTTCAAAAGCTCACTCCGCAAGAAGAAAAGCCAGCCCGTTCGGCTGGCTTTTCACTTTTTCTGGCCCCGGCGCTCACAGCTCCTGCAGGGTCTGCGCGAAGCGTTTCCAGTTCTCGACGTAGTGGCGGGCGCTGAAGCGCAGGCGGGCCACCTCCTCATCCCTCAGCTGCCGCACCACTTTAGCCGGCGAGCCGAGAATAAGGCAGTTGTCGGGAAACTCCTTGCCTTCCGGAACCAGGGAATTGGCGCCGACCAGGCAGCCCGAGCCGATCCTGGCGCGGTTGAGCACCGTCGCGCCCATGCCGATCAGCGAGCCGGCGCCAATCGTGCAACCATGCAGAATGGCGCTGTGCCCAATGGTGCATTCCTCGGCGATGGTAATCGGCGCGCCCGGATCCGTATGCATCATGCACAGTTCCTGGATATTGCTGCGCGGACCGATGTCGATCAGCTCATTGTCGCCGCGGATCACCGTTCCAAACCAGATGCCCACGTCCTCGCCAAGACGGACATTGCCAATCACATGCGCCGATGGCGCAACCCAGAACGCGCCCGGCTGGGGCAATTGGGGACGAACATCCCCGAGCGCATATACAGACATGGCTTCCTCCAAAGTCACGGGACGTTGAGCCAAGCCCCTGGCGCCGTCAAGAACATTCGGGATCACAGTGAAAATGCGTCTTTCCGAATCAATACTTTAAGAATACATTTCGGGTGCGACTGTTTAATTTGGCTATCGGAGTGCACCTTATGCATGAGAAGCAAATACGCAGTAACCGCTCATCTGGGAAAGCGCCGGACTACCTCATCAACCCCCAGCAACAGGGGGAGATTACCAGCGGCGCGTTTTTGATCCTGTTCTTCGTGGCCTCAATCATTTCTGTCATCGTCAGCACGCTCATCCGCTGAATCCCATTCTCGAATCGCGCCTGCCGCCGTTTGACACAGTATGTGCGGGGGCCCTGGGCGATTGCGATGCTCCCAAAAAGCGAAGCCCGTTTTGCGGAATTGCCCTGGCGAAGAACGGCGCGGCAAAGGAGCATCGGAGTGGAAGGCCGTCTTGCATCTGCCATGCGCCATGGAATGCTTGCCCGACGCCGCCATCCGTAGCGTCGTGATGCGCGACCAGCGCAGATTGCCGCATGCCTCGTCCAGGAGTCGGGCATCCGGCGGATGCTCTTCTCAACACGGGCGGAATATGTCTCCGGGAACGGGCGGATAACCCATTGGACCCGATGCGACCCGGGGGCGGCAGCCTGGCATTCGGGCCGCAGGTCAGGAGCGCCTGCTTGCGAACCTGGCCAGGCGGCAGCCCCACGGACGCTGAAGAGCCCCGCCAATTTCAGGGCGGCGCCTGGCCAGGCCGCAGCCAGCCCCGGGCGGGCATGCCTGCCTCTGTCAACGTCAATCTTCCCGCATTGCGTTTCGCGGGGCTCCGCGCCCCGCCGGACGCGCCATGACAAGGCCCGCCGCCAGAACAGCAACGGTGAGGCCAGTGACGACGAGGCCTGCTACGACAATGCCTGCCAGAGCTGTCTCGACAGGCTTCAGCGCGCCACTGAACAACACCGCATGCATGATCCGGCCTGGAAGCAGGGTGAAGAACCCCGTGATGACCAGCGCCCCGACATACAGCCCCACCATGATCCGGCGGTGGCTGTTGGGGCGGCGTTTGCGCGCCATGTGCACGCCCCAGGCAAGCGACGCCAGCGCGAGTAGCGACAACAGGTGAATCGGGCTCCATTGGCCCCACATCCGCAACTCGTGGATAAAGAACGAGGAGCCGGCGGCGACAATCATGAGCCCGGCCCAGACGCGACCCGCGCTGCGGTGCCGTGCGTCGCCCTTGCGGCGGAACAGGACGACGGCGCCGAGCAGCAGGGCGGCGGTCGCGGCGGCCACATGAATCTGGATGGCGAGGGAGGCATTGAGCAGCGGCGACAGGTGCATGATGGTCTCCTGGAGCGGCCTGTGGGCGCCGCTCTGGAAACCGGTGTGATGAAGATTAGAATGGCCGCCAACGTCCCTTGCGTGAACTGGCGGATAACTTCGTGAACGACAGCGCCCTGCAATCCACGAAGCGTGAAATGCGGCGCCTGCTGGTTTCGCGATCATTCTGGCTGCCCACGGTGGCGGCGGCGCTCCTGCTGGGCCTGACCGGGCCGTTCGGCACCTACCACGCCCTTTCGTTGCCGCTGCGGCTCGCGTACTGGGCGCTCGTCGGCGTCGCGACCTACCTCACTGGTTATGGAACGGTCAGCGTGCTGGCCAATCTGCATGGGCGCGAGCGGGCGCGGCATCCGCTATTCTGGGCGGCCTATGGCGCGATTGCCGGCCTGCCGGTCGCCCTGATCGTCTGGGCGCTCAATGCCGCCCTGTTTGGCCGCGCGGCGGCGCCCGCCCTGCCAGAACTCACCGGCCTGACCATGGCCGTGTCCGCCATCGTCTCGGTTGCCGTCGCCCTGTCCGGAAATCAGGCCGGAGCAATGGCGCAAGCCGATGTAATGGCGTCTGGGGAACTTTCACCGGCACAGGCCGCATCCAGGGAAGACGCATCCAGGGAAGGCACATCCAGGCAAGACCACGGCGCCGCTGCGCCGTCCGGCGAAGACGGCCGGAGCCCCCAGGCACACGACCGCCCAAGGATTCTCGACCGGCTGCCGCCCGGGCGGCGCGGCCGGCTCAGTCACATGTCGATGCAAGATCACTATGTGGATGTGCGCACCGACCGGGGCGGCGCGCTGGTGCTGATGCGGTTTTCCGACGCCATCGCTGAAACCGCCGGCGTCGATGGCCTGCAGATACACCGGTCGCACTGGATCGCCCGGGCGATGACTGAGGGACCCGCGCGCCTCAACGGCAAGCCGGCCGTTCGCATGCAGGACGGCTCCATCCTGCCGGTCAGCCGCAGCTATATCGAGGTGGCGCGCACAGCCGGGCTGATCTGAACCGGCGCGGCCCGCCAGCACCATGCTTCCCCGCATCGGGGATCAATTTCCGGGCATATTCCTGTGCGCCCCGGGGCGCCTCAGTCGTCACTTCAGGCTCCAGCCCCGAGGCCCAGGGGCCTGACGCCTCCCAGGGAGGCAGCCGCGCCAGCGGCTGCTCTCAACCAGCGGCGGACCTTGGCCAGCCGCCGCTCTTGGCCAGTCGTTTCTCTTGGCCAATCGTTTCTCTTGGCCAATCGTTTCTCTTGGCCAGCCGCCGCTTACTCGTCCTCGAGATCGGTATCGAGGATCGCCATCTGGAAGCTGTAGCTCCGGTCGCCATCCTCATCATCGAGGAACAGCACGCCGACGAATTCCTCGCCAACGAAAACCTCAGCTGAATCCTTCTTGCGCGGACGGGCGGTTACGCGAATGGCGGCGTTGCCGAACGTTCTGCGCAGATAGCCCTCAACTTTGGCGATTTCGGTTTTGTCCAACGGGATTCTCCATGGCGTGTTCGCGGTAGTCCGGAACCGCGAATGTCCGGACCGACGGGAGGCGCATCCAGGGAGGCGCTCCAGGGCGTCTGACATACACCGCCCCGCCCCACCGCGACACCCCATCTGTCGTCATGGGCGCATTTTCAGGGACGCGGGGCCGGCGATCAACCGGAACGCCCTGATGTAACTGAAGAATGGCGCCAGCGCCCCCAGACGGCCTCCTGTCGACAAATGGGGATGACTCCGCTTGCGCCAGCAGGGGCCATGGCCTGGCCAGGATGTTGCTACCCGCCATGCGCCATAACCATCCCTTGCCACGCACCCTGCCCCTGCCAGAACGGCCTCCGCCAGAGCTGCCCCTGTCAGACCTGCCTCTGTCAGGCCTGCCCTGTCAGATGGTGTAGTCCGTCGCCCAGTCGGCCAGAATCTGGTCCATGCTGCGCGCTGGCTCGGCGCAACCGGCCGGCCCCACCACCTTGGCCGGCACGCCGGCCACGGTCATGTTGCGCGGCACCGCATGCAGCACTACCGAACCGGCGGCGATGCGGGCGCACTGGCCCACCTCGATATTGCCAAGCACCTTGGCGCCAGCGCCCAGCAGCACGCCAGCGCGGATTTTCGGGTGGCGGTCGCCCCGCTCCTTGCCGGTGCCGCCCAGCGTCACATCCTGCAGGATCGAGACGTTATCCTCGATAACCGCCGTCTGCCCCACCACCAGGCCGGTGGCGTGATCGAGAAACACGCCCTTGCCGATCACGGCGCCGGGGTTGATGTCGGTCTGGAACACTTCGGACGAGCGGCTTTGCAGCATCAGGGCGAAATCCTTGCGCCCCTTGTCCCACAGCCAGTGGGCCAGACGGTGGGTCTGGATGGCGTGAAAACCCTTGAAATACAGCACCGGCTCAATGAAGCGCACGGCGGCCGGATCGCGGTCGATCACCGCCGCCAGATCGGCGCGAATGGACTGGGAAATGGTCGGATCGGCGTCCAGCGCCATGGCGTAAGCGCGCACGATGGCCTCCTCGCCAAGCAGGCGATGGCCAAGACGCGAGGCGACCCGGTGCACGATCGCCATTTCCAGGGAGGCGTGATCCAGAACAGTGGCGCAGATCAGCGGCTCCATGTCCGGCTCGCGCGCAACGGCCGCCTCGGCCTCGTTGCGGATATGGGTCCATACCGGATCAAGCGGCGTGATCTTGTCCTGGACCCTGCTATCATCGCGCATCGTCGCAAGCGCCATCTGACTGACTCCCGTCTGGCGAACATCCCTGAAGCCAAATTCCGTAACGGACGGCGCTCAAGGGTGGGCAGCTTTAGCACGGAATGATAGCAGAACGGCAAAAATCCGCACCGGTCCCGGAACAGACAATGAAATCATTCTCCTCCAAATCATTCTCCTCCCCCACGCCCCGCCTGATCGCAGAAGCTGCTGACGGCGTCGGCGTCATCAGCATCAACAATCCGGAAAAGCGCAATGCGCTTGATCTGGCCATGTGGCGCGCCCTGCCCCAGCTGATCGCCGCCATGGCCGCCGATGATGCGGTGCGGGTCATCGTGCTGCGCGGCGTTGGCGACAGTCCGTTCGCTTCCGGCGCTGACATCAGCGAATTTCGCACGCTGCGCGCCAGCGCCGCGGGCGGCAAGGCCTATGAGGACTCAAACGAGGAGGCTTTCGCCGCCATCGCCGCCTGCCCGGTCCCGGTGATCGCCATGATGCGCGGTTTCTGCATGGGCGGCGGCGTCGGCATCGCCGCCGCCTGCGACCTGCGCGTGGCGGCGGAAGGCACGGTGTTCGGCGTGCCGGCGGCGCGCCTCGGCGTCGGCTACCCGCCCCAGGCCATGCGCGTTGTGGTGGCGGCGTTCGGCGACGCCGTCGCCCGCGACCTGTTCTTCACCGCCCGTCGCCTCGACGCCGCTGAAGCCAAAGCCATCGGCGCCCTGCACCGCCTGTGGTCCGACGCTGATCTGGAGGCGGAAACCATGGCAATGGCGCGGAGCATCGCCGGCAACGCGCCGCTGGCCATGCGTTCGGCCAAGGCGTCAATCGCCGCCGCCAGCAGCCTGCCTGGCTCGGTTTCCGAGGCTGAACTGCTGGCGCTCGCCGGGGCCTGCTTCGACAGCGAGGACTATGCCGAAGGCCGCGACGCCTTCCTGGAAAAGCGCCAGCCGGTTTTCAGGGGGCGCTGAGGCGCCGGCCCCCCCTACGCCGCCTCATAGGCGACGAACGACAGCGCATTGCCATCCAGATCGACGACATGCACATCCGTCCCGCCCCACGGATGGCGTGTCGGCGGCTGGGCGATATACGCGCCACGTTCCAGCAGCTCCGCATACAGCGCCTCGACATCCGCCACTTCCATGATCGCAAGGATCAGCGACGGCTCACGGGCGGCAAGTTCAGCGAAATTGGGCGCATGGACAAAACGCAGGTGAAGGCAGACGCCATCGCGCGACACGGAGCCGTAAAACGGCGGCGCGCCGTGGAGAAAATCCGTCCTGAAACCGAGGCGCTCTTCAAAATAGCGCGCGCTCGCCGGTACGTCCCTGACGTGAAGTATCGGCGTTATCGATTTCAGCGTCTGCGCCATGATCCGATCCCCTGCGTCAGCCCGCCCCCGTCATGCCGAACGCAAAGCGCTGACATCATCCCAGCCATACGCCACCTCGACCAGCGCGCCGCCAGCGCATGGCTCCTCGCGCTCCAGGCGCGCGACGCCGCCAAATCGTTCGTAGAACGCGCGCGCCCGCAGATTCCCGGCCAGCGTCCAAAGCGCCATGGCCCTGAAGCCCGCGCCCCGCAGTTGCGTCGCGAGCGTCTGGGCAAGCGCATGCCCTGCGCCCAGCCCCTGGAAAGCAGGCAGAACATACAGCGAGCTGATCTCCCCGTCATAACCCATGCGCCGAAGCTTGAGGCTACGTTGCGGGCAGCAGGTCCCAAGACCGACAATACGGCCCTCATGAACCGCCACCTGCAGGGACACCCCCTTCGTCTCCCGTGATTCTGCGATCACTTGCCCCCAGCCGGAAGCGGACAGCGCAACGGTGATCCGCTCCAGCTCTTCAGCCGGCATCATGCCCCGATATGTCTCGCGGTATGCGGCGACATGAACCCTCGCCACGGTCTCAACATCGTCCGGCACAGCGGCGCGGACACGCCAGTTCTTCTCATCCCGCATGCGTGACAACCTCCGCGACAGCGCCAGTTTCCTGATCCGGATATTGCCGGGAGCGGCCATGCGAGGCGCGGAAACCCGGAATGATCATTTGCCGATAAAACAATCCCGCAATCATCGGCGCCCGCGCCGCGACCACGTATGGCGGATATGGTTTCCGCCCAGACGGGGATACCCTGCCCCGGCCGCTTCAACCTTCGCGCACCGCCGCCAGATCAACCAGCCGCAGTTCCGCCCGGTCGCGCCCGCCCCAGCTGTTGATGGTGAGAGAGCCAGCGGCGTGCACCTGCTGGCCCTCATGGGCAAGCAGGGCGTCGCCCAGCGGCTGGCCCACGGCGCGGAAGGCCACGCCGCCGATCTGCGCGCCGTCGCCAGCCTTCAGCCGATAGCGCAGATGCGCCGCGCCCACCGGCTTCACCTCCACCAGCCGGTGGCGCGGCAGGGCAAAGGTGGGCTCGGGATTGCCCGAACCATAGGGGCCCGCCCGCTCCAGCATGGCGACCAGCTCCGGTTGCGCCCCCCCGGCGGCCAGCGAGCCGTCCAGCAGCAGTTCGGCGGCATGGGCGCCCACGTCCTGGTCGGCCAGGGCCATTTCCACAAATGCGGAGAACTCCGGAAGCTTGCCCGGCGCCAGGGTGACCCCGGCGGCCATGGCATGGCCGCCGCCCTTCACCGCCACGCCATCGTCCACCGCCCGCCGCACCAGCCGTCCAAGGTCAATCCCCGGCACCGAGCGGCCGGACCCGGTCGCCACCCCATCCTCCCGCACGGCGAAGGCGAACGCGGGCCTCGCGAACCGTTCCTTCAGCCGTGAGGCAATGAGGCCGACAACGCCCGGATGCCACTCCGCCGAGGCCAGCGCCAGCGCGCCCTGAGCGGGATTGGCCATCAACTGCCGGTCGGCTTCGGCCCCCGCCTCCTCCACCGCCAGTTGCTCGATGGCCTGGCGCTGGCGGTTCAACTCATCCAGCTCCATGGCGATGCGGGCGGCCTCGGCGGCGTCGCCGGTCATCATCAGCCGCGCGCCAAGGGCGGCGTCGCCGATGCGGCCGCCGGCGTTGATGCGCGGCCCCACCAGAAAGCCCATGTGCCAGGCGGCGGGCGGCCCCTTCAGATTGGCCACGTCGAGCAGCGCCGTCAGCCCGGGCCGGCGACGCTGGCGCATCACCTGCAAGCCCTGGCGCACGAAAGCGCGATTGAGCCCCAGCAGCGGCGCCACGTCCGCCACCGTGGCCAGCGCCACCAGATCGAGCCCGGCGAGCAGGTCCGGCGGCTGGCGTCCCTGCCAGTAGCCGGCTTCGCGCAAGATGCGGTTCACCGCCACCAGGGTCAGCAGCACCACCCCGGCGGCGCACAGATAGCCAAGGCCGGAAAGGTCGTCCTGGCGGTTGGGGTTCACCAGCGCCAGCGTATGCGGCAGTGTTTCCGGCGCCTGGTGATGGTCGAGCACCACCACGTCGAAGCCCACGCGGCGCGCTGTTTCAAACGCCTCATGGCTGGCCGTGCCGCAATCCACCGTCACCAGCAGGCTGGCGCCTTCGCTGCGCAGAAATTCGATGGCCTGGCTGTTGGGGCCGTAGCCCTCGGTGATGCGGTCGGGAATATGCACGGCGCAAGGAACGCCGCAGAACGCCAGGAAATCGCCCAGCAGGGCCGACGAGCAGGCCCCGTCCACGTCGTAATCGCCGAAAATGGCGACGCGTTCGCGCCGCTGGATGGCCGTGGCGATGCGGGCCGCCGCCGCGTCCATGTCCCGCAATACAGATGGGTCTGGCATCAGGTCGCGCAGCTTCGGCTCCAGAAAGCCGGCGGCGTCGGCCAGTTGGACATCGCGCCCGGCGAGCACCCGCGACAGGGCGTCCGGCAGCCCATGGGTCTGGGCCAGCGCCAGGGCCAGGGCCTCGCCCTGCCCAACGCAGCGACTGCGCCATATGCGCCCCAGCGCCGAACGCCGCACGCCCAGCACAACCGCATTCACATCTTCACGCCTGGCGCTGGCGGAATCGCCGCTGCCCATCATGCACACTTCCCATGCACGCCCTGGTTGCGATCAGGGCGCAATCGTTTTCCGGTACTGGATGAAACCGGCGTTCTCGGCCACCGCGTCATAGAGCAGGCGCGCCGTGGCGTTGCTCTCGTGCGTCAGCCAGTAAACCCGCGTCGCGCCCGCCGCCTGCGCCGCCGCATAGACGGCTTCGATCAGCATCCGGCCGACGCCGCGCCCCCGGGCCTCCGGCGCGGTGAACAGGTCCTCCAGATAGCAATAGCTGGAGGCGGTCCACGTCGCCCGGTGAAACACGTAGTTGACGATGCCCAGCACCGCGCCATCGGCTTCGGCCACCAGGCAGTGCACCGGCTCGGCCGGGTCCAGCAACCGCCGCCACGTCAGGTCCGTCACCTCCGGCGGCAGCGTGGTCTGGTAGAACGCCAGATAGCCGGCCCACAGGGCGCGCCAGCGGGCTTCGTCGTGAGCGGCCACGGGTCTTGTGCGAATCTGCATGCGCGCCTCCCCTCTGGCCGACAGCATGCCGCCAGCCTGGCTCAAATCAATTGCCTGAATCAAAAGGGGCGCCGCGGCGCCCCTTTCCCGTTCCTGCGACGCCTGATCTCAGGCTTCCATGTGGAACTTGCTGAGATCGCGATGCTCGGCGGTGATGCGGCGCACGGTGCCGGTGATCGAGCGATAGACGATGGTCTCGGTCTCGATCACATCCTTGCCGAAGCGCACGCCCTTCAGCAGCGCGCCGTCGGTGACGCCGGTGGCGGCCACGATCACGTCGCCGCTGGCCAGGTCCTTCATGTCATAGATGCGGTCCGGATCGGTCACGCCCATGCCGCGGGCGCGCTCGCGCTTCTCCTCGGTATCGAGGATCAGCCGGCCCTGCATCTGGCCGCCGATGCAGCGCAGGGCGCCGGCGGCGAGCACGCCCTCAGGCGCGGCGCCGATGCCCATGTAGATGTCGATGCCGGTCTCTTCCGGGTTGGCCGTGTAGATGATGCCGGCCACGTCGCCGTCCGAGATCAGACGCACGGCGGCGCCAGTGCTGCGGATCGCCGCGATCAGGTCGGCGTGGCGCGGGCGGTCCAGCACGAGCGCGGTGATTTCCGACGGCGCGACGCCCTTGGCCTTGGCGAGGTTACGGATGTTGTCCTCGGGCTTCGCGTCGATATGCACGACGCCCTGCGGGTAGCCCGGGCCGATGGCAATCTTCTGCATGTAAACGTCGGGGGCCGCCAGCAGCGTGCCGCCTTCGGCCATGGCCATCACGGCGATCGAGCCGGGCATGTCCTTGGCGCACAAGGTGGTGCCTTCCAGCGGGTCGACGGCGATGTCGACCTTCGGGCCGTTGGTGTTGCCCACATGCTCGCCGATGAACAGCATCGGCGCCTCGTCGCGCTCGCCCTCGCCGATCACCACCGTGCCGTCGATCGGCAGGCGGTTCAGCTCGCGGCGCATGGCGTCGACAGCGGCCTGGTCGGCGGCCTTTTCATTACCATGGCCGCGCAGGCGGGCGGCGGCGACAGCGGCGCGCTCGGTCACGCGCACCAGCTCCATGGTGAGGATGCGTTCGATCAGTTTGCCGGACGGAACGGTGATGTCGCTGCTCATGTCGTGATCTTCCCTGTCTCGTCTCGTCGGCCGGCGCCTTGCGGGAAGGCGCGCTGAACCGCCGTCAGTTGCGCTCGATGCGGATGACCTGGGGCGAGGAGCCAACGAAGCCGTCGGCGACCGCCTTCTGGAGCGCGCCGCGCACGGCGTCCTCCGTCGTATCATAAGTGATGAGGATGACGGGAACCTTGGCGCCCGAACGTCCGGTGGGATCGCGCTCCGCCGCCTTCGGCGAGCGGCGCTGCACGATGGATTCCAGCGAGATGCCGGCTTCGGCCATGCGCGTCACCACCGAAGCAGCGGCGCCCGGCTTGTCCAGCAGGTTGACGCGCACATAGTAGCCGCCCGGATGATCCTTCACCGGCGCCCGCTCCATGTGCTGCAGGTCTCCCGCCGGCGCCGCGAACACCGGGCCACGGCTGCCAGCCTGGGCAATGTCAACGATATCGGCGATCACCGAGGACGCGGTGGCGTTGCCGCCGGCGCCCGGGCCAACGAGGGTGAGCTCGCCCACAGCGCTGGCATCAATGTTGACGGCGTTGGTGACGCCCATCACCCGCGCCAGCGGCTGGGTCTTCTCGACCATGGTCGGGCAGACGCGCTGCTCGACGCCATCGGCGGTGCGCACGGCCACGCCCAGCAGCTTGATGCGATAGCCAAGGCGGTTGGCCATGCGAATGTCGATCTGCTTGATCGAACGGATGCCCTCCACCCGCACCGCCTCGGCGTCGATGCGGCCGCCGAAAGCAAGGCTGGCGAGAATCGCCAGCTTGTGGGCGGTGTCATGCCCGTCGACGTCGAAGGTGGGATCGGCTTCGGCGTAACCGAGCTTTTGCGCCTCGGCGAGGCACTTCTCGAACGACAGGTTGTCCTGCTCCATCCGGCTCAGGATGTAGTTGCAGGTGCCGTTGAGGATGCCGGCGATCTGGGTGATCTCATTGCCGACCAGCGACTCCCGCACGGTCTTGATTACCGGGATGCCGCCCGCGACCGCCGCTTCGAAAGCCAGCGCCGCGCCGGCGCGCTCCGCTTCCACGGCCAGATCCATGCCATGGGCGGCCAGCAGCGCCTTGTTGGCGGTGACCACGTGCACGCCGCGCGCCAGCGCGGCCTCCACGGTCGCTTTCGCCGGCCCATCGGAGCCGCCGATGAGTTCAACGACGCAATCGACCTCCGCCTCCCGCGCCAGGCGAACCGGATCGTCGAACCACTCATAAACCGACAGGTCGAAGCCGCGATCGCGCGCGCGATCACGCGCCGAGACCGCCACCACGTCGATGGGGCGCCCCGCGACGAGCGTCAGCGCCGCGCGACGCTGCGCCAGCAGTTGCAGCAACGACGCGCCGACGGTGCCAAGGCCCGCGACGCCAATCCTGAGAGGAGTCTTCATGGTGCTGCGGATCGCATGGCCCCGCGCATCCTGTCAATCGACAGAACGTCCCGCCATGGCCGTTGCGCGGAAGATGGGCAAAAAGAAACCGGACCCGGGAAGACCCGGTCCGGAGCGACAAAGACAAGACGCCGTGCGGCGCGGCGGTCGCCGCGTCCCTGAGCTGGCGCGCGCTGGCGCAACAGGTCACAAGACCGAAACCCTTCGCCAGGCGACGGCTGGACGCTGCCAGAGCAACGTCCAGACAAGTCAGGCCGGCTATTGTCCGGCCAGGCCCGCGATCGCGCCGGCATCATGGGCTGCGGACGCACACCTCATGAAAACGCGCCGCGATCAGATATCCGGGAGCGACGCCCAGGGGGCGGCATCCAGAGCAAACATCCGGAGGACGGAGCCGGGAATGGCGGCGCCGTCCCGCCGCCCGATCAGCCGAACAGCAGCACGTCTTCCAGCGAGCATTTCTTCGCGGGCGTCGCGGCAGCCTCAGGAGCGGCCGGGATCATCGCCGGCGTCGCGGCTGGCGCGACAGGGCGAGCCGCCTTCGGCGCAGCGCGCTTCGCCGCCGCACGGGGCGCGCTTGCCGTCGGCATGGCCGCCATCATCTGGGCGGATGAGGCCGCCGGGGTTGAGCCAGCCTGCTGCTGACCCGACGCATTGACCAGCGCCGCGTACTGCGCCTCCGGCATCACCACGAGCCGCTCGCCGGTAAGGGCGACGATCGTACGAACCTGAGCCTGCATTGTACCTGTCCTCTAAACGTCCCTGGCGTCATCCGCCGGGGCACAAAAACCACGAATGCCATAGCGAAAGAAGTGCGGCTTCACACCCCCCGCCAACTCCGCCAGCAGTGTTGCCGCGCGGGAGTTAATCAAAATGGAATCCGTTGCTGGCTTCGCGGCGGTTATCACCGCCAACCGCGCTGCCCCCGTCCTCCATCTGCCCCGGACCCTCGCCACCCGGGCGAAGACCGTAGCGCCCGCCGCCGCCCCTCAAATTCAGGGCCTGCAACGGATGGCGCTCCGGAGCCCTTCCAGTTCTAATCTGGATCAGGGCGTTTCCGTGACAGCGATCAGGCAACAAGAAGATATGCGAATGCAATATAACCTTTGACTAATGACGTGTTAATTTTGTCGTCACAAAATAAATATTCTGTAATAATTCGTGAACATCCTGGCTGCATCAGCGTAACGCTTTCATCGCCGGGGGCGCCCGCCAGCCGCGCCACCGCCGGGCCCGGGAAGACTGCGCCGTCAAACCGGCTCGCCGGGCGGCAAATAAATTTATTTATAATCATATAGATACAACAAAACCGCCCCAAACAACCCGCCCTGCGGCAACCGTTTGGCGCCATCGGCAGGCCTGGCGCGGGCCCGGCCAGAGTGCGACCGCCATCCGGCGGCGCCATCATCCCAAAGCAGGATGCCCCCTGACCCAAAAGCCATCGCGGCCCGGCCGGAACATCCGGTCGGGCCGCGACGATATGGACAGATGTCATCCTGGCCGGACGCCGCCCGGCTTGCCGGCGGCGTCCCGTCTTCCCTCACCCGGTCTCCCAGGTCTGAAGCAAGCTCAGGAATGCAGCGTCAGCCGACCTTGTTCAGCGGCACCACATTGTGCAGGCTGGTTTCGGCGGCGTCGAAGAACTTGCGGACATTGCGCGCCGCCTGGCGGATGCGCTGCTCGTTCTCGACAATGGCGATGCGCACATGGTCGTCGCCATATTCACCGAAGCCAATGCCCGGCGCCACGGCGACGGAGGCGTGCTCGACCAGCAGTTTGGAAAATTCCAGCGAGCCCAGGTGCTGGAACTTCTCCGGGATCGGCACCCACGCGAACATCGAGGCGGTGGGAACCGGAATCTGCCAGCCGGCGCGGCCAAACGATTCCACCAGCGCGTCGCGGCGCTTGCGATAGATGTCGCGCATCTCGCGGATGCAGTCGTCGGGGCCATTCAGCGCCGTGGTCGCCGCCACCTGGATCGGCGTATAGGCGCCATAGTCCAGATAGGACTTCACGCGGGTCAGCGCGGTGATCAGCCGCTCATTGCCCACGGCGAAGCCCATGCGCCAGCCGGCCATGGAGAAGGTCTTGGACATGGAGGTGAACTCCACCGTCACGTCCATGGCCCCATCCACCTCAAGCACCGAGGGGGGCGGGTTGTTGTCGTCGAAATAGACTTCCGAATAGGCCAGGTCCGACAGCACGATCAGTTCGTGCTTCTTGGCGAAGGCGATCAGATCCTTGTAGAAATCCAGCGACGCCACATAAGCGGTCGGGTTCGATGGATAGCACACCACGATGGCGATCGGCTTCGGGATGGAGTGCTGCACCGCGCGCTCCAGCGCCGGGAAGAACGCCGGCGTCGGCTCGGCCGGAACCGAGCGGATGACGCCGCCAGCCATCAGAAAACCAAAGGCGTGGATTGGGTAGCTCGGGTTTGGCACCAGCACCACGTCGCCAGGGGCGGTGATGGCCTGGGCCATGTTGGCGAAGCCCTCCTTCGAGCCCAGAGTGGCGACCACCTGGGTTTCCGGATTGAGGGTGACGCCGAAGCGGCGCTTGTAATAGGCCGCCTGGGCCCGGCGCAGGCCGGGAATGCCCTTGGAGGCGGAATAGCGGTCGGTGCGGGGCTTGCCGATGGTCTCGACCAGCTTGTCGATCACATGCTTCGGCGTCGGCAGGTCAGGATTGCCCATGCCGAGGTCGATGATGTCCGCGCCCCGCGCGCGTGCTGCTGCCTTGGACCGGTTGACCTGTTCGAAAACGTAAGGCGGCAAACGCTTGATGCGATGAAAATCGGTCATTGGTCCCAGGTCCCTGATATCGGTCCTTTTCACGCGCCCGGACGACAGGTTCAGGTGTGATGGTTACAGGCGCGGAAGCTGTCGTGTGTAGCAAATCGCCAGCCGGTTGCCAGCGGTTTTGCGACACGGGCAATTATTTCTGCCACAAGGGCATTTTCCGGATTGTATACGAAACCGGCTGTCCTGGCGAAAACTCCGGGCGCGACGCGCGGACGCGCTGGCCGCCAGGGATGGAAAGCATGGTCATTCAGGCCAGCCAGAAAATGTCAAACGCAGCGACTCACTCAGCCGTTTCAGGCGGCGGCGCCTTCGCCGGGGTCGGCGCGGGCGTCTTGCCGGCGGCCTGCGCTTCAGCGCCCGCCGCGGCGTTGCTGGAGCGGGTCGCCTCCAGGCTCTTCTCCAGCGCCTTCACATCGTCGGGCTTGCGCGGCTGGCTCGGTCGCGCCGGCAGATCGCGCGGGATCTTCATATAGCCGGCGTCAGGTCGCCGCGCCGCGCCAACGAAGTCGGCCGGCGGCGGCGTATCGGTGGCGAAACCCACCATCTTGGCCGCCGACTTCCCGGCCGAACAACCGCCCAGCGCCACGGCCCCCGCGACAAGCGCTGCGCAGGCAAAGGCGGCGCGGCCCGCAGGACGCCCCTGGCGGCGGATCTGACCCAGGATCTGGTCAACGATCTGGTCAAGGATCTCGCCACGGATCTGACGGTGATTCACGATGCGCATGGTTGCACGATACGCCCTGATTGCTGCGGCGGGAACATCCGGGCGCCCGGGCGCCCAAACTGTCCTTAACAGCCAGTCATCAACAGAAGGTTCTGCACAGCGGCGCCCGAGGCCCCCTTGCCCAGATTGTCGAGGCGCGCCACCAGCACCGCCTGCCGCGCCGCCTCATTGGCGAACACGAACAGTTGCAGCCTGTTGGTGTCGTTGAGCGCCTCAGGCTCGATGCGGCCAGCCTTGATCGCCGGATCATCCAGCGCCATCACCTCGACTTCGCCGCCAGCCGGATACCAGGCGGCCAGCGCCCTGTGCAGGTCGGCGGCCGTTGGCTTGCCAGGCAGATCGTCCAGGTGCAGCGGAATCGACACCAGCATGCCCTGACGGAAGTTGCCGACCGATGGCGCGAACACCGGCCGCCGGCCCAGCCTGCCATATTGCTGCAACTCCGGCAGGTGCTTGTGCGCCAGCGACAGGCCGTACAGCTCGAAATTCGGCGCCGTCCCGTTCTCATAGGCTTCGATCATCGCTTTGCCGCCGCCGGAATAGCCGCTGACCGCATTGACCGAAACCACCGTGTCGGGGCCGATATGGCCGGCTTCCACCAGCGGCCGCAGCAGGGCGACGCCGCCGGTCGGATAGCAGCCAGGGTTGGCGACATAGCGGGCGTTGGCGATGGCGTCGGCCTGTCCCGGAGCCAGTTCGGCGAAACCGTAGACCCAGCCAGGCGCGACGCGATGCGCCGTCGAAGCGTCCAGCACCTTCGGCCCTTTGTCGCCCAGGCTTTCAACCAGCGCCACGGTCTCCTTCGCCGCGTCGTCTGGCAGGCAGAGGATCACCACATCGACTTCGGACAGCAGCAGCCGCTTGGCCTCCACGTCCTTGCGCTGCTCGTGCGGAATGCTGCGCAATTCAATTTGCGGCAGGCCGGCCAGCCGCTCGCGAATGCCGAGCCCGGTGGTGCCCGCCTCGCCGTCGATGAACACCACGGCGCGGCGCGCGCCGGCGCCTGCGGTGGCGGGGGTGCTGCTGGCCTTGGCGCTCATGGGGTGACTCCTGTCATGCGGCAACGCTGCCGCCGCCACGCGGTACTCCAACCACGTGTAAAAACCAATACGGCCAGAATGCAACCGGATGATGCACGCCGATCCTGGCCAGCACATGCAAAAAGGGCGGCCCGTGAGCCGCCCTTCCTGAAATCGTGTAACCGGGCCCTGTCGGGCTGCGGCCGCCCGATCAGCGCTTCGAGAACTGGAAGCTGCGACGCGCCTTGGCGCGGCCGTACTTCTTGCGCTCGACGACGCGGCTGTCGCGGGTCAGGAAGCCTTCCTTCTTCAGGATGGCGCGCAGCTCCGGTTCGAAATAGGTCAGGGCCTTCGACAGGCCGTGACGCACGGCGCCAGCCTGACCGGAGAGACCACCGCCAGCGACGGTGACCGTGACGTCGAACTGGTCAACGCGGTTGGTCAGCTCGAGCGGCTGGTTCAGGATCATGCGCAGCACCGGACGGGCGAAGTAAACTTCAACCGGGCGCTCGTTGATGACGATCTTGCCGGAACCCGGCTTGATGTACACGCGGGCGACGGCGTCCTTGCGCTTGCCGGTGGCGTAAGCGCGGTTCAGGGCGTCGACCTTGCGGACATGCACGGGAGCGTCGTTGGCGACAGCGGCGTTGGCCTGGCCAAGATCTGCGAGGCTCTGGAGGGTGTCAGCCATGCTCAGGCGCTCCTCGAGTTCTTGGAATTGAGGGCAGCGACGTCCAGAGCTTCAGGCTGCTGGGCGGCGTGCGGGTGCTCGGCGCCGCCGTAAACGCGGAGATTGCCGAGGATCTGGCGGAACAGCGGACCGCGCGGCAGCATGCGCTCAACGGCCTTCTCGACGACGCGCTCAGGGAAGCGACCTTCGAGAATGAACTTCGCGGTGCGTTCCTTGATGCCGCCCGGATGGCCGGTGTGGTGGTAGTACACCTTGTTTTCGTACTTGCGGCCGGTCAGCACCACCTTGTCGGCGTTGATGACGATGACATTGTCGCCGCAGTCAACGTGAGGGGTGTAGGTGGGCTTGTGCTTGCCGCGCAGGCGCATGGCGATGACCGAAGCGAGGCGACCGACGACCAGACCTTCGGCGTCGATGAGCACCCACTTCTTTTCAACGTCGGCCGGCTTTGCCGAGTAGGTTTTCATGGATCTTGTCTCAACTTTCGCGGGACCTCGCGGCCCCTGACGATTGACGCGCGGAACTGGCGTGGGGCTGACGGAACACCGTCGACCCTGGCCATCCGCGCGGGTTGGCTGGCGTTTAGCCTGTGCGCCGCAAGGCGTCAAGCGACGTCAAATTCCGGAAACCAGTAAATAGCGTGATAATTCAATACGTTACAGAATAAGGTATTATAATACCGCAATTTATTTCCCGAACCGGCCCGCCGCGTTACCCCCTGGCGTCCCGCCAATGCCGGAGCGGGGCAAGACCGCCGGCCAGCCCCAGAATCCGGCCGATGGGGCGGAATTCGTTCATCCTGAACGGGAACCCCGCGCCATTGCTTTGATATATCGCGTGTTTTCAGCTCAGCGCGCGATCGCGCCCCGCCGGCGCCCGCGCCATCTTCTGCCCCGCGCCTCAGCGCGGCGGAATCGAATAGGTGCCGGTGGCGTGGCAGACCACGTCGTCCTCGCCGTCGGAGCGGATGAACACGTCGCCAACCGCCAGCCGCTTGCCCAGCTTCAGCAGCCGGCAATCGGCGATGAGATCCTTCTGCGCCGGCTTGCGCAGGAAGTTGAACGACAGATTCGTGGTCACAGCCAGCGTCACCGGACCAACCGAGCCCATGATCGCCGCATACAGCGCCAGATCCGCCAGACCCATCATCGTCGGCCCCGATATGGTGCCGCCCGGGCGCAACTGGGCTGGGTTGTAGATGCTGCGCACCGTGGCCGTAAGGTAACCGACATCCTCGATTTTGCGGGCGTTCATCTCCCCCCACATTTCCGGAAACTCCCGGCGCAGGGTCGCTTCCAGTTCCTCGCGGGTCATGACCGCCGCAGGCGTAATCCGTGCTCCCATTTACCCTTGTTCCTTATGCTGTCAGGCGCCATACCTTCTCGCTTATTCGCTCCCGCACCGCAAATCGCGCCAAAATCACCGGGAGCGCCCCCATTTCTGGCGCTGGCGTTTCCGCTTTGTGGATGCGCGCGTCCGCGCGCCGGCCCGGCGCGCCGTCATACATTCGTGGAGCCGCAGACATGACCGCCCCCTCGCCAGCCGCAACCCAAACAGCAACTCAAACTCTTGCGCCAGCGTCTGTCGCAGCGGCGGACGGGCCAATGGTTCTGCGCGCGGATCATGACGGTTTCGCCGTGCTCACCCTGAACCGGGCGGCGAGCCGCAACGCGCTGTCCGATGGGATGATCGCCGCCCTCCAGGCGCAACTCGACCTCATCGCCACCGACGCCAGCCTGCGCGCCGTGGTCATCGCCGCTCACGGCCCGGCGTTCTGCGCCGGCCACGATCTCAAGGAAATCACGGGCCATCGCGACGACGCCGATCGCGGCCGGCGGTTCTTTGCCGATCTCATGGCGCGTTGCTCGGCCATGATGCAGACCATCGTCACCCTGCCCGTTCCGGTCATCGCCGCCGTCGAGGGCGTGGCGACCGCCGCCGGCTGCCAGCTGGTGGCCAGCTGCGACCTGGCCGTGGCCGGCGCCGACGCCCGCTTCGCAACGCCGGGCGTCAATATTGGCCTGTTCTGCTCGACGCCGATGGTGGCCCTGTCGCGCAATGTCTCACGCAAGCACGCCATGGAAATGCTGCTGACCGGCGAAATGATCGGCGCGGAAGACGCCGCCCGCATGGGCCTGGTCAATCAGGTCGCCGCCGCCGGCGGGGCGCTTGACGGCGCCTGCGCCTTCGCCGCCCGCATCGCCGCCAAGTCGCGCCTGACCCTGCGCACCGGCAAACAGGCGTTCTACGAGCAACTCGAAATGAACCTCGCCGACGCTTATGACTACGCCGCCCGCGTCATGGTGGAAAACATGATGGCCCGCGACGCCGAGGAAGGCATCGGCGCCTTCGTCGAAAAGCGCCAGCCGGTGTGGCGGGAGGCGTAACAGCCGACCGCCCCCGAGACCATCCCGCCCCGGCTCAAAACCGGGCAAGACGGGGCCAGGCAAGACGGGGTTTGGCAAGACCGGGTTTGGCAAATCACGGCCGGAGCAGGTCAGGCCCCCGCCCTGTTTCCGGAAGCCGCCAGCAGCGGCCGCCGGGCGCGCGGCCCCTCACCAGCCCCGCTGCTGCTTGATCATGCGCTTCTGCATGTCTTTCTGGTGACGCAGATAATCCATCTGGGCCTGGTTCTGCATCATGTAATAGTCCCGGATCCGGTCCTTGCGCGAGGTCGTATCCCGGTAGTGCTGGGCGTCATAGTGATCGTCGTGGACATAGTTGTCCTGATCGCCGAACAGATCGATGACGCCGCGCATAAAGTCTTTGGCGGGCACAATGCGCCATGCCCCGTCCCCAGGGGCGCCGGGAGCCATGAACGGAGCCGCCCGCGCTTCCACCGCGGCCATGCCGATCGCGACAAACAACGCGCCCCGGAGCAGCAACGCCCCCTGGAGCGGCAATGCGCCCTGGAGCAGATTGCGTGAAAACATCTTCATGGCGCGCCTCCCTGGCGGACTGACCGGCGACGCGGACGCCGCCCGAAGCCTGAAGCCCGCGTCAACTCGCGGTGAAAAACAAAGACCCGTCCCAGCGCAAGGATGCGCCAAAGCGGAGAACCCTGGCCTCATTCATTGGGCCGGCGCGTGAACGCATGCGGCAGCTCCGGGTTTAACCAGCGCAGCTGCGTGATGTTTCCGGCCTCATCGCGATCGAACTGAACCTGCGTGAAGGAAACATCGCCAGCCATGGCGACGATGGGCGCGTAGCCTGCCGTGGGGGTCAGGCGCGCCTGAAAACGGTTCGGATCGCTCGCATCAGGAACCAGTTGGGCCACGGCGTCGGTTTTCTCGAGCTTCATCTGCAATTTGCCGTCAGCCACCGTGACGATCGCCGCCCCAAGCACCGGCGAGACATAGCTGCCCGCCAGCGCGGTCGCCCCTGGGCGCAGCGGCCCGGCGACAAAGGCCGCTTCCTGCCTGCGCTGCAAATCCTGGCTGGCGCGCGCCGCTTTCGCCCCCTGCGCGATGCTGTCGACGCCGGGATTGTCGAGCACCCTGTCATAAAACCACTGGGCCAGCGCATCGGCCAGGGCAGGCGAGCCTGTATTGGTCAGGATGACCAGGCCCGTTTTTCCGTCAGGCAGAAAGCCGGCGTGGGCGCCGAAACCGGGCGTGCCGCCATTGTGCCAGATAATGCGCCCCTTTGGCGTAGCGTTGACCACCCAGCCGAGGGCGTAGCCAACCCGCTCGCTCACGGCGACGCGCGGCGTCCAGGTAACGGCGAGATTGTCTTCCGAAACCAGCACCTTGCCGTCGATCTGGCCGCGCCCCAGTTGCAGCCGCAGCCATTGCGCGAGATCCCGGACGGTGGAATTGAAGGCGCCGGCCGGCCCGAACGCGTAAGGCAGCGCCCCATGGAACGGGAGCGGCGTCGGCGGCTCTCCAGGCCGGTAGCCGATCGCATGATCGGCGGCCTGGGCGATTGCCTCCGGGGTGGCGGTCGTCGATGTCATGCCAAGCGGATCGAGCAGCGTCCGCTTCACCGCATCCTGCCAGCTGGCGGCGCCGGTCACCTGCGCCACCACATCCCCGCCCACCATGTGCGGAATGTTGAGATAGCCGAAATCCGAACGGAAAACCTGCGTTTGCGTCACGACCCGCATGGAGCGGAACAGCGTTTGCCGGTCAAAGCCAAGCGGGATCAGCCCATCATTGACATAGGGCGTCAGGCCGGAGCGCTGCGCGGCGAGGTCGAGAATGCGAAAATCACGCGTCACCCAGGGATCGGCCAGTTGCAACGCCGCCGTGTGATCAACGACGCGGTCGCTCCACCCCAGGCGGCCGGCGTCGACGGCCTGCGCCAGCGTCACGGTCAGGAACGCCTTGGTCAGGGACCCGGCCTGGAACACCGTATCCGGCGTCACCGGATCTGGCTTGCCAAAGGCCTTGACGCCGAACCCCTTGCTGTAGACCAGCCGGTCGTCGTGCACGACGGCAATGGCGACGCCCGGGGCAGCGAACGCCTTCATTCCGGCCGCCACCTGCTGCTCAAATTCCGGCAGCAACGCCTGGATCTTGCCGGCCGTGACATCCGCGACATCCGCGCGCGCGGCGTGCAGGGTGACGAGAGAGACGATCGCCGCCGCGACAAATCCAGCGCAATGCTTCATGGCGCGCAACTTTCCTGCATGATGCGCCGGACGCCCCTGGCCGGCGCCAGATCAGGCGCGGAAGCGGCGGCGGACAAGCTGACGACCCACCCAGGAAAAAGCAGACAATACTGTATTGCCCACTGGTCGTCTGGCGACGATGGCGGCTTTTGGCATGAACGGCAAGAGCAATATTGCGCAATTACGGCCAGCTGCAGATATCGCCCCGCCAGAAACGAGATGTTTCATATTAACTTCGCAAAAATCATCAGAAGCTTGTGCGGGCGCCGCCCCAATTGTGCGCCGGCGCACGGCCCATGACCGCTGACCAGAGACTGGCCACAACAGTCTGGCCAAATTCATTTTTTCCGCATGCCAACACTTGACCTTGCGCGAACCTGCTCCAGGCCGGATGCCTCCCTTCCAGAGCGACCTCCGGTTGTGGCGCATTTTGAGACAAGTGAAGCCGGCTTTTTGCGAGGAAAATCCGGCGCGCAAAAAAACCAGACCCTTTCCGCAAGCCGGACTTCACCGACAGGGCCTGCGTCCCGTATCTCCCGCTTACGCCTGTTTTGGCGGCAGGCTCATCACATGGGCCATGGTCAGCGACAGCAGGCGCCGGCGCACGTCCTCATCGCGCCACGCGTCCTCGTCAGCCAGCACCCAGCCCCCCATCCGCCGCGCGCCGGCGCCCATCGGCCGCACGCCCGGCAGGGCCAGGGCCTCGGCCTCCTGCGCCTTGCCGACCCGCGCCATCAATCCTGGCGTGATGGCGGCGCAGATCATGTTGCCGTCCACCATCCACGCCAGACCGCCGAACATGCGCTTCTCGCCAAGCCATGGCAGGCCATCGAGCGCGGCGCGGATGTGCTGTTCAAGCTCCGGATCGAACGCCATCACGCCTCCCCCTGTCCGCCCATCCGCATGGGCGGCGATCAACGCTCGCCGCTGTACTCGCGCCGCCGGCGCTCCAGCTCCTGACTGTAGCGGCGCAGGGCGTAAGCTTCGGTGACATAGCCCAGCACCCGGCGCGACAGGGGATCGTCCACCACCGGCAGGGTTTCGGTTTCCGCCCGCTCGAACGCCTCCAGAACCTTCTCGACGCCCTGGCGCGGCGTCAGGAAGGCGTTGGGCGCGTGGCGCAGGTCGCGAACCAGGCTGATGGCGGCGATGCTGTCATAGTCCGTGGCGTGGGCCTCCGGCACATAGACGACGCCGGCATAGGCCCCCGCCTCGTCGGTGAGGAACACCTGGGCGGTGGAATCGATCGGGAACCGTTTGCGGAACGCCGCGATGGTCATGGTCTCGGCGGCGGTGCGCGCCTCGCGGCGCATCAGCTTCACCACCGTCAGATCGCGCGCCCAGCCCACATCCATGGCGCTGCGGATGGTTTCGCCGCGCAGGTGCAGACGCCAGGTGGAGAACGAGTAGCCGAAGGTGCGGCGCACCAGCACCGTCGCCACGATCACCGACATCAGCACGGCGCTGGTCATCGACAGGTCGCCGGTCATGCCCAGCACCAGAAAGGTCATGGTCAGCGGCGCGCCAATCACCGCCGCCGCCAGCGAGGCCATGCCAACCAGCACGTAGACCACGCGATCGCTGGCCAGATGCGGCGCCAGGGCAAAGTAACTTTCGCCCACCAGGCCGCCGAACAGAACGCCGGTGAACAGCGACGTGAAGAACAGGCCGCCGCGAAAGCCGGA
The DNA here is from genome assembly GCF_053543495.1 of Camelimonas sp. ID_303_24. Classification (NCBI taxonomy): domain Bacteria; kingdom Pseudomonadati; phylum Pseudomonadota; class Alphaproteobacteria; order Hyphomicrobiales; family Chelatococcaceae; genus Camelimonas; species Camelimonas sp. ID_303_24. The sequence goes on from NZ_JBLLJM010000005.1 coordinate 81,427, forward strand.
GCCAACCGAGATCGACGCCGCCAGCATCTTGCCCACCAGCAGGAAGAGCAGCAGCCCGACGCCATGCGCCGAACTGAAATAGACTTCCATTCCGCCATGACCGGCGCCGAGCACCGCCGGAGATCCCAGCGCCAGCAGGCCGACGAACACACCGCCAATGGCTGGCCGCAGCCAGCGCGGCGCATTGAGGCGCACGAAGCCGGATTCCACCGTGGTGGCGGTTTTCATCAGCCCGACGCCCAGCCCGGCCGCGACGCACCCCATGGCGACGAAGATGACATAGTCGCCGCCCGAGAACGACAGCGAGCCAACCAGCGGCGCATGCGGCGACGTGGTCAGCAGTTCGTGAACCAGATTGGCCACCAGGGCGGCGGCCATCACCGGAGCCAACGTCGCCACGCTATAGCCGGCCAGCACCAGTTCGAAGGCATAGAAGGCGCCGGCCAACGGCGCGTTGAACGCCGCCGCGATGGCGGCGGCGGCGCCGCAACCCACCAGGGTGCGCACATCGACGCGGCGCAGGCGCAGGGCGCTGGCCAGCCATGAGGCCGCGCCAGAGGCGGACTGCGTATAGCCGGCCTCAAGCCCGACCGAAGCGCCGGAGCCGCAGGAGAGAACGGTTCCGCCGGTCAGCAGCAGGGAATCGGTCAGCGACATGCGGCCGCCATACAGGGCGTTGGCCTCAATGGGGTCGACCGCCTCGCGCTTGCGCCAGGCGCGGATGCCGATGGTGGTCAGGCCGACGACAAGGCCGCCGATCGCCGGCCCCAGCACCGCCCGCCACGGATTGAGCGTCTCCTGGGCGCTGAGCCGCTGCCCAGGGGGCAGCGCATAGATCAGTTCGTGCATCCACTGGGCCAGCGCATTGATGCCGAACACGCCAACGCCGGCCACCAGGCCGATCAGTCCGCCAAGGATCAGCGGCGACAGTTCGTCCGCCCGGATGAACGAGCGCCAGCGCCGGCCAACGAGCACCCGCACGGCCCTGACGCGGCGGCGCGGCGTCCATCGGGCGCGCACCGGAGCTGGCCTTGCTGTTTCGCTCGCACTCATATCCAATCCCCGGCGGCGACCGCCCCCTGCGCCCGGCCCCTGCATACCCCGCGGGCCGTGTATGTTGATGCCTTTTACACAGGCGCGCGTGCTTCACTTCGCGTCATCCTGTCCAGGCCATACGCAGCGTAACCTGGATTTGTCGATCCCGCCTGTTTGCGCCAGAACACTTGCTTCCGGCGGCCATATAAGTGGTATGAGGCAGGCAGGTTCATTTTTGGTTGCCGCCGGGCGCGTGCGCGCATTGTCCGGTGCGGAAGGAAGAGGCCATGACGCGGCGCCCCGGCGATGCATCCGACATCCAGTCCATGCCAGGGACGCCGCCAACGCCATATGGCGCGGACGCCGATCCGCATGCCGCCTATCCTGATGATCTGATCCGCTCCATTCTGACGGGCGTGAAATCCATCGCCATCGTCGGCGCCTCCAGCAACACGGTGCGCCCGAGCTGGATCGTCACCAATTATATGGCGAAGCGCGGCTACAGGGTGTGGGCGGTGAATCCGGGCCTTGCCGGAACCGAAATCGCCGGCTGCCCGGTGGTCGCCAGCCTGCGCGACCTGCCGGAGCCGGTCGACATGGTCGACATCTTCCGCAATTCGGCGGCGGCCGGCGACATCGTCGACGAGGCGCTCGCCCTGCCGGTTCCGCCAAAGGTCATCTGGATGCAGCTGACCGTGCGCAATGACGCAGCGGCGGCGAAGGCCGAAGCGCGCGGCTGCACGGTTATCATGGACCGCTGCCCAAAGATCGAATACGGCCGCTTTTCCGGCGAGATTTCCTGGAACGGCGTCAATTCCCGGGTGCTGTCGTCGAAACGCCGCGTCAATGCCGGCGGCAACGTGCAGCGCATGACGCTGGGCGCCGCCGGGCCGTCGTTCCGCGGGCGGGGCTGAGCGTTGCATCCGCGTTTCGCCCGGAACAGCGTTTGACGCGAGCGCGGGCGGTCATTTAAACAATACCAGATGGGTTATATTTCAATACACATCTGACAGGGGGTAAATATGTCCGGACGCGAGCCAAACTTCCACACGCTGGCTGTTCACGCAGGCGCCAGCCCTGACCCAACCACCGGCGCCCGGGTGACGCCGATCTACCAGACGGCGTCGTTCGTGTTCGACGACGTGGACCACGCCGCCTCGCTGTTCGGGCTGCAGGCGTTCGGCAACATTTACACCCGCATCACCAACCCCACGACGGCGGTGCTGGAAGAGCGCGTCGCCGCGCTGGAAGGCGGCGCCGCCGCCCTCGCCGTCGCTTCCGGCCACGCCGCCCAGATGATCGCCTTCCACTGCCTGATGCAGGCGGGCGAGGAGTTCGTCGCCAGCCGCAAGCTCTATGGCGGCTCGATCAACCAGTTCAACAATTCGTTCAAGAATTTCGGCTGGAATGTCATCTGGGCCGACAGCGACGATCCGGCGTCGTTCGATCGCGCCATCACCCCGCGCACCAAGGCGATCTTCATTGAATCCATCGCCAATCCGGGCGGCGTCGTGGTTGACGTGCAGGCGATCTCGGCCATCGCGAAGAAGCACAACATCCCGCTGATCGTCGACAACACCCTGGCCTCGCCCTACCTGTGGCAGCCGATCAGGGACGGCGCCGACATCGTGCTGCACTCGGCCACCAAGTTCCTCGGCGGCCACGGCAACTCCATGGGCGGCGTCATCGTCGACGCCGGCACGTTCAACTGGGCCGGCGACGCGCGTTATCCGATGCTGTCGCAGCCGCGTCCGGAATATAACGGCCTGGTCATCGCCGAGACCTTCGGCAATTTCGCCTTCGCCATCGCCGCCCGCGTGCTGTCGCTGCGCGATCTCGGCCCGGCGATCTCGCCGTTCAACGCCTTCCAGATCATCACCGGCATCGAGACCCTGCCGCTGCGCATGGCCCGCCAGTCGGAAACGGCGCTCAAGGTGGCGCGGCATCTGGCCAGCCATCCGGCGGTGTCCTGGGTGAGCTATCCGGGCCTGGAGAACGATCCCTATCACGCGCTGGCCCAGAAATACCTGCCGCGCGGCGCCGGCGCGGTGTTCACCTTTGGCCTCAGGGGCGGCTATGACGCGGGCGTCAGCCTGGTGGCGGCGCTGGAGCTGTTCTCCCATCTCGCCAACATCGGCGACACCCGCTCGCTGGTGATCCACCCGGCCTCCACCACCCACCGCCAGCTCAGCGACGCGCAGAAGACCGCCGCCGGCGCCGGCCCGGACGTGGTGCGCCTGTCGATTGGCCTGGAAGACGCCGGCGACCTGATCGCCGACCTCGACGCCGCCCTGAAGGGCTGAAGCAAAACTGCTGGAGCGCGATGCGGTCGCACTGCACCGCGCCTCTGGCCTGTCTGCCTGGCGCGCTTTCCGGTCAGCCGGAACCGGCTGATCGGTCAGAATTCGCTCAAACCAGGGAGAACCAGAGCAGGTTGCGATCCAGATTGATCGAAAACTGCTCTGATATCGCGTGATGTTCGCGAACAGGCGGCATCCGCCTGTCCGCATCATGCCCCAGGGAAAAACCTGCTCCGGCGCGGCGACCGACGCGCCTGAGAACTGACGGGCAGGACCTTGCGTTGCTCCGGCAGCATATGGAGCCAGCCTCTCACCGCAGGCGACGACCGAAAATCAGGGATCTCGCCGCGGCCCCAGGCGCGGCTGGCGCCTGACGGCCCCCGGATGAAGCTGTCCCGCCCCGCAATGTCGCGGGCGACCTGCCCGGTCCATTGAATTGCGATACGACTTAATAGATCAGATGAACTGTATTCCAATACACGCAAAATATCCCTATCAAGCCCGCGAGTTAACCCAGCATCACATTGCGCGCTTCATCGGGCGTGGATAGGTTCCCCGGATTGTATCCAGGGAATTTTTATGAAGATTATTACGTTTGGGCTGGCAAGTCCGGCATTGGCAGGTTGTGCGTCAAATACCCGAGAGCATTGGACCAGCCTATATTTCACCCATGATCTACATGGATTTCTCGTGCAGCGAAATTTCCCATGAAGCCCAGCGCCTGTCGCAGCGCGCGGCGCTGGCTGCTGGCGAGCAGGACAGAAAATCAACCAATGATGCTGTGGCGACGGGCGTCGCCGTGGTGCTGTTCTGGCCCGCGGCGTTCCTGATCAAGGGCGACGGAGCCACAAGCACCGAAGTGGCGCGCCTCAAGGGGGAAATGGACGCGATTGAGCAGGCTTCCCACATGAAGAGGTGCGGGATCGCGTTCCCGCGCAGCGCGGCGCGCTGATCTGGAGCCGGATCCATTCCTGTTGGAACGCGTCATATCAGCGCCCCTGATCACCAGCATCCAAGAAGCTGACGCATCCGCGACCTGAAAAGCCCAGACGCCGCCCTCGCCTCGCCAAAGCCCGATGAGCCATCTCCAGATGGGCCAGCCCCAGACAGGGAAGCCTCATCGGGTTCCGGCATCAGCCGCATCAATGAGGATCGCTCCGGTTCCAGCACTTTTGCCCTGCCCTTTGCTTGCGCAAACCTGCCCCTCGCGCCCCCGGGACCTTGTCGCGCGGGCGGCGGAGCCGCGACAGCTACGTCAGGCCCGCAGCCGCACCTTCCGCCAGCGCCGGGGCTGGCGCCGGGGCTGGCGCCGGGCCGCCGCGCCAACACACAGCCGCTGGCCTTCAAAACCGCCAGAAACCGTCACAATCACAACGCTGGTCGCAGCCACCGCCATTCGCCATCGGGCAGGCACTACAATCGTCACCATAACGCATCTCCCCGCCTGTTCTGGACAAGTGTAGGATTGTCACTGGTTTACGACTCGTTAATCGCGATATTTTTCAAACCTGATCTATGTATAAATTGCAATTAAACGCGACGCCGTCAATATTCCAGAGCATTGGCCGCAAAACAATCGTTCGACTACCAGACATGCATGATTCGCGCCTGTGACGGCGCATGAACCTGCCCATAAATCTGCCTTTGTCATGAGACGCATGAACCTGCCTGTCAGTTCCCTGCATCCCGGCAAATTAATGCGCCGTCACCAGCCCAACGCGGAGCCGCCCACGAAAAAACCCCGACAGCGCGGGGTTTGATGCATCCCGGATGGCGCCGCGCGATCTGGTCCCGCGCGGCCTGACCCGGCTGATATTCCTCACGAAAGGCGGGGAGCCCCCTGCTGGCCAGAACCCGCCCTGGCCAGCCGGCGGGCATGGATCATCGCCGTCACCAGCACGGCCAGGGCGCAAGCCTGGTGCAGCAGTCCGGCCCAGATCGGCACGGCCAGCAGCAGGGTCGCCACGCCAATCACGCCCTGAATGGCGATGACCCCGGCCAGCGCCATGGCGCGATGCGCCGCCCCGGCGGAGGCGCGGCCGATAGCGGCCAGCCGCCGCGCGTCGACCGCGTGATAGATGGCAAGCGCCAGCAGGATGTAGGCGCCCATGCGGTGGTTGAACTGCACCGTGGGAACCGTCGCCAGCGCATTCATCCACCAGGGATCAAGCGGCGCCAGCGTCGCCGCGTCGGGAATGAAGCGCCCGTCCATTAGCGGCCAGGTGTTGTAGGTGAGGCCCGCGCGCAGGCCCGCCACCAGCGCGCCAAGACCGATCTGCGCGAAGCTGCCGGCGACCAGCAGCACGGCCACCCAGCGCACGCGCCGCGCCGAACGCGCCTCCGGGCGCGGCGACAGGCGGACGATGACCGCCACGACGCAGGCGAGCAGGATGCAGGCGGCCAGCAGATGCAGCATCAGCTTCACCGGCGCCACCGCCGTCATGCCGGGCTGCAGGCCCGAATGCACCATGATCCAGCCAATGGCGCCCTGCAAACCGCCCAGCAGGCCAATCACCGCCAGCATGACCAGCAGGCGGCCGCGCACGGCGCCGCGCACGGCGAACCAGACCAGCGGCAGCATGTAGGCCAGGCCAATAAAGCGGCCGAGCTGACGGTGCCCCCACTCCCACAGATAGATGAACTGGAACTCGCCAAGCGACATGCCAGCGTTCAGCAGCCGGTATTGCGGCGTCGCCCGGTAGAGATCGAATTCGGCCATCCAGGCGCCGTGCGACAGGGGCGGAATGGCTCCGGTAATCGGCTTCCATTCGGTGATCGACAGGCCGGAGCCGGTCAGGCGGGTGGCCCCGCCCACAACAACCATGACGAAAATCAGGCAGCTGACGAAAATCAGCCAGTTGCGCACCGCCCGCTGGCCTGGCTGCGCCGGGGCGGGCGCGCCGGCAATGGCGTCGTCGATGCTGGTGGTCGTCATCACTTCACTCCATGCGGGCGCCGCAGGTTCAGGCCCGCCGCGCCCGTCGTATAATGCCGGCGCGCCGCCGCCGCCAAGGCGGGCAACCGCCGCACCCTGGCGGACGCGCTCCAGGGCCGGGCCGGCAAAAGCGGTTTCAACCGCGGCGGTATTGGTCTAGAGGCTGTGCTGGCGACGCCGGAGCGCGATGCGGACCCGCGCAGCCACAGATCTGGCAAATCCGGGATTCGAAAATTCCGGGTCTGGCAAATCCCGCGTCGGGCAGGCCTCTGGCATGGCGCCCCCCAACGTATTGAACGACGTATTGAACAGAGACGGCTTCACCGCTCCCCCTGGATGGCCCCGGCGCACCAGCACGAACGGCTCCCGCTCTCGCGACAGGCCCTGGAGACGTCATGACCCGCCGCAAACGCAAATTCTTCGGCTCGATCGGCATGCTGGTTTTTGTGATGGTGTATGCGCTGGTCGTCATGGTCATCGCGCAGGGCCGCATCCAGGAATCCGGCAAGACAGCGCAGTTCATTTTCTTCCTGCTGGCCGGCGTCGGCTGGGTGCTGCCGGTCATGCCGCTGATCAAATGGATGGAGCGCGCCGACAGCTGACGCCAGAACCATCTGCGCCAGAACCATCCGCCCCCTTGCGCCAGCCCCAGCGGACGCTGCTCCGGCCCGGGCGGCGCGCAGCAGGTCGCGCACGGGCGCGCGGCGCGCTGATTTGGGCTTTGCAAGTCGCGAATGCGCCAGCATCATCGCGATCTGGTATGATGGGGAGCGCGCCATGTCTGGCAGCCTGATCGACGAAGCCGCCGTGGCCGCCGCCTGGGACAGCAACGCCGACCAGTGGACGGCTGACGTCCAGGCCGGGCGCGATCTGTATCGGGACCTCTACACCCTGCCGGCGTTCCTCGATTTTATCCCGGGCATCCAGGGCAAGACCGTGCTCGACCTCGGCTGCGGCGAGGGCTCCAATACCCGCCGCTTCGCCGGATTGGGCGCCGACGTCACCGGCATCGATATTTCGCCGCGCATGATCGCGGCGGCGCAGGCGCGGGAGAACGCCGGACCAGCCGGCGTCCGTTACCTTACGGGCTCATTCTGCGACATGCCTGCGATAGCGGCGGAGAGTTTCGACGTCGCCCTGTCGACGCTGGCGCTGATGGACAGCCCGGACTTCCCGGCGGCGATGCGGGAGGTCCGGCGCGTGCTCAGGCCAGGCGGGCGCCTGGCCTTCAGCGTCCTGCACCCGTGCTTCATCACGCCAGCGACAAGGTGGCAGTACGGCGACGATGGGCGGGCGACAGGTCTGCATGTGGGGGGCTATTTCGACCAGCAGCCATTCATCGAGCGCTGGCGCTTTGGCAAAAGCCCGCTGGATAAAAGCCCGTTCCCGGCCGAAGCCGCGCCGTTTTCCGTGCCGCGCTTTCCGGCGACCCTGTCGGAATACCTCAATGGCGTCATCGCCGCCGGCCTGCGCATCACCCGGATGGACGAACCACGCCCGGATGAAGCGCTTGCGAAGCAACATCCCTGGCTGGCCCGCTGGCGGCTGCATGCGCCGCTGGCCCTGCTCATCGAGGCCGAGCGGTAGGCGACATGCGATGAAGCGGGGCCGCTCCGCGTGCGGCGACGCGCGGGAGCCGCGTGAAAAACGCGTCCAGCCAAAACGCTGGAGCCGCCGTCAGTTGCGGCTGGCGAGGCGCGCGTTGGTGCGCTCAAGGCGGGTGGCGATCTCACGCATCACGGCAATGGCCATCTGCGGAAACTGCGCCAGCAGCTCAATGAACACCCGCTTGTCAATGCGCAGGGCCACAACGTCGCCAACGGCGGTGATGGTGGCGCTGCGCGGCGTCTCCGCCAGCACCGCCATTTCACCGATCAGGGCGTTGCGGCCAAACTCGGCCACCTTGAGCTGCCCGTGGGCGGTTTCCAGCAGAACGTCGGCGGCGCCATCAAGAATGACGTAAGCGGCGTCGCCGACATCGCCCTGCGTGAAGAACCGTTGCCCACTGGCGAAGGTCACGCGCTCGCTGGTGAACGCCAGCAACTTGAGCCGGGCCGGATCGATATCCCGGAACATCGGCACCTGTCGCAGCGACTGAACTTCATTCTCAAGCGTCATACCGCCCCCTCCACGGGCCAGAAGGCGGCCCCGCCAAAACATGCCCCGCAAACCAGGCGGGCCGCCCGGCGCAGGAAAAAAGCAACAAACCGGACAGAAGGGCGGCGTTGCCGGATCCCATCCCGTTCCAGACCCCGGGCAACCTCAGCCAGCGGCTGAAGCCCCGTGATGGTCGCGCACCACAACCGGGTGCACGCCCTCAAAGCGCACCAACATGTCAAACACGTCGGGATCGGCCAGCGCCTCGCCATGCAGCACCGCGACAATCGACCGGCCGGCCATGCGCTCGGAGATGGCGGACAGCATGGCGCGGGCGTGGTTCTCGCCAAAGGCGGAGAATACCCCGTCGAGGATCAGCATGTCGGGATTCTTTATCAGACCCCGCGCGATGTAAACCGCCACCCGGTGCTCCGCCGACAGCAGCCGGCCGGCGGGGCCAATCTGATAGTCCAGCCCCACGCGCTCCACGTCCAGCCGCAGCCCGAGATCATCGATCAGTTCGGTCGTTTGCGCCGTGATGCGCGGCAGCGCGTCCGCCACGCTGTGGCTCATGCGGCCAAACGCCAGATTGTTGCGCAGGGGCGCGGCGACGGTCAGCCGCTCCGGATCGTAGAATTCGACAGCGCCAACAAAGGCGCTCTCATCAAGGGCAGTATGCAGGCGTTTGCGCGCCCGCACCAGGGCCTGGCGCAGATCATCGTTGAGCAGGCCAAGACGATGTTTCGGCTCGATGTAATCCAGCGTGAGGGCTAGCAGGCTCGCACGCCCGTCATGATCGAGGCCGGCGATCCCCCGGGATTTCCAGCGCGCGACGATGTCATCGAAGTCGGCGATGTCATCGGCGTCGATGAACGAAAACTGCTCGAACAGGGGATGCCCCGGCGGCAGATCGCGGAAAATCTCATTCATGGTGGCGGCAATGTTCGCACCCATGTTGATGAGGGAATCGAGGACATCCTCGGCGTCGAGAACCCGTGTCGCCAGCCGGTTTTCGGCCAGCGCCTCGCCCATGAAATCCGCATGCACCGGCACGCCAAACAGCAGGTTCTCGGCCACGGTGGCCTGGGTGTTGTAGAGCTCGAAATCAAAGGGCTCGATCAGGTTGGAAAGCCCCTGCTCCTCCAGCCGCTGGCGCACGACCTTGCGCGCCTCCACCACCTTCTCCGCCAGGCGCGGATAACGCTCCGGATCAACCAGCCCCCACATGCCAAGCTTCAGCAAGGTTTCGCGCAGGCCGACCAGCTCAAGCACATCCGTCAGCCGCTCATCGAGCGCCGTGGCGTCGCTGACCTGCGCCAGCTCCAGATCCAGCCACCCCTCGCCGGTGGCGTCCATGGCGCCCTCGGTGCGCAGCGCCTCCATGCGCCGCACGCCCGTCAGTTCCGGCGCGTCCTGCTGCCGGTGGCGCAGGCCGTACACCAGGTTCTCGCGCAGGGAGCCGGCGAACAGCACCGGCTCCGGCCCGGCATAGGCGATGCGCCGCCCGGTCAGATGCTCGGGCATGCGCGACAGCTCGATATCGCCGAAGGTGACCGCGCCGCGATATTCGGTGATGCGCCGCGCCAGCACCCGCGCCACGGCGCCGGGCGCGGCGCTGTCCTGGGCCACCAGCGCGATGCGCATCGGCAAATCGCGGGTGAACGACAGATGCTCCACCAGCACCATGCCATGACTGTCGGTGATGTGCAGATCGGTGAGCGTCACCGGGCCCTGCAGGCGCGGCGGCTCAACGCCGGGCGGCAGCGGGGCCAGGGCCTCCTCCGACAGCAGCCTGTCCGGCGAGAATTGCTGCACCACCTGCTCGTATTTGATCTGCACGTCGAGACGCTGCTGGTCCCAGTCGATCAACTCCTTCAGCGGCGGCGGCAGATCGCGGTAGGCGGCGATGACTGCGACAAGCTGGCCGATGTCGAGGGTGCCCTTCAGGGCGAAATAGCCGCCGACGGCGTAAAAGAAGAACGGCGTGATCTGGGCCAGCAGATTGTTGAGAAACTTGACCATGAATTTCCACTTGTAGATGCGGAAACGCAGGTCGAAGAGCGTGTAGAGGCGCTCGCTGACGTCGGCGCGCTCATAGGCGGTGGCGTCGTTGTCGTGGATGGCTTCAAGGTCGTCCACGACCTCGCTGACCTTGCCGGCGAGGCGGCGGGAAAGGATCTGCCGCTGCTTGCCAAGGCGCAGCTGCACGCGGCGCATGCGCGGGATGATCGTGAACTGGATGGCGACGATGCCGCCGGCGATCAGCCCGAGCCAGACGTTTTGCAGCATGATGAACGTCATGGCGGTGAGCGCCTGGGAGCCCAGCAACAACGGCTGGGAGAAGGCGTCGCCGATAAAGCCGCCGATCGGCTCCACCTCGTCCTTGATCATCGTCGCCGTCTCGGAAGACTTGATGGTCTTCTGGGTTTCCGGCGTGAAGCGCAGCACGATGGCGAAGAGATCGAAGCGCAGGCGGCGCAACATGCGCTCGCCCAGCGCGCCCTTGGCGACGTTGATCCAGTATTTGAAAGCGCCGTTCACCAGCACGAAGAACAGGAACAGGCTGGAAAGGCCAAACAGCAGGCCGATCTGGCCGACCTTGTAGCCGTCATGAATCGAAACGTAACCGCCGCCGAGATAGGACGGCAGCTCAACGCCAAGCTTCAGGAAATCCGTGGTGGGAACGCCGCTTCTGAAGGCGCCGCCCTGGATCGCCTCGTTGACGATGCGCTTGGGCAGATCCAGCGACCAGTAATAGAAAGGCAGCGACGCCAGCACGACCACGAAAATGATCAGCTGATCGCGCCGGGAATGACGCCAGACGTACCGGAACAGATTTCGCTCCAACGTCTCACCTCCAGGGGCCGGGCGACTTCCGTGCGCAATCCCAAAGCCATCGGTTGCAAAGTGCAGCCGGCCCGAACCTCCTGCAACAGGCTGGCAAGAGGCGAGCCACAGGCTGGCGACAGGCCCGGGAGCCGTACTTCCCAAGCGTAGCGCCGGATTCGCGATTTTGACAGAGATGCGTTCTGGAGCCCCCGGTCTATTCCGGCATCCGTCCACATGCTGCGCTGAAAACCGGTTTGTTGGCGAGAAGTTGCGCTTTATGCCGTTTCCGTGTTGGGCGGAAATAGTCTAGGTTGCCGCTCAAGGGGAGCCGGACGGCGCGCAGCCAGCGCCGGCGGGGACAGGGAGCACGGCCGGCGGCCGCAATGAGGTCTTCATGATCATGGAGGACGCCGGGGGGCGTGCCGGCGCACTGGACGCCCTGGCAAACACAGGCGCGCGCGTGCTGATGTACAGCCACGACACGTTCGGGCTGGGACATTTGCGCCGTTCGCGAACCATCGCCAACGTCCTCGCCAGCGAAGCGCCAGGCGTCTCGGTCATTATCGTGTCCGGCTCGCCGGTCATCGGCAGCTTCGAATTCCGCCCAGGCGTCGACTATGTGCGGGTGCCGGGCGTCGTGAAGATGGCCAATGGCGACTATCGCACCCTCAATCTCAACATGGGCGTTGATGAAACGGCGGCGTTGCGGGCCCAGCTCATCCGCCAGACCACCGAGAGCTTCCGGCCCGACCTGGTCATCGTCGACAAGGAGCCAACCGGATTTCGCGGCGAAATTACCGGGGCGCTGGAGCTGGCGCGCCGCCAGGGCGCGCGCGTCGTGCTCGGCGTGCGCGACGTCATGGACGACCCCGACCTGCTGGTTCCGGAATGGGAGCGCAAGGGCGCGCTGCAGGCGCTGGAGGGCCTGTATGACGACATCTGGGTTTACGGCCTGAAGGAAATTTACGAGCCGCTGGCCGCATTCAACCTGTCGCAGCGCCTGCGCCAGCGTACGTTATATACGGGCTATCTGCGGCGCAGCCTGCCCAACGAGCCAACGCTGACGCGTTATCCCAGGATCACCCGGGGGCCGTTTGTCCTTGTCACCAGCGGCGGCGGGGCCGACGGCGACGACATGGTCGACTGGGTCATCAGCGCCTATGAGGCGGATCCGGGCCTGCAGGTTCCCGCCCTTGTCGTGTTCGGGCCGTTCATCGCCCGCGATCGCCGGCGCGACTTCATGGAGCGCATCAACCGCCATCCGCGCCTGGCGGCGCTGTCATTCGACAGCAAGCTGGAAAGCCTGATGAACCGCGCCACGGCGGTGGTCGCCATGGGCGGCTACAATACCTTTTGCGAGGTGCTGTCCTTCGACCGGCCAGCCCTGATCGTGCCGCGCACCCGCCCGCGCCGCGAGCAATATATCCGCGCCATGGCGGCCGAGCGGCTGGGGCTGGCCAGCGCCATTGTCGGAGAAGATGGCGAGCGCGACCCGTTGCGCATGGCCGCGGCGCTGCATCGCCTGCTGGAGCAGCCGCGCCCCAGCGCCACGACCCTGTGCGCCGATCCATTGCTTGGCGGCGCGGAAGCCATCCGCCATGACTTCGCCCGATGGCTGGACGCCCGCTCCGGGCGCGCTGCCGACCAGCATCACGAGCGCCATCTGCGCACCGCCGCCAGTTCCTGAACCCCGGCGCTGCCCAGCGCATCCGTTCCCAGGTTCGACAGCAACCCTGCCGCCGGCAACACCACCAAAACGCCCGATAAAACGCCCCATGGCCCCTTCCCGATGACGTCTCCCAAGCCCAACGCCAGTCTCGCCCACGCCAGTCACGCCCACGTCAGTCATGCCGACGCCAGCCCGCCAGCCGCCGCGCCGGCGGCGGGCGAAATCGCCATCGTCGTGAAGGGCTACCCGCGCCTTTCCGAGACCTTCATCGCCCAGGAAATCCTTGCCCTGGAGCGGCGCGGCCTGAAACTGCGCATCGTCTCGCTGCGCGAGCCCACCGACAGCGCCGTCCACCCGATGCACCAGCAAATCAGGGCGCCCGTGGCCTATCTGCCGGAATATCTGCACGAGGCGCCGGTGCGCGTACTGAAGGGCCTGGGCTGGGCGGTGCGCCAGCCGGGCTTCGGCCGCATGCTTGGCGCCTTCGTCCGCGACTTCCGTCGCGACCTGACGCGCAACCGCGTTCGTCGTCTTGGCCAGGCCATGGTTTTTGCCCGCGAACTGCCCGCCAGCGTTGGCCACGTGCATGTGCATTACCTGCATACGCCGGCCTCCGTCGTGCGCTACGCCGCGCTGCTGCGCCGCTCGGCGGCCAACCCGGCCCCCTGGAGCTTTTCCGCCCACGCCAAGGACATCTGGACCACCCCGGACTGGGAGAAGCGCGAGAAAATCGCCGAATGCCTGTTCGGCGTCACCTGCACGCGTCAGAACCTGGCCGCTTTGCAAGCGCTGGCGCCGGAGCCGGAGCGCGTCGCCCTCGCCTATCACGGGCTCGACCTGTCGCGCCTGCCGCCCCCACCCGACAGCCGCCCGGCCAGCGATGGCGGCGACCCGGCCGCGCCGGTGCGGATTGTCACGGTGGGCCGCGCCGTGGCCAAAAAAGGCTTTGGCGACCTGCTGAAGGCCCTGGCGGGCCTGCCTGGCGATCTCAACTGGCAGTTCGTGCATGTGGGCGGCGGCGAACTGCTGCCGCGCCTCAAGACGGAGGCGGAGCAACTCGGTCTCGGCCAGCGCGTGGTCTTCATGGGCGCCCTGCCCCAGCCGGACGTGATGGCCCTGCTCGGCGCCGCCGATCTGTTCGTGCTGCCGGCGCGCAAGACCCGCTCCGGCGATCAGGACGGCCTGCCCAATGTGCTGATGGAGGCGGCCAGCCAGAAGCTGGCGATCATCGCCAGCGATTTCGCCGGCATCCCCGAATTCATCCGCGACGACGTGGAGGGCGTGCTGGTTCCGCCAGCGGATTTCACCACGCTGGCCAACGCCATCAATCTGCTGGCGCGCGAACCGGAGCGGCGCGCCCGTCTCGGCGAGGCCGCCTGGCGACGGCTGCGGGCGGATTTTTCCATGGACGGCGGCGTTGACCTGATCGAAACCCGCCTGCGCGCCGCCCTCGCCGCCAGCGCGTCCTCCGGCCGCCGCGGTCCGGCGGGAGGCGTTGCATCGTCAGCCTGACCCGCCAGCCGCCCGCGCGTGAGCGACAACGCCCGTGGCCAGAGCACGCCGGCAGGAACGCGCTGGCTGGAACGCGCTGGCCAGAGCATGTTCCAGCGACGCCGGCGACGCTTCGCCTGAAAATAACGGGACTGGCCAGAGCGGCAGGGCGAAAATCCGCCACCCATGAACGGACTTGCGCTACGGATTGGCGCTCCGGATTTCAGGAAGATGACGCCATGGTCCGCAATGCCCCCGTCGCCTTCTGTGCGCCCATGAAACCGCCGGACCATCCCCAGCCGTCCGGCGACCGCACCATGGCGCGCAATCTGCTGGCGGCGCTGGCCGCAGCGGGCTACGCCCCGGAAGTCGCCTCACGCCTGCGCAGCCACGACAAAACCGGCGACCAGGCCACGCAAGGCGCCATCCGCGACGCCGCCTTGCGCGAGGCCGACCTGCTGATCGCCCGCTGGCGCGCCGCCCCCGTCGCCGCCCGCCCGCGCCTGTGGTTCACCTACCATCTGTATGACCGGGCCCCGGACTGGATCGGCCCGGCCGTCGCGGCGGCGCTCGATATTCCATACGTGGTCGCCGAGGCTTCGCTCGCCCCCCGCCGCGCCAACGGCCCCTGGCGCATGGGCCACGCCGCGACCGTGGCGGCGCTGCGCCGGGCCAGCGCCGTTTTTGTGCTCAATGAAAACGACCGGCCATGCCTGCTCGAAGCCCCCGAACTGGCGGATGCGCGCATGGCGGAAAAGTGCCGCGCCCTGCCGCCCTTCCTGACGCGATTGCCGGCGCCGCCGCCCGTCGCCCCGGATCGGCAACCAGGCGCCGGCGTCGTGCGCCTGCTGGCCGTGGCCATGCTGCGCCGGGGCGACAAGCTGGCCTCGTTCCGGATTCTCGCCGACAGCCTGAGCCGTCTGGCGAGCCAGAACTGGCGCCTGACGATCGTGGGCGATGGTCCGGCGCGGGACGAAGTCGCGGCGCTGTTCGCGCCATTTGGCGCGCGGGTGGTTCTCGCGGGTCTGGCGGCGCCAGAGGCGCTCGACGCCATCTATGCGGCGCATGATCTGCTGGTCTGGCCGGCGGTCAATGAGGCGTTCGGCATGGCCCTGCTGGAGGCGCAGGCCAATGGCTGCCCGGTGCTGGCCGGCGATACCGGCGGCGTCAGCGGCGTGGTGCGCAACGATGAAACCGGCTGGCTGGTCGCCGGCAAGCCGCAGACGACGCTCGCCTGCCGCTTCGCCGCCCGGCTGGGTGATCTGCTGGGCCAGCCGGACCGGTTGCCGCCCGCTGGCGCGGCCGGCGCCGCATTTGTTCGCCAGCAGCGCAGCCTTGCCAGCGCCGCCACGATTTTACGGGATACGCTGGCGCCATTGCTGACGGAACGGAACGCCCCATGAGCTTGCGCATCGCCATCGTCGTCACCCACCTGCTTGGCGTCGGCCACCTGACGCGGGCCGCCGCTTTGGCCCGGGCGCTGGCGGCGCGTGGACACGTCGCGCAACTCATCAGCGGCGGCCAGCCAGCTCCGCTGCTGCGCGCCGAAGGCGTCGAACTGGTTCAGTTGCCGCCGCTGCATGTGGTGGGGACAGCGTTTTCCGATCTGCGCGAAGCGGACGGCGCGCCGCTCACGCCGGAAACGGCGCATTGCCGCATCGCCATCGCCCGCGAGGCCCTGGAGCGGCTGCAGCCGCATGTGCTGGTCACCGAGCTGTTTCCGTTCGGCCGCCGCGCTTTGGGGGCGGAATTCCTGGCCATTCTGGAGACGGCCCGGCAACTGGCGCGGCCGCCCCTGGTGCTGGCCTCGGTGCGCGATATCCTGGCCCGGCCGGCGAAGCAGGCGAAGATCGACGCCGCCCACGCCCTGCTGCGCGCCCGCTATGACGGCGTGCTGGTTCACGCCGACCCGGCGGTGGTCCCGCTGGAGGCCTCCTGGCCAATCGCCGGTGACCTGAAGCCCCGCCTGCACTACACCGGCTATGTGGACGACAGCCCCCCAGTTGACGGCAGCTCCCCAGGCGCGCCACTGCCGGCGGCCGCGCCCGCCCAGGGCGAGATCGTCGTCTCCGGCGGCGGTTCGGCGGCGGCGCTGCCGCTGCTGCGCGCCGCCCTGGCGGCGGCGGCAGCTGATCCGCAACGGCGCGTCTGGCGGATGCTGGTTGGCCACAAGGTGGCGGAATCGGCGATGACCAGCCTGCGCCATGCCGCGCCGGCCAACGCCATTGTCGCGCGCGCCAGGCCGGATTTTCGCGATCTGCTGCGCCGCTGCGCCGCCTCGATCAGCCAGTGCGGCTACAACACCGCCCTCGACATTCTCGCCACCGGCGCGCCGGCGGTGGTGGTTCCGTTCGCTGAAGGCGGCGAAACCGAGCAGGCCCAGCGCGCCGCCCTGTTCGCCGCCCGCGGCCTCGTCCAGAACCTCGCTCTGGAAGATGCCACGGCCGCAACACTGCTTGCCGCCGTCAGCGCGGCGCAGGCCTGCGGGCGGGGCAGCGGCCACGGCATCGCGGTGAATGGCGCCGCGCGCGCGGCGCAGATCATCGAAGAACTGGCGGCGCCCAGGCAGGCCATCGCCAGCCCCGGCGTCACTCCGCTGACCACGGCCATTACCGCCGCCCTGGCCCCCGCCAAGGCTGCCCTGGACCATGCCGCCGACGCCGGCCAGAGCGTCGCGTTCTGGCATCGCGACGACGACGCCGTCGCGCCGACGCCGCAACTGGAGCGGCTGCTGGCCCTGACCCGCGCCCATGAGGCGCCGCTCGCCATCGCCGCCATCCCCGCCCACGCCACGCCTGAACTGGCGGGCCGCCTTGCCGGCGAGGCGCATGTCGCCGTGCTGGTTCATGGCTTCAGCCACGAAAACCTCGCCCCGCCTGACGCCAAAAAGGGCGAGTTCAGCCATGGCGACCCGGCAGAGCTGGCGCGCCGGGCGGCGGACGGGCTGGCCCGCATCCGCGCCCTGTTCGGCGCCCAGGCGCGCCCGGTGTTCACGCCGCCGTGGAACCGGACCAGCCCGGCCCTGACGCCGCGCCTGGCGGGCGCGGGTTTTGCCGGCCTGTCAACCTTCCGCCACCGGGCGGCGCGTTTCGCGGCCCCGGGCCTGGCGCAGGTCAATACGCACATCGACCCCATTGCCTGGCGCGGCGATCGCAGCCTGGTCGATCCGGCGGACCTCGCCGCAACGCTGCGTCAGGCCATCGCCCGCGTCACCGCCCCTGGCGCCGACCCCGAACCCATCGGCCTGCTCAGCCATCACCTGGCGCACGATGCCCGCATCGACGCCTTCATCGCCATCCTGCTCGGCCTGATCGCCGGCCATCCGGCCGCGCGCATGATCGCGATCAACGACGCCCTGTCGCATGGCGACCTGGCGCGGTAGCTGGCGCGGGCCAGGCGCCCCCGGGCGGGCGCCGTTTTGCCCAATCCATCCCCAATGGCGTCCCGTTTCGCCGCGCTGCTCTATAGCCTTGCGAGGCCAACCTGTTTAATGCTTGCAGAAGACAGATCCACACGAACGAATGTGGAATTCCTCCGCAATCTTGAGACGCCAAAGTCCGGGGGGCGCCAGTTGAGTGAAACGCCGCTGTTCAGCATCAGGGACCTGGCCGTGAGCTTCACGGGCGCCGGCGTCGTCACGCAGGCGCTGCGGGGCGTTTCCTTTGATATTCCGCGCGGTCGCACCGTGGCGCTGGTGGGCGAATCCGGCTCGGGAAAATCCGTCACCGCCCAGGCGATGATGGGCATTCTGCCCAAGGCCGCGACCATCACCGGCGGCTCCATCCTGTTCAACGACCCGGGCCGCCCGGGCGCCCCGCTCGACCTGACCCGGCTTGACCCTTCCGGCAAGGACATGCGCTCCCTGCGCGGCGACCGCATGACCATGATCTTCCAGGAGCCGATGAGTTCGCTCTCGCCCCTGCACACCGTGGGCGACCAGGTGACGGAAGCCTACATGCTGCACAACCGCGCGCCGGCCCACGTGGCGCGCGAGGTGGCGGAAGCGGTGTTCGCCCGCGTTGGGCTGCCTGATCCGGCCCGCATCTTCAATACCTACCCGTTTGAGCTGTCCGGCGGCATGCGCCAGCGCGCCATGATCGCCATGGCCCTGATCTGCCGCCCGGCCCTGCTCATCGCCGATGAGCCCACCACCGCCCTCGACGTCACCACCCAGGCGCAGATCCTTGAGCTGATTTCCGACCTGCAGGCGGAAACGGGCATGTCGGTGCTGCTGATCACGCACGATCTGGGCGTGGTGGCCAATGTGGCCGACGACGTGGTGGTGATGTATCGCGGCCGCATCGTTGAATCCGGCGATCGCGAAACCATCTTCCGCAACCCGCAGCATCCCTATCTGCGCGCCCTGATGAACGCCGCGCCGCACTTCGACATGAAGCCGGGAGAGCGCCTGACGCCCCTGCGCGAGGTCGCCGACGCGCGCCTGCTCGCCACCCAGGCCCGCCCGGTGACAAAGCGCCCCGCTGGCCCGGTGCTGGAGGCGCGCGACATCTCCAAAACCTTCACCCTGCGCTCCGGCTGGTTTTCCGGCCAGACCCGCCAGGTGCGCGCCGTGTCTGATGTCAGCCTGACGCTGATGCCGGGCCAGACGCTTGGTCTTGTTGGCGAATCCGGTTGTGGCAAGACCACCGTGTCGCGCATGATCATGCGCGCCATCACGCCGGATTCCGGCAGCATCTGTTACGACGACGGCGACGGCCTGCGCGACATCAGCACGCTGAAGGGCGATGACCTGATGCGCTATCGCCGCGCCGTGCAGTTCATTTTCCAGGACCCCTACGGCTCGCTTAACCCGCGCATGACGGTCTACCAGTTGCTGACCGAGCCCATGCGCATCCACAATGTCGGCACGGAGCAGGAGCAGTTCGAGCGCGCCAGCCTGCTGCTGGCCATGGTCGGCCTCGACCGTCACGCCCTGCGCCGTTATCCGCACTCGTTCTCCGGCGGCCAGCGCCAGCGGCTCGGCATCGCCAGGGCCCTCGCCCTGTCGCCCCAGGTGCTGTTGTGCGACGAGCCGGTCTCGGCCCTCGATGTCTCGGTGCAGGCCCAGGTGCTGAACCTGCTGAAAGACCTGCAACAGGCGCTCGATCTGTCCTACATCTTCGTCTCGCACAATCTGGCGGTGGTGGACTACATGGCCGACGTCATCGCCGTGATGTGCCGGGGCCACATTGTCGAGCAGGCGCCGCGCGAAACCCTGTTCAACGCGCCGCTGCATCCCTACACCCAGGCGCTGCTGGCGGCGGTGCCGGCGCCAGACCTCGACCATCCGCTCGATTTCGAGAAACTCCGCTCCGGCCGCTTCTCCGAGCCGACGCTATGGCCTGAGCCCTACCGGCTGGGGAGCGGCGAGGCTGGCGTCATGCGCGAAGTCGCGCCACAGCACTACGTGCGTCTGGGAGACGCCGCCGGGAGGGCTGCGGCATGACCCGCGATCACCGCAAAATCCAGGAACCCCTGGAGATACAGGAAATCCTGGAAGCCCCGGAAACCCTGGAGATCCAGGCCCCTGCGCGCGCGCCGGGAATCTCGCGCCGCGCCCTGCTCACCGCCGGCGCGGCCCTTGCCGCGACGCCCCTGCTCGGCCAGCGCGCCTCTGGCCAAAGCGCGCCCGCTGGCGAAAGCCCGTTGTTGCAGCCGCAGGTGACGGCCGGCGCGTTGCCGCCGCTGAAGGATCGCCTGCCCCAGGACCCGCTGGTGGTCGATCTGCCGGCTCATGGGCGGCGCACCGGGACGCCAGGCGGGGAGATGACGACGCTGATCGCCCGCGCCCGCGACATCCGCTACCTGTCGGCCAACGCCTACACCCGTCTGGTTGGCTACACCGAACAGTTGCAGTTGCAGCCCGATGTGCTGGCGGCTGTCGATGTGGTGGAAGGCCGTATTTTCACCCTGCGGCTGCGACGCGGCCACCGCTGGTCCGATGGTCATCCCTTCACCAGCGAGGACTTCCGCTACTACTGGCAGGACATCATCAAGAACCCGGCGCTGACGCCGTCTGGCCCGCCGCTGTTCCTGCTGACCGACGGCCAGGAGCCGAAGTTCGAGGTGCTGGACGAGGTCACAGTCCGTTATTCCTGGCCGCGCCCCAACCCGCTGTTCCTGCCCACGCTCGCCGGCCCGCAGGATCCGTATATCTATCGGCCCGCCCACGTGCTGCGGCAGTATCACGTCAAATACACGCCAGCGGAGCAACTGGCCGAACTGGTGAAGAAGGCGCGGGTGAAATCCTGGGCGCCCCTGCACAACCGCATGGACGCCATGCTGGAGAATTCCAGCCCAACCCTGCCAACGCTGTTTCCATGGCGGCCGGTGGAAGCCGGGGCAACGCGGATCATCTTCGAGCGCAACCCCTATTTCCATCGCCTCGACAGCGCCGGCGCGCAATTGCCCTATGTCGATCGCGTCATCGCCGACATCGCCTCCGCCAGCCTGTTCGCCGCCAAGACCAACGCCGGCGAGGTCGACCTGCTCGCCCGCGGCCTGATCATGAGCGACATTCCGGTGCTGAAGCAGGGCGAGAAGGCCCACGACTACGCCACCCTGCTGTGGCGCATGGCCCGTGGTTCGGAGCTGGCGCTCTACCCCAACCTCACCGTCGCCGATCCCATGTGGCGGGCGCTGAACCGCGACGTGCGCTGGCGCCGGGCGCTGTCCCTTTCCATTGACCGGCACACCATCAACAACGCCCTGCTGTTTGGCCTCGGCAAGGAGGGCAACAATACGGTGATGGAAGGCTCGGCGCTGTTCCGGCCGGAATATCGCAACCGCTGGGCCGGGTACGACCCCGAGCAGGCGGCGCGGCTACTGGACGCGATCGGTCTCAAAACGTCGTCGTCGGGCATTCGCGCGGCGCCTGACGGGCGACCGCTGGAAGTGGTGGTGGAAGTGGACAGCGACACCGGCCTGGCCGTCGACACGCTGGAACTGATCACCGAGTTCTGGCGTGAAATCGGCATCAAGCTGTTCATCAAGCCGCAGGATCGCACCATCCTGCGCAACCGCGCCTATGAGGGGCGCGCCGTCATGGTGGCCTCCGCCGGCCTCGACAACGCCATTCCCACCGCGCAGATGGCGCCGACCGAGCTCGCACCGGTGCAGCAGGACAGCATGTCCTGGCCGAAGTGGGGGCAATACGCCGAGACCAAGGGCAAGAGCGGCGAGGCCTGCGACGACCCGGAGGCGAAGAAGCTGCTGGCCGCCATGGCCTCGTGGATGAACGCGACGGACGAAGCCGTGAAAGCCCGCGCCTGGCATGAGATGCTGGGCCTGCACGCCGAGAATGTGTGGTCGATCGGCACCGTCGCCGGCGCCCTGCAGCCGGTGGCCCTGCGCAACGGCCTGATCAATTTCCCCAAGACCGCGCTTTACAGCTGGGCGCCCACGGCGCTGCTCGGGATTTATCGCATGGACGAACTGTTCTGGGACCGCCCGGGGCGTCGGGGGAGCAATCCGGCATGATCAGCTTCGTTCTGCGCCGCCTCGGCACCATGGCAGTGACCCTGCTGCTCATCAGTTGCCTGGTGTTCGTCATCATCAAGCTGCCGCCAGGCGACTTCCTCACCAACCAGATCGCCGAATTGCGCGCCCAGGGCGGCGAGGCCGCCGCCGCCAAGGCCGCGTTCCTCATCAAGCAATATGGCCTCGACCGGCCGGTGTGGGAGCAATACCTCGCCTGGCTTGGCGTCTGGCCGGGGCCCAATGGCTTTTCCGGGCTGCTTCAGGGCAATTGGGGCTGGTCGTTCGAATATGATCGCCCGGTCAATGAGGTGGTGGGCGACGCTTTGTGGCTGACCCTTGCGATCAATATCGCCGTGGTGATTTTCGTCCACCTCGTCTCGATCCCGATCGCCATTTATTCCGCGGCGCGCCAGTACTCGTGGGGCGACTATCTGGCGACGCTGCTCGGCTATCTCGGCCTCGCCATCCCCAACTTCCTGCTGGCGCTGGTGCTGCTGTATTACATGAACCGCTGGTTCGGCATTTCCATTGGCGGCCTGTATGATCCCAAATACGCCACCGCGCCGTGGGACTGGGACAAGTTCAAATCGCTGCTGCAACACATGATCGTGCCGACGCTGGTCATCGGCCTTTCAGGCACGGCGGCGATGATCCGGCGCATGCGCGCCAACCTGCTCGATGAGCTGGGCAAGCAATATTACGTCACCGCCAAGGCCAAGGGCCTGCCGCCGACGCGCGCCCTGCTCAAATATCCGTTCCGCATGGCGCTGAACCCGTTCGTCGCCGACATCGGCCATATCCTGCCAGGCCTCGTTTCCGGCTCCATCCTGGTGTCGCTGGTAATGAGCCTGCCGACGGTTGGCCCCATCCTGCTGGCGGCGCTGCGGAGTCAGGACCAGTTCCTGGCCGCCTTCATCCTGATGTTCGTGGCGGTGCTGACCGTCGTCGGCATGCTGATCTCCGATCTGCTGCTGGCGTGGCTGGATCCGCGCATCCGCATGGGCGCGAGGTGAGCCGCATGAACACGACCCCGACCATGGCCTTCCCCCCCAGCGGACGCGACGCGCCGAAGACCCCGCATTTCGTGGATGACGCGCCGTTCGATCCCGGCGCCCGCGAGCCCACGGCCAATGACGACGAGCGCTATCTGCGCGCCTCGGCCCTGACGCTGATCTGGTGGAAATTCCGCCGCCACCGCCTTGCCGTCATCTCGGCCCTGGTGCTGGTGGCGCTCTACGCCAGCCTGCCGTTCGTGGAGCTGATCGCCCCTTATGGCCTGACAAAACGCAACGGCGACTTTCTCTACGCGCCGCCGCAGACGGTGCGGATTTTCCATGACGGCAGCCTGCATCGCCCCTTCGTCTACCCCTACAGCTTCACCTTCAACGAAGAGACCTTCACCCGCGACTACAAGGTGGACACGAGCCGGCCACAGCCGATCCGCTTCTTCTGTTCGGGCGAGCCCTACCGGTTCTGGGGGCTGTTCGACGCCAGCTTCCATCTGGTCTGCCCGCCGAAGGACGGCACGATGTTCCTGCTGGGCACCGACCGGCTGGGACGCGACATGTTCTCGCGCATCATCTATGGCGCCCGCATCTCGCTCACGGTGGGCCTGGTGGGCATCGCGGTGTCGTTCGCCCTCGGCCTGTTTTTCGGTGGCCTCGCCGGCTATCTCGGCGGCTGGGTGGACAACGTCATCCAGCGGCTGATCGAGATCCTGCGCTCGCTGCCAGAGCTGCCGTTGTGGCTGGCCCTCTCGGCGGCCCTGCCGGCGAACTGGAGCCCGCTGCTGGTGTTCTTTGGCATCACCATCATCCTCGGCCTGCTCGACTGGCCGGGCCTGGCCCGCGCCGTGCGCTCCAAACTGCTGGCATTGCGGGAGGAGGACTATGTCAAGGCGGCGGAGCTGATGGGCGCATCGCGTTCGCGGATCATCGGGCGCCACCTCATTCCCAATTTCATGAGCCACCTCATCGCCTCGGCCACCCTGTCGATCCCGTCGATGATCCTGGGCGAGACCGCGCTGTCGTTCCTTGGCCTTGGCCTGCGCCCGCCAATCACCAGCTGGGGCGTGCTGCTGAATGAGGCGCAGAACCTGGCGGCGGTGAACCTGTACCCATGGCTGCTGGCGCCCATCATTCCGGTGGTGGTTGTCGTGCTGGCCTTCAACTTCATGGGCGACGGCCTGCGCGACGCGGCTGACCCCTATCACTGACGGGCCTCAGGCCGCCTGAGCTGCGGGGCCGCCAGGCGGCTTCGCGGACCAGGCAAAGCCTTGCGCATGATCAGGCCCATGCCAGGCCGAGCACAAGCCAGGCAGAACCTATCCCGGGCAGTGCCCATCCCCGGGCAGTGCCCATCCCGGGGCAGTGTCCATCCCGGGGCAGTGTCCATCCCGGGGCAGTGTCTTGGCCCGGTAAATCCCAGGCCCGGCAAATATCCCACGCCTGGCAAGCTCACGCCTGGCAAGCTCCTGCCTGTTTACGCAACCCATCCGCGTCAGGCGCAGGCCCACACCGGAGGCGCTGACCGGGAGCGTCCGGTTGGCGCGCGTCTGGCTTGCAGGCGGCAATCGCCGCAAGCCCGCTGGCAAATACGACAATGCCCGCGACAGGCGCGGGCATGTTGCGTCGTGAGAATGATGCGCCGCGTGCAAAATAAGTCGCGTCAATGTGGCCATCGGGCGGGCCCAATGGCTTCACCGCGACGGCTTGCTCATTTGGACGGTTTGGCCGGCTCCGAGGCTTTGGCCCTGGCTTTCTGCTCCGCCAGCGTGACGAAGGTCGGGGCCTTTTCCAGCTCGTCACGGGACAGGGCGACGCGGATTTTGTCGACCTTGCCGTCCTCGCCGCGCACCACTTCAAGCTTGCCGAACGGCACGGCGACCTTTTTCTCGCCCACGCCAAGGAAACCGCCCACGCCGATCACCGCGCCTTCGGTTGCGCCGGTCTGCCCCAGCACCAGGTCCGTGATGGCGCCGACAGCCTTGTCGTCAGCCCCGACAACCGTGGATCCGATCAGCTTGCTGGCCATCCACTGGGAGCCGCTCTGGCCACTGTAAAATGCGGTCGCGGGGGCGCCAGCCGGCGTCGCCACTGCCCCAACCGCCGTCGGCGCGCGGGTCGCGTCCTTGCCCGTCACCGTCACGGCGCCAGCCGCCGACCCGCCATCTGCCTGCGCCAGCGCCGGCCCCGCCAGTCCGGCGGCTCCAGCCAGCGTCACAGCCAGCACAGCCATGCGGGAAACGGCCCCAAACCTGATCCTCATCAGTTACCCTCTCCGAAAACAGCGCGCCCGCAACAATCCACCCGACGACACGTCAGTCTGGAGCGCGAACAGCGCCGAAACCACTTGCCTGCCCATACATGGGGTTTCCCACCAGGCGTCTGCAACCAGATCGCCAGGCCCACGCTGATCGCCAGCCTCGTGGCCACACACCGCGTCGGCCCTGGCCAGGTCAGCGCTCTGAAAAAACCCGCCATAAGCGCGCTGGCGCATCCGATACCGGAACATTGGAGCTTTTTAAGGACTGTATCGCACCCAGATCGTGACGTTTAACCCAAAATCGGGGACATCTCCCCGCTCAAAGGCTCTGGTCCGGAGAAATTCGCCTGGCGGCGTTTCGTCCATTTGGCCGCCTCCCGGCGCGTGGCGCGCTTGCGTTGGAAGCGGCGCCAGCGCCGACCAGATATGGGGGGCAGCGCAACAATGCTGAGCTGCTTCGCCATGGCGCGGCGCGTCATCGCCATGCAACGCGCGTCTGGCTACTCGATGCGCACCTGGACGCTGTCGCTGGTTCCGCGCGAATCCATCACCGAAACCCGCGCGAAACCCGCGCCGTCAGGCTTCCAGAAACTCTGGCGCCGCATCTGCGCTTCGCCGACCGGCGCGCCATTGACGAACCAGCGCAATGGCGGCGCGCCGCCATTGGCGCGCAGGGCCAGATCCGGCAGGTCGCCGCCTGATCCGGCGCCCAGGTCGATGCTGGAGCCATCTGGCGGGAACGAGATGCGCAGCGGCGGAACCAGCGTCGCGGCGATGGTCTTGGGCGCCCCCTTGCGCAGATGGCGCAGCGGCGGCGGCAGCGTCGCGGCGGTCGCCTTGAGCACGCCAGGCGGCTGCAACAGCGGCTGCGGCTCACCGCCAATGCGGGCAAACACATCGAACAGCACCGGCGCCGCCGCAACGCGGCCCACCAGCCCCGGAACCGACGCGCCGTCGGCCCGCCCCAGCCAGACGCCAACCGTATGGCGGCGATCGTAGCCGACGGCCCAGGCGTCGCGGTAGCCCCATGACGTGCCGGTCTTGAAAGCGATCCGTCCCGTCACCGCATTGGCCGGCGGCGGCGCCTCGCGCAGGGCGTCAGCCACATACCAGGCCGCCACCGGATCGGTGAGCCGCCGGCTCTGCCCCACCGGATCATCCAGCCGCCAGCGCAGCGGAACCACGTCGCCGCCCCGCGCCAGCCCTGCGTAGAGCATGGTGAGATCGACCAGCGATATGCCGAGGCCGCCGAGCCCCACGGCCAGCCCCGGCGAGGCGTCGTCCGGCATGACGAGGCGGGCCCCGACGCCGCGCAGCCGCGCCAGCAATTGCGGCGCGCCAAGCTCCGACAGCAATTCCACCGCCGGCAGGTTCAGCGACATCTGCAACGCCTTGCGGGCGCTGACCGTGCCGAGGAACCCCATCTCGAAGTTCTCCGGCGCCCAGGCGCCATAGCGCGACGGGCGATCGTCCAGCACGGTTTCCGGGTGGGCCAGCCCCTGCTCGAAGGCGAGGCCATAGATGAATGGCTTCAGCGCCGAGCCTGGCGAGCGGATCGCCCGGCTGGCGTCGACCGCACCCGCCCGCTCCGCATCAAAATAGTCGGACGATCCCACATGCGCCCGCACCTCGCCGGTGGCGTTGTTCACCACCACGATGGCGGCGGAGATGCGCCGCCCCAGCGCCGCCGCCCGCTCCTCCGCCAGGGCCTGCAAGGCGGCCTGCAAGCGGGCGTCGATGGCGAGGGCCACATGCGTCCCGGCCTTTGGCGCCGGCGGCGCCCACGGGTCAGGCGCGCCTGGAACCAGGGCGATGGCCGCTTCCGGCGCCAGCGTCGCCATGTCGGCGGCGGGCGCCGCCCCGGCCCCGCCGTCCTGGGCGGAGATGGCCTGTTCGGCGAGATGCGGCGCCAGCATCGGCAACGGCCGCCGCGCCGTCGGCATGGCGGCGGCGCCAGCGCGTCCGGTTTCCGCCGCGACCAGCGCGCCAGCTTCCAGGCCGCGCTGCAGGACGCGGGCCCGCGCCGCCACGGCGGCGGCGGCGTTGCGATCGGGCCGGCGCGCCTCGGGCGATTGCGGCAGCGCCACCAGCAGCGCGGCTTCGGCGGTGGAGAGCCGGGCTGGCTCCTTGCCGAAATAGATCAGCGAGGCGGCGCGCACCCCTTCGATATTGCCGCCATAGGGCGCCAGGGTCAGGTAAGCGGTGAGCACCCCCTCCTTGCCCAATTGCCGCTCCAGTTGCACGGCCCGCACCATCTGCCGCAGCTTGGCGGAGAAGCTGCGCGCCTCGCGGGGCTCCAGCAGCCGCGCCGCCTGCATGCTGAGGGTCGATGCGCCCGACACCACCCGGCCATTGCGCGCCAGCTGCCAGGCTGCCCGCGCCACGCCCAGCGCATCGACGCCGCCATGGGCATCAAAACGCCGGTCCTCATAGGCCTTGAGCAGATTGATGAAGTGCGGATCGACCTCGGCCAGCTTCACCGGCAGCCGCCAGCGCCCTTCCGGCGTGGCGAAGGCGCGCAGCAGCCGTCCGTCCCGGTCCAGCGCCAGCGGCGAGGTCCGCTGCAACACGCTGAGATCGACCGGCCCCAGCGACGCCGCATAGCGCCACAGCGCCAGATAGCCGCCCCCGCCGGCTGCCGCCACCAGCAGGGCGGCCAGCCCCAGCCGCCGCAGCACACGGCCGCGCCGCCCGCCTGGGGCCTTCCCCGCTGCTGTTTCGGTCGCGTTCACGGCTTGCGCGCCGCCTCCACCGTCATGACGCCCGAGGCCGAGCGGCCAAACCGGTCCGGCCGGTACATGTCTTCCGCCGTCGCCGGCGGATGCACGAAGCGCCCCGGCGACACCACGCGGATGATGTAGCCGACATTGATGAACGCCGGCTGGCCCTTGCGCCGCTCATAGGCGGCGACGAAACGGTCATCGCGGAATTCGGTCGCCGTCGGCGCCGTTTGGTCCTTGTCGACCCAGGCGAAGGCGGAGAGCGAAGATCCCTCCACCAGCTTCGGGTTCTCGATCTCGACGCCGGCTGGCAGATGGTCCACCACCAGCAGCCGGGCGTTTTCCGCCGCCGCCTCGGTGATGCGCAGCATCACCGCCAGCCGGTCATTCTGGCGCAGGGTCGCCGGATCAACCTTCACACCGTCGAGACGATAATAGGCGCGCTCCACCTTGTAACCGCGCGACAGCTCCGGCTCCGGCGTCAGCGGATTGCCCGAGGTCGTCACCGTCAGTTGCGCCGGCTCGTCGCCCACATTGCCAATGCGCACCGGCTGGGCCAGGGCGGCGGCGTCCAGATTGCGGGACAGCCCGCCGGAAGACGTCTCGCCATTGAAGCTGATGCGCAGCTTCTTCGCGTCCTTCTCCAGCGCCAGGGCCGCCAGCAGCAGCCAGACATTCTCCTGGGTGCTGGTGTAGGTCACCTGGGCCCGCGACTGCTCCACCACCGTCGCCGCCTGCTGCACCAGATCGGCGCCAACGCCGGCCTCGGCGGCCAGGGTCAGGATGGCCGCGCCGTCGCGCAGCCGCGAGCCATAGTCCGGCCGCCAGGCGCCGCTGGTTTCGTTTTTCAGGCTGGTGACAGCGGCGCCGAAAGCGCTGTTGGCGCGCGGCCGGTCGCCGAGCAGCGCCAGGGCGGCCGCCACCTGGGCGCGGCCCAGCGGCGTCGCGATCTCCCGGATTTTGGTGTCAGCCAGATAACGCAGATCGCCCATCACCGGCCGGCCGTTGCGGGCCAGCACATAGATGGCGTAGGCCAGGCCGTCGCTGCTGCTGGCGTTGAAATCGCCGGCGTTGGCAACCGTATTGCGCAACCGCTCCAGCGCCAGGTCAAACGGCTGCTGCGGCACGGCGAAGCCGCGTTCGCGCGCCCGGGTGAGGAAGTCGCTCACATAGGCGTCGAGCCATATGTCATCGCCGCCCACCGACCACAGGCCAAACGAGCCATTGCTGTCCTGCCGCGACAACACGCGGGCGATGGAATCATTGATGCGCCGGTCGGCGTCATTGTCCGCCGGCATGGCGTGCGCCGCCGCCAGCTGGTTGCTGTACAGCAGCGGCAACGCCTTGCTCACCGTCTGCTCGGT
Source organism: Camelimonas sp. ID_303_24 (assembly GCF_053543495.1). Lineage (NCBI taxonomy): Bacteria > Pseudomonadati > Pseudomonadota > Alphaproteobacteria > Hyphomicrobiales > Chelatococcaceae > Camelimonas > Camelimonas sp. ID_303_24. The sequence continues at coordinate 110,610 of NZ_JBLLJM010000005.1, forward strand.
GCAGCCATAGGGGTAGAGATCGAGCGCCCGCAGCAGCGCCGGGGCATTGAGCGCCGTCGACTGGGTCGCCGCGACCGAAGCCACGCCGGTTCCCGGAACCATGTCGGCCAGCAGCTCGCTGGTCAGCTCCACCGAGGCGCCCGGCGGCAGCGGCCGCACCGTGCGCCGGGCCAGCGCCGGCGCGCCGGGCTGGGCGCGCAGCGCCACGGTCTGGCTGGCCTCCACATCCTTGCCGTTCACCTGGATGGCGAGCCTGATCACGCCCTTGCCCGTCGCGGTCAGCGGGATCTCGAACGACGTCTTGCCGCCCTTCGCCAGTTTCAGCGTGCGCGACAGCGCCTCGGCCGGCGCAAGGCCGGGACCGGCCAGATCGACGTTGACGGCGTAATCACCCGCCGCCGCATCCACATTGTCCACCTGGACGTGCAGGCGCGACTGGTCGCCAATGGCCATGAAGCGCGGCGTCGTCGCCGTCACCACCACCGGATCGCGCACGATCACGTCCGTACTGGCCGAGCCGACGCGTCCGGCGCTCCATGCCGTCGCCATAACCCGCACCGCGCCATTGAACGACGGGATATCGAACTTCACCACCGCCGCGCCGTCCGGCCCGACCTTGACCACGCCGGAATAACGCGCCAGCGGCTCCTGGGTGGGGGCCTCGCCCTGCATCAGCGCCGCCGCGTCGCCGCCGGAGCGCAAGGCGCCGCGCGCGCCCTGCATGCCGTCGATGAGGTAGCCGTACAGATCGCGCAGCTCCGCGCCCAGCTGCCGCTGTCCCAGATAATAGTTCTGCGGCTTCGGCGGTTCGTAGCGGGTGAGATTGAGAATACCCACGTCCACGGCGGCGACGGTGACAAACGCCTCCTCGCCTGGCTTCAGCCCGGTCAGCGTCACCGGAATGGCCAGTTCGCCGCGCGGCCGCATCTGCGCCGGCGGCGCCAGCGCCACGCCAAGCTCGCGCTGCTCCCGGTCGATGGAGAACCACGACAGACCAAGCGCCCGGCCTGGCATGCGCTTCGCCGCCACATCCAGCGGGCGGTGGGCGAAGGCCACCGCATAGGCGCCCGCCCCCCAGTCCGCCTTCACCGGCACGCTAACCGTGGTTCCGTCGGCGGCCAACGACACGGCCTGCTCGTGCTGCACCCGGTCCGTGACGATCATCAGCGTGGCGGTGCCGGGGAAGCGGGCGTTGATGCGCGCCTGCATCACGTCGCCGGCCTTGTAGGCGGGCTTGTCCAGCGTCACCTCCAGGGCGTCGGGCGTATCGGCGCTGGCCTCCACCCCATAGCCCACATGGAAGGACACGCTGGTGACGGCGGCGGAGCCCCCGCCATCCGACGTGACCTCCAGCCGCCAGGAGCCCCAGTCCACGGGCGCGGCGATGCGGGCCGGCGCCCCGGCCGTGGCCTCGATGACGCCGTCGCTGACGCGACGGCTGGTCTTCACCGGCTCGGAGTTCCAGCGGCCATCGCTGTTGAACCATTGATAACGCCGCTCAACCTTGTACAGGCTCCACTTCAGCTGCCGGGCCATGCGGGCGCCGTCGGGCTGGGCCATCACCACATCGAAATTCGCCGTGGCCCCGGCGCTGAGGTCGCTGAACAGCCGCTTGACGCCGATCACCGGGCCGGAGGGCAGGATCGGCAGCGTCACCGAGCGCGAGACAGCGCGGCCGCCGTCCTCGCCAACGCGCAGCGTCACCGTCGCCTGCAACGGCCGGGCGGCGGCCGCGTCGTTCACCGGCGCCGAAACCACGGCCTTGCCGGCCCCGTCCGTGCGCACGGTTTCTTCCAGCTCGGCGGTAACCGCCTCGAATTTTTCATCGTCGATGCCGACCTGGTAGCCGTCCAGTCCCTTCACCGCCGTCGCCGGAGCCTCGGCGACGCCGACCTCGCCGCTCACGGTCAGTCCGGAGCCCGGCGCGCCATAGAGATAGCGCGCCTCCACCGCCACCTGCGCCGGCTCGCCCGGCTGCAACACTGGCGCGGCCGGCTTCAGGGTCACCTCCAGCCGCTCGGGCACATAGTCCTCGACCAGGAAGGTGGCCTCGCCGACGGAATCGCCCTTCGGGTCCACATAGGCCTTCACGCGCCATGTGCCGCCCTGCGCGCCGGAAAGCAGCGGGATAGACAGCGAGCGGCCGCCCAGCCCCTGGTCCTCGACCACGGCGCGGCGATATTCCACGCCGTCCGGCCGGCGCACCACCAGGGTCAGCGGCGCGCCAGCGGTCGCCTCGGCCCGGTTGTTGCGCAGCAGCGCGGTGAGGAACACGGTCTCGCCAGAGCGATAAACGCCGCGCTCGGTGAACAGGAAGGCGTCCATCGGCCCGGGCGCTTCGCGGCCCTTCACGCCGCGGTCGCTGAGGTCGAAAGCCGTCTGCTCCAGATCGAGAAAGCCGTAATCGCCGTCAGCGCCGTTGGCCACGACCATGCCGGGAGCGAGGCCGCCCTTGCCGCGCGCCAGCCCCGGATCGAAGGCGACAACGCCGCTGGCGTCGCTCTTTTGCGTCGCCAGCACGTCATTGTTGCGGGCGACGAGCCGCACCTCGACGCCGGAAAGCGGCTTGGCGGTGGCCAGCGAGCGCACCACCGTCCGGACGCCATTCTCCGAGGAAACCGCCGTAAGCCCCAGATCTGAAACGATAAACCACTGCGTCGCCCGCTCGCCGTAATCCGATTCCCGATCAAGCGGCACGGCGCCAGCCGGCTGGGCGGTCATCACATAGACCCCCGGCTCCAGCCTGCCGCCCGTCGCCTCCTGCACCGGGAAAGCCGTGATGACGTCGGCGTTGAGCTGCGACTTCACCTCCAGATCGCCAGACCAGACCTTGTAGCCCTTCCGGGTCAGCACCTCGTCGACCCCATCGCGCGACAGCTGCGCCATGAAATTGCCCGAGCGCACTGTCGGCAGCAGCGAACGGTCGCCAATGCGCGCCAGTTCGATCCGCACGGCGCTGGTGTTGACCGTGACGACCGGAATGCCTTCCTGGCCGGTGCGCGGCAGCACGTAATTGCGGCCGGTGAAGCGCGCCATGGCCGAGCGGTCGCGCACATAAATCTGATAGTCGGCGTTGGCGAGCAGGTCTTCGCCGACGGCGGATGGCAGCCCCTGACGCAGCACCACGCCATAGGTCTGGCCATGCTTGAGGCCATCGACGCAAAGCTGCTGCCCCTCGGTCGTCACCGCCGCGTTGGCGGCGCCAGCCAGCGCCACGAAGGGCGCGAAATCGACCCGGCCGCGCGCCAGCGGCTCGGAGAAGGTGAAGCAGACGCGCGGCGAGGCGGCGTCGGAATCCACCTTGTAATTGGTGATGCGGAAGCCGTGCTTCTTGCGCAGTTCGGCCCAGACCGCGCGCACCTCCGGCGCTTCGACCAGCGCCAGCGACGCCGCGTAAGCGTTGAGGGCCGGACGCCAGGAGCTGGCGGCGGCGAGCGCGGCGCCAAGCTCCGCCAGCGCCCCGGCCTTCTGCTGCCGGTCAGCCGCGAACTGGTAGCCGGCGTAAGCCGCGGTGATGGCGTCATTGCGCAGCCGCCAGCTATTGGTCCGGTCGCCCGGCGCGGCCTGACGGGCGGCGCGGGCCCAGACCAGCCACGCGGCCGCATCCTTGCCGTCAGCGACAATGGCGTCGCGGGCGGCGGCCATCGCCACCCCCCACTGCCCACGCGCCAGCGCCTGGTCCGCCGCCTGGCGGGCCTGCGCGCCCGGGCGCTGGCCAGCCCCCGGCTCAGCCCGCAGCCGCGTTTCCAGCTGCACGGCATTGCTGGCCAGATCCTCCCGCACGAAAGCTTCAGCCGGGCGGGCAGCCGGGCGGATGGATGTCGCCGCTCCAGCCTGGGCCCGCGCCGGTTGCGGCGCGGAGAACGGAACAAGCATGGCCAGGCCGGCCAACAACGCCGCCGCGAAGCCGGACCGGCGCCGCGACTGGACTTTGTATTGGGGGTCGCAAGGAGATTGCCGACGAGATGGCCTTGCATCCGGCGACGTCAAGGCGGCGCCTGCTCCGCTGGATCGCCTGATGCCCATGCCGCTTCTCCCTGACTGACCCGTCATGCCCAAAAATCCCGGACAAAATCTTGTTCGGGATTTTGCGAGGGCATTCTGCGCCCGGGCCGCGGGCGCTTTCAAGCGAGCTCGCTGTAAATTTAAGTAAAAATATGCAATATCAACAAGATAGAAGACATCCCTGAATCAGCCCGCGAACATCCGCGCCGGACTGGCGCGGTGAATGCCCCCGCGCGCCGGCGATCGCCACAAGAGCGCGCACAGGCGACAGGCCCGGTTTCCCGTGTCCAGCTTGCTCGCGATCCGCGACGCGAGACACCGGGCGCTCTGGCATGGGCGCTTCCGCCAGGAACCATGCGTAACCGCCTCGTGAGCCCCCTGGCGCCGGCGTGCGATTGACCTCTTGCGCATCGGCTGGTTGATTCCAGGCGGACCAGATTCACGACCGGGTCAGGCCACGGCTGGAAAGGAAAACGGCATGCGCCAGACAGGAGCGCTCATCCGCAAGCGCCGCGAGGCGGCGCGCCCGGCAGGCGCCCGCTTCGGCAGCATCAGCCCTGGTTGCGCCAGCCTTCCTCGCATTAGCCTTCCTTGCATTAGCCTTGCCAGCCTCAATCTGGCCTGCCTGTGCCTGGCGCTGGACGCCCAACCGCTTCAGGCCCAGGTCAAGGTCCAGGCCCAGGTCCAGGGCAAGGAGATCCAGCGCCCTGTCGCGGCCGCCGAACGCGCCCAGCAGTTGCAGCACCAGCGGGAACGGTGGGAGGCATTGCCTGAGGCCGATCGCAAGGCGGTGCAGGATTCGCTCGTCTGGCTTGGCCTGTACAATGGCGTGACCGACGGCGCCTTCGGCCAGCGCACCGCCGACGCCATGGCTGCCTTTGAGAAGCGCGAACTGTTGCAACCCGGCGCGGTCATCGCCGGGCCAGGTCTCGCCGTGCTGCGCGCCGCCGCCAACAGACAGAAAGGCGCCGTCGGCTTCACGCTGATCGATGACGCCGCCACGGGCGCGCGCATCGGCGCACCCGCGCGCCTGTTTGACCGCAAGGAAAGCGCCCCTGGCCGCACCCGGCTGTCGTCGTCACGGACCCCGGCCGCGCTAACCCTGTTTGCTGGCGGGACGGAGGATGGCGACCTGGCCGCCTGGTTCGCCCGCGCCACTGGCGCCGCGCCTGGCCGCAAGGTCACCTACAAATTGCTGCGGCCGGATTTCACCGTGGTCACCGGCGATGAGGGCTCCCGCCGCTTCTTCACCCGCGTCGCCGCCGGACCGGACGGGCTGCGCGGCTTCACCTTCGTTTATCCGGTGACTGACGCAGCGGCGATGGACCGGGTGACCATCGCCATCGCCAACAGCTTCGTCCCGTTTGCGGGCAAGCCTGGGGCGATCCCGTCAGGAACCGTTTCGTCAGGCGGCCAAACAGGTCCAGGGGTTCAAGCAGGTCCAGGAGCCCAGACAGGTCCTGGCGTCCATGCAGCCCAACAGGCCGGCGGCGCGGCGGTGGCGTCCCCACTCGTCGGCACAGCCCTGCTGATCGCACCCGGCCGCGCCCTCACCGCCACCGCCGCCTTGCGCGGCTGCAAGGACATCCGCCTTGGCGAAGCGCCCGCCACAGTCACCGCCAGCGACCGCCAGAGCGGCCTCAGCCTGGTTTCCGCCGCTGGCGTCAATCCGGCCAACGCCGGTCCGGTCACGCTTGCGCCGGCTGGCGATGGGCAGGCCAGCGGCAGTCTGGTGCTCGCCGCCTGGACGGCGGACCCGGCTGGCAAGCCGCAGCTTGCCGTGATCCCGGGCCAGCTTCCTGAGGCCGGACAGGCCGGCGGGGTCAACGCCGCGCTCCAGCCTGGCGGCGCCGGCGCCCTGGCGCTGGACCGGACCGGCGCCATCGCCGGCGTCGTCTCCAGCCTGGCGCCCGCGCCGGTTGTTGCCGGCGTGACGCTGGCCGCCGGGCATGCGCTGGCCAATGTCGACAGCGTCCGGCGCCTGCTCGCCGACGCTGGCGTCACGCCGCAGGCCGCAGCGCCGGCAGGCGGCGCGCCAGAAGGCGCCGGCGCCATCGTCGCCCGCTGGCGGGCCCGGCTCGCTCCGGTGTCCTGCCTCGCCCGCTAGAGCCTTTTCCAGTCAAAATGGTTCCAGTCAAAATGGATCGGAAAAGGCTCCTGCATTCCGTCTTTTGAGCGAATTCCAACCGATCAGACGATTCCGTCTGATCGGAAAGCGCTCCAGGACGCCTCCGGATGTGGGCTATATCGTCTGGCCGGTCGGGGTTCGCACAAAACGGAAAACGGCTCCACAAGCCATCCCGGAGGGGAGCCAGCGGCCCTGTCCCTTGACATTTCAGCCCAAAAGTCGCACATGCCGCGTCGTAGCCGCCTGATGCGGCCTGCGGCGTGCGTGCCGCGTGCGTGAAGCTTCTGAAGCATTTTCCACAAATGCGTCATCTGAAGAGACAGGGCAAAACGCCGGTCTGGTTTGACCGGATTTCGCTCGGTCCCGCTTCGCCCCGCCGACGCCCAATTTCTGGACGCCCCACACGCAGGGCGCTCCGCAACGGCTCTTTGTGTCCCGCGGCATCCCGCGCGACCAAGGGCCCCGGAAGCTTTACATTGACATCTTTCAAGGAACTCGGCCTTGCGGCGCCGATCCTCTCGGCGCTGTCTGACGAGGGCTATGCCAATCCCACGCCGATTCAGGCGCAGGCAATCCCCCACGTCATGGCCGGTCGCGACCTCATGGGCATCGCCCAGACCGGCACCGGCAAGACGGCTGCCTTCACCCTCCCGATCCTGCACAATCTCGCCGACGAAAAGGGCCGGACGCCGCCGCGCCAGTGCCGCGTGCTGATCCTGTCGCCGACCCGCGAGCTGGCTGGCCAGATCGCCGATTCCGTGCGCGCCTATTCGCGCCACATGCGCATTTCGGTCGCCACCGTGTTCGGCGGCGTCTCGCACGGCCCCCAGGCCCAGATGCTGCAGCGCGGCGTTGACGTGCTGGTGGCCACCCCCGGCCGCCTGCTCGACCATATGGCGACCGGCTCCCTGCGCCTCGACGGCGTCAAGGTGTTCGTGCTGGACGAAGCCGACCAGATGCTGGACATGGGCTTCATCCACTCCATCCGCAAACTGGTGAAGGCCCTGCCGAAGCAGCGCCAGACCCTGTTCTTCTCGGCCACCATGCCGAAGGAGATCGCGGCCCTGGCCGCCGACATGCTCGACAACCCTGAGCGCGTCGCCGTGGCTCCGGTGTCCAGCACCGCCGAGCGGGTGACGCAGAAGGTGGTGTTCGTCGATGCGGCGCAGAAGCGCGTCGAGCTCGCCCATCTGCTGGCCAACACCTGCGACGGCCGCACCCTGGTGTTCACCCGCACCAAGCACGGCGCCGACCGGGTGGTGCGCCATCTGGAGAGCGCCGGCCTGACGGCGGCGGCGATCCATGGCAACAAGAGCCAGGGTCAGCGCCAGCGCGCCCTCGATGGCTTCAAGGACGGCTCGACCCGCATCCTCGTTGCCACCGATATCGCCGCGCGCGGCATTGACGTGGACGGCGTGACCCACGTCGTCAATTTCGAACTGCCCAACGTGCCGGAAACCTATGTGCACCGCATCGGCCGCACGGCCCGCGCCGGCGCCAGCGGCTCGGCGATCTCGCTGGTTGACCGCGAGGAGCGCGGCCTGCTGCGCCAGATCGAGCGTCTGACCCGCCAGTCGATCCCGGTTGAGCCCCGCGCCACCGAAGACGCCGAGATCGCTCCTGAGGCGCCGCGTCCGCCGCGCCAGCAGCAGCAGCGTCGCCCCCAGGGCGCCGGTCGCGGCGACAACCAGCGCGGCCAGCGCCAGGAAAACCGTGGTCGCGGCGCCGGACAAGGCAATGGCGGCCAGAGCCACGGTGGACAAGGCAACGGCGGTCGCCGCTCCGCGCCGGCCGGCGAAGGCCGTGAGCAGCAGGCGGCGCCCCGCGCCGCCGCGGGTCATGGCCGCGACAACGCCGGCCGCAATGGCGCGCCGCGCCGGGGCGCCCGCCCAGAGGGACGCGGCCAGCCTGGCGCGCGCCGCGAAGGCGGTCGCCATCAGGAAGGCCACGGCGGCGATCTCGCCGGCATCGGCTTCATGAACGGCCCACGCGGCAACCGCTCCTGAAGCGGCCTGCACGGGCGCACATGATAAAGGCGGCGGGCATTCCCGCCGCCTTTTCGTTTTCAGGTCCTGACAGGCCCAGGCGCGCGACCGGCCAGAACTGCTGGCAGGCAGAAACTGCTGACCGGCAGAAACTACTGGCAGGCTGACGCCTCCGGATGGGACGGGCCCACCGGCCTCCCGCGTCACATGAACATCGCCCGCAGATTGTTCGTCAGGCTGCGCCGCGCCGCCGGCTGTTCCAGCGCTTCAAGGAAATCGGCCGCCCACGCGTTGATGTCCTGGCTTCTCAACACGCGCATCATCCGGATGTAGCGCGCCCTGCGCTCTTCCAGCGGCATCTCCAGCGCCTGGCGGATGGCCGCAGCCATGCCTTCGATTTCGTGCGGATTGACCACCAGCGCCCCCTCGCGCAAATCGCGCACCGCGCCAGCGAACCGCGACAGGACCAGCACGCCCGGATCATTGGGGTCCTGGGAGGCCACATATTCCTTGGCCACCAGATTCATGCCGTCGCGCAGCGGCGTCACCAGGCCAACGCGGGCGCAGCGGTAAATGGTGGCCAGCGCCGTGCGGGAATAGCTCTGGTTGATGTAGCGGATGGGCGTCCATGACACGTCGCCCCAGGCGCCGTTGATGTGGCCGACCTTCTCGCTCACCTGCCGGTCCATATCCATGTACTCGGGGATATCCGAACGGCTCTTGGGGGTGATCTGCACATAGCTGACCTTGCCGCGCCACTCCGGATTCTCCGCCAGGAAGCGCTCGTAGGCGTCCAGCCGTCCGGCTATGCCCTTGGAATAGTCGAGGCGATCGACGCCGACCAGCATCGCCGCATTGCCAAGGCTGCCCTTCAGTTCGCGCACGAAGCGCGAGGACGAGGCGCGCCGCGCCGCCTTCATCATCGTCCCGGTGTCGATGCCCACCGGAAAGGCGCCCAGCTGCACGCGCCGGCCGTTGATGTCAAACTGCGAGTTGCCCATGCGGCCGACGCCGCCGGCTTCCTGGAGGTAGCGGGCGAAATTGTCGCGATCATTGGGGGTCTGGAAGCCAACCAGGTCAAAATCGGTCAGCGCCCCCACCACGTCGGCGTGGCGCGGCAGGGCGTGCAGGATTTCCGGCGGCGGCAGCGGAATGTGCAGGAAGAAGCCCATGCGATTGCGGTGGCCCCGTTCGCGCAGGAACCGCGCCAGCGGCATCATGTGGTAATCATGCACCCAGACGACATCGTCCGGCTCCAGAATCTCTGACACCTGCCGGGCGAACCATGCGTTCACCCGCATGTAGCCGGAGAGATCAAGCCGCGAGAATTCGGCCAGATCGACCCGGTAGTGCAGGATCGGCCACAGCACCCGGTTGGCAAACCCGCTGTAATATTCCTGATAATCCGCCGTTGAGAGATCGGTGACGGCGTAAGAGACGCCGCCGCGCGCCATCATCTGGGGCCGCTGGTCAGGATCCTCCGCGACGCGTCCACTCCAGCCGTACCAAAGCCCGGGGCGATTTTTCAGCGCCGCGTGAACGGCCACCGCAAGGCCGCCAGCCTGGGGCTTTCCGCCGGTGGGGGCCGCAACCCTGTTGGATACGACGATGAGGCGCGACAAGGCGTTTCCTCCTGCTCCTGTTTTTCGTGAACACAACGCGCTGGCGGAGGCGTCGCCGCGCCAGCATCTTCCCGCAGGCTGCACAAGAACCGCGACAACAACAGGTCGCGTCCAGATCGCCATGCGTCCGCGGCGGTAATTGCCCGCAAGACCGGAAGGCAGACAGCCGGGTTCCCTCTCGGGACGCGCCTGGCATCTTTAGCTTAACGTTTGGCCCCGGCGGCTGTTCCGCAACCCCGCCGGGAAAATTTCAGCAAATCGCCCAATTGCCGCACAGCTACGCAAGCCTGGCGTTGGGTGCGTCTGCCCCAAACCGCGTGGCGACAGCGGGCCCCCGCTGCATTTCCGCCCGCACCTCAGCGTCGATCCATGCCCGCACGTCAGAGGCGTCATCAAAAATGCGCGTCGCCGGCGCCAGTTCGCGCCCCACCGACCAGGCCATGCCGCCCTTCAGGTTTTTCACCCGCGCGAAAGCGGCGATATCGGTGATGTCATCGCCAATAAACACGGGCTGGCGCCCGGCGAAAGCCGGCAGGCGCATGAACGCCTCCACCGCCGTGCCCTTGTCGACATGGTTGCGCTTGATTTCGTAAACCAGCCGGCCTGGCAGCACCGTCAACCCGGTTTCACCGCTGCGGGCGATGATCGCCTCCAGTTCACGGCGCAATGCGGCGCCCAGGGTTGGCGCGGCGCGATAGTGCACGGCCACGCACACGCCCTTGTCCTCAAGCAGCAGGCCGCGATGCGCCGCGGCCACGCGCTTGAGGTTCTCCATGATCGTCGCCGGCAGCCGCCCGCTGGCGGCCATGAACACCTCTCCGCCCGGCAGCAGACGCAACTCACCGCCATGACAGCCGGAAGCGCGCGGCCTCAGATCGCCAAACAGGCGGTCGATATCGCGCACGCTGCGGCCGCTGACCAGGGCGAGCGCGCCGCCGAACCTGCGGGTAAGCTGTTGCAGACCTGTTTTCAGCGAAGCCGGGACGCTAACCTCGTCCGGTCGCGCGGCAATATCGAGCAGGGTGCCGTCGATATCGAAAAACAGCGCATGGGAAGCGCCGTCGAGGGCAAAATTCTTCATGAGCTCTTTCTGGCGCAGCGCCGGAGCAACATTGTCGCCCTGGCGCGCCGCGCCCAATCCTCCTGTTATATCAATCCGCGCCAGGGAAACCGCGTCAGGGAAACCGTGTCTGGGAAACCGCGTCGAGAAATCGGCGCCAGGGCGTCGCGCGTCGCGGATCAAAGCAGACCTGCGGACGCCGGGCGCGACAGGGCGGGAGAGTCTTGCGTCTTCCCTTCCTGTCCCCCCATGCCTGGAAACCTCCCTTCCTGGAGACTTCCCTTTCTGGAAACTTCCCTTTCTGGAAACTTGCCTTCCTTAAAATTGCCCCTGGCGGCTTGCCATCCCGGTTTCTGGCGACGATGGCGCAGCAATCGCACGCCGAATGAAAGGTTGACGTCCGGAAACGGGCGAATGGACACACGCAAAAATTGGCGCACCGCGGTGCGACAGCATCCGCCCAGAGACGGGCCGCAGCAGAAAAACAACATCTGGCGCGAACCATGTTCTATCCGGCGCAATCATGACCATACCCCAGCATTGTGACAACAATTTTGTTTCACACCCGGCGCCGTATGGGGCGAATTCGCTCAAACATGCGCCGCATCCGCCTGCGAAACCGGCGGGATTGTCATCGCCAATTATTTTCTGATCCCGAAAGCTGACTTGAATGTTTCGCCATATTTGGGCTGGATACATTCATGCCAGATGCCCTTGCGGAAGCCCATTGCGGGCGGACGCCCCTGTGGGAAGACGCCCCTGCGGAGGGATGCGGAGCGGGCCCCATCGGCCGGAGACACGCGCCCCCGGGCCGCATCCGGCGCGGGGCGGCGGACAGCGGGCCCGGATGGCCAGTGAGCCGCGCCCTGGCCTGCCCTGTCGGGCCTGGCTTGCCCCTGGCCTGCCTTGCCCCTGGCCACTGCCGGGGCCAGCAGTGAGGACGACATGATCGATCGCGATGACATCCACTGGTACCGTGACGCCATCATTTACCAGGTGCACGTCAAGTCATTCTTCGATTCAGACAATGACGGGGTGGGCGATTTCGTCGGTCTGACCGCGCGGCTCGACTACATTCGCGAACTGGGCGCCACGGCGATCTGGGTCATGCCGTTTTACCCCTCGCCCCAGCGCGACGACGGCTACGACATCGCCGATTATCGCGGCATCAATCCCGCCTTTGGCCAGATGCGCGATTTCCGCCGCTTCATCCGCGAAGCGCACGCCCGCGGCCTCAGGGTCATCACCGAGCTGGTCATCAACCATACCTCGGACCAGCACCCCTGGTTCCAGCGCGCCCGCACCGCGAAGCCCGGCTCGCCCTGGCGGGATTTCTACGTCTGGTCGGATACGGAAGACCGCTACAAAGACGCGCGCATCATCTTCTGCGACGTGGAGAAATCCAACTGGACCTGGGATGCGACGGCCGGCGCCTATTACTGGCATCGCTTCTATTCGCATCAGCCAGACCTGAATTTCGAGAACCCGCGCGTGCTCGAGGCGGTGATCGAGATCATGGAATACTGGTTCGAGATGGGCGTCGATGGCCTGCGGCTCGACGCCATCTCCTATCTGGTCGAGGCGGAGGGCACCAGTTGCGACAACCTGCCTGGCACCCATGAGGTGATCCGCCAGATCCGCAATTTCATCGACATGCGCTACCCGGACCGCATGCTGCTGGCGGAAGCCAACCTCTGGCCCGAGGGCATCGCCAGATATTTCGGCGAGGGCGACGAATGCCAGATGGCCTTCCACTTCCCGCTGATGCCGCGCATGTACATGGCGGTGGCCAGCGAGGAGCGCCGCCCGATCACCGACATCCTGCGCCAGACGCCGGATATTCCCGAGAACTGCCAGTGGGCGATCTTCCTGCGCAACCATGACGAGCTGACGCTTGAAATGGTGACGCAGCAGGAGCGCGACTATCTGTGGACCATTTACGCCGCCGATGCCCGCGCCCGCCTCAATCTCGGCATCCGCCGCCGCCTCGCGCCGCTGCTGGAAAATGACCGGCGCAAGATCGAGCTGCTGACCAGCCTGCTGCTCTCCATGCCCGGCACGCCGGTGATGTATTACGGCGACGAGATCGGCATGGGCGACAATATCTACCTCGGCGACCGCGACGGCGTGCGCACGCCCATGCAATGGTCGCCAGACCGCAATGGCGGCTTCAGCCGGGCTGATCCCGCCCGGCTGGTGCTGCCGGCGATTCAGGACCCGGTCTATGGCTTCGACGCTGTGAACGTGGAGAGCCAGCGTCGCAATCCCTCCAGCCTGCTCAACTGGATGAAGCGGATCGTGGCGGCGCGGCGCAACACCCGCGCCTTCGGTCGCGGCTCCATGCGCTTCATCTATCCCGACAACCGCAAAATTCTGGCCTATCTGCGCGCCTTCGAGGGCGAGACCATCCTGTGCGTGGCCAATTTGTCGCGCGCTCCCCAGGCCGCCGAAATCGAGCTGCCGGAACTGGCTGGCTGGCGTCTGGTGGAAATGGGCGGCGGGGCCGAATTCCCGCCAGTCAGCGACCTGCCCTACCAGATCACTTTGCCCGCCTACGGCTTCTACTGGTTCCGCATGGAAGCGGCGGCGGTGGTCGACGACCGCTTTGGGCCCCGCCCGCCCCCCGAACTGTTCACCCTGGTGCTGACCGGCGCGCCGCAGGGGCTGTTCGAGGGCCGTGAAGGTGAGGCTCTAACCCGCGAATCCCTGCCGCGTTATCTGGGCGCGCGCCGCTGGTTCACCGGCTCGCGCCTGCGCATCGACGCGACCGCCGTGCGCGACGCCGCCGTTCTGCCCGGGGCCGCCGACGGCAACCTGATGCTGTCGCTGGTCGACGTGACCCTGCGCAGCGGCGAGCAGCGGCAATATTTCATCCCCCTCGCCGTCGATGAGAACGGCGAAAACGAAGCGCTGCTGCCCTACGCCATCGCGCGGTTGCGGCGCGGCGCCCGGATGGGTTTGCTGTATGGCGCTGAAGCTGCCCCCGCCTTCGTCATCGGCATGGTCAGGGCCATGCGCGACAATGCCCGCAGTCCCGGCATGCACGGAGGCGCCATCGAATTCCACGGCGGCGCGGGACTGGAGGATGCGCCGGAACTGGACCCGCACGACCTGTCGCGCATGCGGCTGGACCAAAGCAACACCTCGCTGGCGCTTGGCGCGCGCATGGTGCTGAAGCTCTACCGGCGGCTGCAGCAGGGCGTTCACCCGGAGGAGGAAATGTGCCGCTACCTCACCGGGGTCGCCGGCTTCACCCACACGCCCCGCTATCTCGGCAGCGTCCGCCACGTGGCCGCCGACGGCGTGACGACCACCCTGGCCCTGCTACAGGAATATGTGCGCAACCAGGGCGACGCCTGGGACGTGGCCACCAGCGTGATGCAGCGCGAGATCGAGCATCTGGCGCAATTGCCGGTGGAGGATCGCCCCTCGCCCGAGCAGGCCTTCGAATCCTTCGGCCACTACGCCCACACCATCGGCCAGCGCGTCGGCGAGATGCACGCGGCCCTGGCGCGCCAGACCAGCGATCCGGATTTCGCCCCGGCGCCCATGACCGGCGCCGATGTGGACGCCATCGCCCGCGACGCTCACGAACAGGCGGAAAAGGCTTTCGCGGGTCTGCGCCAGCTCCTTGCGCAACCTGGGCCGGCGCGCGCCGGCGGCGCGGACCACACGCTGCTGGTCAGCGGCCTGCTGGAACGGGAAGGCGCATGCCTGGAGTTGCTCACCGCGCTTGCCGGCGCGGAGCCGCAGGGCGTCTGCATGCGCATCCACGGCGATCTGCACCTGGGGCAGTTCCTGATCGAGCGGGCCGACGTCTTCATCGTCGATTTCGAGGGCCGCGCCGACAGGCCCGTGGCCGAGCGCCGCCGCAAGACCACGCCCATGCGCGACCTCGCCAGCATGCTGCGTTCGGTGTCCTATGTCACAGAGACGGTGTTGCACAACGTCACCCGGCGCATCGCCCATGTGGACGCGGAGCTGGTGGCGGCGGCGCGGAGCTGGCGCGACCTGTCAGCCGCCAGCCTCCGCGAAAGCTACGACGCCGCCATTCGCAGCGCGCCGCTGTGGATTCCCGATGCGGCGGCGCGCGAGCGCCTGCTGCGCCTCTGCCTGCTGGCCAAGGCGCTGCACGAAATCAATCACGAGCTGGAGCACCGCCCCGACTTTCTGCACATTCCCGTCAAGGGCGTCATTGACCTGATCGACCAGGGCGATGGCGGCCTGGCCTGACCCAAGGATCGGGGCAGCGCGCGCAAATCCAACGCGCGCCTTTCGCCTGGCGCGGCATCCCCAACCCGCCCTGGTGGCCGGACCTGATCCGGCCATCGGCAACAACGGCGCGGCCACAACCTGAACTTTATCCATGACGAAAGCCATGGACGCCGGCAACGCGAGCGGCGTGATGCGGCTGTACGTGAGGGGGCCCTGCGGACTGGCAAGCCATCAAACCTGCAAATGCCAGGGCCATTTGCCCGACTAGCCGCCTGCCGCCTGCCGCCTGCCGCCGGTCTCCCATGCCTTTCCCCACTGTTGACGGTCAAAGTCGTTCTGGTTATGCAATATTATAACATTACACATATTGGATGACAGCGATGATCGACAAACGGCTGCCGGCCACCGTGCTTTCCGGCTTTCTCGGAGCCGGCAAAACCACCCTGCTCAACCACATTCTCAACAACCGCGCCGGCCGGCGCGTCGCCGTCATCGTCAACGACATGTCCGAGGTGAACATCGACGCCGACCTGGTCCGAAATGGCGGGGCCAATCTCTCCCGCACGGACGAGGCGCTCGTCGAACTGACCAACGGCTGCATCTGCTGCACCCTGCGCGACGACCTGCTCCAGGAGGTGGCCCGCCTCGCCGCCGATGGACGTTACGACTGCCTGCTGATCGAGGGCACGGGAATCGCCGAGCCCCTCCCCATCGCCGCCACCTTCGATTTTCGTGATGAGAACGGACGCAGCCTCGCCGACATCGCCCGGATCGACGCCATGGTGACGGTGGTCGACGCCCTCAACCTGTTGCGCGATCTTGGCGGCCGCGACCTGCTGGCCGATCGTGGTGAAACCGCCGGCAGCGGCGACGACCGCACCCTGGCTGACCTGATCGTCGACCAGATCGAATTCGCCGACATCGTGATCATCAACAAGGCCGGCGATGCGGGACAGGCGCAGGTGCGCCAGGCGCGCGCCGCCGTGCGCGCGCTCAACCCGGACGCCCGCATCATCGAGACGTCGCATGGCGTCGTGGCGCCAGACGAGTTGCTCGACGTTGGCCTGTTCGATCTGGAGAAGGCCCACGGCCATCCCATGTGGGCAAAGGAGCTCTACGGTTTCGCCGACCACACGCCGGAAACCGAGGAATATGGCGTCGGCCATTTCGTCTTCCGCGCCCCGGAGCCGTTCGCGCCAGCGCTCCTTGATGATTTCCTGCGTCGCGACTGGCCCGGCCTCGTGCGCGCCAAGGGGCATTTCTGGCTGGCGACGCGCCCCGACTGGTGCGGCGAACTGTCGATCGCCGGCGCTGTCTGCCGAACCTCCGGCATGGGCGTCTGGTGGGCCGCGACCCCACCGGCGCGCTGGCCAGGCGACCCGCAATGGCGCGCCGCCGTGCAGCAGCGCTGGCACCCGCTCTATGGCGACCGGCGTCAGGAGCTGGTGTTCATCGGCGTCGGCATGGATGAAGCGGCCATGCGCGCGGCGCTTGCCGCCGCGCTCGCGCCGGCCACAAGCGGCGGGCTCGACAATCCGCAATGGCGCGCCCTGCCAGACCCGTTTCCGGCGTGGCGACGGGCAGCGTAGACGAACGCTCCCTACGCCTCCATTTCAGCCAGCAGCATCTGCATCAGCTCCGCCGCCGGCAAGGCGCGCGCGCGGTGAGCAGCCGCGCCCGCCCACCAGGCGCCGAAGCCATCGGCCTGGCGAGCCGCCGCCAAAGCGAACAGCTTTTTGGTCACGTCATAGGTCAGCGAGTAGTCGGCGGGGGGCGGCGCGCCCGCCGCAGCGCCATGGCGGACCAGGCGGTTGATCAGCCCCCGCGCCGGCCGGCCCGAAATGGCGCTGGTCATGGTGGTGGCGTCGCGCCCCGCGTTGGCCAGCGCCTTGCGGTATCCGGCGCCCGCCGCCGATTCCGGGCAGCCAACGAAAGCCGTGCCCAATTGCGCCGCCGCTGCGCCCGCCTCCAGCGCCCGGCGGATATCGCGCCCGTCCATCAGCCCGCCAGCTGCGATCACCGGCGGAGAACCAGCGTCCAACAACTTGCCGATCAACGCGAAAGTCGTCAGGCGTTCGTCATCGCCATCCGGGTCGAATATGCCGCGATGCCCACCAGCCTCATAGCCCTGGGCGACGATGGCGTTGACGCCAGCGGCTGTAAGGGCCTGCGCTTCGGCCACGCTGGTCGCGGTGGCGAAAATGCTGATCCCGGCCGCGCGCAGCGCCGCCAGCTGCCCCGCTGCCGGCAGGCCAAAATGCAGGCTCACCACAGCGGGGCGCAGCTCCAGCAGCATGGCCGTGGCCGCGTCATTGCCGGTGAATGTGGGATAGACCTCCGCCAGCGTCGCCGGCGGTTCGGCCCCGAACTCCGCGAACAGCGGCGCCAGCCAGGCCAGCCACGCCGCCTCCCGCGCCGCGTCGCGACGCGCCGGCTGGTGACAGAACACGTTGACGTTGAACGGCCGCCCGGTCAGTTCCCGGGTCGCCGCGATCATCCGGGCGGCGTCGGCGATGCTGCTGCCGCCGATGCCAAGCGATCCAAGACCGCCGGCGTTGCAAACGGCGGCGGCCAGCGCGGGCGTCGCCGTCCCGGCCATGGGCGCCTGGATGATGGGATGGATTACACCCGGAACAATCGCCTGCATCACCGCACCCCCCCATTTTCGGGATGACTCACGCGTCCTCCCGGCCGGCGCGAGGATAGGCCGGAAACGCAGCCGCCGTCATCCGCCTTCGCCCGCGCGGCGTTGGCGCGCGACGTGGGCCGCGGCGGCGGAGCCCTGTCATGAAGCCGTTGCGGCGGGAGCATGCACGGGATCCGCACCACCGGACCACTCCACCCCGGACCATTCCACCCTGGTCCAGTTTTGGCGGATTTTGACGCGAGCCCGCCATCAAAAAAGCCGGCCAGACGTTTCTGGCCGGCGCGCGCACCGTCTTCCTTTTGCATGCGCATTCTGACGCGCCATGGTCCCGGTCAAACGGGGAAAGCGCATGGCGCGCTCTGGCGACCGCAGTTCGCCGGAGGCGCGCCAACACCGGGACTGAGCGCATCTTCCTGACGGAAAGCGCCTTAACGGCACACTCGCACGGAACGGCCCCATGGGTCGGTGCGCCACCAGCAGCGCGGCGGCGGCGGACGGTAGCCATAACCATACGCCGGCGGCGGCGGACGGTAGCCGTAGGGCGGCAACCCGTAACCATAGGGCGGCGGACCATAACCTGGCCGCGGGCCATAGCCTGGCGGCCGCCCCATGGGACGGCAGTTGCCCCATGCATCACGGCCCCAGCCAGGTCCACAGCCCTGGGCCGCAAGCTCCACATGCGCCGGGCCATCCATGGGCGCCGGCGCGGCAGGCATGGCCATTGCGGCGCCGCCCAGCGTGACTGACGCACAGGCGGAAACCAGCAAGGTACGAAATCCTGTCATTCTCTGACCTCCAGATGCGTGGCAACGCGAACACAGCCGCCTGGCGGGAGCAGCGCCCGCCGCCCGGCCCCTCTCCTGTGAAGTAGAAACCGCCTCATGTCAGGAAACGTGAAATCCCGGAAAAGCGAAGCAAGATCCCGATCTGGCCTGACCAGATTTTGCCTGCATCTCCCGGCGCGTCTTTGCATTGCCTGCAACACCGAACATACAGCAGCTCGCCTGGCGAAATTATGCCATCAGTGTGCGGCTGACGGACATATTCACAGGCAGACCGTCCAGCCATATTACACTGATTTTGCTGATACAATTCGAGGCGTCCGGCCAGTTTTCACATCACCGTGACCGCCGCGCCAGAAATTCGCCATCAGTATTGTCCGAAACCCCCGCGCGTCGACTTCCGCTTTTGCCAGAAATACACGCCGGCGATGCAGGCAATGGTCACCGCGGCGGCGGTCAGCAGCAGCGAGATTCGCTCCAGCCAGAGGACGCCAGGAATGGCGAGCGCCAGCAGCAGGCCAACCAGGCCGATCTGCCACGACGCCAGATGCACGCCGGCCAGCAGCGTGCCGATCGCCAGCAGGCCCAACACCGCGAGGCCCAGCGCCATCGGCGTCATCGCCGACATCACGTCGTGGTAAAACAGGGTGCGCATGGCGATGATGATGATCAGCCAGTGCGCGCCCTGGCGGACCGCCATGGCGATCTTGTCGCCGCGATAGACCTGCGCGCCCCATTCGCTGACAATGCAGACGCCTGCGAAGGCCACCGCCGTGATCTGCCAGTATATGGCCGAGAAGCCTGGCGTCAGGCTGGTCAGAACCATGCCCGCGAACACCAGCAGCAACATGATCACGTAAGGCGCCTGCGCCGCCCAGAAACTGGCTTTGCTGGCCGGCTGCGGATCAATGTCCAGCGGCGTTCCGCTCATGGCGACTCTCCTTGTGCGTCATTGTTCAGGGCGGCGGGAGAATTCCCTTGCCTGCCCTCGCCGACGATCACACCGTCGGCAATCTCTGGCAAGCAGGCGCGCCCCTGACATGGGCGCCACACACAACTCTGGATGTAAAAAAGGCGCCGGCCCTTGCAGGCCGGCGCCAGAATTGCTCGCTTCCATCGCGCGTCACCGCCCCCGTACCTGGGGACGCGGGACGCGTGGAAAGTCAGGCGACCTCGAACAGGCCGGCCGCGCCCATGCCGCCGCCGACGCACATGGTGCAGACGACGTATTTGGCGCCGCGGCGCTTGCCCTCGATCAGCGCGTGGCCAACCATGCGGGCGCCGGACATGCCGTAAGGATGACCGATCGAAATGGCGCCGCCATTGACGTTGAGCAGTTCATCCGGGATGCCGAGCTGGTCGCGGCAATACAGCACCTGCACCGCGAAGGCCTCGTTCAGCTCCCACAGGCCAATGTCCTCGACCTTCAGGCCATGGGCCTTCAGCAGCTTCGGCACGGCGAACACCGGGCCAATGCCCATCTCGTCCGGCTCGCAACCAGCGACGGCCATGCCGCGATAGATGCCGAGCGGCTGCAGGCCGCGCTTCTCGGCGAGGCGCGATTCCATCAGCACGGCGGCGGAGGCGCCGTCGGACAGCTGCGAGGCATTGCCGGCGGTGATGTGCTTGCCTTCCTTGATCACCATGCCGCCCTTGAACACCGGCTGCAGCTGCGCAAGGTTCTCATAGCTGGTGCCAGGGCGGTTGCCCTCATCCTTGTCCAGGGTGACGGCGACGTCCTTGACCTCGCCAGAGACCTTGTCCTGCACCTTCATGACCGAGGCGAGTGGAACGATCTCGTCCTTGAACTTGCCTGCGGCCTGGGCGGCGGCGGTGCGGTCCTGCGACTGGGCGGCGTAACGGTCCTGGGCTTCGCGCGAAATCTTGTAGCGCTCGCCAACCGTCTCGGCGGTTTCCAGCATGCTCATGTAGATGGCCGGCAGATGCTCGACCAGCCACGGATCGCGGGCGCGATAGTGATTCTGCTTGTCGTTCTGCACCAGCGAGATCGAGTCGAGGCCGCCGCCGACCACCACGTCCATGCCGTCGGAAATGATCTGCTTGGCGGCGGTGGCGATGGCCATCATGCCCGAGGCGCACTGGCGGTCGAGCGACATGCCGGCGACCGTCACCGGCAGACCGGCGCGCATGGCGGACTGGCGGGCGACATTGAGCCCCTGAGCGCCCTGCTGCATGGCGGCGCCCATCACCACGTCCTGGATCTCGGCCGGGTCGACCTTTGCCCGCGACACCGCGTGCCGGATGGCGTGCCCGCCCAGCTCTTGCGACTGGGTGTCGTTGAACGCGCCGCGATAGGCCTTGCCGATGGGCGTGCGCGCCGTTGAAACGATGACTGCCTCTCTCATGGCGTCTTCCTCCAGTTCGTTGAAGTGGGGTGGGATGATGCGCGGGATGATGCTTCCGGCGCGTCTCCCATCTTTTCCGCTGTCACGCTATAGCACTTTTGGGTGAAGCGGGCGCTGTGCAACAGGCGTCCGCTTCCTCACGTCCCTGTGCATCAGGGCAAGATCCACGCATCCGGAAGCGAATGCCAGAGTCTTTCCCTGCATTGGAGCGCTTTCCGACCAGAATTCGCTCAACCAGGGAGGGCTGTAGCCGTTTGCGATCCAGATTGATCGAAAACTGCTCCAACCCATCTTCTGCCCGCGAAGCGACCGTCACTTCGCGGGAAAAGCCTCAGCCGCGCTTGGGCAGCGCGATGCCCTGGGCGGCGGCCGCGAGGGTGACGAAGTTCGCCGTCTGCTCGCCGGCCCCGGACACTTCGCGCTGGCCTTCCGGACTGGTGATCTCGGCCCAGTGCGCCGCCACGCCTTCAGGCGTGTTCTCTTCCGGCTTCAGGTAAGCGCCGCGGGTCTGGTAGATGCGGGTCTGGGCGTAGACGCCAGCCGCCGCCTCAAGAACGACCTTCGAGGGCGCATCCTCGCTGACCAGATACAGCACGCCCGGCGAGATCATTTCCGGCGTCATCATCGCCAGCATCTGGGGAGCCATCAGCTCTTCCGTCATGCGGGTGGCGGCGGCCGGCGCCAGGGTGTTGATGCGGATGTTCTTCGACGCGCCTTCCTGGTGCAGCACGTTCATCAGACCAAGCATCGAGGCCTTGGCGGCGCCATAGTTGGCCTGGCCGAAGTTGCCATAGATGCCCGAGGCCGAGGCCGTGACCAGAATGCGGCCATAGTTCTGCTCGCGCATGATCTCCCACACCGCCTTGGTGCAGTTGACCGTGCCCATCAGATGCACGTCGATGACCTTCCAGAAGTCATCAAGGGTCATCTTGGAAAAGGTCTTGTCGCGCAGGATGCCGGCGTTGTTGATCAGGATGTCGACGCGACCCCACTTCGCCTTCGCCTCCGCGACCATGGCCTCGACCTGGGCCATATTGGAAACGTCGGCGCCATTGGCGATCGCCTCGCCGCCAGCAGCGACGATTTCCGCCACCACGCTCTCCGCCGCCGCCGTGCTGCCGCCCGTGCCGTCGCGGGCGCCGCCGAAGTCGTTCACCACCACCTTCGCGCCGCGGGCGGCCAGCGCCAGCGCGTGCGAGCGCCCCAGGCCGTTGCCTGCGCCCGTCACGATGGCGACGCGATTGTCAAAACGGATGCTCATCTTGTTTCAGATCCCTGATCCTGTCGCCGCATCTGGCGTGACGGTTGCCATACGCCGCCCGCGGCCGGGTTCACGCCGCCGGCCGGAAAACCGGCGACGCGCCTGATGTATCAGCTTTCGTTGCGCTGCTGACCGGAAATGCTGATGCGGCCGCAACGCCGCGATGCGCCTCCCGGTTCATGGTTCCTTCGGGCCCCAACGTCATCACACGCCAGAAGGAGCCATGAACCGAAAAAGCAAAAACCGGGAATGCATAATCCGTGAAGGCGGGAAACGGGGCGAATGCGTGAGGCCGAAATGGCGGAAAACCAACGCCCCGCCTGACCGGCCTGCCCCCGCCGCGACGTCCCGCAAGCCTGGCCCTGGATGCAGGCCGGGGCGCGCGAGCAGCGCGCATGAGGCGCCGAAACGCGAGGCGGGGCGCTTCCTGGCCATGACCAGACCCACGGCCAATGGATGCGCCCCAATTCACATGATTTCCTGGTTCAGCTGATGAAGCTCATGCCGAGCCATTCGGCGATCAGGGCCGGCTTGTCCTCACCCTCGATCTCCACCGTCACTTCGTGCTTGAGCAGAATCTGCGTCGGCGACTTGCGGGTGAATTCCTTGAGGACGAAGCGACCGCGCACACGCTTGCCCGACTTGACCGGCGCAAGGAAGCGCAGCTTGTCGAGGCCGTAGTTGACGCCCATGGTGCGGCCCTTGATGCCCGGCAGCACTTCATAGGACATCGGCACCATCAGCGACATGGTGAGGAAGCCGTGGGCAATGGTCGAGCCGAAAGGCGTCTTCGCGGCGGCCTCCGGATTGACGTGGATGAACTGCCAGTCCTCGGTCACGTCAGCGAACTGGTCGATGCGCTTCTGATCAACCTCGATCCAGCGCGACACGCCGACTTCCTTGCCGACCATGGCTTCCAGTTCGTCAGGCGTCAGCTCGACCTTGGTTCCGGCCGAATTGTCCGTGCGTGCTGCTGCATTGGTCATGTTGTTTCCTCCCAAGGGCCTCATCTCGCCCATTTCAGGCATTTTCTGACAGGCTCGTGCGTCCGGGGCGGCCTGGAGCGCGTCCCCTGTGAGGGAAGCATTCCCCGGAGAAAGCCGCCGCCCGCCGCTGCAAATCCTGCATAGAATATACCAAATCCCGAGTCCACGACCCAGATCCACGGCCCAGATCCACGGCACAAGCCCAGGACCCAGGTCCAGGACCCCAAGTCCAGCAGCTGGATTGCAACCCGCTGCGGCGCGCAGGACGCCCCCGCCGCGCCTGACCGGCATACATGAGCCCCCGCCCCGAAAAAACCCGTCAGCTCCCCATCTTCGTCCAAAGACCAGGCCCGCAAGATCTTCCAGCTGTTGACGGCTCCAGGCCGCGCCAGGGTCGGCAAACAACAACGGCGGCGGCCAATGCCGCCGCCGTCATTCCAGCCTCCTGACGCGTCAGGACGACCTGCTCAAGCGCATTACTTCTTCGCCACCAGCGGGCAGCCGCCCTCATCAAGCGGGCGGAAAGCCTGCTCGCCCGGGATGGTCGCCAGCACCTTGTACAGATCCCATTCGCCCTTCGATTCCTCAGGCTTCTTCACCTCGAAGAGGTACATGTCGTGGATGGCCCGGCCGTCGGGACGGATGTAACCCTTGCCGACCAGCGGATCGTCGATCGGCGTCTCCTTCATTTTGGCCATCACGGCCTTCGGATCCTTGCTCTTCAACGCATCGACCGCCTTGAGGTAATGCAGCACTGAACCATAAACGCCGGCATGGACGCTGGTCGGCATCTTGCCGCCGAACTTTGCCCCGAAGCGCTTGGAGAAATCACGGGTCTTGTCGTTGAGATCCCAGTAGAACGCCTCGGTCAGCACCAGGCCCTGCGCGGTCTTGGTCCCCAGCGAATGAATGTCCGACGAGAAGATCAGCATGCCGGCGAGCGCCTGGCCGCCCTTGGTCAGGCCAAACTCGCCCGCCTGCTTGATGGCGTTGATGGTGTCGCCGCCGGCATTGGCCAGCGCCACCACCTTCGCCTTGGAGGCCTGGGCCTGCAGCAATTGCGAGGAGAAATCGGCGTTGCTGAGCGGATGCTTCACCGAGCCCAGCACCTTGCCGCCCGAAGTCTTGATGACATTCGAGGCGTCGCGCTCCAGCGCGTGGCCAAAGGCATAATCGGCGGTGACGAAAAACCAGGTGTCGCCGCCGCGCTTGATCATCGCCCGCGCGGTGCCATTGGAAAGGGCCGCCGTGTCATAGGTCCAGTGCACCGTATTGGGCGAACAGTTCTTGCCCGTGAGGTCAGACGATCCCGCGCCCGAATTCAGATGCACCCGGTTTTTATCGCGCACGATCTCATTGACGGCCAGCGCCACGGAAGACGTCGGCACGTCGGCGATGACATCGACGCCGTCCTGGTCGATCCACTGGCGGGCGATGGTCGAACCCACGTCAGGCTTGTTCTGGTGGTCGCCGGTGAGAACCTCGACCTTGAGCCCCTTCTCGGCCGCCTTGAAATCCTCCACCGCCATCCGGGCCGCCACGGCGGAGCCTTCGCCGGTCACGTCCGAATAGATGCCTGAACGGTCGTTGAGCACGCCGATCTTGATGGGAATCGCACCCTGCGCGCTGGCCTCGCCAGCCCCGATGGCGGCGAGGGACACCGCGCCCAGCAGCGCTCCCGCCAGCACCAGACGGCGCGAGGCAAGAGGCCGTTTCCACGACTTGCCTGAATAAATCCGTTCATTGTTCACGACAGCACTCCCTCCTGGCGTCGCACTACCGGCAACGTCAAAAAGCATTGATGGCCCAAAGACCGTCATGGCCTGGAGCCAGCTTTCATCACCCGTTGTCCAGATTTCCCGGAGGCCTGAGAAACAGTCGCGCGCGAAATACATGCGCGCCAACTGTCAACGCCCCTCTTTCTATCCAAACTGTCGCAGAGCCGGATGGCGGTCAATTTAAACCATCGTTGTAAGCCTTCCCGCCGTTTCGCCCGCGAAGACCGCCCTTTGGCGGAGCCGGCGCCGATCCGGGTCCGTTTGCCGGGAGGCCGGAGCGGCCCTAATATTGTGATCGCGCCGGGCCCCTCGACATGTGCGCCCGGCCCTCCCATTGTCATGTTTTGGCGTCAGGAATCGGATGCATTGGACATCGCATGATTTGAACGATGTCCAGACAGCGCGTTCCCGGAGCTGCTCCCTGGCGGGAGCGTCTCACGCGTCTGGAAAGACCGGAAAGAAAGCGATCGCATGAACCCACTCAAAACGCTGTCAGATTTCGGGCAGGCTGCATGGCTGGACTTTCTCGCCCGCAGCTTCATCGAGAAGGGCGACCTCAAGCGGCTCGTTGACCAGGACGCCCTGCGCGGCGTGACCTCCAACCCCGCCATTTTCGAGAAGGCCATCGCTGACACCGATGAGTATGATTCCGCGGTCGCCAGCTTTCTCGCCGGCGACGACGCGTCGGTTTCCACGCTTTATGATCACCTGTCGATGCAGGACATCCGCCGGGCGACGGACGTGCTGCGCCCGGTCTATGATTCGACCGACGGCGCGGACGGTTACGTCAGCCTCGAGGTCTCGCCCTATCTCGCCAACGACACCGAAGGCACCATCGCCGAGGCCCGCCGTTTCTGGGCCGAAGTGGACCGTCCCAACCTGATGGTGAAGGTGCCCGCGACGGCGGCGGGCGTGCCGGCGATCCGCACGTTGATCAGCGAAGGCATCAATATCAACGTCACCCTGCTGTTCTCGCAAACCGCCTACGAGCAGGTGGCCATCGCCTATATCGATGGTCTGCGCGAGCGGCTGCGCAAGGGCGGCGACATCAGCCGGATCGCCAGCGTCGCCAGCTTCTTCATCAGCCGCATCGACGTGGCGGTGGACAAGCTGCTTGAGGCGAAAATGGCCGCGGCGCCCGCGGACGCGGAGCGCATCGGCGCCCTGCGCGGCGAGGTCGCCATCGCCAATGGCAAGCAGGCATACCAGCGCTACAAGCGCCTGTTCGGGCCGGATTTCGATGATTTGCGCGCCGCCGGCGCGCGACCGCAGCGCCTGCTCTGGGCCTCCACAGGCACGAAGAACAAGGCCTACAGCGACGTTCTCTACATCGACGAACTGATCGGCCCGGACACGGTGAACACCATGCCGCCGGCCACCATGGACGCTTTCCGCGACCACGGCCACGTCGCCTACACCCTGGAGGCGGACGTCAGCGGGGCGGACGCGGTGATGCGCGCCATCGCCGACCTGGGGATCGACATTGAAGTGGTGGCCCATGAGCTGGTGGTCGACGGCGTGCGCCTGTTCGCCGACGCCGCCGACAAGCTGCTGGGCTCGGTGGCGCGCAAACGCCTCGCCGCGCTCGGCGACAAGGTCAACGCCCAGAGCCTCGCCCTGCCGCAGGATCTGGCCGACGCCGTTTCTGGCCTCACCGAAGACTGGCGCGCCTCCGGCGCCATCCGCCGCCTGTGGGCTGGCGACGCCAGCCTGTGGACCAACTCGGGCGAGGACAAATGGCTCGGCTGGCTGCGCGTGGTCGAAACCGAAACCGGCCGCATTGATGAACTCATCAAGTTTCAGCGGGACGTGGCCGAGCTGGAATTCGCCGACGCGCTGCTGATCGGCATGGGCGGCTCCAGCCTCGGGCCGGAGGTGCTGGCCCAGACTTTCGGCGCCCCCGGCCGCGCCGCGCGGCTGCATGTCATAGACTCCACCGACCCGGAGCAGATCGCCGCGATTGAAGCCCGCATCAATCTGAAGCGCACCCTGTTCATCGTCGCCAGCAAGTCGGGGGGCACGCTCGAGCCAAACATTCTCAAGGATTATTTCTACGAGAAGGTCGCCGCCGCCCTGGGGCGCGGCGAGGTTGGCAGCCGTTTCGTCGCCATCACCGATCCTGGCTCCTCCATGGAGGAAGCGGCGAAGGCCGCCTCGTTCTGGCGCACGTTCCATGGCGAGCCCAGCATCGGCGGCCGCTATGCGGTGCTGTCGCGTTTCGGCCTTGCGCCCGCCGCCGTCACCGGCATGAACCTGCGGATGTTCCTGCAGAACGCCCAGACCATGGCCTGGACCTGTGGGCCGGACGCCCCGCCCGCCGACAACCCGGGCGTGCAACTTGGCCTGATGCTGGGCGCCGCCGGCCGCGCTGGCCGTGACAAGGTCACGCTGATCGCCTCGCCGGCCATCCGCACCTTCGGCGCCTGGGCGGAGCAACTCATCGCCGAATCCACCGGCAAGCAGGGCAAGGGCCTGATTCCGGTCGACAACGAGCCGACGGCGGATCTGTCGGCCTATGGCGCCGATCGGGTTTTCATCTATCTGCGGCTGCGCAAGGCCTCGAACCTGGCCCAGGATGAGTTCGTGGCGGCGCTGGAGCGCGCTGGCCACCCGGTGGCGCGCATCGACGTCGCGTCTCCGGATCGCATCATCCAGGAGTTCTTCCGCTTCGAGATCGCCACGGCGGTCGCTGGCGCGGTCATCGGCATCAACCCGTTCGACCAGCCGGACGTGGAGGCCAGCAAGATCAGGACCCGCGAGCTGAGCGCCGCCATCGAGCAGACCGGCGCCCTCCCTGTCCAGCAGCCGACGGCGCAGGTCGGGCAGTTCACGCTCTACGCCGACGCCGCCGGCGCCGGCGACATCGCCGGCGGCGCCCGCTCGGGCGGCCTTGCCGGCGCGCTCAACGCCCATTTCAGCCGGGCCGCCCCTGGCGATTACGTGGCGCTGCTGGCCTATCTGGACCGCAACGAGGCGAACGCCGAGGTCTTGCAGGGCGCCCGCAAGGCGCTGCTGGAGCGCCGCCGCGTCGCCACCTGCCTCGGCTTTGGGCCACGGTTCCTGCATTCGACCGGCCAGGCCTACAAGGGCGGACCCAACACCGGCGTGTTCCTGCAAATCACCGCCGATCACGCCGGAGACCTGCCGGTGCCGGGGCGCAAGCTCAGCTTCGCGCAGGTCGAGGCGGCGCAGGCCGCCGGCGATCTGGCCGTGCTGGAGG
This sequence comes from Camelimonas sp. ID_303_24, assembly GCF_053543495.1. NCBI lineage: Bacteria > Pseudomonadati > Pseudomonadota > Alphaproteobacteria > Hyphomicrobiales > Chelatococcaceae > Camelimonas > Camelimonas sp. ID_303_24. Next base: position 138,665 of record NZ_JBLLJM010000005.1, read on the forward strand.
AGCGCGGCCGCCGCGTCCTCCGCGTCCACATCAGCGGCGACATCGCGGAAGGTCTGCGGCAGATCACTGAAGCGGTTCGCTAGAGCGCTTTCCGATCAGACGGAGGCGTCTGATCGATCCGAATTCGCTCAAGACAAAGAACGCTGGAGGCTTTTTCGATCCGTTCTGATCGGAAATGCCTCCAGAGCATGATGCGGACTGGTGGATACCGCTTGCCCGCGAAAAATCATGCGGCATGAAAAGATAGGGCGCGATGCGTTTTATCCTGAACGCACCGCGCTCAAAAAATGGCGGGCGCCCTGTGCGCCTGCCTCCCCGGATGGGGATGCCGCCAGGCCTGCGCATGCAGCAGTTTCCGATACCCTGAAAGCCAGAATTTGAATCGACGCGTTCTCCATCACGCGAACTGAAGTCCACTTCGCTGGAAACGCTTCGGAGAAAGGCGACGTCTTATGCAGCTTGGAATGATCGGGCTCGGCCGCATGGGCGGCAATATCGTCCGCCGGCTCATGCAACACGGCCATCAGGCCGTCGTCCATGACCGCGCCGAAGCGGCGGTGGCGACGCTGGCTGGCGAAGGCGCCGTCGGCGCCAGCTCCCTCGCCGATCTGGTGCAGAAATTGCAGGCGCCGCGCGCCGTCTGGGTGATGCTGCCGGCCGGCGCCGCCACGGAAGACACGGTGATGCAGCTCGGCGACCTGCTGTCGCCTGGCGACATCGTCATCGACGGCGGCAACAGCTTCTGGCGCGATGACATCCGCCGCGCCGGGGCGCTGCGCGAAAAAGGCGTGCACTACGTGGACGTGGGCACCAGCGGCGGCGTCTGGGGCCTGGAGCGCGGCTATTGCATGATGATCGGCGGCGACAGGGAGGCGGTTGACCGGCTCGACCCGATCTTCGCCGCCCTCGCTCCTGGCCTCGGCGACATTCCGCGCACGCCAGGCCGCGACGGCCGCGACCCGCGCGTCGAGCAGGGCTATCTGCACGCCGGCCCCAACGGCGCCGGACATTTCGTCAAGATGATCCACAACGGCATCGAATACGGCATGATGCAGGCCTACGCCGAAGGCTTTGACATCCTGAAATCCGCCGACGCGCCAGTCCGGCCGGACAACGAGCGCTTCAGCTTCGATCTCGCCGACATCGCCGAGGTCTGGCGCCGGGGCAGCGTCGTCAGCTCCTGGCTGCTTGACCTGACCGCCGACGCCCTGGCAAGCGACGGCAAGCTCGAAGGCTTCTCGGGCTATGTGGACGATTCTGGCGAGGGCCGCTGGACCATCCAGGCGGCGATTGAACAGGCGACCCCGGCCGAAGTGCTGACCGCGGCGCTCTACACCCGCTTCCGCTCCCGCCAGGAGCACACCTTCGCCGAGAAGATGCTCTCGGCCATGCGCAAGGGCTTCGGCGGCCATGTCGAAGCGCCGGGCAAGCCCAGCGCCTCCGACAACGCCGCCGTGTCGCGCGACCAGGGAGACAGCGCATGAACGCTGATCCCGCCGAGCAGGCCCATCCCGATCCCTGCTGTTTCGTCATTTTTGGCGCATCCGGCGACCTGACCCGCCGCCTGCTGCTGCCGGCGCTCTACAATCTGGCCGCGACGGACCTGATGCCGGAGCGCTTCGCCCTCGTCGGCGTGGCGCGCGGCGAGGACACCGACGACAATTTCCGCGCGACGCTGGAAGAGGCGCTGCGGCAGTTCTCCACCCGGCCGCTCACCCGCAAGACCGTGGCCCGGGTGCTGAAGAACGTCAGCTATGTCCAGGCCGATCCGGAGCAGGAAGGCAGCTTCGACCGCCTCAATTCCCATATCGAAAAGGTCGAAGCGGAGATTGGCACCGGCGGCAACCGCATTTTCTATCTGGCGACGCCGCCCTCCGGCTTCGCGCCGATCGTCACGGCGCTGGGGCAGAGCGGCCTGGTGGCCCAAACCCGCGACGCCTGGCGGCGGGTGATCGTCGAGAAGCCGTTCGGCACGGATCTCACCTCGGCCCGCAAGCTGAACGAATCGCTTCTGGAAACCCTCCAGGAGGACCAGATTTTCCGCATGGACCATTATCTCGGCAAGGAGACGGTCCAGAACATCATGATCCTGCGCTTCGCCAACGGCCTGTTCGAGCCGCTGTGGAACCGCAATCACATCGACCATGTGCAGATCACCGTGGCGGAAACCGTCGACGTCGGCCGGCGCGGCAAGTTCTACGACGCCACCGGGGCGCTGCGCGACATGGTGCCCAACCACATGTTCCAGCTGCTGTCGCTGGTGGCGATGGAGGCGCCGGCCCGTTTCGACGCGCCGGCGGTGCGCGCCGCCAAGTCGGAGGTGTTGCAGGCGATCAGCCAGTACACGCCCGCCGAAGCGCTGAAGAACTCGGTGCGCGCCGCCTATGAGGGCGGCGTGGTGCGCGGCCAGAAGGTCACCGCCTATCGCGAAACGCCGGATGTCCCGCCCGATAGCGCCACCGAGACCTATGTGGCGATGAAGCTGATGGTCGACACCTGGCGCTGGGCCGGCGTGCCGTTCTACCTGCGCACGGGCAAGGCGCTGGGCGTGCGCAAGTCCGAGGTGGCGATCAAGTTCAAGGAAGCGCCGTTCAGCATGTTCCGCAACACGCCGGTCGACCGCCTCGCCCAGAACTTCCTCGTGCTTGGCATCCAGCCCGACGAAACCATCAAGCTGCATTTCAACGCCAAGGTGCCGGGGCCGGAACTGGAGATCGGCGGCGTCGACATGACGTTCCGCTATGACGATTTCTTCGACGCCTCGCCCACCACCGGCTACGAAACGCTGATCTATGACTGCATGGCCGGCGACGGCATGCTGTTCCAGCGCGCCGACGCGGTGGAGGCTGGCTGGGCGGCGGTGGAGCCGTTCCAGAAGGCCTGGGCGAAAGCCAACGCCCAGAAGGCTGGAGCCAAAGAAGGCGGCAAGGATAGCGGCAAGGATGGCGCCAGGGACGGCGGCAAGGATCTGGCGACCTACCCCGCCGGCACCGATGGGCCGGAGGAAGCCGACAAACTCATCGCGCGGGACGGACGCGCCTGGCGCCCGCTGCTGTAGTTTTTCGCCTGATGCACATCCGGCCCCGCCGCTTTGCCAAACTGTCAAAATGGCGAAGCCGGCGCGGTTTATGAGGTTCCCGCGACCGGCGAAAGCTGGCCGCGACCTGTTTCAGCTCCTGATGGGGCCGACCGGAGACCCCGCATGCCTGTCGTGAAAACCACCGTCGTCGCCAACGCCGACGCCCTCAGCCATACCGCCGCGCGCTGGCTGGAAAATGCGCTGACCCTGGCGGAGGCCCGGCGCGGACCGGATCACCAGTTGCGCGTCTGCCTGTCGGGCGGCTCGACGCCGAAGCGTCTCTACGAATTGCTGGCGACGCCGCATTGGGTCGAACGCCTGCCGTGGGACCGCATCGCCTGGTATTTTGGCGACGACCGCTTCACGCCGCACGACCACCCGGACAGCAACGCCCACATGGCCGACGCCGCCATGTTCGCCCATGCGCCGGACACTGACGTCAACGTCATTCCCTATGGCCCGGATATCGAACTCTGCGCCCGGGCTTACGATTCCCTGCTGCGGGCGGCCCATGCCGCCGACGCGGGCGCGCCATTGTTCGACGCGGTGATCTGCGGCGTTGGCCTCGACGGGCATACGGCGTCGCTGTTTCCAGGCAAGCCGGCCCTGACGGTGGACGACCGGCTGGCGGTCGCCGTGCCCGAAGCGGGCCAGGAACCCTTCGTGCCGCGCATCAGCCTCACCTTCCGGGCCCTCAATGACAGCCGCGCCACGGCGTTTCTCGCCGCCGGCGCCGACAAGCGGGATATCCTGACGCGGATTTTCGCCGGCGAGGACCTGCCGGCCGGCCACATCACGGCGCAAGACAGCCTGACCTGGCTGCTGGACGAGGCGGCGGCCCCCCCGTCCCTGCCGCGCTCCGGCCCCGCCGCCTGACCCGCGCGATGGCGGCGGCGCCCTTCTCCACCCGGCCCGTGACGGCCATCGTCGTCATGGGCATTTCCGGCGCCGGCAAGACGACCATCGGCAAGGCGCTGGCGCAAAGGCTGGGCGTGGATTTCGTCGACGCCGACGATTTGCACCCGCCAGCCAATGTCGCCCGCATGCGCGCCGGCCTGCCGCTCACCGACGCCGACCGCGCGCCATGGCTGGCGCGGGTGCGCCAGGTCATCGACGACGCCCGGCGCGCGCGTCTCCAGGTGGTGATAGCCTGCTCGGCGCTGAAACATTGTTATCGACAGGCGATCAGCGGCGACGCCGCCGACGTGCGCATCGTCTGGCTAACCGGCGCGCCGGAGCTGATCCGCCGCCGCATGCAGTCGCGCGAGGGCCATTTCATGACGGCCGCCATGCTCGACAGCCAGCTGGCGACGCTGGAGCCGCCGGCGCCCGATGAGCGCATCACCGGGGTGGATGTGGACGCGACGCCTCCGGCAATTGTGGAGGGCATCATCGCCGCCCTGTTCCCGACGGAACGCTGATTGACGCCGTTTCCGGACAATATGGATCGGCAACGCTCCAGGTTTTCCCGTTTGCGCGCGTTTTGACCGGCCGGCGCTTCCGTCTGGCCGCAAGACGCCCCAGGGAGGCAAAACGCCCAGGGAGACATGACATGACAAATGACAGCCAGCGCCGCGCAGCGCCCGGCCAGTTGAAGTGGGTGGTGTCGGATGTGGACGGCACCATCGTCAACCGGGACAAGGAGGTGACGGAGGCCAGCCGCGATGCGGCGCGGCGCCTGCGCGCCGCCGGCATCGGCCTCACCATCGCCAGCAGCCGGCCGCCCTGGGGCATGAGGCATGTGGCCGAAGCGCTGCAGATCGACGGCCCGATCGCCGGCTTCAACGGCGCCGTGGTGGTCGACAGGGCCGGAAAGGCGCTGCGCGAAACCCGCATTCCGGCGGAGGCGGCGCGCGCCGCGCTGGAGCTGCTGGAGGCAGAGAAGATCAGCGCCTGGCTGTTCACCGACAGCCAGTGGCTGGTTCTGGATCCGGACGGTCCGCATGTGGCCCATGAGCAGCGGACCATCAGATCAGATCCCGCGGTGGTGGCGGACTTCGCCCCCTGGGCGGCCCAGGGCTGCAAGATCGTCGGGGCCAGCGACGATTACGATCACCTCGCCGACGTCGCCCGCCGCATGGGCGCGTTGCTTGGAACCAGCGCCAACAGCGGCCTGTCGCAGAAATACTATCTGGACGTGACGCCGCCCGGCGTCGACAAGGGCTCGGCCGTCGCCTTCGTCAGCGAAGCTTTCGCCATCCCCGCCGCCGCCATCGCCGTCATCGGCGACATGGACAATGACGTGGCCATGTTCCGCAAGGCTGGCTTCGCCATCGCCATGGGCAACGGCTCGCCAGCGGCCCTGGCCGCCGCCGACATGGTCACCCGCAGCAACAATGAGGACGGTTTCGCCGCCGCCATCGAGGCCCTGCTGGATGGCCGGACCAGCGTGTGACGCCCTGTTCCATTCCCGCGAAGCTGGCGTCGCTTCGCGGGAGGACAATGCGCCAGCCCAGATAACCGGGCGCCAGATGACGGGGTGAATGGGCCTTAACCCAGCCGCATCTTGCCGGCGTAGGGCAGCGAGCTGGACAGGCCGCCATCGACCGGGAAGGCCTGGCCGTTGACATAAGAGGCGTCGTCGCTGGCGAGGAACAGCGCCATCGCCGCGATCTCATGCGGCTGGCCGGGGCGACGCAGCGGGTTGAGCTGGCCGATCTTGTCCTCGGTGCCGCGCTCCTTCGCGCCATCGAAGATCGGCCTGGTCATGCCGGTTTCGATCAGGCCGGGGCAAATGGCGTTGACGCGCACGCCGGTGCCATACAGGGACGCCGCTGAAGTCTGCACCAGGGAAATCACGCCGGCCTTCGAGGCGCTGTAAGGATTGCCGCCGGCATTGGCGCGCAGGCCAGCCACCGAGGCGGTGCAGATGATCGAGCCGGCGCCCTCCTTCACCATGTGCGGCGCGCCATGCTTGATGGCGAGGAACGGGCCGATCAGATTGACCCGCAACACCTCCTGCCAGTGCTCCACCGTCTGCTCGAACAGCGGCACAAGCCCGCCGCTGATGCCGGCGTTGGCGAACAGCACGTCGAGGCCGCCGAGGTGGCTGACGGCCTTGCCGATGAAATCGGTCACCTCCTGCTCCGAGCCGCCGTCGGCGGACAGCGCCAGCATCTCGAAACCGTCCTTGCGGGCCAGCTCCGCCGTCTCGTTTACCCCGGCGGGGTTGCGATCCACCGCGACCACCCGCGCGCCCTCGCTGGCGAACAGGCGGGCGCTGGCCCGGCCGATGCCGCTGCCGGCGCCGGTGACAATGGCGCGTTTGCCCTCAAGACGTCCCATGAAGTTTCTCCCTGTCGTTGTGCTGTTTTTCACGGCCAGCGCCCGGAGCCCCGCTCCACGCGGCGGCCGCATCGCGCATGAAACCCGCGCGGCGTCAAAATAGTTATTACATTTTATCGCCGACGCACGCCCGACTTTCAGACCAGCCAGACAGTCCATGCGCGCGCCATCGGCCAGCCGCGCCAGCAAGCGCCCCACCGCACGGCGGATTTTTATGGCGGCGCGTTATTCACATTTGATGTTGTGATTTATATATTTCCCCTTACACGGACGCTAAAATATGTTAGCCCGACGTATCCCATGGAGGAACAGTCGCCATGCATCAGGCTTCGCAGCATTTCACCTCACTCGGCCGCCGGCTGGCCGGCTTTCTCCGGTTCGGAGCTGCGGCCGGGCGCGGCGTGGCCATCGCAGCGGCGCTGACGCCGGTGATGCTGGCCTCGGCCCAGGCTGAGACGCCGGTGCGCATTGGCTACATCCCGATCATCGGCGCCGCGCCGGTCGTTGTCGCCGACAAGGAAGGCTGGCTGAAGGCCGACGGCCTCAAGCCGACCTTCACCGTGTTCGAATCCGGCCCGAACATGATCCAGGCCCTCGCCTCCGGCACCATCGACGTCTATGTCGCCGGCATCGCGCCGCTGGCCGTCGCCCGCTCCAAGGGCATCGACGTCAAGGTCGTGGCCGCCACCGCCATCGAGGAAATGACCGTGATGGCCGGGCCGCAGCTGGCCCCATATTTTGAGGGCGGCAAGCCGGCGGCGGAAGCCTTCAGGGCATTCCGCGCCAAGGAAGGCAAGCCGGCCCGCCTGGCCACCCAGCCGCCTGGCTCGGTGCCGGACACCACCCTGCGTCACTGGCTTGACCGGGTGAACAAGGTCGACAAGGCGGATTACCAGATCGTGCCCATGGGCATCGACGCCACCCAGCAGGCGTTGCTGGCCGGCGCCGTCGATGGCGCCACCGTGCGCGAGCCCGCCGACTCGATCATCGCCGCCCGCAATCCGGCCATCAAGATCGTGGCGCTTGGCGGCGACATGTTCCCCACCCAGCCTGGCACGGTCATCGCTGTTTCCGGCGCCTTCCTGAAGGCGCATCCGGAAGCGGTGCAGTCGCTGGTCAACGCCAGCGTGCGGGCGATCAAGTTCATCAAGGACGATCCGGCCAAGGCCTCGCCCCACATTGGCCAGGTGCTCGGCAAGGGCCTGATCCCGGACGCTGTCGTGCAGAAGGCGCTGGCCTCCCCGGCCACGAAGCTGGAGGCTGATCCGAAGATCATCATTGAGCCGACGGCGAAGATGCAGGCCTATCAGGTGGAGCTTGGCACGGTGCCGGACGCCGCGCCCCTCGACGGCCTGTTCGACCCCTCCTTCTATGAGAAGGCAAAAGCTGGCAAATAACATCGGGAGGCGTGGCGGCCAGCCTTGAGGCCGCCGCGCCCCGGAGGCCCGGTCTGCTCACAGCCCGGGCATATCCCGCCAGCTGGTCCGGCGCGGACACAGGTCCGGCCACGCGGACCCGGAGTGATATCGTTGAAAAATTCCAGGCCATACATCCTCGGCCTCGCCGGGCTGGTCGCCTTTCTGGGGCTGTGGGAGCTCGCGCCGCGCCTTGGCCTCATCAACCCCATGCTGCTGCCGGCGCCCAGCGCCATTCCGGCGGCGCTGCGCGGCGAGATCGCCTCCGGCATGTGGCAGGAGGCCATGGCCAGCTCCATCGGGCACTATCTGATGGGTCTTGTCATCGGCTCCGCCTGCGGCGTGGCGCTCGGCGTGCTCACCGGCATGTTCCGCGTCGCCGAGGAGTCGGTGGCCTGGGTTGTGCGACTGCTGCGGCCGATCCCGGGCCTCGCCTGGGTGCCGTTCGCCATCATCTGGTTCGGCGTCAACGCCCCGGCGGCGATCTTCATCATCGCCATGGGCGTGTTCTGGATCGTCTATTTCGCCACCTTCGGCGCCGTGCGCTCGGTGGATCGCGACCTGCTGGAAGTGGCCGACGCCTTCGGCTTCCGCTCCGCGTGGTCGCGCCTCGTCAAAATCATCCTTCCAGCCGCCATTCCCGGCATTTTCGTTGGCCTGCGCACGGCGCTCGGCCAGGCGTGGATGGCCGTGGTCGCGGCGGAAATCTTCGGCGTCTTTGGCCTCGGCCAGCGCATGATGCAGGCCTCCAGCCTGCTCGCCACCGATATCGTCGTCGTCTACATGCTGACCATGGCCGTGCTCTACGGCCTGATCGACACCGGCTTCATGCGTCTCCAGAACTGGCTGCTGCGATGGAAACCATAATCGACATCCGCGGCCTCGGCCTGACCTTCGAGCAGGACGGCCGCAAGACCGAGGTGCTGCGCGGCCTTGACCTCAAGGTGCGCCGGGGCGAGTTCGTCGCCATCGTCGGCCCTTCCGGCGTCGGCAAATCGACCCTGCTGCGCGTCATGATCGGCCTTGCCAAAGCCAGCAGCGGCGCGGTGACGCTCAACACCCGGCCCGGCCCGGTTCCGGCGGCGCTGGTGTTCCAGGACGCGCGGCTGCTGCCATGGCGCAAGGTGGTCAACAATGTCGCCTTCGGCCTGGAGCACCCGGGCATTTCGCGGGCCGAGCGGCGCAAACGCGCCCATGAGGCGCTGGAATTCGTCGGCCTCGACAATCTGGCGGAACGCTGGCCCCACCAGCTTTCCGGCGGCCAGCGCCAGCGCGTCGCCCTCGCCCGGGCGCTGGCGGCCGGGTCCGACATCCTGCTGATGGACGAACCGTTCTCCGCGCTCGACGCCATCACCCGTGAGAATTTGCAGAATGAACTGCTGCGGGTGTGGCAGGCGACCGAACGCACCATCCTGTTCGTCACCCACGACATGGATGAGGCGGTCTATCTGGCTGACCGGGTTATCGCCATTGTTGGCGCGCCTGGTGAAGTCCGCTCCTCGATCGAGGTCACGGCGCCCCGCCCGCGGCGTCGCAGCGATCCGGAACTGCAGGCGATCATTCGCCGGCTGCGCGCCGACCTGGCGGCGGATTCCGCAGCGTTGTGAACTGGACGGGCGCAACAGCGACGGGTCGCTGTATGCCCCTGAGGGACAAGGAAAGACAGCATGTCCGAAGGCCGTAAAATTTCCGACGCCGCCCTTTCCCGCCGCCAGGCGCTGGGCGCCCTGGCCGGCGCCGCCGCCCTGCCGTTCGCCCTCGGCGGCGCCCGCGCCGCCGCGCCGGTTCCGGTGCGCGTCGGCTATGTGCCGGTGATCGGCGCTTCCGCCTTTTACGTGCTCGACAAGGCCGGCTGGGCCAAAGACGCCGGCCTCGCCATCACCACCACCAAATTCGATTCCGGCCCCGCCGCCATTTCGGCCCTCGCCTCCGGCACGCTTGACGTGCTGGCGATTGGCGTCGCGCCGGTCGCCGTCGCCTTCGCGCGCGGCATCGACGTGCGCATCATCGCCGCCGGCGGCATCGGCGGCTCGCTGTTCCTGGCTGGCGGCCCGCTGGCAAAGGCGTTTGGCGAGGCCCAGAACAGTCCAGCCCAGGCCTTCGCCGCTTTCCGCAAGGCCAGCGGCAAGCCGGCCCGCATTGGCGCGCTGCCGCCCGGCGCCGTGCCAACCACGGCCTTCCGCTACTGGCTGAAGCAGAACCGGGTCGACCCTGCCGACCTCGAGATTGTCACCATGGGCATCGAGGCGACGCAGCAGGCGCTGCTGGCGGGCGCCATCGACGGCGGCCAGGTGCTGGAGCCGGCGGCGACCATCGTGCAGCAGCGCATTCCGGCGGCGCGGGTCATCGCCACGGCGCCGCAGATGTTTCCCAACGCGCCGGGCGTGGTCTACGCCGCCACCGGCGCCTTCATGCGCGCCCAGCCGGAGGCGGTCGATGCGTTCATGAAGCTGGCGATCCGCGCCACGGAACTGGTGCGCGACCGGCCGGCCGAAGCCGCGCCTTTTGTGCAGCAGGCCCTTGGCTCCGGCCTGGTGAGCGTCGCCGTGCTGGAAAAGGCCCTCGCCTCCCCGGCCGTGTCCTTCGTCATCGACCCGCGCGGCATCGTGCCGACCACACGCCAGATGCTCGATTTCCAGGTTGAACTCGGCGACTTCAAGAGCGCGCCGAAAACCGACGGCCTGTTCGATTTCGGCCCATGGGAGCGCATCCAGGGCGGCGCCGGGAAAAAGTAAGGGCGGCCCGGACGGCTCCAGCGCGTCAGCAGGCGCGAATGCGGAGCGGCGCCCCAGCATGGCGGCGTCGCCCCGCCGGGCAATATCCGCTTCAGAGTGAGCGGATTTTTGCCCCAGGCGTCAGCGCATCACCTCCGGAACCGGCGCCGGAGCCGGCGCGGCCCCCAGCGAGCACAGCGTCTGCTCCCAGAAGTTCTTGATCTTGTAGCAGCGTGAAATGCATTGGGCGTCGCTGCCGCCGCTGATCACGCAGGCCTGGGCGCCAGCCCAGGAAACAGAGGCAAAACCAAGCGCAAGCACGAGCGTCGTCGCGCGCATCAGCTTCTTCATGTGTCTCTCCGCAAATATCGCTGGGGGTCCGCACCGCCAGGCGGGTGGGCGGCGCGCCCGCGTCTGTTCAGGCCGCGCCTTTTTGGGGGATGGGGAAACGAATTCCGTCGTTCAGCGCGCCGGGGCGTCTTCAGCAGGCGGCGTGGCGCCGATGATGCAGGTCGTATGCCGCCAGCCAGGCTCGATCGTGCTGCACGCTTCATCGCAATCGCCGGACATGCCGGAAAGGGCGCAGGCGCGCGCCGGGGCGACGCCGGCGACAACACAGAACCCCACAAGCGTCAAAGACATAATATTCAGAAACTTCATGCTGACCTCATGTATTCATAAAATACATTTATAAGAAATATCTTCGATTTCTTATGTCATTACGGTTGCGCCCGAAACAAATTCCTGACCATTGCCGGATTTGGACTGCGCGCTTTCGTCCTGGCTCACCGTATGGGAGGGCCGCCAGTCAGGGCCATGCCGGCGCTGTCCGCCCGCGGGTGCTTGCGAAAATCTGGACCACCAGAAAATCCGTTTGCCGACGACCTGGAATGCGTTATCTGGACGAGATGCGAAAATGGCTTTCGCAGTTTCAGCGAAACCACTGACCAGGCCCGCCGCGCGACGAAGAGGGGACACCATGGCGCTCGAACCCGAAACCTTCAGGCAACTGCTTGATACTGTTGAGCGTTTCGTTCGCGAGCGCCTCATCCCCAATGAAGAGCGCGTCGCGGAAACCGACGAAATCCCGGAAGACATCCTCGCCGAGATGCGCGACCTCGGCCTTTATGGCCTGTCGGCGCCGGAGGAATTCGGCGGCCTTGGCCTCACGATGGCCGAGGAAGCCGAGGTGGTTTACCTGCTCGGCCACGCCTCGCCGGCCTTCCGCTCGGCCATCGGCACCAATGTCGGCATTGGCTCGCAGGGCATCGTGCTCGATGGCACTGAAGAGCAGAAGAAGGAATGGCTGCCGAAGATCGCCAGCGGCGAAGTCGTGGCTTCCTTCGCCCTCACCGAGCCGGAAGCCGGTTCGGACTCCGCCTCGGTGCGCACCGTCGCCCGCAAGGATGGCGACCATTACGTCGTCAACGGCGCCAAGCGCTTCATCACCAATGCGGCGCGCGCCGGCATGTTCACGCTGATGGCCCGCACCGGCGGCCCCGGCGCCGGCGGCATCTCGGCCTTCATCGTTCCCGCTGACCTTCCCGGCATCAAGATCGGCAAGTCCGAGAAAAAGATGGGCCAGCAGGGCGCCCATATCCATGACGTGATCTTCGAGGACTGCCGCGTTCCGGCCGCCAACATCATCGGCGGCAAGGAAGGCCAGGGCTTCAAGACCGCCATGAAAACCCTCGAGAAGGGCCGCCTGCACATCGCCGCCCTGTGCTGTGGCGTCGCCGACCGCCTGATCGCCGAGAGCGTCAAATACGCCTCCGAGCGCAAGCAGTTCGGCCAGGCCATCGGCGAATTCCAGCTCATCCAGGCCATGCTGGCCGACAGCAAGGCGGAAGCCTACGCCGCCCTTTGCATGGTGCGCGACGCCGCGAGGAAGCGCGACGCTGGTGAGCCGGTGGCCACCGAGGCCTCGTGCTGCAAGCTGTTCGCCTCGGAGATGGTCGGCCGCGTCGCCGATCGCGCCGTGCAGATTCACGGCGGCTCCGGCTACATCCGTGACTACGCGGTGGAGCGCTTCTATCGCGACGTCCGCATCTTCCGCCTCTATGAGGGCACCAGCCAGGTGCAGCAGCTCATCATTGCCCGGAACCTGCTGAAGGAAGCGGCCAGCGCCTGATCCGCGCATCGCCAGCGTCAAGCGTTTCAGCCGGGCCATCCGCGAGGATGACCCGGCTTTTCTTTGCCGGCGCGCCGCGCCTCCGCGCAACCTTCGCATTTGTTATAACAAAATATATTGCTGGCGGCTGCTTTGCCCGCCTATCCTGCCTGTCGAGACGACGAATCCGGCTCTCCGGATCAAAGAGCGTCCATCCAGGAGGAAAGAGATGAACAAGGATCCGTTCGCCACGCCGTCCCGCCGCGACCTGCTGCGCCTCGGCGGGCTGGCAGCCGCAGGAGGCGTCGCCGCCGCCGCCGGTCTCGGCGGCCTGGCCGCCCCGGCCCTCGCCAAAAAGGGCCATTACGACACTGGCGCCGATGACCGGGAGGTCCGGATTGGCCAGACCATTCCTTTCAGTGGCCCGGCCTCCTACATAGGCGTCTCCGGCCGCGTCCAGCTCGCCTATTTCGACCGGCTCAACAAGAATGGCGGCGTGGGGGGCCGGCAGGTGCAGCTGATCGCGCTGGATGATGCCTACAGCCCGCCCAAAACTGTGGAAGCGACGCGACGGCTCATCGAGAGCGATCACGTGCTGGCCACCTTTGGCTCCATCGGCACCGCCTGCCAGGCGGCCGTGCAGCGCTACATGAACAGCCGCAAGATTCCGCAATTGATGATCGGCACCGGCGCCGCCCGCTTCAACAACCCGAAAGAGTTCCCCTGGACCACGCCGGGCAGCGCCCTGTATTCAACCGAGGCGCGGGTGCTGGCGCGCCATCTGCTGGCCACCAAACCCGACGCCAGGATCGCCATTCTCCACCAGGTGGACGAGTTGGGGCGAGACTATCTGACCGCCTTCAAGGAAGAACTGGGCGACAAGGCGAAAACCATGATCGTGGCTGAAACCAGCTATGAGGTCGCCGACCCCACCGCCGACTCCCAGGTGCTGAAGCTGGCGAGCACCAACGCCAACGTTTTTCTCAATCTCACCGTCGGAAAATTCGTCTCGCAGTCGTTGCGCAAGGTGCAGGAGAGCGGGTGGAAGCCGGATCAGTACCTGCTCAGCGGCTCCGCCACCATCTCGCTGCTGAAGCCCGCGGGCAAGGGCAGCGAAGGCGCGCTGGCCCTGCGTTCGGTGCGCAGCATTTCCAGCCCGCGCTGGAAGAACGATCCGGCCGTGATCGACTATTTCAGCCTGCTGGACGCCCAATTGCCCAATCTGGACAGGACCGACAACCTCGGTTTCGCCGGTTATTCCATGGCCAATGTGCTGCACCAGATACTTGAGCGCTGCGGCGACAATCTTACCCGCGAGAACCTGCTGAAGGTCGCGACCAACCTCACCGACATGACCGCGCCCATCAACCTGCCTGGCGTCAATTTCAGCACGACGCCGCAGGACTACGCGCCGCTCAAGAATTACGAGCTGTCGCGCTATGAGAATGACGACTGGACGGGCATCAAGGTCCTGTCCTGATGACAAAAGCCGGAGCGCCGGGGCAGCCGGCGCTCCATCGCGGCCCTGGAGCATGATGCGCTCAGGTTGGACCGCATGACGCCTCAACTCATTGGCATCGCATGATTTTTCGCGAACAGGCGGCATCTGGCTGTTCGCATCATGCTCTCAGGGCGCTGCGGCGACCGCCCCGTCCGGCTGCGCCGCCAGATCAGCCAGCGGCGCGTCAGTCAACGCCGAACGCCGCGCCGCCAGATCGCGGCGCAGCGCGCCGGCGGCTTCGAAGAACTGTTCCTGAACCCCGGCGACGAACGGATTGCGCAGGGCGATGGCGTCAAACACCGCCGGATTGTCGTGCCGCACCATGTCGACCGCCTGCATCAGCAGCGCGTAGCTGCGGGTGGCCATGCGGGTCGGGCGTTGATCAATCGCCGTCACCAGCCGCGCCACCATATGGGTGACGCCCTGCACCATGGCCATTTCGCGGTCATGGTCTTCCGGGCTGGCGAATTGGGTTTCCAGGCTGAAGCCGGCCTTCAGCAGCGCGGCGAGGCGGAACACCCTGCGCCCGCGCGCCGGACAGACCACCAGCCGCAGCCCGGCCAGCCCGTCGGCGGCGCTTTGCGGCCCGAACAGCGGATGCAGGCCGGCGATCTCCACATGCGCCGGCAGATTGGCCAGCATGTCGGCCACCGGCTGCGCCTTCACCGAACCCACGTCGACAACGAGGGTCCCCGGGCGCAACCAAGGGGCGATTTGCCGGCAGATCGCCGCCGTCTCCGCCACCGGCGCGGCCAGCACCACCAGCGGACATGATGCGGCTTCCGCCAGGGTGGCCGGTGACAACTGGCGAGACGCCGGCGAATAGCCGCCGACCGCCTCCGGCGCCGCGTCATAGGCAAGCAGGCGCACGCCCGCTGGCGCATGACGCGCGATCAGGCGGCCAAAGGCGCCGAAGCCGATAAGGCCAATCCGCGAAAAATCTCCCCATGTCGCCCGCATGCTGCCGGCGCATCGGTGGGCGGCGGCTACGGCCTCAGGAGATTTCTGGTGGGGAACAAGACGGTCTGGCGCGAACATAACAAAGCCCTTGTGCGGGCTGCGCGCCGGAAAGCTGGAAAGGAATGGATCAACCGCCGGCGTCGCAGCGGTTGAACATGATCATGCAGCCGCCGTTATGGGAACGGCGTATAATAGCGCGTGAAGCTGATGGCGGAGCGCAGAAGGCCCCGTGCGATCGTGCATGACATGGCCGGTCAGATACGCCTCCCGCCGGCGAAAGTCAAACCGGAAGGGAAGACCCGCAAACCGGAAGGGAAGGACCTGCAGGGCGCCGCCCCGAAAACGTCCCACCCTGGACAGGCGCGGAATCGCGCGCCCGTCCGGAGGCGCGGCGTGCGAAAAGACGACGCCAGCCAGGCTCCACACGCCCCCCATCTCCCCGTCATGCCCACGCGCGTCGCGGACGCCCACGCTTTTGTCCTTCCGGCGCCGACAACGCGCCGCAACAGCCGCGCCCCGTGGATGGCCGGATCCGGTCCGGCCATGACGGATGATGGCGACGGCCGGGGCGGCGACTGACCGCAGCCCCTGGTCAGCGCTGCTCCATGCCGGGCAGATCCAGTCCGGCGGGGCGGCCGTCGTCCTCGATATCGACGTCGAAATTCTCCAGGAAGCGGCTGACCATCATGTAGAAGCCGATGGAGAACACCAGGTGCTGGGTGTGCTTCGGCCCCAGCTTCTCCAGCACCGGATTGAAGGTGGCGTCGGAAGCGCGGACATTGCGCACGATGTCGTCGGTCAGACGCATCACCTGCTTTTCCAGCTCATTGAAGGCCGCCGCGTCCGGCCCCTCGTGGATGGCCTGGATCTTCTCTTCTGACATGCCGTAGCTGCGGCAGATGGCTTCGTGCTGGTAAACCTCATAGGAGGCCTTGCTCAGCACGCCGACCCGGACGATGGCGATCTCGCGCAGCACCGGATCGAGATCGGAGTGGATCAGCAACTGGTTGCCAAACTTGACGAATTGCCCCATCAGCCGGCCGGAATGGCCCATCATCCGGAACAGGTTCAGCTCCGGCAATTTGGCGTAAATCTTCTCGACTTCCGCATCGGCGTCGGCGCGATTGAAATAGGGAATGCGGGCCATGTTTCCTCCAGCAGCGCGTTATCGCGCCTGATCTGTCCAGATATGCCGGAGGGCGCGGCGCGGCGCCAGAGGTTGCCCCGCCGCCCTGCCATGTCCTGTCCGCGAAGCCTCAGGGGCTCACCCCTCCCCGTCGCCGTCGACGTCTGGCGGATAGCGATGGGTCTGGCCCGAGGGATCCCTCACCAGCGAACCGCCGGCGCGGCGCGGATCATCGCAAATATAGTTCGGCCCGATCGGCGACTTGCCGAAGCCGCCGGGAATATCCAGCACATAGGTTGGCTGGGCGACGCCGGAGAGACGGCCCCGCAGATCGCGCAGCAGGGCCTGGCCTTCGGCGATGGTTGTGCGCAGCCCGCTTGTGCCGGGGGCCAGGTCGCCCTGATGCAGATAATACGGCTTGACCCGGTTCTCGACGCAGGCGCGCAGCAGCGCCTCCAGCGCCGGCGCATTGTCGTTGACGCCGCGCAGCAGCACGCTCTGCGACAAGAGCGGCACGCCGCCATCCGCCAGCAGGGCCAGCGCCGCCTGCCCCGCCAGCGTGAATTCGCGGGCGTGATTGACGTGCAGCACCACCCACGCCGCCTTGCGGGCGCCGCGCAGGGTCTGGACCAGTTCGGGCGTGATCCGCTCCGGCGCCACCAGCGGCACCCGCGAATGGAAGCGCACGACGCGCACATGGTCGATGGCCGCCAGCCGCCGCATCACCCCGGCCAGCCGTCGCGGGCTGAGGATCAGGGGATCGCCGCCGCTGATCACCACTTCCCAGATCTCCGGGCAGCCGGCGATATAAGCGAATGCGGCGTCCAGTTCCTGCGGCGTCAGCATGGCCTCGCCGCCCTGCCCGACCATTTCGCGGCGGAAGCAGAAGCGGCAGTAGACCGGGCAGACCGAGGCCAGCTTGAGCAGCGCCCGATCCCTGTAGCGATGCACCAGGCCGGGCGTCGGGCTATGAACGTCGTCGCCGATTGGATCGGCCCGCTCTTCAGCCAAAGTGGTCAGTTCACCGGGGCGGGGAATGAACTGCAGCGCCATGGGATCATCCGGCGCATGGGGCGGAATGAGGTCCGCCATGGCCGGCGTCACCGCCACCGCGTAGCGCGCCGCCACCTGCTCCAGCTCCGCGCGCGCTCCCTCGCCAGCCAGTCCGGCCGCGACCAGTTCATCAACGCGGGTCAGGCTCTTGCGCATGGTTATGGGTCCTGCGCCACCGGCGTCCAGATCACGTCATCGACGCGTTCGGCGCCCGTCGCCAGCATCACCAGCCGGTCGAGCCCCAGGGCGACGCCGCTGGCCTCCGGCATGTGCGGCAGCGCCGCCAGAAAGTCCTCATCGAGCGGATAACGCTCGCCATAGACGCGCGCCTTCTCGTCCATGTCCGCCTCAAAGCGACGGCGCTGCTCATCCGCGTCGGTGAGTTCGCCAAAGCCGTTGGCCAGTTCAACGCCACAGGCATACAGCTCAAAGCGCTCGGCGAAACGCGGATCGTCGGCCCGGCGCCGGGCCAACGCCGCCTCGCTGGCCGGATAGTCGCACAGCAGCGTCGCCCGCCCCTGCCCCAGATGCGGTTCGACGCGTTCTGACAACACGCGTGAGAACACATCCGACCAGCTGTCGTCCGCCGCGGTGCGCACGCCAATGGCTTCTGCGGCGGCGCGAAAGCCGGCGGTCAGGGCGACGTCCGCCGCCGCGCCGGCTGCGGGAAGCAGCGCGGCGAGATCAAGCCCGGCGTGGCGGCCAAACGCTTCCACCAGGGTCAGACGCTCCGGCGGCAGCTTCGGGTCGGCGCTGCGACCACGAAACCGCCAGACGCCGTCTTCCGGCCCGCAACCGGCGGCCCGGGCCGTGGCGGCGGCGATGGTCAGCAGCCGGGCGCAGTCGCTCATCAGCGCCGCCGGCGGCTCGCCCGCGCGATACCATTCGACCATGGTGAACTCGGGATGATGCAGCGGGCTGGTTTCACGGGCCCGGAACACGTGGGCGAAGGCATAAATCTGCTCCTCCCCCGCCGACAGCAGCTTCTTCATGGCGAATTCGGGCGAGGTGTGCAGATACAACGGCGGCTGCGGGCCGCTGGCCCCGTCGCTCACCTGAAAGCCGTGCAGATGCGTCTCGTTGCCCGGCGATGCCTGCAATGCGTTGGGATCGACCTCGATGAAGCCCTGATCGTCGAAATACCGCCGCATGGCGGCAATGATCTGGCCGCGCGCCAGCAGGCGCGGGCGGCGGGCGGCGTGACGGCCCGGCAGCCGCCAGGCGGTTTCGCGGCTCATCGCACACGGCTCCGGCGTCTCGCCATCCGGCGCAAAACAATGTACAGGCTTTTCATTCGCATCGATAACCCTGTGTTGCCCGTGCTCCGGAGGCAGGTTTCGCCTGGTGTTTACATCACCGGCGCGCTTCTGTCCCGCTTGCACCCCCGGCCGCCGTCAGGCCCGGGCCGCGCCGGCACGGAGTTTTCGCGACCAGGTCCGCAGGGCGCATGCCCGGGCGGCGACGTCCCGGACGCCGTCCAGGATGCATCGCCAGCCCCATGCGTCCGCCAGCTTCCAGACGTCATGGCCGCAATCGCGGCTGCATGGCGGCAATGTCATACGAGGTCACACGTGAGGGTCATCGCCAGTTCCGTCCGCAAGGGCAACGTCCTTGAGGTTGAGGGTCAGCTCTATACCGTCATTTCCGCCGAGAGCTTCTTCCCCGGCAAGGGCACGCCGACGACGCAGATCGACATGCGCCGCATTTCCGACGGCGTGAAGACCAGCCAGCGCTACAAGACCACCGAGCAGGTGGAGCGCGCCTTCGTTGAGGATCGCGATCACAGCTACCTCTACCAGGAAGGCGATCGCTACATTTTCATGAACCAGGAAAACTACGACCAGGTGGAAGTGCCGTCCGACGTGATCGGCGACCAGGCCATCTACCTGATCGAGAGCATGATCGTGCAGCTGTCCATGTTCGACGGCAACGCCGTCGCCATCACCCTGCCGCAGCGCGTGGTGCTGGAAGTGGTCGAGACCGAGCCGACCACCAAGGGCCAGACCGCCTCGTCGTCCTACAAGCCGGCCATCCTCTCCAACGGCGCCCGCACCACCGTGCCGCCGCACATCGAAACCGGCACGAAGATCGTCGTCATGACCAGCGATGGCTCGTATGTGGAGCGCGCCAAGGGCTGAGGCATCGTTGAGGCGTCGCCGGGACGCTGGCTGGGGCGACGGCGCCCCGGCGTCGGGGGCTCCGGCCGCCGGTCAAACAGCGTGACAGATATGGCGGAGCCGATCCGCGCATTCAGGGGCCTGCGGGCCCCTTTTTGCTGGGCGCTGCCAGCGCATTGCCGGAAAATGCCCGCCCAGGCCCGCATCCGGCGCGCCCCGCCGCCGGGCCTCATCCACCGCCTTCCAGCATTCCCGCCGCGCCATGGCCGGAGCTGTTCCCGCCATCAACGCCGCGCAGCCGCAGCAACGGCCTGGCGGCGCCCGCGCGGCATGGATGCGGATGCCCGGCTCAAGCCCGGGCATGACGAAGGGTGGACGGGGGAAAGCGGGCCGATCCTGACAAAAATCATTCAATTCAACCGGATAACGCATCTTCCGGAATCGCCTGCCCAACGGCTTCCCGACATCGGCTGGCCGGACATGCGTTTCGCCGCCCATCACCCGGCCGAAGCATCGAAGCCGCCTGAAATGCCGCCATGCGGCCGCCGTCTGTCGCGCGGACATCCAGACGGCAAATCGAATCTGTTTCCAGGAGCTTGCTGGCCAAAGCGGAATCAGAACGTCAGATGACAACAAAAACCGCCGCCCCCAGACAAACTGGCGGAACAACAGAGCCTTAGCCCATCCAGCGGAATCATTTTGGCAGCAACGCGGGCCCGGCGCCGCGACCGGGCGATCGCACGCATGAATCAATCGGCAAACCCGCGGGCGCAACGCGATGAAATGACTCGCGCTTCCCCTCGCCCCTGAATCTCTGCCAGAACATCAACATCGTCGCTTCCGGCGCCTGATGCGTCTGGAGCGGCGCATCAGCAATCCTGCGCATCGCCAGGCAAAGATTCCACTTTTCCGCCGCGCGCCAGCCAGCCGGCGCACGCAACCGCAAGATCCGCAGCTGCCGGCATGGGAGAATTATGCCGTGAAATAGTGAATCATCTCTTGCCCAGGCGCTTCAACCGGGTCTCTTCAATCGGGCTGCTTCAATCGACTTCGCCGCGCGGTCCCATCGCGGCCATGGCATGGTCGCGCGCATCCAGCGCCGTCAGGAAGGCGGCGTAACTCCAGGTGAGGTCATGGGCCGAGCGCGGCGCGCCCGTGTCGCGGTCGGCCTGCTCGGCCATGGCGCCATCGGCGGGCGTCACCGCCCGCACCGCCGCCAGCCCCATGTCGCCAGCCCGCAACAGCAAGCGCGCGGCGGCGCAGGGTTCCTGCTGCGCCGCGTCGCCAAACCACAGCGCCGGCACAATCTGTTCCGCCGTCGTCCGGCCAGTCGCGACGACGGCGGCCAGCCGGAAGCGCAGCTCCGCCGCCGCCAGGGTAATCAGCGGCCAGGCTCCGCCGTCAAAATAGACATCGGCCGGATTGCGGCCGAGATGCGGGGCGCAGGCAGGGCCGAGGCGCCGGTTGAGCGGAAACGCGGCGGCGTAATGCGCCTCAAGCCGCAGCAGGGTTCCATGAACGAACGGATCACTGACGCTGAATGGCCCATCCTCCAGGCCCGCGTGAATCACGCCCAGGATCACCGATGCGTCGAGCAGCTTGCCCACCAACGTCGGCGGGCCGCCAGGCGCCGCCAGGCGGCTGATGATCCAGCCGCCATCCTCATCGCGGCGCAGGGCGCCCAACCGGGGCCACACCTGCCCGGCAGCCGCCTCCCACAGGCGAGCGCGGCGCTGCTCCCCGCCAGGGCCGGGGCGCGCCTCGCCCCACGCCGCACCGGCGCGCAGGGCTGCGTATTGCGCCAGCATGGTGTGGCAGTGGAAGCCCTCCTCCTCCTCCCACAGATCGACGCAGGGGCGGTCGACGTTGCGGGCCACGCAGTCGAGATCGTCGGCGATCAGTTCCGCCCATTCCCTGGACTGGTTGCGCCCGGCGCCGCGCAACAGACCCAGGGCGCGCAGGGCGACCCCGTCGTACTGGGGCCGCGACCAGCGGGTGATGTCGAGGGTCCCGTCCGGATTGAAGCGTACATCGCCGCGCACGGCGTCGCCGCGAATGCCGAGCAATTCATCGGGCTCGCGGAGGTACTGGCGGAACTCCGGCGCAACGCCCCGCTCCAGCGGCGCCTCGGCCAGCCGCGCCGCGCCGTCCAGCTCGGAAAGGCGCAGGCTGAAGCCCACATATTGCTCCAGCTCCCATGCGGCCAGCTGGCTGAAACGCGGCGTCGCCTGCAACAGCCGCACCGCCTCCATGGCCACGGCGCCGTCCCGCAGCCAGTGAAAGAAATAATCCGGCTCCGGATCCCAGTTGCCGTCGGCCGGCGACGCCAGCACTGAGCCGGGCGCCGGCGTGATGGCCTGGCCAAAATCGGGACGCTGTTTGGCGAGATGGGTGGCTGAAATGGCGCCGAACAGACGTTCCGCCGCGTTTTGCCGCTGATGTTCGAGCCAGTCAGTGAGGAGTTCGGTCGCCTGCCCGCCCATGCCTGGCTCCATCATTGGCCGCTCAGAACCCGCCGCAGGCAGCGCGCCGGATCCGCCTCCGGCTCCGCCGACGCCGCGACGATGATCTCCAGAAAGGTCACGACCTCCGGCGCCGGGGCCAGCCCTTCCCGCGTCAGCCAGTCCAGACTGACCCCGAATGAAACCCGCCGCGCCTCGCCAGAGCGCAAGGCGACGCGGGTGAAATCGCGCAGCAGCAGCAATGGCCGCGTCCGGCCCGGAACCCGCACCCGGGCGAACAGGAACACCGTCTCGATAGCCTCCAGGTCCGCGCCCGCCGGCCAGCCCCCGGATTCACGCCGCACTTCAAGGCTGATGGCCAGCGGCGACGTCCGGCTGGCGGGATCGGCGGCGCTGACCTGAAGGTCGCTCCAGGCAAATGTCGCATAGCCAAGGCCATGGCCGAAGGGGAATTGCGGCGCGAACGGCAGATCAGCATAGCCGTTGGAATAGCGGTTGCCCGCCTCATGCGGCCGGCCCGTGGCGCGGCGGGCGTAGAACACGGGGATCTGGCCGACAGCGCGCGGCCACGTCACCGGCAACCGGCCGGAGGGGCTGGCCGCGCCGCTGAGAACGTCGGCAACGGCGTGTCCCGCTTCGCTGCCCGGCCCCCAGATCACCAGAACGGCGCAATCCGCCGCGAACAGCCAGGGCGCGACCAGCGGCCGGCCACAGGACAGCAACACGATCACCCGCGCGCCGGTGGCCAGCACCGCCTCGAGCAATGCCTGCTGGCCATCCGGCAGAACCGGATTGGCCCGCGCCGCCGCCTCACCGCTCATCGCCGCAGTTTCGCCAAGGCACAAAATGGCCAGGCCAGCGGCCCGGGCTGCGGCGGCGGCCTCCGCCGGATCATCGCCGCAGACGCGGATCTCAGCCTGGGGCCAGGCCGCCCGCACGCCGTCGGCGATGCTGACGATGGCGCTGACATCGCCGGTTTCGGCCCAGGCGCCGCGCATGTCGGCGGCCGATGTGGCCAGCGCGCCAATCACCGCGATACGCTCCAACTGGCGCGGCAATGGCAACGCGCCCTGCGGATCGCGCAGCAGGGTCAGGGCCTCCCGCGCCGCCCGCCGCGCCGTGGCGCGCCGCGAGGCAAGCTGCGCCGGCGTCGCGGGCGGGCAAAACCGATAGGGGTTGTCGAACAGTCCCAGCGCCTGCTTCAGCCGCAGCACCCGCAGCGCCGCCGCGTCGATATCGGCCAGCGCCACCTGCCCGCGCGCCGCCGCTTCGGCGAGGTGGCGATGGTAAAGCCCGGAGACCATGTCCACGTCATTGCCGGCGTTGAAGGCCAGCGTCGCCGCCTCCAGGCCGTTTTCCGCCGAGCCATGGGCAATCAGCTCGGCCACGGCGTTATAATCCGTGACGGTGACGCCGCCGAACCCCCAGGCCTTGCGCAGCAGGTCCACCAGCAAGGCGCGGTTGGCGGTCATGGGCGCCCCGGCAATGTCAAGGAACGCCGGCATCAGCGCCGCCACGCCGGCATCGACGGCGGCGCGGAACGGCGGCAGATAGTCCGTCGTCATGGCGTAGTCCGACACATCGGCGGAATCATATTCGCGCCCGCCGACGCCGGCGCCATAGGCGGCGAAATGCTTGATCGTGGCGGCGAGACGCGCTTCATCACGCAGATCGTCGCCCTGAAAACCGGCGATTTTCGCCCGCGCCATGCGGGCGTTGACCAGCGGGTCCTCGCCGCCGCCCTCGCAGATGCGGCCCCAGCGCGGATCGCGCGATACATCAGCCATGGGCGCGAAGGTCAGCGCCACGCCCGCCTCCGCCGCCTCGCGGGCGGCGGCCTCCGCGGTGTCGCGCCAGACATGGTCGCTGAAGCTCGCCGCCTCGCCCAGCGGAATGGGAAACACCGTGCGGAAGCCGTGCACCACGTCGAGGCAGAACAGCAGCGGCAGGCCAAGCCGGGTCTGCTCCACGGCGATGCGCTGCAGGCCCGCCGCTTCCTCCCCCCAGACGTTCAGCACCGAACCGATCCGCGCCTGGTCCAGATCACGCAGACCATCCGGCGGCCCTGAGGGGCCGGTGATCACCGCATCGGCGCTGACCATGTGCAACTGGCCGATTTTCTCGTCCAGGGTCATGCGGGCCAGAATGTCCTGCGGCGTGAGACCGGCCAATGGGCTGGCGGGGCGGTGCGGCATGGCGGCTCCCGTATCGGGCGGCCCCCGCTAACGGGGCTCCATTACAAGTGGACGCCGACAGCATGCCCGCCCCCCGTTGGCCAGGCAATGGCGGGGCGACGCAACCGGATGGCGCGCCGGCAGTTGTACAGAACAAGGCGGCCGTCCGGCTTCCGCCATAATGGGCGGGTTAACGGACGCAGGGTATCCTGTGGGCGAATCAGCCGCCTTGAGGCAGGTTATTTGGGGCAGATTGGCTTTGGGTGATAATGGGCGGCGCCCCCGCCCAAAGCGCGGCAACCGGCTCCCTGCTGTCAAAATCCGGGCGCGTTTCCGCCCTGTCAGGAACCGCGCCCCGGTTTCTGACAAACCGAGCATGCCCTGGCGGCGTGGGAGCAATGGATGGCGAAGGCCAGCGAGAAAGTCGCCACCCCGGAAGCCCCGCACGCTGGAGCGGAAGCGGGACGGCCTGAAGACAGCACGCGCGTTCTCATCGCGGATGTGATGCTGCTCCTGCGCTCGGCGCTGGTGTCGCCCGAGCGCAAGCAGCTTGGCCTGCTCATCCTTGGCGTCGTCGTCGTGGTCAGCGGCGTCGCCTACATGCAGATCCGGCTCAACGCCTGGAACGAGCCGTTCTACGACGCGCTCTCAGCGCGCAATTTCACCGCGTTCCTCAGCCAGCTGACCCAGTTCGCCGTCATCGCCGGCATCCTGCTGTGCCTCGTGGTGGCGCAGACCTGGCTTCAGGAAATGCTGAAGCTGGTGCTGCGCAAGCAGGCGACGCGCGATCTGCTGGACCAGTGGCTGACGCCCGGGCGGGCCTACCGCATCAGCAGGGCCGGCGATATCGGCGTCAACCCGGACCAGCGCATGGCCGAGGACGTGCGCCACCTCACCGAGCTGTCGGCCCAGCTCGCCATTGGCCTGTTCCAGTCCACCCTGCTGCTGCTCAGCTTCGTCGGCGTGTTGTGGATGCTGTCGCGCTCGGTCGTGTTCACCTGGGACGGGCAGGAATTCTTCATCCCGGGATACATGGTCTGGGCGGCGCTGTTCTATTCCGGCGCGGCCTCGTGGCTGAGCTGGATCTTCGGCCGCAAGCTCATCGTCTACAATAGCGAGCGCTACGCCCGCGAAGCCGACCTGCGCGTCGCCATGGTGCGCACCAACCAGCACGTCGACGCCATGACCCTGGAGGGCGGCGAGGCGCACGAACGCAACACGCTGGAGCAGCCGCTCAACAACGTGCTGGCCGCCATGCGCAATCTGGTGTCGGCGCTGACGCGGCTCACCTGGATCACCTCGGGTTACGGCTGGTTCGCGCTGGTCGCGCCGATCATCGTCGCCGCGCCGGCCTATTTCAGCGGCAAGCTCAGTTTCGGCGCCCTGATGATGGCGGTGGGCGCCTTCAACCAGGTGCAGCAGGCGCTGCGCTGGTTCGTCGACAATTTCGCCGTCATCGCTGACTGGCAGGCCACGCTGATCCGCGTCGTCTCCTTCCGCCAGGCGCTGATCGAACTGGACCACCCGCCGGCGGACAGCCGCCCGCGCATTCATCGCAAAACCGGCGCCGCGGAGGAGCTGTCGCTGCGTCAGGTGGAGTTGCACTGCAACAATCACATTGCCAGCATGAGCGAGGACGTGACGGTTCACCCCGGCGAGCGGCTGCTGATCACCGGCGAGACCGGCGTCGGCAAAAGCACCATGTTCCGGGCGATTGCCGGCCTCTGGACGCGCGGCGCCGGCGACATCGTCACGCCGCCGCGGGAGGAGATCGTTTTCCTGCCCCGCTCGCCGTTCCTGCCGGTCGGTTCGTTGCGCGAATCCATTCTTTACGCCTGCAGCGGCAAGGTGAACGACGGCGACATCATCACGGCGCTGGATCGGGTTGGCCTCGGCAAGCTGCAGAACCAGCTCGACAGGACTGGCACGTGGGATCGCGAACTGCCCCTCGATGAGCAGCAGCGCGTCGCGCTGGTCCGCGCGGTTCTGCAGCACCCGCGCTGGATCATCATGGATGAAGCATTGCATCAGCTGGACCCGGAGTCGCGCAAGACGATCCTCGACATGTTCAGGGAGGAGCTGTCGGACGTGGGGCTGATCTACACGGGGCCGGAAGTCGAGAACCCGGACATGTTCACCAGGGTTGTGCGGCTGGAGTGGCGGGACCGTGACGCGCCAGCCTGCGCCGCCCACGATCCCGGCAAGGCCGGGCACGCCTGACCTGGCCGTTTGCCCATGTTGAGGCCAGAGCCTTTTCGCGGATTACCCACGCGAAATCAAAGGCATGCAACAATCAGAACGCCACGGGGCCGCGCCCTGGAAAACGTTTTTCGCAGAACCGACAGGAAAAGGCAGGAGAGCGCGTAAATGGCCAATGGGCTTTTCCAAATGGCGCCGGTGCGGCGCGGTCTGAGCGACAGCGACCTGCTCGACGAAACGCAGCGCAACACCTTCCGCTATTTCTGGGATTTCGCCCATCCGGTCAGCGGCCTCGCCTATGAGCGCACCGACTTCTACCACAGCCGCCCCGACACGGCGGCCGTGGGCGGCAGCGGCTTCGGCCTGATGGCGATCCTGGTGGGCGTCGAACGTGGTTTCGTCACCCGGGCCGAGGCGGCGGAGCGGGTGCTGAAAATCGTCCGCTTCCTCATCAACGCCCCCACCTACCACGGCGCCTTCGCCCACTGGATCAACGGCGCCACCGGCGCCACCATTCCGTTCAGCCGCAAGGACGACGGCGCCGACACGGTCGAGACCTCCTATCTGATGATGGGCCTGCTGTGCGTGCGCCAGTACTTCCACCGCGACGATGCGGTGGAGGCGGAAATCCGCCAGTGGGCCGACATCCTGTGGGGCGAGACCGAATGGAGCTGGTTCACCCAGAACAACCAGGCCGTGCTGTTCTGGCACTGGAGCCCCAATCAGGGCTGGGTGCTGGATCATGAAATCCGCGGCTGGAACGAGTGCCTGATCACCTACATCCTCGCCGCCTCGGCCCCGCGTTATCCGGCGCCCCCGCGCGTCTATCACCGGGGTTACGCCGAGGCGCGGGTGTTCGACAACCGCCGGACCTACGAGGGGCTGGAACTGCCGCTGGGGCCGGACTGGGGCGGGCCGCTGTTCTTCGCCCATTACACCTTCATGGGCCTCGACCCCCGCGGCCTCTCCGATCAATACGCCGATTACTGGACGCAGAACGTCCGCCACACCCAGATCAACCGGGCTTATTGCATGCGCAATCCGCTCGGCTTCGCCGGCTACGGCCCCAATTGCTGGGGCCTGACCGCCACGGAAACCGACGCCGGCTACCGGGCGCTGTCGCCAACCGAGGACATGGGCGTCATCTCCCCCACCGCCGCCATCAGCTCCATGCCCTACACGCCGGACGAGTCGCTGGCGGCGCTGCGCTGTTTCTACGAGGAGAAGGGCGACCGCATCTGGACCGACCTCGGCTTCGTCTCCTCGTTCAGCGACGCCCGGGGCTGGGCTTCGTCGACCCACATCGCCATCGACCAGGGGCCGATCATCTGCATGATCGAGAACTACCGCAGCGGGTTGTTGTGGGAGTTGTTCATGAGCTGCCCGGAAATCAAAAACGGCCTCGCGTTGCTCGGCTTCACCCGCAAGCCGCTGGCGTGAAGCCCAGGCGCCTGGGCTGACGGGGCAGTCCGCGAAGCAGCGGGGCGGTGGTTTTGCGTGGAGGCCCGCGACGATCAGCCAGAGCCGGACAATCGGGGGAGCCTGGCGTTTCCTCCGTCCCCCAACAGAAGCCCCCCAAAAAAGCAGCCTCTTCCCCTGTCACCCCACCACCGGCCCCCACCCTTCGGGATCGCGCTCCAGGGTGGCGACCAGCGCTGGCGGGGCGACGGCGCGGCCGC
This sequence comes from Camelimonas sp. ID_303_24, assembly GCF_053543495.1. Lineage (NCBI taxonomy): Bacteria > Pseudomonadati > Pseudomonadota > Alphaproteobacteria > Hyphomicrobiales > Chelatococcaceae > Camelimonas > Camelimonas sp. ID_303_24. The sequence continues at coordinate 166,539 of NZ_JBLLJM010000005.1, forward strand.
GCCAGGCGCCGAAATCCCGGCGCAGCCCCAGCAGATCGCGCACCACCAGATTGGTGAACAGGCCAGGCCCGCTGGAGTAGACCCGCCATCCGCCATCGGCGGCGACGGCTCCCGCCCGCACCCGACCCCATTCCGCATCGGCCTCGGCCCTGTTGTCGAAGGCGGCGTCGCTGCTGCTGAAATAGGCGTTGCGCTGGCGTGGGCTGGCGTTGCTGACAACCGCGCCCACATCCACCGGATTGACCAGCGCCAGCGCCGCCAGCAGCGCCTCCTGCAGGGCGGCCCGGCTCTGGTCGTCGCGCGCCTGCTCCAGCCGGGCGGCCAGCGCCTGGGCGTATTGCAGATGGCTGTGGGTGTACATCAGGCCGATCTCGCGGCCGAAGTAAGCGGCGGATTCCGCCCGGCGGAAAATGGTCTCGACGCCGCCATGATACGGCAGCGGCCGGTCCATCAGGCGCACGCCGTCCGGATCGGCCAGATGATCGCGGATGATATCGAGATGCCGCGCCGCCTGCTCCGGCGTGAACAGGCCGCCGGCGATGGCCCGCACCATGGGCAGCATGGAATAGCGCACGCCGGTGCGGTTGTCCGAAGGGTGCAGCAGCAGTTCCGGCAAGGCATTGTCGTCCCCTTCCGGAAACAGTCCGTAACCGGCGATGACGCCGTCGCGGATCAGCAAGGCGTTGACTTCCGCCTGCATCGCCGCCGCATCGGCGCGCAGCGGCGCCGCCCGGTCGGCCTGGCCAATGCGCTCCAGAATGGCGGCATAACGGTTCAGTTGCTGGAACAGCAGCGCCACCGTCCAGGCGCTGACCATGCGCTCCTTCAGGCTGGCGTCCGCCGGCTGCAGCGAGTCGTTCCAGTCGCCCTCGCCCAGCCGGATCAGGTGCGTGCCCGGCAGATACTGCTGCGCCACTGTTTGCAGCAGCACGTCGATGTGCGCCGTCAGGCTGTCCGTGCGTTCCGACGCGGTGGCGTCGTCGTAATTGCGCCACGGGACCTGCGCGTCGAGGCAGGCGACATCGCCGGTGGCCTCGATGTAATCGCAGACCATCTTCAGCGGCCAGATGATGACGTCGCCGTGGCTGGAGCGATCGCGGATGAATGAATAGGGCGGCAGCATGAACCATTGCGACCAGTCGCCCCGGCCGGCGTACTGCTCGGCGAACACCGCCAGCATGATCCGCCGCGCCGCCGCGTCATGGCCCAGGGCCAGCAGCATTTCAATCGGCCCCTGGCAAACGTCGCGCGTGCCCCAGGCGCCGCCGGTATACTGCTCCAGCCCATGGGGAGCGGAGACGTGAATGATGGCGTTCTGCACCAGCCAGGGCAGCGCCAGGGAAAGCCCTTCCGCCCGGCCGCCGCCGGCGACGCCGAGACCACGGGTCAGCCGGCTCCAGTAAGCCCGCACCGCCTGGGCCTCGGCCAAAGCGTCCCAGCCGGCCGCCTCGTCCGCCAGCTTCAGGGCGGCGGCCGCATCGCTGAGGCTGCCAGTGATGGCGAAGGCGAAGCTGTTGGTGGGCTCAGTCTCGATGACCAGCCATGGCTCCGCCGCCGCGCCCGCCGCCGGGACAGCCTCGCCATCGGCGAACAACAGTCCGGAGCCGCCGATGCGGCGAACCAGCTCCGGCTGTTCGGCCTGCCAGACATAGACGCTTTCCGGGTAATGCTGGCCCCACAGGGAGGCGGGGTCCGGCCGCAGCATGGCCCGACCGGCCGGCGCATCGACCACAACGGCGGCGCTCTGGCCAAGCTCGCGTTCGCCCATGACGCAGTGCCCGGCGATGAGCAGGCGGGCGGGAGGACCGTCGATCTTCACCCGCCAGCGCAGCGCCGGCTCCTGCACGCTGGCGAAAGCCTGCACAACGATGCGGCCAGATGCGCGCCCCTCCTTGCCTGCCGCCTCCATCGCATAGATCCAGCGGCAATCATTGGGGCCATTCTCGAACAGCGACGGCGTGGTCAGCAGCCGCCAGCCTTCGCCCTGGTCGACCAGAATGCGCAGACCGCTGCCGCGCGTGATGTTGAACGGATCGCGCGAGACGGAAAACAGTTTGTGGAACGAGGTATTGCCAAGTGTCAGCTGGGCGCCGAACACCCCGTGCATCCAGCAGGTGGCGCAGAAAATGTCGTCCGCCGGCAGCACGCCGGTCCCGCTGCGGATCAGCGCCCCATGCCGGCGCTGCATGGCCAGCTCCTTGTCGCGCAGCGCCACATGGCGATTGTGCGCGCCCTCGGCAACGAAGAACGAGGCGATGGCGCCGTCGATGACTTCCTCGGACAGCCGCTGCGGATAGAGGGCGTCGATGGCGGTGACGTCGAGCCGGCCGCCGGTCAGCGCCGGCGCCGCCTGCAGAACCGAGCGGCGCACGGGTACCGGCTCCAGGGAAGTGGCCGCATCGGCGTCAGGCGCCAGTTTGCTCAGGGCGGCGTTGACGACGGCCAGATCATCCGGCCCGGAGGCCTGCGGATGATCCGCCTGGAACAGCCCGAAGAACCCCACGCTTTGCGTCGCCCCCGGCGCAAGGCCGAGACGCCCGGATTGCAGGCCAATGCAGGCGACCTCCCGCTGCAACCGGCGCGACGGCAGGTCGTCCCCGGCCAGCGCGCCGGCTCCCCGGAAGCCTGGCCCGAAAATATCGGCGGCGTCGGTGGCGAAACCGGCGATGCGCTGCAGGCCGCCATGGGCGACCCACGGCCGGCGGCCGCCCTGGTCCAGCGCCTGGCGGCTGAAAGCCACCGGGCCGCGCGCCGCGTCGTCGATCACCGTGTGGTCGATATATTGCGACGCATAGGCCTCGTTGTTCATGAGGAAGCCCCGGTCGCCGAGCCCCAGATCCTGGATCAGGATCACGTCGACCTCCTGCGCCGCATCCGCCGCGTTGCGCAGGTCGATGCGCCAGGTCCACAGGGCGTCGGCATGCAGCTTCAGCGTCACGCGCCAGGCCAGGGCGGCGCTGTTGACGCCGCCGCCAGCCTGCCCCTCCCAGACGGCGCAGTCGCCGTCCGCCGCGAAGGTCCCGTCGAAGCCCGGCCCCAGCAGGTCCACCGGCGCCCCACCGCCGGCCCGCAGCACGATCCGGCCCATGCCCCAGGCAACGCCCGAGCCGGCGATCTGGTTAATCATGATGCGGCCCTGCGGCGCCTCGTGCACCAGGTCATAGAGCGCGCCATTGGGCAGCAGGGCGGCGCCCAGCTGCCCCGCCGCGATGCGTCGCAACCCCAGATCTGCTTCGGCCGGCAGGCGCCAGCCCAGGGGAGAGGCATTTCCGGACGCCGGGGGCGGCGTATCTCCGGCTCCGGCCGCGGTGCGATCGGTCATGGGGTTCTCCTCTTGTCGTCGTCATGCGCGCCGGGAGCGGAGCCCGGTCACGCCGCGCCCCGTCCCCTGCGGCGTTTTCCGGCCAGGCGGCCCGCCTGGCCAGAAACGCATCAAATCCAAACCATGGAGCAACCCGCCGCTTCGGCGTGGCGGGTCGTGCTCCGGCGCGGCCGCGCCTTCAGGCGCCCGCCCCCTGCTCCAGCGGCAGCGTGGCGATCATGACGGATGGGTCGTCCCGGTCGGCGCGGATCGAGAAACCGAGCTTGCGGCAGACGCCCAGCATCGCCTGGTTGTCGCGCAGCACCTGGCCTTCGACGATGCGGATGCCGTCCGCCCGCGCCCATTCGATGATCAGCCGCATCAGTTCCATGCCCAGCCCCGTGCCCTTGAGCCCGGAACTGACCATGATGGCGTATTCGCCCTTCTCGTGATTGGAATCGGCGTGCAGGCGCACCACCCCGACCATCCGCCCCGTCGCCGCCTCAATGGCCACGAAGGCGATGGCGCGGGCGTAGTCCACCTGCACCAGCCGGGCGACGAAGGCGTGGTTGAAATCGCGCACCGGCGCGAAGAAGCGCAGGCGCAGATCGTCCTCGGAGGCCTGGCTCATGAAGTCGATGAACATCTGCTCGTCTTCAGGCCGCACCGGGCGCACGAAGTAGGTCCGACCGCCGCGGCCGGTGATGGCGCGCTCCCACGACCGGGGATAAGGCCGCACGGAAAGGCGCGGATGCCCGGAGCCGTGGCGCTCGCCCGCCGGGGCCGGGGCCACCCGCACCCGGGCGTTGAGCGCCGCCACGCCCTGACTGTCGGAGAGCAGCGGATTGATTTCCAGCTCACGCACCTCCGGCAGGTCCACGGCGATCTGGGACAGCTTCACCAGGGTGAGGCGAATGGCGTGCTCATCCGCCGGCTCGGTGTCACGATAGCCCTTGAGACGCAGGGAGACGCGGGTGCGGGCGACCATCACCTCAGCCAACTTCAGATCAAGCGGCGGCAGCGCCAACGAGATGTCGTTGATGACCGACACGGCTGATCCGCCGCGCCCGAACACCATGACCGGGCCAAACTGCGGATCATCGGTGATGCCAACGATCAGGGCGCGCGAGTCGCGCTCATCGACCATCGGCTGCACGACAAAGCCGCTGAGCTGGCGCCCCCTGGTGATCTCCAGCAACTCGTCAACCGCCGCCTGCACGGCGGCCTCGCTGCGCAGGTCCAGGCGCACGCCGCCAATCCGGGTGCGGTGCGGCACCTCGGGCGAGACGATCTTCACCACCACCTGGTCGCCCTGGGCCAGCAGCGGCCGGGCGGCGGCCACGACATCCGCCGGGTTGGCCACGAAGGTCGCCGGCACGACCGGGATCTCATAGGCGCGCAACAGTTGCTGGGTCTCGACCGGGTTCAGCCAGGCGCGGCCAGAGGCGATGGCGTCGGCGATGATGGCCCGGGCTGTCGCAACGTCCGGCGCGAAATCGTGCGGCAGCGCGTCAGGCGTTTCCATCAGCAGATCAAGCGCCGCCCGGTAGCGCACCAGGTGCATGTAGCCCGCCAGCGCCTCGGCCTCGGTCGTGAAGTGTGGAATGCCGGCTTCATCGAAGATCCGGCCCGCCTCGGGGTCGGACGACACCCACACCGCCAGCACCGGCTTGTGCAGGGCCCGCCCCTTGCGGTGCGTCTTCACCGCCTCCACCAGGGCGCGGGCGCCCTCGTTGGAATCGGCCAGCGCGCTGGGAATGTTGATGACGAGCAGGGCGTCGGCCGTCTTGTCGAGCAGCAGCGTCCGCGCCAGCACGTCGAGCGATTCAGGATCGGTGTAGCCGGTGGTGTCCACGGGGTTGCTGACCGGCGCCCGCTCCGGCATCAGCGTGTCCAGCCTGGCGCGGGTTTCCGGCGTCAGTTCCGCCAGTTCGCCGTGCAAATCAAGCAGCCGGTCCACCGCCACAGCGCCGACGCCCCGGTCGTTGACCATGATGGCGAGGCGGCGGCCATGGAACGGCCGCTGGCGGCCGAGCGTTTCCGCCGCCGAGAACATCTCGTCAAGGTCGAACACCCGCAGGAGGCCGGCGCGACGGAAGGCTGCGTCATAAACGGCGTCGCGCGTCGCCAGGGCGGCGACGCTGGTCATGTCAGTGGTGGCCGGCCGCTTTTCATGACGTCCGGGGCGCAACACCACCACCGGCTTGGCCCGCGCCGCCGCCCGGGCGGCGGACATGAACTTGGGCGCGGCGGCGATGTCCTCCACATAGACGAGGATGGCGCGGGTGCGGTCGTCCACGGCGAAATAGTCCAGGCAGTCGGCCACATCGACGTCCGCCTGCTCGCCAATGGAAATCACGCCGGAAAAGCCGATCTGGTGCTGGCGCCCCCACTCCACCAGGCCATTGGCGATGGCGCCGGACTGGGAGATCAGCGCCATGTCGCCGGCCCCGGGCATGCGGGCGCCGAGCGAGGCGTTGAGCCGGGCGCGCGGTGAAATGACCCCGACGCCGCCAGGGCCGATCAGCCGCAAACCATGCTTGCGCGCTTCCGCCCGCACGGCGGCGAGAATTTCCGGCGCGCTGACGCCATGGGATGGCGGCACCAGGATGGCCGCCGAGCAGCCGATGCGCCCGGCCGCCGCGACGTTCTCGACAATGGTGAGCGACGGAGAAACGATCACCACCAGATCCGGCGGCGTCTCGCGCAATTCCTCAAGGTTCGCGGCAAAGGTCACGCCCGGCAGGTCGATGCGGCTGTCGGCGGAGGCGAAGGCCGGATTGATTGCGTAAACCTTGCCCTCAAAGCCCCCGGCCAGCAGATTGTTGAGCAACACCCGGCCCAGTGACCCCGCCCTGCGGCTGACGCCGACCACGCCCACGGAGGCGGGCCGGAACAATCTGTCGAGACGGTATGTGCTCACGCCATGCTCTCCAATTCTGCCTGAAACAGCCAGTTCGCCAACGATTCGCCTCCAGTGTTCCGTGACACGGATGCGCTGACAATAGACCGGGCCGGCGCGCCGGCGCATTTCTGTCCACAGGGCGAAAACGCCTTCGCGAAACCCGGCGCGCAGCTCCCTGCGGCGGGGGCGGAGATGTGCTCATGGATCGGGGCGCGCATATGGCGAAAACTGGCGGGCGGGCCTGACGTTCCGGTGGTGTGCATAACCTCCGCCAGACATCGCCCCGCGCCGGAGCCTGCCGCGTCTGGGTCCAGCTCCCGTCACGCCCGGACGGCGCGAGGCGCGCGCCGCAAGGCAAGGCGCCGCAGGATTTTGCGCCCTGGAGGAAGCGGGGGCGCGGCGGCCTGGCTTTATGGCGCGAAGCCCGCCCGCTTCAGGCGCACGATGGCCAGATCCAGCGCCGACAGGAACGCGGAGCGGTCGCGCGCCGAGAACGGCCGTGGGCCGCCGGTGATCGCGCCAGCCTCGCGCAGGTCCTGCATCAGATTGCGCATGGCCAGCGCCATGCCGACGGAATTTTCTGTGAACCCCCGGCCATCGGGCGCCAGGGCCACGGCGCCGGCGGCGACGCAGCGGCTGGCCAGCGGCACGTCGGCGGTCACCACCACCGCTCCGGGGCCGGCATGATCGGCGATCCAGTCGTCGGCCGCGTCGAAACCGTCGCCGACCCGGACGAACGCCACCTGCTGGTCGCGCGGCGTGCGGATGAAACTGTTGGCGACCACGAAGCACGGCGCGCCATGGCGGGCTGCGACCCGGTAAATCTCGTCCTTGACCGGGCAGGCGTCGGCATCGACCAATATGCGCAGGCGGCGATCTGCGCCAGGATCAACTGCAACATTCGCTTCAGCCATTGTTCACCGCTATCTCCGCCAGGTGGCCAGGCCCATGTGGCCAGGCCCATGTAGTCAGGCGCCAGATGAAATACATGACGCGCCGGTGACGCCGCGCCATGGCGTTTCCCGCCAAAGCGGTTATCAATTTGCACAGAAGCTTGTCACAGCAGCATGCGCCGCAACAACAAGGCGCAGCCTTCCGTTCCCTGGCCCAACCACGCCAGCATGACGGATGCAGGAGGAAACACAACTTGTCGATGCAGACCATCAGGCAAACCGCCACGCACAGGCCGCGCCTGTTCTCGCCCTTGCGCGCCGGCGTGCTCGATCTGTCCCACCGGGTGGCCATGGCCCCGCTCACCCGCATGCGCGCCGGCCCAGGCGAGGCGCCGCGACCGCTCAACGCGGTCTATTACGGCCAGCGCGCCAGCGAAGGCGGGCTGATTATCGCCGAGGCCTCGCAGATTCATCCCACCGGGCGCGGCGCGCTTCACACGCCGGGCATTCACACGCCAGAACAGATCGCCGGCTGGAAAGCCATCACGGAGGCGGTTCACGCGCGCGGCGGCCAGATCTTCCTGCAATTGTGGCACATGGGCCGGGTGTCGCACCCGTCCTACCAGCCTGAAGGCGCCCTGCCCGTCGCCCCCTCGGCCGTCGCCGCCGACATCAAGGTGATGAGCGCCAGCGGAACGCCGGAGCCCATGCCGACGCCCCGCGCCCTCACTGACGCGGAAATCCACGAACTGATCGGCGTCTACCGCCAGGCCGGCCTCAACGCTCTGGAAGCCGGTTTCGACGGCGTCGAGATTCACGGCGCCAATGGCTATCTGCTTGAGCAGTTCCTGCAGAGCCGCAGCAACCAGCGCGACGATCAATGGGGCGGCAATATCGCCAACCGCGCCCGCCTGCTGCTGGAAGTGACCCGGCAACTCGTCGCCGCCTGCGGCGCTGGGCGCGTCGCCGTGCGCCTGTCGCCGTTTGGCGTCGCCAACGGCTCGGGCGAGGACGATCCGATGCCGCTGTACAGCCATGTGGTGGAGCAACTGGCGCCCATGGGCCTCGCCTATCTGCATCTGATCGAGCCGCGCGCCAGCGGCGCCGGCCAGCGCGAGGTCGACCACAAGGATGTGCCGTCAGCGGCGGAGCTGTTCCGGCCACTGTGGCCAGGCGTGCTGATCTCCGCCGGCAACTATACCGGCGACATGGCCGAGGACGCGATCGCCGCCGGCAACGCCGACATCATCGCCTTTGGCCGCTATTTCACCTCGAACCCCGACCTGCCGGAGCGCCTGCGGACCGGCGGGACCCTGGCCCCCTACGACCGCCCGACGTTCTACGGCGGCGACAGCCGCGGCTATACGGATTTCCCGAAGGTCGACGGCCAGCCAGCCTGAGCCGGCGATGGCAACGGGGCGGACGCCATGCCGCCCCCACCCATCACCCCTGGCGCCCCGCCGCCCTCGCCCCATCATGGCCGGGCCAGATCCGGCTAGCCGCGACGGCGCGGCGTCTGCAACGAAATTTGTCCGCGCCGGCGCAGCAGCGTGGAGCTCCTGACAGGCGCGGACATGACGACGATGGCGGGAGCCAGGCGCAAGCCATATCCAGCCAGAACCGCCTCCGGCAACAACCGCGTCCGGCAAAACCACATCGGCTGCGCCGCAACCGGCTATCCGCCCGCCTCCTGGCCCTGCTCGCAGAAGCGGATGCGGTTGCCGAACGGATCATGCACCTCCACCTGCTCGCCCCATGGCAGCGTCTCCAGGCCAGGCCGGTTGTATTTGTATTGTTTCGCCAGCAGCTCCCGGTGCAGCGCCCGCACGCCCTGCATGGGGACGAACAGGGTGGAGCCGGGGCTGGCGTCGCCGTGATGCTCCGAGAGATGCAGGCGCATGCCGGCGCGCGCCACCTCCATGTACAGCGGCAGCCCAGACGCGAAGCGGTGCTCGAACCGGACTGAAAACCCCAAAAAGTCGCAATAAAATTCGCGAGCCCTGGCTTCGTCGAAAATCCGCAGGATCGGGATCGTCGCCAGGAAGCTGACGCCGCCGCTTCGGGCAACGTCAGACGCCTTTACCTTACCCGCCGCCGCATCTTCAGCGGCAAGCGCCGCCGCGGCGGTGTTCCAGTCGGGGAAGCCAAGCTGGCTGGCGACCAGTTCCAGCGCCAGCGCGTGCGGCGCCGCGACGCCGCGTGCGGCCAGCGCATCGCGCAGCCGACGGGCCATCGCTTTGGCCTCAGCTATGTCGGGCATGGGAAGCTCCTGTTCCCGGCGGTGTCGCACGGCGCCCGCATTACCGACGTTCCGCCGGTCCATAGAGCCTGATTGGGAAATCCCGGATCACGGATGTTTTCACCATTCCCCTCCCGGGGCGCGGGCGGCAGGCAACATCAGCCTTCCGCCATGGTTACACCGGGAGCAAATGGCCGTCGAGCGGCGCCCGGCCTCACCGCGCCAGGCCCGCCAGGCGCCAGCGTCGACGCCGCAACCGAGAACGCCTGACTTCCATCCGGGCAGGAAGCCCCGCGGCATATCGGGCAATCTGTCTGGCCAGAGACAGGCCGACAGCATGGATCAAAATCTTTGCCCGCCGCCGGAGAAACCGGGCGCATTCAGGCTCACCGCCTCGGCAGGCGGCGCGCGGTGGCAGGCGCAGCTTTACGTCACGCTGCTATTCTGGCGGCGAACCCACCACGGCAGCCCCGGCCCGACATCTGGCGACGGCCGGGACAGCCAACGGCCGCCCGCCGCCCGCCGCAACCTGACAGCCAGCGCCGGCGCCGTCGCGCGCCTGCCAGACGACCCATGGGACCATCCGGCGCAAGCGCGACCCCGCTTTCGCTCCTGTCTGATCATGGCGGCCCTGCTGCTGATCGCCTGGGCCTCCGCCGATACGGCGGCGCGCCTGTTCAGCCGCATCAACTTCGAACGGCTGCTGACGGGCGGCTGAAGCGGCGAGCCCCGCCGCCTGGCGCGTCAGCCGATGGCTTCCACGGCGCGATCCGCCATTTCCCGCGCCAGCGGCTCCAGCTTCGCCGCATCCTCGCCAGCGGCGTTGCCAGCGCGCACGCGGTCGTTGATGCCAAGGAAGATCACCGAGAAGCGGAACAGCGCGAACGCCACATGGAACGGCAGCAGCTTCGCTGTCGGCACGGCGTGCGCATAATAATGGGCAATGAACTCGGCCTCGGTCGGGATGCCCAACGCCGTGTGGTCGAGCCCGCGAATGCCGCCATACTGCTCCGGCGTGGTGCGCCACGGAATGCAGGCAAAAGCCAGATCCGCCAGCGGATGGCCAAGGGTCGACAGCTCCCAGTCGAGGATGCCGATCACCCGCGGCTCGGTGGGGTGGTAGAGCATGTTGCCGAGGCGGAAATCGCCATGGGCGATGGCAACGCGGCCGTCGTCCTCCGGCATGTTGGCCGGCAGCCATTCGACCAGCCGGTCGAGGGCGGGAATGCGCTCGCTGGGGCTCTCGTTGTAGGCGCGCGTCCAGCGGGCGATCTGGCGCTGGAAGTAATTGCCCGGCCTGCCGAAATCGCCGAGGCCGATCTTCTCCGGCTGCACCGCGTGCAGCTTCGCCATGGCTTCCGCCAGTCCAAGATAGATGGCGCGCCGCTCTTCAGGCGCGATGTCCGGCAGGGCGCAATCATGGAACACCCGGCCGTCGAGGCGATCCATCAGATAGAACGGCGTGCCAAGCACGTCCGGCTCCCTGTAGTGCAGCACGGCGCGCGGGGTTGGCACGTCGACCGGGTTCAGCGCCTCAAGAGCGCGGTATTCACGATCGATGGCGTGGGCGCCGGGCAGCAGCTTGCCTGGCGGCTGCTTGCGCAGCACCATGCGGCGGTCGCCGAAATCAATGAAATACGTCGGATTGGACTGGCCACCGGAAATCCTGGCGACCTCGAAGCGCTCCGGCTTTTCGCCAAAATACCCCTCGAGGAAGTTGCGCAGGGCGTCGCGGCCTGCCTCGCCATCCAGCGCATCCGGTTCCCTGACCTGTCCGGCCATATCTCGTCTCCCGCGTCTTCCGGCGCGGGAAACAGAACCCGCGCCCCAGGCATCCCCTGCGAAGGGAATCTCTTCCGGGGGCGCCCTGGCCGTCACACATGGTCCGGCGGGACTCACCCCGATACAGGGGTCACGTAAACGCATTGACCCAAAAAGTGTAGTCGCCTGGCAGCTGGCCGCCGTTTTTCGTCGCCGTTTGCGCACGGCCCCGGCCCCATGCCGGCGTCCCCCCTCCCCTTTTACAGAAGGCTCGCCATACACGACGCCCGTCCGGCCTGGCAGGCGGACGGGCGTGAGGTCTGGACAGCCCGGCAACGGCTGTCGTGGTTTCGATAGCGGCGCAGCGCGCCTTATTTCACGACGGTGACCCGCTCTGCGTCGATATCCGGCTCTTTCATCAGATGCGTGTCGACCTCACCCTCAATCCTGATTCGGGTCGTGGCGTCGACCGGCTCCCTGGGAAAGTCTTCATCGTCGATCTCGACCGAAATTTCTCCGGTCTCATCCTTGAACAGATATCGCTCGTCACCAGTCTTGCGAACAATCGTTCCTTCCAGCGTCACCTTCTGGTCATCCACCGGCTTGGCCTTGATCGCCGAAACCGTGGTCTTGCCATAAGCCGGCTGCGCCGCCTGCTTTGTGTCGGACGGGCCGGTCCATTGCGCGATGGCTGCTGAACTCACCAGCGCCATGCCTGCGGGCGTCAACATCGCCATCGAAGCCGCAATGAGAATTCTGATGGTGTTCATGGCCAAGGCTCCTCCCTGTTTCAGCCCCCCGACAGCGACATTGCGGCTTGCAGCCCATGGGGCCGGCGAAGCCGCAACCTTGCATGGTGATTACAGCGCATCACAACCGCCATGGCCATCCCCAACCCGCGGAGCGCCGCACGGCGGCAGGCCGCCAGCACACGTGAGGCGAAGCCGCAGATGCCGGCGCTGGCGCGCCAGACCCACCCGGCCGCCAACTGACATTGCAGCGGTTCTGGCTTACAATCGCGTTCTCCCGATGGGGAAAACCGGAGGCCGCGCGCCGCCTTTGCCTATGCGGCATACTTCCAGATGGCCCGGCTCTCCGTCGAACCGCATGGAGCCACAATGAGATCGATCGCCGCGATGCTGGCCCTGAAACTGCTGTCGCTGGCGGGCGCACTGGCCCTGATAACCGTATTCACCGGGCTATTCGCCTTCCGGGAGCTTCTCGGCCCGCACCTTCTCCTGCTTCTCACCGGCGGCGTCCTCGCCGTCGCCATCGGCGAAGGCGGCTCCCGGTGGCTTGCAAAACGGCTTGAAACGCAGGATTGAGCCCCCCCTGTCTTCGCCACGGGGGGCGTTGTGCAGCGCAAGAAACCTGTCCGCTTGCCGCGGAATGACGGAGGCCCGGCGCCGCATGGCGAACGCCATGCGCATGTACGTCAACATGGCGGGCGCCTTGCAGGGCAACCAGACGTCGGGACCACCCGCCAGATCCGGCGTACCATCATGCGCCACGGCAGGAGGCGCTGCAGCCAGCCATGCCCCGCTTCATGAACCTCGCTGCAATTGTCAGCGCGCTGGCGCACCAGCCGGGGTCGCGGCGAACCGTGAGGCTTTCAGAGTCAATGCGCCGGCATTCCCGAACGCGTCCCGTCCCTATTCCGTGGCGGCGATGGCGCGCGCGTAAGTCGCCAGATCAAAATAGCCCCGCCCTACGCTGATCTTTGAATCATCAAGAAGAAACACCCCGCAGCAGGGCAGCTCGACCCTCCTGTCGCCGACCATGGTGCGATCGATGCGCTCGGCCATCACGATATGGCCCTGGGCCAGGATGTTCACCGTCTCCCACGCAGTCCAGGTCCAGTCCTTGATAAACCCGTGTATAAACCGCGCAGATTGTTGTGACCGCTGACCGGTTTGTTCATGACGTTGTGGCAGACACCGCCTTGCGTGAAGTAAACAACAATCTCGCCGGCATCCAGACGCGACCACGCGGAGATAAAACTGCGCACGATCTCTTCATTGGCCGTCACGTTCAGCCCTCCCATCCCGTCGCATGATGGACGCGTTACCGTCCCCATCCCCCCTCGCCAGGCCACCGGGCGGCCCAGACATTGGACCACAGCCAACGGCAGGCTGAAATGAACAAAAGAGAAGAGAGGAAAAAGCGACCGCCGCGCCACGCAGCGATCAGGAAACCAGCGCGGCGTCAGAAAAAACCCGGCTAGTCTGCCAGCATGGGCTGGCGACGCGATTTTGCCCAGGCAGCAAAGCGCTGATTTCAATCAACAATATGAAATGAAAATTCACTGGCTGGGGCGCCAGGACCCTCTCTTCACAGATTGAGAGCCGATGAAATCGTTATATTTATTGGTATTTCACGCTTGTTTTGGGGTACCAGTCTGAGGTACCAGTGGGGTACCAGCTAGACTCCCAGCGACCCCGGACACCCCCTGTATGGCAGCCGACAAACGACACCTCATGAAGCACGGCAACCAGTGGGTGGTTGTCGTCAAGGTCCCTGCCCGCCTGCGTGAAATCGTCGGCAAGGCGCACTTGAAGCACCCCCTGCATACGGACAACCTCACCACCGCGAACCGGGACAAGTTCGGCATCGTGGCGCGGATGAAGGCCGAACTGGCGGAGGCTGAACGAAAGCTGAAGCAGAACGCCAGCGCCGCAGGTGACGCGCTCATGGACGAAGCCATGGAATGGCGTGACGCCCCGGCTGGCGAGGACGACAACGCCGAAGCTGCCTCCCTGCTGCTTGTCGAACGGGCGGAACAGATCGAATCGCAGGAGGGCCATGAGCGGGCCAAGGCATTCGTGGACGCAGCCAAAGGTGTAGCCACTCCACTTCTCGCGATGGTGGATGCCCATCCATTCGGGACTGAAGGGCATCGTGCAGCAGCGCATCGCTAGCAAGGCTGGCGACGAATGGCTGTTCCCTGAACTGCCGGAGCCCAAACCCGGATCAGCGGTGGAACGCTCCCAGTATGTCGTGAAGGCATTCACCACCTATCGCAGGCGAGTGGGAGTGAATGACGTGCCGCCGGGAGCTCGGCAGTCCCGCGTGGACTTCCACAGCTTCCGGCGCTGGTTCATCACCAAGGCGGAACAGGCGCACCAGCCGCCCCACTTCATAGCGGCGCTGGTTGGGCATAAGCGGGAAGGAATGACGCTTGGGCTGTATTCAGGGGGGCCGGATGTGGAGCAGTTCAGGGCGGTTGTGGAGGCTGTTTGCCTGCCTCCGAGACGAGAGGATTAGAACCGCGAGTTCCTCGCTTACCAATTGATACTATTTATTTTTTTCTCCCCCCCGCTTGATGTCGAACGCGACTGACGCAGCCTACGAACAGGGGCTAGGATAAATTGCTGTGGGCCAAGATTGCCTTGTGGGTATTCCCAAGTTACATCTTTTCTCGACTTCGGCGTTAGCCGCACCTCGCACTGGCCCTCAGGCACGCTAGTTTCACTTGAAGCTACGGGCTTTGCGGGGGCTTCGGGAATTCCCATTCTCTCAGTTGACGACTCCATCGTGAAGATGAGTTGCAGGTTGCCGGAGTATAGCAATGGAGGTGCCGCCTATGACCAACAATCAGAAGCGTCTGAACCTTGCTGTGAGGGTCGCGCAGTTCACGTACTGGGCTCTTAGGAGCTTGAGTGCGCTCGTTGACCTGATCAGCAAGGTTGTCAACTACAATGACACACACATTCGACAACTTCGCATACTCCTTCGCTAAGGGCGGGAAGCCTATTTTCGCACCGAGCGCCAAGGGCAGTGAGTGGGGTGAAAAGATAAGGCTATGCGTAGCGAAGCATTACGTATTTGACGATTTTGTATATCATTTTAAAGACGGCTCGCACGTTCTGGCGTTACACAAACATCGAAAGAACACCTTCTTCTGCCGCGTAGATATAGAGCGATTTTTCTACAGCATCCGCCGCAATCGTGTCAGACGTAGCTTGCGCGAGATTGGAATTCGTAAGGCAGAGACCTTTGCAAAATGGTCAACGGTCAAGAGCCCTTATGATGACGGCGGGTACGTGCTGCCTTATGGCTTCATTCAATCTCCAATTTTGGCCACTCTTGTTTTGATGAAGTCATCCATCGGGAGTTTGCTACGCGATTTGGATGCGCAAGGCACAACCGTCTCTGTCTATATGGATGATATATGTCTTTCATCGAATGATAAGGTGGCGCTGTGCGTTGCATTTGAAAGCCTGAACGCGGCGATTGCTGAATCGGGCTTCTCATTAAATGCTGCAAAAACTCGTTTGCCAGCGCGATCAGTCGACATCTTCAATTGTGGCTTGACGCACGGCTCGACGGAAGTTCTGCCCGAGCGGATCGCAGAATTCTATTCAGAGCCGCGAAGCATCGAGAGCGCGGCAGGGTTCGAGCAGTATGTCGACATCGTTCGGTCCCATACTTGGAGAGTCCACCCGTGACGCAAGCTGGTGCGCAACGCCCTGCCAACATAGAGCCCCCATCGCTTTGAGCGGTTGGGCATCGGGGCTGTTTTCCCCCAAAAAAATCTGAAGCCCTTCTTTTATACGGGGCGGCGAAAAATCCCCCCGTCCCCCTGTGCGCGTGCGCAGAGCAGCTCCGGCGTGACGCGCGGCTGGGCGGGAGTGAAAGCTCCCGTGCCATGCGCGGCTGGACGCGGCTATGGCTCCCGCGTGAAAGCTGAATTGTGGGGCCGGGATGGGCCTTGCCTTTGTCCGCACGGCAGGGAACATCCGGCCTGCCCTACAGC
The DNA here is from genome assembly GCF_053543495.1 of Camelimonas sp. ID_303_24. Taxonomy (NCBI): domain Bacteria; kingdom Pseudomonadati; phylum Pseudomonadota; class Alphaproteobacteria; order Hyphomicrobiales; family Chelatococcaceae; genus Camelimonas; species Camelimonas sp. ID_303_24. Next base: position 182,394 of record NZ_JBLLJM010000005.1, read on the forward strand.
CCGCTCATGGAAGGCCCCTGCCTAGCGCCGATGGCCTTTCCGTGTGGCACGTATCGACCAAGGAGGGCAGGAAGCAGCCTTCAGGCAGGATGATGGCCGCGAGGGAATGAGAGCCGTTCTAGGCTCCCCCCCCGACATAGCCAACGCCATCCCCGGTTCGCCTTCAGTCTTCCAGCCGGGGCCATGCCCTTTCCGCCTGCCAGCACCTCACCGGACACGGGGGCCTGCCTCACTCCTTCCCGCACCGTCCCGCATCCCACTTGGGTATACCTCCACGAGACGCTGACCTGAGACACTTTTAGCGCCTCAATAGGGTTGACTTGCGCATTTTGGTACATCACTTTGACGTGGTCTAGAACCTATTGGTACATTTGAGGCTCGCCAATGCGCATCGGATACGCCCGCGTCAGCACCACGGACCAAGACCTGACCATCCAGCTTGAAGCCCTGAAGGCGGCAGGCTGTGATTGCGTCCGGCAGGAGAAGGTGAGCGGGACGAAGCTGGATGGAAGGACCGAACTGCGGACCATCCTCGACATGATCCGGCAAGGCGACACGCTGGTTGTCACCCGCATTGACCGTCTGGCCCGTTCCATAGGCGACCTTCAGGACATCGTTAGGGAACTGAAGGACAGGGGCGCTGCGCTACAGGCCACCGAACAGCCAATCGACACGACCACAGCAGCCGGCAAGGCCTTCCTCGACATGCTGGGTGTCTTCGCGGAGTTCGAGACGAACCTTCGCAGGGAACGGCAGATGGAAGGGATTGCCAAGGCAAAGGCCGCAGGCGTCTACAAGGGCCGGAAGCCCAGCGTGGACGTGGAACAGGTCCGGGCCATGAGGGCCAAGGGCATGGGCGCTTCAGCCATCGCCAAGGAACTGGGCATTGGTAGGGCCAGCGTTTACCGGGCGCTGGGCGAATAGTCGCCTCCGCTGGTGGATAGCTGTTTCCTTGTCACCCGTATCGACCAAGGACGGCCTTCATGGCTGTCCGGGTACGATGACACCCGCGAACCAGTCCTGCGGGTTCTGGACCGCCCCCCTGACAGCTTGCAGCGCAACGCTATCCACAGGACAGCCTGTCGCAGACCATAGGACAACCCTATGGCAGGACTCAGACTTTGACCGATGATCCCTGCAGCGGGATGATTCCTGTAACGAAATCAAATATTTAGCTTGATACAGCGGACTTCTTGCCTACCCTGGCCGCTCCAAATCACCACCGCAATCAGGAACGACCATGGACCTCTTCATCACGACCCCGCTGTTCTCCGTCCACATCGTCCGCTGGCCAAAGGGACAGGGCGCGGGCTGGAGCTTTGAGCGGCGCAGGTCGCATCACCCGCACGTCGGGCAGTCTGTCCTTGCCTACCTTGGCCGGGTCCAGATCACAGCCACAGCCGAGCGGCGGAAAGACCTCAGCATCCAGTGGTGAAGCCGGAGCCGTGTGTCTAGGGCCATTACCTAGCGCATTGGCCCATTGGTCGGGCTGTGCAGGACGCTGCATTTGTATAGTCCGACTACACAAATCAATATTCAATGATTTCAATGACTTATAATTATTGCCCACACTAAGAGTGAAGATACCCACCTAAGTGTCAACTGAAGTGTTACACTTAGGTGTTCCTTAGGTGTCCTCTTCAGTTTCATCCTTCATCATATCATCCTTATGAAGACATGAAGGAAGATAGGAGTAAGGCTTACACCTAAGCCAAACTTCAGCACCCCGCAGGCCAGCCCTTTCGTGTCCGCTTCAAGCCGCGACTGAAGAGGCCCCTGAACGGGACCATGCTGGCAGGTCTGATCCCCTCGACCATGACCAGCTCTCCAAGCTGCCTCCCCCTTCCTGTCTTCCATCCCGGCCCCATGGCCGGGGCTGCCTTGTTAGGCGGACACCATGAGCCGGACGAAGGCCCATGTGTAGTCACTATACAAACGGACAGGACGGGGCGGACGCCTTCCCTCGCAGCCTCAATGCATCATGGGCTGCGCCCATCTTGGCTGTGCCGCTAGGCAATGCACCGTTCTAGCGGCTTCAGGCCAGCCATAACCATAACCATGACCACCAAACCCAATGCGGCGAACCCGCTAACCAATGGCCCACACGGCCCCAGCGCCACCGCAGACACCTATGATGTGGCCGCAGCCATCACCCAAGATGGCGCTTATTGCGCTGGTGAAGAGTTGCTGGCGCGGGGAGAGATAACCCCTGAACAGTTCAGCAAGCTCCTGACCACTGCGATCCAGCGCAAGCTGGCACGCTGGCGAATGGAGTTGGCCGCAAGCGGCGTGACCGTTCACTGACCCGTCCCTAATTCCCATCTCGTATATGTGCTTTGCACTGTCTTCTTTAATTTTCGGAACTCAACAACACCCCCATGACACCCAAGCAACCCCTCAGGCCCGCTAGGCCCGACCAAGACCCGGACGGCAAGCCCGTCTACATCGTGCCAGTAACCGGCACCAACTTCACCGCCCGCATCCTTGCTGATGACTGGCATGACCTCCAACAACGCGGCTACTCCCCCAACTGGTGCTTCAGTGGCGGCGCAGTCCACACCCGTCGCCTCAACGCCACCGCCAAGGACATGCCCGAGCGCATCTCCCGTGTCCTCATGGGCGTCACCGACAGCCGGACCTACGTGCGCTTCCGTGATCGCAACCCGCTCAACCTGCGCCGTGACAACCTCTACCTCTACCATGTGAAGTCTGCCGAAGAGCGGGACGCGGAGTTGTCGGCCAAGCGCCGCCAGCGTCTGGGTGGATGGGCCACCTACAGTGGCGTCAGTGGTCGCAAGTCGCGTATGCGGAAGGCAGGCTACTGATGTGCAGTCTCGCAGGCGCAGCCTCCCTCCTTTCCACCGGCGTGGGCATTGCCGGGCAGGTCATGGGCCACAATGCCCAGAAGAAGCAGGCGTATGACCAGTGGCTTCACAATGTGAAGGCCGAAGCACAGGCCGAAGAGTACCGGGGCCAACTGATCCAGTACCAGAACGATGTCTACCAGCAGGACATCGACTACGGATTCACCTATCTGAACTACCAGAAGGGTGAATTTGACCGGCAGGTTAACTACCTCGACCAGTCATCCAAGATCATTGAGAAGGGCCGGACAGCCCAGTACGGAACCCTTCTCCTGCGTCAGGTCGAAGAGGGCATCGCCAACATGATGGGCGTGGATGACCTCAACAGGCAGGCCCGCAAGACGCAGGCCGGGGCTGACGCCTACGCTGCCGACAAGGGCATCGAAGGTATCTCCGTTGACCAGATCATCGGAGACGTTGCCCGCCAGCAGGGCGAAGCCGTGACGGTCATGGAGATGAACCGAAGCGCCACCATGCGCCAGCTTGGTCTGGAGATGCAGGGCGTGAAGGCGCAGGCCGACAGCAGCCTGATGAACCTCCAGATGAAGACCTACAACCCGACGACACAGATCAGGAAGCCCCAGCCGGTTAACCCCGTCCAGCCTTCCGCGCCTGTCCCCATGCCCAGCAATGGCGCTCTTACGGCTGGCATTGCCGGGAGCCTGATCGGGGGCGTCACCAACTACAGCAAGTGGTCAGGGACACCCATGAACGACCTGTTCAAGATCGGATAGCGGCAGGCCCCACACCCCCGCCCCTTCAAAAGTGCAGTCACTACACATTTGCCCCCGGCCTCACGGCTGGGGGTTTTTCTTTTTCCCAAGGACAGAACCGATGAACACCCCCCAAGCCCTCACGGCAGGGCCGCAGCCCACTCACGACGCACTGGTCATCACCGTCAGGCCAGCCAAAGTCACAGCAAGGGGCCAGACCTTCGACGCCTTCCACGAAGGCCAGCACATCACCACCAGCCGCACCCCGTTCTATGCAGCGGCCCGGAAGCTGGTCGAAGAGGGCCACGACCCCGACGCCCTTCTGGTCATGCGCCATGTAGGCAAGGACATGGATTGTCTGAAGCAGCGCCTTGGGGTAGCGGCGAAGCTGACCGTCAGAGAGGACGCCAAGCGTGGTCCTTCCGTGGAAGCCTACAAACACTTCACAGGATAGCCCTCCAGTGTCCGGGGGGCAGGCCTAAAATCGGCAGGAAGGCCCTCGGGGTATGAGCACACCGGGGAGCCACTGCCGGGGATTCTAGGGCGGTACGGACACGGTCCGGTTTTGGACCACGGGCTACGGCCCTTTCGGGACGAAGCATCCGGCAACTCCGGCCCCCGCCTACAACATGACCGGAGAAGCCTTCGCTCCCTGACTTCGCGAACCACGCAGAAGTTGCCCGCGCGTGTGTGACCGACATATTATGCAATCGTTACAGCGTCTTATTAAACACGCGTGACGCGACATCCGGCTTATCGGCGTGAGTAGACGCAGTAGACTTGGACCGACCAACAGGACCAACTGAGGCCCGGTTGGTGATTAGTACTGGCGAGAAGCGGGTACGCCCACAGGAGCGTCTTGCGGGGCTGGCGATTGCTTGCCGGTCTGGCCGCTGCTCAAATTTGCAAGGGCGCGGGCTGATACAATATCGGCGACCAAGATCGAGCGCTTCTTTTCAAAGCCTTCATTAAAGACGGCTGTCACTTCCAGCCGGTTCCCGGCACCCACAGCAACGCCCGTTGTGATGGCCTTCTGCTTCAGGTCATCACACTTGGTCACTGCCACGTTCACGATGGTTTCTGCGGGCTCAATCGTCGCGGCGGACAGCGCAACAACCCCCTTGTCAACACACTCATAGAACGCCCCAATGGCATCCTTGATTAACGCGGTTTGTGCGTCGCTTTCCTGCTTGGCGTTGGCCTCTTGACGGCGCACTTCTACCTGACGTGCTTCAGCTTCCCGCTGCTTTCGGACAAACTCGGCAGCTTCAGCCTGTATGAACCTGTCAATGTCAGCCCTCAGCCTGCCTCCAACAGCACGCGGCAGGTCAGCGGCATAGGCACCTGTAACGAACACGCTCCCAGTGCCCGGCCCATGCAGGTAGTCGTGCATCGCCGCCACCTGCTTCAGTTGGGGCAGGCACCTGTCATACGCCATGGCCGTGGTGAAGGCTTGCCCCCATTGCTGATAGCGAGCCTGCCCAAGCGCCGTGGGATTGATACGCACTTGGTTAGCGACGCAGTCCGTTGCGGCGCGGATGGACGGCAGCAGCGCCCGTCGCTTTGCTCCTTCGTCCTGAGCAAAAGCCGGGGAGCAGATGCTGGCCCCCAAGGTGAGCAACAGTCCGACCCTTAGATAGTGAAGTGACATACGCGCCCCCCGACACAGCCAGCTTCCAGTTCTGATCCGATGAAACTCGCAGGTCAAGCTGCCGCGCTCCAATGCTGCTGCGCTCCAATGCGGCTGCGCCGCTAGGCATGTACGTCGTCATGGCCCGCAACCACGGCATCCGCCACTTCGCTCTGGTCCACGACAGTTACGGCACAGTGGCCGCTGACGTTGACCTAATGGGGCGCTGCCTGCGTCAGGCTTTCATTGACCTGTACACCCTCCACGATCCGCTGGAGGACTTCCGCGTCGACATCTACCTGCACCTGTCAGAAGAGAACGTGAAGCAGCTTCCACCAGTGCCACCTAAAGGAAATCTGGACCTGACGCAGGTGGCAGAGAGTGACTTTTTCTTTGCCTAAATGATCCCCGTTCAGGGACTATTCCCGTAACGCAAGGGGGCGGGAATAAAACGCCCCCATTCACTCCAATAGAACCGCGAGTTTCCGACATGCACCACCTCGTTCCAATCGTTACCATCAAGTCCGACCGCGTGGTCACTAATAGCCATGACGTAGCGGCTTACTTTGAGAAGCGGCATGCCGATGTGGTGCGGAGCATCCGCAGCCTTGATTGCAGCCGCGAGTTCAACGAACGCAATTTTGCGTCGGTTGTTTACACGGACGCCAAGGGCGAAGAACGCCCTATGTATGACATGACCCGCGATGGCTTCGTGTTCCTCGCTATGGGCTTCACCGGCGCAAAGGCGGCGGGGTTCAAAGAGGACTACATCAACGAGTTCAACCGCATGGAGGAAGAGCTTCGCAAGCGGTCGCAGCAGTCCATTCCCACGGACTACGCTTCCGCCCTGCGGCTTGCCGCCGACGAACATGAGAAGCGTCTGAAGCTGGAAGCCAAGGTCGCTGAAGACGCCCCCAAGGTGGAGAACTGGGAGGCCTTCCAGAACACCGCGTCCACGATCACGTCGTCGGCCCTCGCGAAGAACCTCGGCCTGCGCTCGCCGCATCAACCAGATGCAGCCCCTGCCTTGATCTGATTCTGCGATCCGGGCTTGGGGTACCGACTGCGGTACCAATCTGAGGTACCAGTGGGGTACCGATGTGATTCAGCTCACACTGCAACGCTTTGAAATCATTGAATTTTAAGGAATGAAAATTCACTGGCTGGGGCGCCAGGATTCGAACCTGGGAATGGCGGTACCAAAAACCGCTGCCTTACCACTTGGCTACGCCCCAACTGGCCCGGAACATAAGCTGGGGCTGTTATCGTGGCAATCTGTGACTGCGGGCAAATTCGGGCGTCTGTGCATAACGCCAGACTTCTGTGACGGCGCCGCAACGGGCCAGGCCTTGCGCTCGCCAGACAAGCCTCCTTGCAAAGGCCGGCAGGCGTCTTTGTGCGTGCGGAGCCGAACGCTCACGACGCACGGCGCGCGTCGTGCGTTTTTCACGCCCCCGCCATCAGAGCCGTGCGTCGGGCGCCAGGCGCACCATTGCCAGTTGCGACGGATCAGCCAGAGAAGCCATGCGCACCTGATCGACGCCCCAGACCAGGCCACACATCACCGTCAGGGCGCACATGCCAGTACGGGCCACGCGTGGAAACGGTAGCAGGAAAACCAACAAGGCGATAACCCCAGTGCTTGCGGCGACAACAATCAGACTGCCCAAAACCGCTGCTGACACGGCTCAACCTCCACATACATCCCGCAAACAGCGCCGGACACCGCCAGACAAGAAGCAGCGCCGGCGCCCGCCGGGATATGGGCTTAACGCCTCAACCCGTTCCCTGTTCCGGCCCGGGCGGCTACTTGTTTCGTTAAAGAGGTTAACCGTTCATTAACGCCATCAATACGTTACGCCACCGCCTCAACGCCTGTGACACTGCCAATTTCGGAAGCGGCTGTGGGTGCGGCAGCGCACGCGTCCGCCCCGCTGTCACCAGTTGCGCGACCTGTACGCCCCCACCCCCGGAACGCCAGCGCGCTGGACGCCCAAGCCAATGGCGCCCATTGCCTGGCCCGGCCATCCAGCCTCCCGCGATCGGCTCCCACCGGCAGATATCCCCAGCCGGCGGGCGTCGCATTCTGGAAAAATATCAATATTTCCAGGCGCCCGCCAATGGCCGCCGCATGATTGTCGAAAACCTGCCGCGCCCCGCTTGCGGGGACCCGCGAGCGTCGCTATAAGGCAGCCACGTTGGCGGCGACGCTGACAAGTCGGAGTGTAGCGCAGCCTGGTAGCGCACCTCGTTCGGGACGAGGGGGTCGGAGGTTCAAATCCTCTCACTCCGACCATTTTTCCCGCGTATTGTCAGCAGCTTGCTGACCTGCATCTCCCGGAATTGAGATGCGCGGGAGCACGCCAGGGGAGCAGTTTGCCCCCGCTTCCTTCTACAGATTTTCCTGTTCGCGCGTCTGAAACAGGCCATCCACCCATGGCCGCCGCAACGCGCTGCCTTCCCCTGCCCCCAGCCCTGCACCCACGTCGCGATATCATTCGGGACGATCGCAATTGCCGGCATGGCTTTGAGGTGGACAGCCCGCACGATTCCGTCCGGCTGGCAGTTGGGAAATACGTGAAAGGCAAACGGGCGGCGCGCCATGCTGCCTCCCCAGCCTGCCGGCATGCTCTCTGTTCGGCCTCAGCCTGTTCGCCCCAAGTCCGGGCCACAGACATGAACAAGGCCACGCCCCCCTGCGCCATCAGTCTCTGGCGCGCATCTCAGTGATCGCCGCCCCTCGCCGCCGACATTGCTGAAATTTGCCCGTCCATCATGTTCATGCATAGCCATGGCGGCGGCGCATCGCCGGGATTCGCAAGGCCAGCCATGCTCAAAGTCATCGCCCAGGATTTCATCAAGCCAGCCAGCATCCATATCGTCATGCCGCTTTACCGCGAGCTGGTGGATCTGACCCGCAGGGAACCGCTGTGCATCGCCTATGATCTGTTTGTCGACCAGAAGGACCCTGGGCATTTCGTCTTCATTGAGGAATGGCCCGATCGCGCCGCACTGGACGCCCACTGCGCGACGGAACACTTCCGGCGCCTGGTCCCAATGATTGATGCCCACCAGCGGCAATCCGGCGCATATGTCCTGATGGACGCGTTTCCACTTTCAGGATGAGGGAACTGTCTCCCCGCTTGCCCCCATCTCGCGCACATGATGGTCTTGCGCCGACGCGCAACGCCCATACCGGACGGTCCCCATGCATCGACGAGTCTTCCTGGCATCCATTGCTGGAGCCTTCGCGGCGATCCCGGCCCTCTCCAGAGACGCCAGCGAACAGAACAAAGCGGCGCTTGCTTTCATTGAGAAGAACCGCATCGGCGAGAACCTCGGCGATCTTGCGCGCCAGTTCGGCGCGTCGACCCAGACATTCCAGATGATCGCGCGTTCCGTTGGCCCCCAGCGGGCCCGGCAAATGTTTCAGGAGCGCCTCGGCAGGGAGATCCCGAAGTTCCAGGGACAATGGAACAGGACGCTTGCCACTGTGTACGGCAACCATTTCTCAGCCGCTGAGCTCAGGTCCCTTGGCAAGGAGCGGGAAAAATCGCCGTATTATGCAAAGTTACAATCAGAAGGCCCTGCCATCGCCACCGAAATGAAATCAGCGGGCTCCCCCATCCTCGCGGAGCTTTTGAAGCAAATCCTGGTGTCGATGGTGAAGGACGCGGCGCCTTCCGGACGATAGGGCAGTTCCCGATCAATATGGATCGCAAGCTGCTCCAATTCTCCCTGTCTTGTGCGAATGCTGATCGATCAGCCGTTTCCGGCTGACCGGGAAGCGGCCGCCCCCGCCCCGTACTTCGGCCGGCCCGGAATGCGCATGGCAGCCCGCCAGCGGCGGGACAGACAAGGCAACGCCGTCTGGTCCGCGCCACCGGACGCCGGCGTCCGTTTCAGGCCGGACGCAGGCGGCCTTTCGCCCCATCACATGGTCCCATCGCTTGAGCGGCGCCTGGCGTCAGAAGCGCTCGCCGGTCATCTCTTCGCTTTTGGCCCACAACCGCCTGGCGCTTTCGGCATCGAGCGCCCAGGAGCGGACGCCGTCCCGGCGACGACTTTCGTCAACCACATCCGCCACCTGGCAATTTTCGCAGTAACGCCCGCCAATCTGGTCAGCGCTGGCGACGACGGCCGCCCAGACCGACGTCGCCGCCCCTTGTGGAACCGACTTGAAGACTGGCGGCGGGCCGCCCGCCTCGCTGGCCGCATTGGCCCGCACCCTCAGGGCCTCCCTGTCCTCTTCCCGCATGTGGCGGCCCAGCTCGGTCTGGATCATGCCCGGCATCAGCGAGCAGGCGCGGACGCCGCGATCGCGATGGCGGCGATCGAACTCCACCGCGAACAGGGCGTTGGCGGTTTTCGAGCGGCCATAGGCGCCCCAACGGTCATATTCCGTCCTGGCAAAATTGGGGTCGTCCAGGTCGACGTCCGACAGGCGGTGCGCCGAGGACGACAGGCTCACGAACCGCCCGCCTTCGCGGATGAGCGGAGCCACGCGGTTGATGAAAACGAAATGGCCCAGATGGTTGGTGCCGAACTGGGTTTCGAAGCCATCGGCGGTGTGGCCGAAGGGCGTGGTCATCACGCCGGCGTTGGCGATCACCACGTCAAACAGCCGGCCATCCGCCAGCAGTCGCTCGGCGCAGGCGCGGACGCTGGCCAGCGAAGCCAGATCGAGTTCAGTCAGCTCCAGGCTGCCGCCGCCCGCCGTCGCCGCGGCCCGCACGTCGGCCGTGGCGCGCTCCGCCTTGGCCAGATCGCGCGCCGCGCCAACCACGTCGGCGCCCCGCGCCGCCAGCGCCCGGGCGGTTTCGACGCCCAAACCGGCCGAGACGCCCGTGATCAGAAAGCGCCTGCCTTTCAGATCAACGCCCGCGAGCACGTCATCCGTCGTGGATTCTGCATCAAACTGCCCTGCCATGGCCGTGTCTCCACCCGTTGGTTTTCGTTGTAACTGGCGTATTTTCCTGCGCCGCCTGGCCTCGCGCAAGGAAAGTCCCGGTCAGGGATCCACCTGTATCGCCGCACCTTCTGTCGCCGCATCTGTGCGCCGCGCCACTGTGAACATGGCGCGGTTTGTCCGCATCGCAAGGGTATGTCAGGCTCGCGTCCTGAGAATTGAGTCCGGCCGACAGGAGAAACGATGACTGGCGATGATCTGCAGTATCTGGGGCTGGTCGAGCTTGGCGAGCACATCCATGCCCGGCGCATGTCGTCGGTGGAGGCGGTCCAGGCGACGCTTGATCGCATCAGCCGCCTTGATGGCGCGTTGAAGAGCTTCTCCACCGTCACAGCCGAGGCGGCCCTGGCCGACGCGCGGGTTGCCGACCGGGAACTGGCGGAAGGCAAAAGGCGCAGCCGGTTGCATGGCGCGCCGGTTGCGGTGAAGGACCTTTGCTGGGTGAAGGACACGCCGACCTCCCACGGCATGCCCTTGCTGCGGGAGAACCGGCCCGCCGAAGACGGAACTGTCGTGGCGCGCCTGCGCGCCGCCGGCGCCGTGATCCTGGGCAAACTGCAGCAGACCGAAGGCGCGCTTGGCCTGCATCATCCCGATATCGAACCGCCAGTGAACCCGTGGAATCCCGATCTCTGGACCGGCGTTTCCTCCAGCGGCTCCGGCGTGGCGACGGCGGCGGGCCTCTGCTACGGCTCCATCGGCACGGATACCGGCGGCTCCATCCGGCTGCCCTCCGCCTGCAATGGCGTCACCGGGCTCAAGCCGACCTGGGGCCGCGTCAGCCGCCATGGCGCCTTCGAGCTGGCGGCTACCCTGGATCACATCGGCCCGATGGCGCGCAGCGCCATGGACTGCGGGGCCATGCTCGGCGTCATCGCCGGGGCTGATCCGAAAGACCCGACCGCCGCGCCCGAACCCGTCCCGGACTATCTCGCCGGCCTGCGCGATGATGTGCGCGGCATGACCATCGGCGTCGACAGCCGTCTCGTCAGCCAGGGCGTGGATGACGAAACTGGCGCCGCCTTCGATGAAGCGTTGCGGACGCTGGCCCGACTCGGAGCGGAGATCCGCGAGATTGCCTTCCCCGACCCCACGCAGGCTGTCGACGACTGGACGCCCCTGTGCGGCATTGAAACAGCGGTGGCCCACGCGGATCTGTATCCGGCCCACAAGGAAGCCTATGGCCCCGGCCTCGCCAGCTTCATAGAGCTGGGGCGAAATCTGTCGGCCATGGACTACCAGAGGATCGTGCTGCGGCGCGAAGCCTTTCGCGGGCAGGTCCGGGCCCTGTTTCAGGATGTCGACCTCATCGCCATGCCGACGCTCGGCTTCGCCGCGCCAACGCTGGCGAAGATGGCGGGCCTTGCCAACGACCCCTCCATCCTTCTGGGCGCCCTGCGTTTCAACTGCCCGTTCGACATGACCGGCAGCCCGACCATTACCCTGCCCGCCGGCGCCGCGGCCAATGGCGGCTGCATTGGCTTCCAGCTGGTGGGCCGCCATTTTGATGAAGCCCGGCTGGTCAACGCCGGACATGCCTTCCAGAGTCACACGGACTGGCACCGGCGCCATCCGGCGCCGTGAGGCAGGCGTAAGGGAACACTGCTCTTCGCTGAAACATGCGCCGCCGCCGCGCATGGCCAGCGAGAATACCGCGGCGGCAGGGAGGCAAATCATGATCGATGAAGAAGCGATCCGGGCGGAACTCAGGGATATCGACCAGGAGATCGCGGAGACCCAGGAGAAAATCCGGGCCAACAACCGCGCCATCCTGGTGCAGTTCAACAACGATCCCGGCAATGTGACCCGGGCCCTGCTCGACAATACCCCACATTTCGAGCGCTACGCCGAATTGCGCGACCTGCGCGAGCGCCTGCTGGTGTCGCTGGCGAAGATTGCCCCCGGCGCGCCGGAATAAACCCGGACGCGTCCTGCATGGGCCAGGGGCGCCCATGCGCCGCTCCGCGATCCGCCCAGGCCCTTTTCAGCTCCATGCCCGCGTCCATCGCGGGCATTCGGGTTTTCCTGCGCCATGAACACGGGCTACGTTCAAGTAACATTTTGACATTACGCAGATTGCCGGCCGCCGCCTAATTTCGGCCGTCGCGCGCGATGCCCGCGGAGGCCCCCCGAATGCGCTGCTCCGCCGGCGCCCCGGCATCCGCAAGCGCTCCGGCCGCCAGTTGCCCGCCATGCTTTCCGGGCAAAGGACCCGCGCCTCCAGACGCATGCCAACCCCACGCAATGGTCATATGCATGCACCAGTTGCATGACTGGATTGGTTTGCCTGCTGATAGTTTGGCTACTAACTGGTTGGCATGAACCGTGACGACGCCCTTCGACGCGCGCTGACCTCGCAGTTGCTCCAGAGTGGGCGGCAATGGCGGCGCATTGCCGAAGCCGAGCTGAAGTCGCTGGGCCTGTCGGAAGCGCTGGCCATGCCGCTGATCTGGGCCAGCCGGCTTGGCGGCGGCGTCCGCCAGATCACCCTTGCCGCGCGCATCGGCATCGAGGGGGCCTCGCTGGTGCGCCTGCTCGACCAGCTCGTCGGGGCTGGCCTCATCGAGCGGCGCGCCCATCCGCAAGACCGCCGCGCCAACGCCATCTGGCTGACGGCGGCTGGCGAGCAACTGGCTGGCAAGATTGAAAAGGCGCTGAATGGCGCCCGCGCCGCCACGCTTGACGGCATGCCGGCCAGCGATCTTGAGGCAACCATGCGCGTGCTGAAAGCCATTGAAGCCGCGGCCGCCAGCCAGGGCGGAGCCGCCCGTGACGGCTAACCTGCCCACCCTCCGCGAGTGGCTGTTCTCCGGCAAGGCCTTTCTCGCCGCCATGCTGGCGCTGTACATCGCGCTGGCGTTTGACCTGTCGCGCCCCTATTGGGCGATGGCGGCGGTTTACATTGTCTCAAACCCGCTTTCAGGCGCCACGGCCTCCAAGGGGCTGTACCGGGCGCTGGGCACCCTGATCGGGGCCAGCGCCTCGGTGTTTTTCGTGCCGCTGTTCATCGACTCGCCAGAGCTGCTGAGCCTGGTCGTCGCCTTGTGGACCGGCACGCTGCTTTACATCTCACTGATGATCCGCACGCCGCGCAGCTATATCTTCATGCTCGCCGGCTACAGCCTGCCGATCATCGCCCTGCCGGCCGTCAGCGCGCCCGAAACCATTTTTGACGTGGCCGTGGCGCGCAGCGAGGAGATCATTCTCGGCATCACCTGCGCCACCGTCATCGGCGCCGTGGTGTTTCCCACCAGCATGCGCGGCGTGCTGGCCAGCTCTGTCGCCAGCTGGATCGACGACGCCGCCTCCTGGGCGACGGAAATCCTGCGCGGCGAAGGCGCCCTGCCCATGACCCCGCTGCGCCGGCAGAAGCTGGCGGCCGACATCGGCGGACTGGACATGCTGATCACCCAGCTCGCCTTCGACGCCACCGCCCGCGATCTGGCGCCCCGCGCCCGCGAATTGCGCGGCCGGCTGATGATGATGCTGCCATTGCTGTCCTCGCTCGCCGACCGCCTGCACGCCCTGCGGACCGACGACCAGTTCGCCGCGACAGATATGACGCCCCCCGCCGCCGCCACATCCGAACTGCCGGCGGAACTGTCAGCCCTGCTGGCGCGGGCGACCGCCTGGTTCGCCAGCGGCCGCGACGGCGACCCGGCCGCAGCCGACGGCATGCTCGCCGACATCCGCGCCTTGCGCCGTGAGACGCCGCAAAGCTGGCGCGATCTGATTCAGGGCAGCGCGCTCGACCGGCTGGGCGAAATCATCGCCCTGTGGGGCGACTGTCTGGACCTGATGCAGGACATCGCCAGCGAAGGCCCGGCCGGGCCATGGCGGCCGCGCTTCCGGCACCGCCAGGTGGTGCGCACCGTGCGCCATTACGACTATGGCATGATGCTGTTTTCGGCCGCGACCTGCGTCGTCGCCACCCTGCTCGCCAGCGCTTTCTGGATCGCCACCGGCTGGTCCGCCGGCGGCGGCGCGGTGATGATGACGGCGGTCGCCTGCTGCTTTTTCGGCGCGCTCGACCAGCCTGCCCCCCAGGCCCGGTTCATGACCATCTGGACGGCCGTGAGCGTGCTGGTCGCCGCCGTTTATCTGTTCGCCATCCTGCCAGCGATCCACGATTTCGAGATGCTGGCGCTTGTGTTCGCCCCGCCGTTTCTGATCGTCGGCCTGCTGATGTCGCGGCCGCAATACACCATGCTCGGCCTGATGCTGGCGACCAACACGGCCTCGTTTGTCGCCATGCAGAACCGCTATGACGCCGACTTCGCCAGCTTCATCAACCAGGGCGCCGCCGCCGTCGCCGGCCTGCTGTTCGCCTATGTCTGGTATGTAGCCACCCGCCCGTTCGGCGCTGAAATCGCCGCATGGCGGCTGGTGCGGGCTGGCTGGCGCGACATCGCCGACGCCGCCGCCGGCTACCGGCGCGATGATCCGCAGCGGCTCGCCGGCCGCATGCTCGACAGGCTCGGCCAGCTGGTTCCGCGCCTCGCGACGCTGGGCGACCGCGAGTTGGCCCGGGTCGACGGCTACTCGGAAGTGCGCGTCGGCTTCAACATCATCGAACTGCAAAAGGCCCGCCGCCAGCAACGCCCAGACAAGGTCACCGCCTATGACGCGGTGCTGGAGGGCGTGGCGGCGCTTTATCGCGCCCGTCAGGCCGCGGACCGGCTGATCCCGGCGCCCGACAGCCTGACCTCGGCCATCGACAGGGCCATGACCATGGCCATCGCCGATCACGACGCCGCCTCACGTCGCGCCCTCGACGCCCTGGTTGGCCTGCGCCGCATCCTTTGCCCCGAGGCGCCGCCACCCTTGGCGGCATTTGCGGAAAACGCGGCGGCGCCGGCTGCTCCGCCGGTGGATTTGCGCCAGAATAACCAGCTGCCTCGGGAAGTGGGCGTCGCATGACCGGAGAAATCGACATTTACGGCGTCTATGTGCCGACGCTGCTCGCGCTGATGCTGGCGACGCTGGCCGTCAGCCTCATCGTGCGCCGGGCGCTGGCATGGGCCGGCTTCTACGCCCTGGTCTGGCACCGGGGCCTGTTCGACATCGCGCTTTACGTCGTCCTGCTTCTGGGCGTGTTCAATCTGTCACGGTGGTGGCTGTCATGACTTTCTCGTTGCGCGGTCTGGCGCGCGTTCTCGTCACGCTGCTCATGTGCGTCGCGGCTTTTTTCGCCGGGCGGGCGCTGTGGAGCCATTACATGAGCGACCCCTGGACGCGCGACGCCAAGGTGCGCGCCGACATCGTCGGCGTGGCGCCGGATGTCTCCGGGCTGGTGAGCGAGGTGCTGGTGCAGGACAACCAGCCCGTGAAGGCCGGCGACGTATTGTTCCGCATTGACCCCGCCCGCTTCGCCATCGCCCTGAGGCAGTCCGAGGCCGCCCTGGCTGGCGGCAAGGCGACGCTCGAGCAGGCCGAACGCGAGCTGAGACGCTATGAAAAGCTGGGAGACGTGGTGTCCCAGCAAAAGACCGAGCAGACGCAACTGGCCCTGGACAGCGCCTCGGCGGCGCTGCAACAGGCCACCGCCGCCCGCGACCTCGCCCGGCTCAACCTTGAGCGCTCGGAAGTGCGCGCGCCGGTCACCGGAATCATCACCAATTTCACCGTGCGCCCCGGCGACTATCTCGCCGCCGGCGCGGCCAAAGTCGCGCTGATCGACACGGATTCGTTGCGGGTGGAGGCCTATCTGGAGGAAACCAAGCTCAATCGCGTCCACGTCGGCGACAGCGCCACGATCTGGCTGATGGGCCAGTCAAAGCCCCTTCACGGCCGCGTGGAGAGCATCGCCGCCGGCATCGAGGATCGCGAACGCACCATCGGCTCCGGTCTGCTGGCCAACATCAATCCCACCTTCAGCTGGGTGCGCCTTGCCCAGCGCATTCCGGTGCGCATCAGGCTCGACCCGGTTCCGGAAGGCGTCAATCTCGTCGCCGGCATGACCGCGACGGTGTACATCAACCAGAACGGCAAAGCCCAGGACAACGGCGGGCGGCAAGCCCCCGCCAAGGAGAAAGCCCCCGCCAGGTAGCAAACCCTCGCCAGGTAGCAAACCTTCGCCAAGTACCAAGCTCCCGGCGGGCAACAGGAGGCCGCGCCGCCTGGCGGCCGCAAACGGCTTCCGCCACACCGGGCGACCGAACGCCGATGCGGGCGGCCGCGATGTTGGCGCGCCCCGCCGCGGCGCGTGGCGGCGCAGAAGCTCAGGCTGGCGGGCCGTCGCGCGCTTCCTCTGCTGCTCCCTCACCCCCGCGTGCGCCAAGCACGGCGATCATGCCGTCGGCCAGTTCGGAAACTGGCCCGGCCGGCTCGGCGGCGTAGACCGTGGTGACCATGGCCGGCTCGCTCCCCAGGCCAGCGTGGCGGCGCAACCGTCGGCCCCGCGCCGCGTTGACCGGCAGCAGCGACACGCCGAGCCCCGCCTCCACCGCCACCAGCACATTGTGCAGGCTGCTGCCCGAGAAGGCGACGTACCAGCCGCGCCCATCCTGCTCGACGCGCGCGAACATGGCGTCGCGATACAATCCGCCAGCCGGGAATGTCACCAGCGGCAGCGGATCGGACCAGTCCCCGGCATGGCCTGCGCTTTCGAACCAGGCCAGCGGCTCCGGAAAACTGGCGCGCGCCCCGGCCCCCGCCTCTGCTTCTTTCACCACCACGATGTCGAACTCACCATCACGGTAACGGCGGCCCAGATCCCGGCTCAGGCCGGAGGCGACATCAAGACGAATTTCACGACGCCCGGCGGTGAACCCGGCGAACAGCGCCATCATCGGCGCGGTGACAATATCCTCGGCCATGCCGATGCGGATCGCGGTGACGCCGGACGGGTCTGCAAGCAGCCGCCGCGCCTCGTCCTGCAGGGCCAGGATGCGCCGCGCATGGCCGAGCAGACGCTCGCCGGCCGGAGAAGCCATCACCGGCCTCACAGTGCGGTCAACCAGCGGCTGGCCGACGGCTTCCTCCAGCCGGGCCAGTTGCTGGCTGATGGTGGACTGGGTGACATTGAGGCGCGCGGCCGCCTGGGTGAAACCGCCAGCATCAACAATCGCGACGAACGCCCGCAACAGTCGCGGATCAAACATGGCGTGACCTGACCCTTGTCATCATGATTCATAATAGTAATAATAAAATTATTTAATTTTCAAATACATTCCATCTGACGCACTATCCGTGGCGACGCGGCCATCGCCCGATGCGCCGTGGGAGAATTCCATGTTGAAACTGCCCTTGACGATCGCCTGCGCCGGGCTGGCGCTCATGGCGATCACCGGCGCGGCTCCGTCCCGCGCAGCCCCGGCAACCGTTTCAGGAGCGTCCACAATGGCCAATGACCTGCACGGCGCCGCGGCGAAAAACGACGTCGCCGCTGTCCGCAAGCTGCTCGCCGCCGGCGCGCCTGTTGACGGGCGCAACGCCGCCGGCGCAACGCCCCTGCTCGTCGCGACGCACGCCAACAGCGTCGCCGCCGCCGAAGCGCTCATCGCGGCGGGCGCCGACGTCAACGCGAAGGACAACATCCAGGACAGCCCCTATCTCTATGCCGGAGCCCGGGGGCTGCTCGACATTCTGAAGCTGACGCTGGCGCATGGGGCGGATCTGAAAAGCGTCAACCGCTTCGGCGGCACGGCCCTGATCCCGGCGGCGGAGCGCGGCCATGTCGAGGCGGTGCGCCTGCTGATCCAGGCCGGCGTCGCCGTCGATCACGTCAACCGGCTGGGCTGGACCGCGCTGCTGGAGGCCATCATCCTCAGCGACGGCGGCCCGGCGCACCAGCAGATTGTCCGCCAGCTGGTGGAAGCGGGCGCCAACGTCGATCTGGCCGACCACGACGGGGTCACGCCCCTCTCCCATGCCCGGCGACGCGGCTACAGCGCCATCGCGCAGATCCTCACCGCCGCCGGCGCCAGATAATTCAGGACAAAGCCATGACCGATAATGACCAGGGCCCGCGGGGGCGCCAGTTCCTGTGCGAAGCCATTGAGCTGGCGCGCGCCAACGTCGCCAGTGGCGGCCGGCCGTTCGGCGCGGTGATCGTGCGCGACGGCGCCGTCATTGCCACGGGCGTCAACGAGATCGTCCGCAGCCACGACCCAACCGCCCACGCGGAGCTGCTCGCGGTGCGGGCGGCCAGCCAGAAGCTGGGTTCGCCGGATCTGTCCGGCTGCGCGGTCTACGCCAGCGGCCAACCCTGCCCCATGTGCATGGCGGCGATGCGCCTCGCCGGCGTCAGCGAAGTCGTCTACGCCTTCTCCAACGACGACGGCGCGCCGTTTGGCCTGTCGACGGCGGCGTTGCAGGCGGAGCTGTCCCTGCCACACGCCGGACAATCCATGGCCATCCGCCATCAGCCGGTGCTGGCGCCTGGCTCCGAACCTGAACCCTATGTGGCCTGGAAGAACCGGCAATCCGCCGCCGCGACAGGCCCAGACGCGTGACACGCCACGCATCCGCCAACCCGCGCCCGGTTGCAATGGCCGTTCCGCCGCATATCGGAGACGCGGGTGATGTCGCCCCGGCGGCTTTGGGCCAGACAACATCCGGCGCCAGCCGGGCGCTGCTGGTCGCCGCCGTGGCGATCATCGGGCTCAACCTCCGCCCGTTCATCACCGGGGTCGGCCCACTGGCGCCGGCCATTCAGGCTGACACGGGCCTCAGCCTGCAGGGGATGTCGCTGCTCACCCTGGCGCCGATGCTGCTGATGGGCCTCGTCGCCTTCGCGGGCCCTGGCTTGCAGGCGGGCATTGGCGCCCGGCGGGCAGTCATCATGTCCCTCGTGGTCATTGGCGCCGGCTCGCTGCTGCGCCTGATCCCGGGGCCGGGCTGGCTGCTGGTCGTCACCGCCGCGCTCATCGGCCTCGGCGTCGCGGTTGTCCAGGCGGTGTTTCCTGGCATTATCAAGCAGCAGTTTCCAGAGCGGGTGGGCGCCGTCACCGGCCTGTATTCATCCATGCTGATGTGCGGCGGGGCGCTGGGCGCGCAACTGGCGCCGCTGGCGGCGTCGCTCGCCGGCAGCTGGCGCGCCGGCCTCGCATTTCTGGCCCTGCCGGCCCTGGCGGCGGTGGCCCTGGCGGCGGCGACCCTGCCGGCGGACCGGACGGGCCCATCCGCGCGGGTCAATCCGGCCTGGCGCCTCATCAAGCGCCCGCGCGTCTGGCTGCTGATGGCAAGCTTCGGCCTGGTCAACGGCGGCTATTCGTCAGTGGTGGCGTGGCTGTCGCCATCCTGGCAGGAACTGGGCTGGAGCGGCGCCTCCAGCGGCAGCCTGCTGGCGCTGATGGCCGCCAGCCAGGCGCTGGCGGCGTTGCTGCTGCCCATCCTCGCCAGCGGCCACAACGACCGCCGGCCCTGGCTTTGGCTGACATTGGCCCTGCAAATCGGCGGGTTCACCGGCCTGGCCCTGTGGCCAACCGCGACGCCAGTCGCGTGGGTGGTCATTGTGGGCGCGGGTCTTGGCGGCTGGTTCGCCCTGGCCATGGTGACGGCGCTGGATCATTTGCCGGACCCGCTGCAGGCTGGCGCCCTGTCGGCGCTGATGCAGGGCGGCGGCTTCCTGCTGGCGGCGGCGCCGCCGTGGATCATCGCCAACCTGCACGATCTCACCGGCGGATACGCCGCCGGCTGGCTGATGCACGCGGGCAACGCCGCCATTGTCGCCGTTCTCACCACCCGCCTCGCCCCACGCCACTATGCGCGGGCGCTGGCCATGGAAAACTGAGCCGGAAGCGCCGGCGCGCTTCCGGGCGGGCCAGCCCAGCACCGCATCCGTGCACGCCCCCCGCCCACCATGCCCGCGCGGCGTGAGGCATGCCAGAACCGCCCGGCGGACAATAAGGATAATGGGGCGGGTATTGTGCGCCGGGGAGCGCCGCGTCGACCACGTCGCGGCAAACCTCTCATGTCGCGAAAACGCGCCCCGGTTTTCCCCGACGATCCGACAGCCTTATGCTGCCTCCAGACGCGACGTCGCGCGGGAGAAACGCCAGAATGAATGAACCCATCATCGAGCCCGAGCTGCCGATCATCGATCCCCATCACCATCTGTGGGACCGCCGCCAGCGGGTGGCGGAGATGCGCGCGCCGTTGCATGCCTTCGAGCAGACCATCCAGCTGACGCCATTGTACCTGCTCGACCAGTTGCTGGCCGACCTGAACGCCGGCCACAACATCATTGGCACGGTGCATGTCCAGTGCGGCGCGTTCTACCGCGCCAGCGGACCGGAGGCGTTGCGCCCTGTCGGCGAAACCGAGTTCATCAACGGCATCGCCGCCATGGCGGCCAGCGGTCTTTACGGGCCGGTTCGCGCCTGCGCCGGCATGGTCGGGTTCGCGGATCTGCGCCTTGGCGACGGCGTGGACGCCGTGCTCGATGCGCATGTCGCGGCAGGCGGCGGCCGCTTTCGCGGCATCCGGCACATGATGGCCCACGATGGCGATCCCGCCGTGCTCGGCCCACTCGCCGCCATGCCCGCCGGCCTTGCCGGCGAGGACGCCGTGCGCGTGGCCGTGCGGCGGCTCGGCGCCCGCGGCCTGTCGTTCGACGCCTGGGTTCTGGAGCCGCAGTTGCCTGAAATCGTCAGCCTGGCGCGGGCCTGCCCCGACACGGCCATTCTGCTCAACCATGCCGGCACGCCATTGGGCGTTGGCGCCTACGCCGGCAAGCGGGACGAACGCTTCCCCATCTGGCGCGACAGCATCCGCCAGCTGGCCGCATTGCCCCATGTTCACGTCAAGCTTGGCGGGCTCGCCATGCCCTTCCCCGGCTTTGCGGGCATGGGCCCCGGCAGCCAGACTTCCTCGGAGCAGCTTGCGGAACTGTGGCGGCCGTGGATCGAAACCTGCATCGAAGCTTTCGGCCCGCAACGCTGCATGTTCGAAAGCAATTTCCCGGTCGACCGCTGGGGCGCCGGCTACGCAACCCTCTGGAACGCCTTCAAACGCATCACCGCGGGCGCTTCCCTTGCGGAAAAACACAGCCTTTACGCCGGCGCCGCCAGGGAGTTCTACCGGCTTGATATCGCTGGATAGAACGCCTTGTGATCAGACGGCATCGTCTGGTCGGCCAGAATTCGGCAAGATAAAGCAGGCAGGAGCCTTTTCCGGTCCAGTTTGACCGCAAAGGCCCCTGTGCATTTTCAGGAAGGGTGGAGTCCACTTTTCCCGCAGGAAAAGCCTGAAAACGACAGCGCATCCTTCCGCAAACCAACGCTGCCTTGCGTGCGGGCCCCCGCCGGGCCCCGGTATGCGTCAGCCGGCCAGGGCTATGGGCGCATCGCGCTGCTTGCCGCCGGATTGACGCTCCCGCCAGGCCAGATAGGCGACGAGCCCCGACAGATAGTGCTCCACATCGTCGATGCGCACGCGAAACGCGTGATGACGGATGAAGAAGCTGCCGCAAATACGCCCGGGATTGGCGAAGAACATCGCCAGTTCCGGCCAGAAATGCCCGTTAAGCAGGTAGTGGGCCCGCACCTCCAGCGCATGATGGAACCTGTCCAGATCCAGCCCCGCGAGGCCGCCGCGCAACGCCGGATCCGCCTGCATCCGGCTGACCAGGCGCTCGGACGCCATCATCAGCTCCAGCAGGGTGGGATAGGTGGTGATGCGGTCAATGACGAAATCGAGATAGCCGGCAACATTGCGCACGCCAAAATCGTAATACTCCGGGCGCGGCCTGTGCAGCGCAAGGGCATCCACAGCATACGCCAGCCAGTGATCGTGCGTATTCCAGTATCCGGCTGCGATGAAATGGCGAAACGCGTTTTCAACCGCATCCAGCAGCCGTCCGTCCTGCGTCAGTTCATACAGACGCATCAGCGCAAAAGCCGCCTCGCCATCGTAATAGATGATGCGGAAGGCGTCCTTCAGTTGCAGATCCGGCCAGGTGAGCACGTGGCGGAACCGTCCGGTCGCGGCGTCCTGCATGAACAGCACGCCCTCCGCCAGCCGCTGCGCCAGCTCCAGGTGATCCCGGCGCCCGGTGACCTGACAATATTTGCACAGCGCCAGAATGGCCACCGCATTGCCGCCAAGCTTGATCTCGCCATTGTCTTCCACGAGGAACGCGCGCCCGCCCCCCTCCGCGCCATCGTCGCGGATCAGCCCGGTCGCAAGACAAGCCAGCGCCCGCTCTATGGCCGCGCCGAGCGTCGCGTCGCCCGTCACGCCCCAGGCTTCGATCATGGCATACAGGCTGCTTGCGTGGCGCAGACTGTTATAGGCAGAAATTTCGCGGTCAAAACACGGGTGCCAGCCGTAGATGAAGCGCCCGGTTTCTCCAACCTGGCTGGCAAGATACCCGGAACCGGCGGCCACCAGCGCGCGAACGTCGGGCGCCTCCAGACGCGCGATGATGCGGCGCCCGGCGTCACGGCCGGCGCCGTGCAGCTCATGGACATCGGCAGAATCGAGGGAAACAAACATGCCCCGCGTGGAAAACTGCCACACCTCGCCGTCGGCGCGGCGATCCAGGTTCGCAAGCCCGTGGCGTATGCGCGCGTATCGCCGGAAATTCTTGTCATTCACCACGGCGGTGCGCGCGCCGGGCCCGCCATACAACATGGCGTTGGCGTTGAGTTCGGTCTCCAGGAACGCATGGCGGAATGCGCCGTCAAGTGAGATGCCGAACCTGAAATAATTGCGTTTGACCTTGCGGAGCCGCGCCTCAAGCGCGTTCCAGGTCAGCTTTTCCGCGCGCTCGACCCAGTCTACCCGCAACCATGCCGGCCTGATCCGCGCGTCGTTCATCACCCGCTCAGCCGCCTGCACGAGGTCGCGCCAGCACGCTTCAAACTCCTCGCCAGACACCGTGACAGTCCGCGCGCGCGCCGCTCCGTCCGTCAGCGATGCAAACAAAACAAATGCCGGAACGTCCCCGCCGGCGGGGCCGATGCGCTCCGCGACCTGACGCCGCAAACGTGCAAACAGCAACCGGATATTACTTGGCTTCAATTGGCCACAACCCTTCATCCAGACGCAAAGCGCCCACAATTCCCGCAAGAATTCACGCCGCGCCCATTGGAGGCACATGCAATAATTACTAATATTTATTGTATTTTATATCAAAAATGGCCCAGAAAATTTGTCATGATTGCGAAATCAGCGCGCCATCATCATGGCAGCGACGCGATATGCGCGTGACGATACCGCAACATCAAAACTTGTGAACACCCACTTCATTGTCAATATAATTAATTGTTGGCGCAGTTTAGTTCAAGAATGCGATTAGAAAGCCTTATTTTTCAACAAACCCAGCCAAACATCACACAATGCAATTTTATTTATTCAGTCTACATCAAAAAAATGTGATGCTCGTGACTATTGCGTACATCAGACGCGTACATCCAGTTTAGCGCCACATCCTGGGGCAGGATTGCGTCCGATAGACAATAATAAATTTCTTTTTGATCGCGCGCCGGCTTCCCCCCAGACGAGCAAATTTTGTTCGCCTGGAGTATTTTATGCAATTTTTTGTCAAGTCAAAAGCCACCGGCGCCACGCAATCCGTGCAAAACGGATCCGTTACGCTCGCAGAAGCAAGTATTGTTACGCTTCCGACAAGCGCAGCCAACGTCACCTCCTACAGCCGGGAGGGAGCCGACATTATTATCCGGCTCAAATCAGGCAGCGTCATTCGTATCCGGAATTTCTTTGATAGAGACGGAAACCCTGACAGCAATTTATATTTTGTCGATGAAGATGGCGCAGTGACAGCCGCTGTTCTTCCGGCTGGCCTCAGCGGCGTTGGCGCTGCGAACGCGGCTTCCGGCAACGACGACAGCGACATGTCCACTCTCGCCATTCTTGGCGGCCTTGCTGCGGCGGGCGGAGCCGTGGGCCTTGCCGCTGGCAGCGGCGGTGGCGGTTCAGGCGGCGGCTTTGTACCCGCCCCAACGCCACAACCTGCGCGGGTTATCGACGTGGATTCGGACGCCGACGCGGATGCGGATGCAGACGCTGATGCGGATGCGGACGCTGACGCTGATGCCGACGCGGATGCTGATGCCGACGCAGATGCTGATGCCGATGCGGACGCGGATGCTGATGCAGATGCGGACGCCGACGCGGATGCCGATGCTGATGCGGACGCCGATGCGGATGCCGACGCAGATGCGGATGCGGATGCAGACGCCGATGCGGATGCAGATGCGGACGCCGATGCGGATGCGGACGCTGACGCTGATGCTGATGCCGACGCGGATGCTGACGCGGATGCAGACGCGGATGCGGATGCGGACGCTGATGCGGACGCGGATGCCGACGCTGATGCAGATGCGGATGCGGACGCGGATGCCGACGCAGACGCGGATGCCGACGCAGACGCAGATGCTGACGCGGACGCGGATGCAGACGCGGATGCTGATGCTGATGCCGACGCGGATGCTGACGCGGATGCAGATGCCGACGCGGATGCTGATGCGGATGCCGACGCTGATGCAGATGCGGATGCGGACGCGGATGCCGACGCAGACGCAGACGCAGACGCGGACGCCGACGCGGATGCGGACGCTGATGCTGATGCGGACGCTGATGCTGACGCTGATGCTGATGCGGATGCTGACGCGGATGCCGACGCTGATGCAGATGCGGATGCGGATGCGGACGCGGATGCCGACGCAGACGCAGACGCGGACGCGGATGCCGACGCAGATGCTGACGCGGATGCGGACGCTGATGCTGATGCGGACGCTGACGCGGATGCAGATGCCGACGCGGATGCTGATGCGGATGCGGATGCTGACGCTGATGCTGATGCTGATGCCGACGCGGATGCTGACGCCGACGCGGACGCCGACGCGGATACCGACGCGGATGCCGACGCAGACGCAGATGCGGACGCGGACGCTGATGCAGACGCAGACGCAGATGCGGATGCTGATGCGGACGCCGACGCTGACGCTGACGCGGATGCTGACGCGGATGCAGATGCAGACGCGGATGCAGACGCGGACGCGGACGCTGATGCAGATGCGGACGCGGATGCCGACGCAGACGCGGATGCAGACGCGGACGCGGACGCTGACGCGGATGCGGACGCAGATGCGGACGCGGATGCAGACGCGGATGCTGATGCTGATGCCGACGCGGATGCTGATGCGGATGCAGATGCAGATGCAGATGCAGACGCGGATGCTGATGCGGATGCGGACGCTGATGCAGATGCGGACGCGGATGCCGACGCGGATGCAGATGCGGATGCCGACGCAGACGCGGATGCAGACGCGGACGCGGACGCGGACGCGGACGCCGATGCGGATGCAGACGCGGACGCAGATGCTGATGCAGACGCGGATGCTGACGCTGACGCAGATGCAGATGCAGATGCAGACGCGGATGCGGATGCCGACGCGGATGCTGATGCGGATGCCGACGCCGATGCTGACGCTGATGCAGACGCTGACGCGGATGCTGATGCTGACGCCGATGCGGACGCCGATGCGGATGCTGACGCTGACGCAGATGCCGACGCAGATGCGGATGCAGACGCCGATGCCGACGCAGACGCCGATGCCGATGCGGACGCGGATGCCGACGCGGATGCTGACGCCGACGCGGATGCAGATGCTGATGCCGACGCGGATGCGGATGCGGACGCTGACGCTGATGCAGACGCCGATGCGGACGCTGATGCCGACGCCGATGCAGATGCTGACGCCGACGCGGATGCTGATGCGGACGCTGACGCAGATGCTGATGCTGATGCCGACGCCGATGCAGACGCAGATGCCGACGCAGACGCAGACGCGGATGCCGACGCGGATGCAGATGCTGATGCCGACGCGGATGCGGACGCTGACGCTGATGCAGACGCCGACGCTGATGCAGATGCCGATGCGGACGCTGATGCCGACGCCGATGCAGATGCTGACGCCGACGCGGATGCTGATGCGGACGCTGACGCAGATGCGGACGCTGATGCCGACGCCGATGCAGACGCAGATGCCGACGCAGACGCAGACGCGGATGCCGACGCAGATGCGGATGCCGATGCAGATGCTGACGCTGACGCAGATGCCGACGCCGATGCTGACGCGGATGCCGATGCTGTCGAGGATCACGCAACGGCGAACCTGGAGCTCGTCCCAACGTCAACCGCAGTCGATCATGGAGATGCGTCGTATCTCGCGCTTGTCAGCCTGATCGGGGTCGACCTGCGGGTTCTCAGCGTCAACGCCGTTAACTTCTCCGTTGGTCAGGGGCATGAGCAGAACCTGTCGCTGGTCTATTCGCAGACCATTGGCCTTGATGTGCTGGGCTCAACCAGCATTGTGGTGCAGAAGCAGCAGGCTGACGGCTCATGGGCTTCCGTTAATGGAGACGGCGACGGCACATTCCTGAACCTCAATCTGCTCGGCAATCGCGCAGAAGCCAGCGCGTCGCTGGGAGAGGGCGTTTATCGCGCCTTCGTGGCGGTCAGGGACGTCGCGGGCATCAGCCTGCTTGGAAATCTGTCGGTCGATGGCGTCAATGTGGATCACAAGACGATCAGCGCCGTCAACGCACCGCCGGTAAGCGGAAACGTCATTGAAAATGATGGTTCCGCCGCCTTCCCCGGTCAGTTGGTGACCAGGGTCAGCGTCAACGGGGGCCCAGCGCAGGAGGTGCAAAGCGGGCCAGCGGGCGCGGAAGTTGCCGGGCAATACGGAACGCTCGTTGTCCACCAGGATGGCTCGTACGTTTACAAGCCCAATGCCAGCGCCGCCGGTATCGGCAAGGTGGATCAGTTCACCTACACGCTCCATGACGCGGCGACGGGCGCGGACAGCACCGCTAACCTGTATGTCCGCATCGACAGCCAGGATCAGGGCCTGGTGTGGAATGATCAAGACTGGTCGCAACCAGCCGCGCGTGATTTCGCGGCGAGCGATGACAGGGGGGACGCCGAGGTTACATGGCGGCATCCGGTCAGCGATCATTTCAATGACCACGACCCGCTCGCCGCCCTGCTGGGCGTCCCGCGGGCAATCAACAGTGGCACTTTCACCCTTACCGACAACATGGCCGCCTCGGGAACCGTGGTGGTGTCGGCGACGGTGGCGGCCGTCGCAAACGGCGCGGTGACCATTGAAAAGGAGATGTCGCCCGGCAACTGGCAGCCTGTCAGCGCGAACGGTGACTTCAACATGGTCGTTGGCCTGCTTGGCCCTGTGAAAACGATCAACATCGCCGACCTTGACCTGGGCCCGGGCAACTACCGCGTTCACACCAGCCTCACGGGTCTGGCAGGCGCCGTGACCATCGCCACGGACGTCAATGTCGCCCACACCAACCAGTGGGAGGTGGCTTCGGCCAGGGCGGCAGACGGCAACCTGTTCGGCAACGACGGCGATGTGCCGCTCTCCGCGAAGTTGCAGGTTGATGACCACGGCAGCTTCGTCGACGTCGCCAGCGCGGGCGCGGTGATCGCCGGCGCCCATGGCAGCCTCACAGTCTACGGCAATGGTGGATATCACTACCAGCCGCTCGCCAACCTGCCGCAGACGGCCACCGGATACACGGATGTGTTCCAGTACAAGATCGTCATGCCGGATGGCAGCGGGTCTGCCGCCCATCTCACCGTCAATATCAATGGCGGCGGTGGCGCCGCGCCATTCGCCATCGCCAGCCTTGCCCCATCCGGGGCTCCAGCCGGCGACGGGGAGCATGTTGGCGGGGAGCATGTGGACGGACTTGCCGGGCGCGCTGCGGACACGTCCGCAACGCAGCCGGAAGATCTCGCCGGCGCGAGGGTGGCGAGAAGCGCCGAAGCGGAAGCGTCCGGGACGCCAGCCGATCCGGCGGAGCCGGAACCAGCTGACGATGGCGCCGGCCAGGCGCTGGCTGCTCCCGTCGCGCAGGCGACGGACGTTCCGGACGCGGTTCCTGTCGAGCTGAACGACGGGCGCGACCAGGCGGACCCAGCCAGTGGCGGTCATGACAGCCTGCCGGAGCTGACGCTGGCGGAGGCTGGCGGGGATATCGGGCTTGACGGCCTCTCCCACATCCCCGAGGCGCCGGAGAGCGAAACGGCGGCGGAAGCGTCAGTTGACGACGCGACGGATGCCGGAAGCAGCGCAGGCGTTGAGGAGCCGCTGGTCTACCTCACCGAAACGCCTGATGGCGCGACAGACGCCGAAGACGGCGTCGATGTCGAGGAGCCGTTGGTCTACCTCGCCGAAACGCCGGACGACGAACAGACCCACCATCCGGTCGTCTAACGCGGAGCCGGGGAGCGGTTCGCCGCTCCCCGTTTCCACCGGGGTCGGGCGGCGCGCGTCGCCCGGCCTCCGGGCCGGACTGTCAGCCGGTCCCGACGAAACCATGGCGCCGGCGCCCTCCAGGGCGCCGGCGCTGCGATCATCCGCCAGCCCCCCGGCGCGCCTGCCGCATCGGGTTTTGACGAAGCCCGGGCGGCGCAAAATGTCTCCCGCGAGGACAGGCATCGCGCCTCCTCCGGTTTTGCAGGCCGCGGATACGTCCAACGTCCTGGCAGCCTGGCGGCCTGGCAATCATCGACTGATCGGGTCGCGTTCCGGATTGACCGGCGCTGACAGTGGCAAGCCGTCGACCATGTGGAGCCCTGAATGAATTTGGCTGGACGCGTCGCATGCGGCCGAACGCTCCGTTTCACCCGGCGCCGGAATGTCCGGCGCGGAATTCCGCGTTGTCAGGCGCTGCTGTTCCAGACGCTCCTCGGCGCCAGCGTCTGCCTGGCGTTGGGCCCTCCCTTGCAGGCTGAGGCCGCGACGAGGAAACCGCGCGCCCGACCGGCCGGCGCCCCGGACATGGAAACCGTGGTTCGCAGCGCGGCAAAGCATCACCCGGCCATCGCAGAGGCGACTGGCGTAATGCGTCAGCAGCAGGAGCAGATCGCCGTCGCCCGATCCGGATATTTGCCAAAGATTTCAGCCGGCGCCGGCAGCGGCGTCAGCGCGGCCGGAAACCAGAACTGGCGGCCGGCGCTCAACCTGTCCGCATCGCAGATGCTTTATGATTTCGGCAAGGTGTCATCCGAGGTCGACGCGGCCTCCGCCGGCGCCCGCGCCAGCGCCGCCCAGGTCGCGCTCACCACTGACAATATTGCCCGCGACACCGCCCTCGCCTTCGTCGAGGCCCAGCGCTACCAGGCCCTGCTCGCGGTCGCCGCCGAACAGGTCGCGGGCGTGCGCGCCATTGGCGATCTGGTCAGCCAGCGCAACCAGCAGGGGGCCAGCGCCCTGTCGGACAAGGAGCAGGCGGAAGCCCGCATCCTGGCGACCGAAGCCACCCGCTTCGAAGTTGAGGGCGAACGCAGCCGCTGGTTGAGCAACGTCTCGTTTCTCGCCAGCCTGCCGGTCAGTTCCGTCGCCGCCAGCGCGCCGGCGTGGCTGAACAGGGCATGCGCCAGCGGCGAACTGGACTGGAGCCGGATACCCGCCGCCGTCCAGGCCGAGGAGAAGCGGCGCCAGGCCATCGCCCAGCTCGACAACAGCAAGGCCCAGCTGTTTCCGACCATCGCCCTGTCTGGCAGCGCCGACTACGCTCCGTTTTACGAGCGCGAGCCGGCCTGGTCCTACAACAACAGTAACACGCGCCGCTTCAACTACGCCGCCGGCATCCGCGTTTCCGGCAATCTCTACGAAGGCGGCGCCACCGTGGCGCGGCGCCGGGCCGCCGACCATGCGCTGACCGCGGCGATGGCGGCCGGCGCGGCGGTGCGCCTGCAGGTGCAACAGGGCCTGGCGCAGGCCCGCAGCCGCATCGGCGCCCTGGGCGCCCAACACAAGGCCGCGCAATTGCGCGATCAGGCCATGGTCAAGACCCGCGATCTCTACCGGCAACAATATATGGACCTGGGCACGCGCACGCTGCTTGATCTGCTGAACGCCGAGCAGGAACTGTTCGCGGCCCGCTTCCAGGCCGTGAACATCACCCACGATCTGCGCCGGCTGCAGGTGGAGTGCCTGTACAACACCGGCATGACGCGCGCGGCGTTCGCGCTCAACGCGCAGGCAACGCCATGAGCAATTCCATCCAGCCTGACGCCGCCGCCGCGCCGCCACCGCCGTCCACGGCGCTGCTCGACGCATGGATCGAAGCCCTCGCCCGGGTCTGCCGCGACTATGGTCTGTCGCCGTCGCTGCAGCGGGCGCGTCTGGAAGCGCGCTGGCAGGGGGCCGCCAGCCAGGACGAGGCCATCGCCAGCCTGGCGCGCTGCATGGGCCTGCGCCTGAAGCTCCTGCCTGAGCGCGGGCGGTTCATCGACAGCCAGCGCCTGCCGCTCATCATCGAGCTGGCTGACGGCCAGGTCGGAATCATCAGCAGCCTGGGCGCCGACGGCATTGCCGAAGTGACTTTTTCTGGCGAAGATTCCCTGCCCGTTCTCACGCCCGCCGGAGAGCTGGCGACCATGATCGCCCGCGCCGCCGTGGCGCGACCGGCCCGCCGGGTGCGCGACGCCCGGGTCGACGACTACATCCGCCCCTATGAGGCGCACTGGCTCCGTCGTCTGGTGATCCGCGACTGGCGGCCATATGGCTATGTGCTGGTCGCCTCACTCGTCGCCAACACCCTGGGCCTGACCGGCATTGTCTTCTCCGGCCAGGTCTACGACCGGGTGATCCCGGCCGAATCGATGTCGACGCTGTTCGTGCTGTTCTCCGGCGTGGTGCTGGCGCTGCTGTTCGACTTCATCATGCGCAGGGTGCGCCACGAGATCATCGACCTCATGGGCAAGGACGCCGACCGGCGCCTGTCCGACGTGGTGTTCGGCCACGCCCTGCACGTGCGCAACCAGGCCCGTCCGCGCTCCACCGGGAGCTTCATCGCCCAGTTGCGCGATCTGGAGCATGTGCGCGAGCTGATGACCTCAACGACCATCTCGGCCCTCGCCGACCTGCCGTTTTTCTTCATGTTCCTGGCGGTCATGTGCTTCATCGGCGGCAAGCTGGCGCTCGTGCCGCTGGCCGGGCTCGCGCTGATGCTGACGCCGGGGCTGCTGTTGCAGGGACGCCTGCGCAAGCTGGCGCAGACCTCAATGCGCGAGGCTTCCCTGCGCAACGCCATGCTGGTGGAGGCGGTGCAGGGCATCGAGGACATCAAGTCGTTGCAGGCCGAGCCCCGCTTCCTGCGGCTGTGGAACCACTACAACGCCGTCACCGCCGGGGCGCAGCTGAAGTTGCGCGCCCTCACCAACGGCATGTCGTCATGGGTGCACACGGTGCAGATGCTGGTCTACGCCGGCGTCGTGGTGGTGGGCGCGCCCATGGTCATCGCCGGCGACATCACCACCGGCGGCCTGGTCGCCGCGTCCCTGCTCGGCTCGCGCATGATCTCCCCCATGGCGCACCTCTCCCAGGTGCTGGCCCGCCTGCAACAGGCGCGCGTCGCCACCGGCAGCCTTGAGGCAATCATGCGCCTGCCGGTGGACCACGCCCCGGAAGAAGCGCGGGTGCATCTGCCGGCCATAGCCGGCGCCTACGACATGCGCGACGCCGCCTTCCGCCATGGCGATGCGACAACGCCCATCGCGCTGACCGTCAGCACCCTGTCCATCGCCGCCGGCGAGCGCATCGCGGTGCTTGGCAAGAACGGCGCCGGCAAATCAACGCTGCTCAAGGCGCTGGCCGGCCAGCTCGACGCCGCCGCCGGCGAAGTGATGCTCGACGGCATCGCGCTGCCGCATATCGACCCGGCCGACGTCAGGCGCGACATCTGTTACGTCGGCCAGGATGCGCGCCTGTTCCATGGCTCCCTGCGGGAAAACCTGATGATGGGCGCGCCGGACGCCAGCGACGGCGAACTGGTGCGCGCCCTGACGCTGACCGGAGCCCTGGCGTTCGTTCGCCGCCTGCCAAAGGGGCTCGACCACCCGGTTGGCGAAGGCGGCGCCGGCTTTTCCCAGGGGCAGCGCCAGTTGCTGCTGCTCAGCCGCAATCTGCTGCGCAACCCGCAGATCATCATTCTCGACGAGCCGACCGCCAGCCTCGACGAAACCACCGAACGGGCCTTCATTGCCCAGTTCGGCGCCTGGTCGCAGGGCCGCACGGTCATCATCGCGACCCACCGCATGCGCGCGCTGGATCTGGTCGGGCGGATCCTCGTCGTCGACAACGGCCGCATCGCACTCGACGACGGCAAGGAGGCGGCGCTGCGGCGGCTCACCGGCGTGAAGCCCGTGGCGCCCACGTCCGCCGCCGCGACGCGCCCGCCAGCCGTGACCGAAACCGGAGCAACGGCATGATCACCCGCGCCCTCGGCCTCCAGTCCGCTTCGCCACCGGGCGTCAGCGGCCCTGAGCCCGATCATGTCCTCGACCATGACGCGACCGACGTCCGGCTGACCCGCGCCACGCGGGTTATCTGGGTGGCTGTGGGCCTGGCGGCGGCTTTTCTCGTCTGGGCCTCGGTGGCGGTGCTGGACGAGGTGGCATCCGGCCAGGGCAAGGTGGCGCCGTCGTCGCGCGAGCAGGTGATCCAGTCGCTGGAAGGCGGCATCCTGTCCGCGCTGAACGTGCGGCAGGATGATGTCGTCACGCCCGGGCAGATCCTCGCCCAGCTCGACCCGACCCGCACGGAGGCCAATGTCGGCGAAGCCGCCGCGCGCCTGCGGGCCGCCCAGGCCAGCGCCGCCCGGCTCACCGCCGAAGTGAACATGACGGAGCTGGACTTCCCGGCGGCGCTGAACGCCTGGCCGGAACTGGTGCAGTCCGAAACCCGGCTCTACAACGCCCGCCGCAAGGCGCTGGACGAATCCTCGCGCTGGCTCCGCCACGCGATGGACCTGGTGCGCAAGGAACTGGCGATCAGCGAGAACCTCCAGAAGGTCGGCGCCGCCAGCCACATCGACGTCATCCGGCTCAACCGCCAGATGGTGGACATGGAGCTGAAGCTCGCCGACCTCCAGTCCCAGTACATTGTTCGCGCACGCGAGGAACTGGCCAGGGCCAATGCCGACGTGGAAGCGTTGCAATCGCAGATCCGGGGGCGGACGGACAGTCTTTCACGGCTGGTTTTCCGCTCTCCGGTGCGCGGCGTGGTCAAGAACATCGAGGTCACGACGCTCGGCGGCGTCATCCCGCCCAATGGCAAGCTGATGGAGATCGTGCCGCTGGACGACCAGTTGCTGATCGAGGCGCGCATCTCGCCGCGCGATATCGCCTTCATTCACGAAGGGCAGCGCGCCGTGGTCAAGATCAGCGCCTATGACTACGCCATCTATGGCGGGCTTGAGGGCGCGGTTTCGAGCATCTCGCCAGACACCATCCGCGACGAGGTGCGCGCCGACCAGTTTTACTACCGGGTGTTCATCAAAACCAAAACCGACGCCCTGACCAACAGCGTCGGCAAGCGCTTCCCCATCTTCCCCGGCATGATCGCCACCGCCGACATCCACACCGGCGAAAAGACCGTGCTGCAATATCTGCTGCGGCCGCTTAACCGGGCCCGCGAGGCGATGCGGGAGCGGTGACGTGGCGCTGTCAGGCCCGGGAAAGGGCGCGGCTTCAGGTTCCGGCGCAAGCCCTGATCGCCGCGAAAACCGCAGCGCGGTTCAGGTCGTGATGTTCGGGCGGCTTGCCGGCAACCTCCCTGACCGTCACGGCGTGCCCGGCGTCAGCCAGCCTGTTCGCGAAGCGCAGCTGGAGCGCGTAAGGGGTCACCACGTCGTCAGGATCCCCCAGGATCACGATGCGCCGCGCCGGATCCCGCCTGACGCCGTCGACATGCTGGATCGGATCGTAAACGCGCGACGCCGCCCGCGACGCCGCCTCCGGGGTCAGGGGCGGCCGACCTTCGCGCTTGCGCCGGATCTGCTGCCGCTCAACCAGGTCATAGGCGCCGGACGTCAGGACAGCGCAGGCGACATCGGTCCGCCCCATGGTGAGCGCCGCCGCGACCGCCGTGGCGCCGCCGCTATGGCCCACCAGGACCAGTCGCCGGATATTGTATCGCAGGCGGATCAGATCGAGCGCCTGATTGATCGCCGTAAACTCCGCGCGCCTGCGCCGGTGTCCGTGGTCTCCCGAACTGCCATAGACGCCCGGCCTCGCCAGCAGGATCACCGGCCGGCCAAGACGCGCCGCAAGGCGCCGGGCCATGGCCTGCCGCTGCCGCGCGGTGTTCAGCGGAATGTCCCCGGGCGGTTTGCCCATCAGGCGGTTGCGGTCGCCATGCAACATGACGATCGCCAGTTCGGCCCCGTCGATCTCCGCGCTGGCAAAATATCGCAGGCAGGATGGCGCGCCGTCCCCTGTCGTCCAGGCGAACCCTGGCGCGTCAGGACAATGCTCCCTTTGCGCTGGCTGTCCCCACAGCAGCGGCGCGTCGGCGGGTTCACCGCCCGTCGCGCCAGCTGGAAGGGTCGCGAGGACAAAGGCCATGCCAAGAGGCGCCCGGCGCAACCGCATGCTCCCTCCAGAGGGGCCCGTTCCGGCTTCAGGCGCGCCGCGCCCACCACGGCTCTTGTTGATGCCCCAGGAGATAACAGTAATGACAGGCGCGATTGACGATGGGGAACAACAAACCGTTACCATTGCCTGGGGCGGAGACGTCAATATCGGGCGTCGCTTCCATTATTGCTTCACGGAGCGCGCGGCCGCGCAAGCGCTCGCCACGATCCCTCCCCTGCGCAACGCCGATCTGTCCATCGTCAATCTGGAATGCGTCATCGCCACCTGCGGCGCCCCGGCTGACAAGGGGGAGCGGGCCTCCTATTACTTTCGCGCGCGGCCGGAGATGGTCGAAACGCTGGTCAATGGCGGCGTCGACATCGTCGCCACCGCCAACAACCATAGCGGCGACTATGGGCCGGAAGCCCTGCTGGAGCAGGCGCGCTGGCTTGCGGCGGCCGGCATCGGCCACGCGGGCTCCGGCCCCACGCTGGCCGACGCCTGGCGCCCGGTCATCCGCAAGGTTGGCGGCCTGAACATCGCCCTGTTTTCCTTCGATGCAACCCAGGCAAGTTTCGCGGCGACGCACGCCTCACCGGGGCACGCGCATATCGAACTGACCAATCCCGGCGCCTGGCGCGAGACGCTGTCGCCGCTGATCGCGGATGCGCGGCGCGGCGCCGACCTCATTCTGGTCGCCGTCCACTGGGGCGCCAACAATCGCGCCGCGCCATGCAGCCACGAGATCGCCGCCGGTCACGCCATCATCGACGCCGGCGCCGATGCGGTGCTTGGCGCCTCGGCGCACATGTTGCAGGGCGTTGAGATCTACCAAGGCCGCCCCATCATCCATGACGCGGGCGACCTGCTGTTCGACGCGTTCCAGCGCGGGGACGCCGGCTCGGGCGTTTTCACGCTGGAGGCGACGGGCAATGGCGTGCGGCGGGTCAGGTTCACGCCATTGCGGGTGGATTTCTGCAAAACATCGCCGCTGGAAGGCGAAGAGGCGCTCGCCCTTGCACGCAGACTTGCCGTCAAATGCGCCGGACTGCAGACCGTCATGACTGTCACTGAAACGGGTGAAGGCGTCATCGAACTGCCAGCGCCCGCCCGGAAAGACCTGCCGCAAAGCGCGCGCGCCGCTGAACCCACGCCGGCGGCGGCCGCGCCCGCCCCGCCAGCAATCCTGGCCGCCCCTCCACGCGGTTCTGACTGGAGTGTTGACCAGGTTCCCGCCGACGCCGCATTCGCCACGCCGATCCGGCTTGGCCCGCTGGAATTGCTGGGCGCTCTGGCGAGCCCCAAACAGCTTGATCATTGCGGGCTGATCTGTGTCGAATCCTTCTGGCGCCTCGCGGAAGACAAAACAGCGGATGACTGGCGCATCGAATTTCAGGCGGTCCCTTACCTGGATTCTGGCCAGGTTTCCGGTATTTCCGGCGCCTGGGGCGCCTCCAGCGATCACGATCCCTGTGACTGGATGTGGCCGACCAGCCGGTGGGAGTCCGGCGTTATTTATCGCGATGCATATACCTTGCGCCCGCCGGCCGTCAGACGCTGGCTGGATGGCGCACTGAAGCTGTCGGTGCGCCTGAAGCAACGCGACATCCGTACGAAACGGGTGGCCCTGCCCGTAGAGGTGCGGTTCGCGCTTTCCCGCAAGGAAGCCTTCAGGGTGCTGAGGGAAAATGTTCCCGTGTACGGGGCTCCGGCGCCGGAGACGCTGCCCCAGGCGCCGCAAATACTGTGGAGCGCCGAACAGATCCAGCGGATCACCGGCGGGGCATGGCTTACGCCGCCGCCCGGATTCTGGTTTGCCCGCTCAGTCTCCCACAAGCCGCGCATGCTCGTGCGGGATGACATGCCAGGCCCCCGCCTGTTCTTCGCGACCGACCAGCGCCTGGTGGCGCGGCATGAGCTTTACACGGATATGTCGGCGCGCCCCTGGGATTCCCATGCGCGCCTGCCCGAGCTGCAGCGCAGCCTCGCGGGCGCCGTGGTCGCCCGCCCGCTCCCTGGTCTGGATCCCCGCTTCCCCCTGCTGCAGGTTGAGGATCCGCTGCACGCCCTGATGCAGCTTGGCGTCGCCGGCCGCAACAGATTGCAGGCCCCGGTCGTGGCGATCACTGGCAGCGCCGGAAAAACGTCGTTGACCAGCATGATGACGCTGGCCATGTCCGTCGACAAGAAGGTGAGCAGCAACGCATCCAGCAACTACAATTCCCGCGTGGGCCTGTTGCACCTGCTGGCCAATACGCTGCCGGACACCAGTCTTGTGGTTCTCGAAGCGGCGGTGAGCGCGATTAACGCGCCCAACTTCCAGAATATCCGGCTGGTGCGGCCGGATATCGCCATTGTCACCAATATCGCCCCCTCCCACCTGCCGCCGGGCAAGGGCCTTGCCTATGTCGCCCAGCGCAAGGCGAACATCTTCGAAGGCATGTCCGCGGGCGGAACAGCGCTGATCTGGCGGGAAACGCCCTGTTTTGACGATCTGCGCAAACGCGCGGAGCAGCGCGGCCTGCGGGTTCTGAGCTATGGCCAGATGGCGGACGCCGACTTCCGGCTGCTCGCCCATGACGCGCAAACCGGCGCCATCGCGGCCGCCACCCCCGATGGCCGCCGTTACGTCTACGCCCTGGCGGCGAAGGGGCTGCACATGGCCCTGAACAGCCTTGCCTGCATCGCGGTCCGGCATCTTCTGGGCAATGCCATTGAGCCCATCCTGCCCGCATTGGGCCAGTATCAGGCGGCGTCAGGCCGGGGGCGAAGCCTGCAGGCCGTCTTCAGGGGCAAGTCAATCACCGTTATCGACGATTCCTACAACGCCAATCCCCTCTCCATGCGGATGGCGCTTTCGCTGGCGCGGGCCAGTGCGGGAACCGGACGCAAGGTCCTCGTGCTTGGCGACATGGCCGAACTGGGCGACCAGGCGATCCGGCATCATGTCGAACTCGCCGATGACATCAGCCAGCTGAAGCCGGATTGCGTCCTCGCCTGCGGCCCCCTCATGCGCCACCTGTGGACGACCCTGTCAGGCGCAACTGGCGCATCGCCGCATGGCGGCTGGTTTGAGAATGTCGACAGCCTGATGCACGGCGTTGACCATTGGCTGGTCCATGGCGACCACATCCTGGTCAAGGGCTCCAATTCCATGAATCTCGGCCAGGTGGTGGAGCTGCTTTGCGGGGACCGTCCCTGACGCGTCAGGCGCTCCGGCGCGGGGCCGCATTCCCGAGGCTGGCCCGCAAATAATCCGCCAGCACCACCGCATGATTGTGCACCGGATCATGCGCGGCGTAGAGCAGCGTCACCGGCCCATGTTGCAGGTAACCGGCGATCTGCGCCACGGCGGCGTGATTGGCGTCGAGCTCGGCCTGGTAGCGGAAGGTGAATTCGCCGAACAGCGCCGGATCGTGACAGAACCATTTGCGCAATTCGGGACTGGGCGCGATTTCCTTCATCCATTGGGTGAGATGCGCGTTCTCCTTGCGCACGCCGCGCGGCCACAAACGGTCGATCAGGATGCGGGCGCCGTCCGCCGCGTCGGCGGGTTCATAAATGCGCTTGAGCCGGATATCTGACGACATGACGACCTCTCCCAACAGCCGCGGGGTCAGGAAAGCAGCGCCAGACCCAGGCTCCAGGAGATTTGCAGCACGTCTGTCCACATATCGCAACTGCAACCAATTTGCATTTAAAAACCATAGAGTTGCCGTCAGCCGTCCGATCGCCTAAACCCCAGGGCTCCGGAGAAGGCGTCAGGACGGACATGAACAGAACCCTGCAGATCGCGATCGGCAGCCTGGCGGTCGGGCTGGTGGTTCTGGCCCTGAAGCTGCTTGCCTGGCGCGTGACCGGCTCCGTGGCGCTTTATTCAGACGCCATGGAGAGCATCGTCAATGTGGCGACGGCGCTGGCGGCGCTCGCCGCCGTGCGCATCGCCCTGCGGCCGGCGGACGCCAACCACCCTTACGGGCATCACAAGGCGGAATATTTCAGCGCCGTGATGGAGGGGGTGATGATTGTCGTCGCCGCCCTGCTGATCCTGCACAAGGCCTGGCAAGGCTTTCTGGCTCCGCAACCGCTGGACGCGCCCGTGGAAGGCCTGGCGATCAACGCCGCAGCCGGCGTCATCAACGCCATCTGGTGCTGGGTGCTGATCCGCCAGGGCCGCAAGCTGCGCTCCCCGGCGCTGGAGGCGGATGGCCGCCATCTGCTCACCGACGTCGTTTCATCCCTCGGCGTGATCGTTGGCGTGGCGCTGGCCGTGATTACCGGCTGGCTGGTGCTGGACCCGCTGCTCGCCGCCCTGGTGGCGCTCAATATCCTGTGGTCGGGCTGGAAGGTGACGAAGGAATCCATGAGCGGCCTGATGGATGAAGCCGCCCCCGACAACATGCTGGCCACCATCCGGGGCGTGATCTCCCGCGAGGCGATCGGCGCGCTGGAAGCCCATGACGTGCGCACCCGCGTCGCCGGGCGCGTCACCTTCATCGATTTTCACCTGGTGGTGCCTGGCGACTCCACGGTTGAGGCCGCCCACTGCATTTGCGACCGGATCGAGGCCGCGCTGAAAGACGAAGTGCCCGGGGCGCAGATCACCATCCACATCGAGCCGGAGCACAAGGCCAAACACTGCGGCGTCGTCGTCGTCTGACGCCCGCCGCCGTTGCCAGGGCGCCTGCGCCAGATCGCGCAGCGGCAGGCCTCCGCGACTTTGCGCGCCTGCCCGCGCCCCGGCCTCAACCCGCCGCCAGCCGCATCACCACGCGGTTCGAACCATCGAGCAGCAACAGCTTTCTGGGCTCGGCCTCCACGCGGAAGCTGCGGACCAGTCCGAGCGCCTCATGGAAGCGGCGCTCCTGGTTCATCTGCGGCGGCGGGCAGGCCATCATGGTGGAGGCCATGCGGCCGAAGACAATGCGTTTGCCCTTCACCCGCGCCGCGCCGCCCAGGCCATTGCAACCGCCGTGGCCGGAAACGCGGCCATCCGGCGCGATTTCCAGCACCGACTGCACCCGCTCCGCCACGCCGCCGCCAAGAATGTCCTCGGCCACCCAGCGGCCCCAGGGCTCCGTTGGCGCGCGCGGCCTGGCCGCCTCAGGCTTGCCAGAGCCGCCAGCGCGCACGACCTGGATGGTGAAGGGGCCCGCGTCGCCAGGTTTCCAGGAATGAACCGTATCGTTGATGAACATCAGCTTGCCGCGATTGTCGCTGATGCGCGCCTGCAGGGCGTAACGCCGCCCCTGCCCCAGCTTGCGGCTGTCCACGCGCAGGGTGAACGGTATCGGACTGCCGGTGAATTTGCCGACCTGGGCCGTGGCCAGCACGCTGGCCGGCGCGTCAGCCCGCGAAATGTCGACCAGTTGCACCTCAACGCGCGCACCGCGCGGCAAGGCCATACGCTCGCGATAGACCACCTCGCCGCGCAGCATGACCGGCGCCGCGAACGCTTCACCCGATAGCAGCGCAACCCCCGCGGCCAGCGCCCCGAGGGACAGATCGCGACGGCTCAAAAGGTTTCGCGCAGATTTCGACAACATGGCCTCCGTAGCCGCCTGCGCCGTAGCCCGCCGGCGAGGTCGGCCTGACGCGTCGCTTGCTGGCGCCATGGCGCTGGATCTTCGTGGATATCGCTGGCTTCGCGACTGGCCGCATGCCCGCGCCCTGTCATCCTAAGCCAAAAAACCGCTGGCTGAATGTCGCCGGGAGCCTGGCCGGCGTCAACCGGCCCCCATGGGCGGCGGCCCTCCGGCGGCGCGCGGTGTGGGCGGGCGGACCGCGGGGGCTGGCCAACCCGCGCCAGCAATGGCATCACAGCAGCGCGCGCCGGACAGGATCGCGCATCCGGAATGGAGCGCGGGAACATGGACAGCCAGGAAACGGTTCTGGTCACCGGAGCCGCCGGCTTTATCGGCTTTCACCTGTGCCGGCGCCTGCTGGCGGAAGGCCGGCGCGTGATTGGGCTGGATACGCTCAATGACTATTACGACCCGGCGCTCAAGCGCGCCCGGCTGGCGGAGCTGACGCCATCCGGCAATTTCAGCTTCAGCCCGACCGACATCGCCGACGCCAACGCGCTCGCCGGGGTGTTCCGCGCCGGCAAACCGGCCCTCGTGGTCAATCTGGCGGCGCAACCTGGCGTGCGCTATTCCCTGATCAATCCGGACGCTTACACCCGCTCCAACCTCGTCGGCTTCCAGAACATTCTTGAATGCTGCCGCCATAATGGCGTGCGCCATCTGGTTTACGCCTCGTCCAGCTCGGTTTACGGCGCCAATCGCGCCATGCCGTTTTCCATCAGCCAGAACGTCGATCATCCGCTCAGCCTGTACGCGGCCACCAAAAAGGCCAACGAGCTTTCCGCCCACGCCTACAGCCACCTGTTTGGCCTGCCGACCACTGGCCTGCGCTTCTTTACGGTTTATGGGCCGTGGGGTCGCCCTGACATGGCCACCTGGCTGTTCGCCGACGCCATCGCCTCCGGCAAGCCGTTGCGGCTGTTCAACAATGGCGACCTCAGCCGCGACTTCACCTATGTCGACGACATTGTGGAAGGCGTCGTGCGCCTGCTCGACCGGCCAGCCCGGCCTGATCCGCAATGGAGTGGCGCCGCGCCCACGCCGGGCAGCTCCTCCGCCCCCTGGCGCGTCTACAATATCGGAGCCAACAGCCCAACGCCGGTGCCGCGCCTCATCGCCCTGCTGGAAGAAGGCCTCGGCCGCAAGGCCGAGATCGTGCTGGAGCCGATGCAGCCGGGCGATGTGCCCGCCACCTGGGCCGACACCGATGCGTTGCAGGCGGCGATCGGCTATGTGCCGGCGACGCCCCTGGAAACCGGCGTCGCCAGCTTCGTGGACTGGTTCCGCCGCTGGCGAGGCCTTTGACCCGCCCTGGAGTTGCCTGCCTTGTAGTTGCCTGCCCTGAAGCCATCTGCCTGGAGCGCTTTCCGGCCCGGCAGAACCGTCTGATCGACCAGAATTCGCTAAAGGGCTCTGGCGGCGCCAATGCCCATGGGCGTTGCAACCGCCCTGGTATGGCCGCGAATGCCGTCTCTCTCCAGGCGGGAGCATGATTTGACGGGCGCCGGGGCCCAACGCCGGTTCCGTGCGGGCGCATGATGCTTTATGTCCTGCAGCACAGTTTCGCCGTTTGTCGGCGTATCCGGGGAGCACCATGGCGTCGCGACGCGCGATCAGGACCATCCTGCTGAACCTGACGGCGGATCTCGTCGTCACCGCTGGCGCGACCGCGCTTGCCTTTTTCCTGCGGTTTCAGGACCAGCGCCTGGGCGTCTACCTGCATGATCTGCCGCTGATTCTGGCGGGCGTGCTGCCGGTGGCCGCCCTGGTGTTTCTCGCCGTGCGCCTGCCCCAGTCCAAGTGGCGCTTCACGTCGCTGCCGGACATCATCAAGATCGCCAAGGCTTCGCTGGCGCTTTCCCTGGTGCTGCTGGTGTTCGACACCGTGGTGTCGCACCCGGACCTGCTGGGCAAAAACTTCTTCGGACGCGGCTGGATCCTGCTGTTCTGCCTGCTGGAAATGCTGCTGCTGGCGGCGCCGCGCGTCGCCTATCGCGCCCTGAAACAGCGGCAGCTCACCTCCGCCTCCCCCGCCAGCAAGCGCGACGCCGCGCTGATTCTGGGGACGGGCATCGAGATTGAGGCGATCCTGCGCGGCATCGAGCAGGGCGCCCTGTCGCGGCTGCGCCCGGTCGGCGCCCTCAGCCGCCATGGCTCCGACGCCGGCCAGTCGATCCGCGACATCCGGGTGCTTGGCGGCTTCAATGATCTGGCCAGCGTCATGCAGGGGCTCGCCGCCCGCGACCAGGCCCCCGCCATCGTGGTCATGGCTCCCTCCGCTCTCGCTGACGAGGTGAACCCGGGAACCATCCTCACCACTGCCCGCCGCTTTGGCGTGGAGGTGCTGCGCACCCAGGGGCTGGACGAAGGCGCGCATAACGTCCCGGCGCGCCTGGCGCCGATCTCCATGGAAGACCTGCTGCTGCGCCCGGCGATCAGCATTGATGAAGCCACCATCACGTCGCTGGCGGCGCACCGGCGCATCGCCATCACCGGCGGCGGCGGCTCCATCGGCGGCGAGCTGGCCCGTCGCCTCGCCCGCTTTGGCGCCACGGACATCCTGATCCTGGAGAATTCCGAGCCGGCGCTGCACGCCATTCTCGAAGACCTCGGCCGAATTCCTGGTTGCAATCCGGTTGGCCGCATCTGCGACGTGCGCGATCGCGACCGGCTGTTCGCCATTCTGGGCGACTACCGGCCGCAGGTCGTCTACCACGCCGCCGCGCTCAAGCACGTCCATTACCTGGAGAAGGACTGGAGCGAAGGCGTGCGCACCAACGTCTTCGGCGCCATGAACGCCGCCGACGCCGCAATTGCATGCAACGCCGAAGCCTTCGTGATGATTTCCACCGACAAGGCGGTAAAGCCGGTGTCGATCCTCGGCGCCACCAAGCGTCTGGCGGAAATGTATGTGCAGGCCAAGGACGCCGAACTGGCGGCGCGCAACGGCGCCGCCGGGGATCCCGAGGCCCCGCGCCTGACGCGCCTCGTCGTGGTGCGCTTTGGCAATGTGCTGGGCTCGAACGGCTCGGTCGTGCCCAAGTTCCGCGAGCAGATCGACAAGGGCGGGCCGGTCACCGTCACACACCCCGACATGGTGCGTTTCTTCATGACCATCCCGGAGGCCTGTGATCTGGTGGTGGTGGCGTCGTTCCACGCCATCGACGACCCCGACAAGGGCACCTCGATCTATGTGCTCAACATGGGCCGGCCGGTGAAAATCCTCGACCTCGCCACGCGCATGATCGAGATGGCCGGCCTGCGGCCCAATGTCGACATCGACGTCGTGTTCAGCGGCATGCGCCCGGGCGAGCGTCTGGAGGAGATCGTGCTGGACGACGGCGAGGCCACCCGCGACGTCAACCTGCCAGGCATCATCGCCGCCGACCCGAGCTTCCCGGACATCAATGAGCTGGAGCGTTGTCTGGACGCCCTTGCCGGCGCGGTGACGCGGGGTGAGAAAACCAAGGTTTACGGCGTCATTCACACGGCGCTGCCAACCTTCCCGGCAACGCCGGAACAGGCCCCCCAGGCGGCCCCCTGAACCTGAGCCGGCCCCTGAGCCGGCGCCTCTGCCCGAGCGTCAGGCCGCCGCCAGCATGCCGGACCTGGTCCGGCCATTCACGCGGCGACGCCGCGATCCACGCTCCCGAACCATCCGGGCCAGCCGAGGCAAATTCGTTACAGAGGACGGGACGCGCGGGCGCGATGCCCCTTCGCGATGGAAAACCCTGAAGGGAGGGAGCAGCTTCAGTAGCCGTTGTAATTCCGGGAGTTGGCCACGCGGCGGCCGTTGGCCCCGACTTCGGCCTGCTTCACGTTCTCACCAATCAGCTCATAAAGCTGCGCATCGGTGATCAGCGTGCCGGCGAAGACCGCGCCGCCCCCCGCCGTGGCGCCGCAAACGCATGGCCCGGCCGAAGACGTCACGAACACGCGGCACCAGCGGTGCAGCGCCGCTGCGCTGAAACAGACGTTGCGCGGCGCGCCAAGCGGGTCGCTGTAACGGTTGGTCGCGCCCGGAAAATTCAGGGTGGCATTCGCCTGATACGCGGGAAGCGACTGCGCCGACGCCGTGGAAGCGGCGGCGACAGCCATGCCCGCAACCGC
Organism: Camelimonas sp. ID_303_24; assembly: GCF_053543495.1. Lineage (NCBI taxonomy): Bacteria > Pseudomonadati > Pseudomonadota > Alphaproteobacteria > Hyphomicrobiales > Chelatococcaceae > Camelimonas > Camelimonas sp. ID_303_24. The sequence continues at coordinate 226,629 of NZ_JBLLJM010000005.1, forward strand.
ACACAAGATCGCCCAACGCTTCATCCATTGCTCCCAACGCAACGCCATGTTCCCGCCATCCGGCGGCGCCAGGCCCCCGGCCCGGCGCCCCAAAAGGCGATTCTTCAATCACACAGCGGACATACCAGCGATCTCACCAAAATGTGAAAGCCTGGGGACAATAGTAGGGCAGTAACGGACCGGCAAGATTTATTGCCCGCCGCCAGAAATTTCTGAACGAAAATCGCTGGATCGACGCCCGGGGACCGGCGCCCCGTCCGGCAAAGGGAGCGGGTAAAACAACCTTGCAAAACAGCCTTGCAAGGGCGCCAGAGAAGCGGACGCCCCATTGGCAACCGCCATGGGGGCCCTCAACTCGCCGGCGCGAATCAGTATTCCCATTCGGCGCCAATATTCACCGAGGTATTGCCGGTGGCCCCCACGAGACCCTGGACGCGAATGTGACGGGTCACGTTGATGTTGACGCCAAGGCCGGTGGTTTCCGGCGACGTGCCTGGCTTGACGCTGAAGCGGATGCGCTTGCCAAGCGCCCGGCTGGCCCGCGCCAGGAAGCCCTGGTTGCTGTCCCCATCCATGTCGGAGCCGCCGAGACCAAGGGTGCGGCGCAGGCTGTCAAACGCGCTGTCGCCATCGCCCGAGAACTGGGCGGCGATCTGGGCCAGTTGCAGCGCCTCAAGGCCGGAGAGCTCGCCCGCCGACTGGCCGAACAGGATGCGCGAGATCACCTCTTCCCTGGCCATCGCCGGGCTGGAGCTGAAATCAAACGCCGGATCGCTGGCCGGGCCAGAGATCTGGATTCGCGCCGTCACGCCGCCAGCGATGGTCTCGGCAACGAAATCCAGCTCCGGGCTGAGCGTGCCGCTGAAGGTGACCTGCCCCCGGGTGAAGTCCAGCGCCTGTGAACCGAGATCGAAGCTGCCGCTGCGCATGGCGAAGCCGCCCGTCGGGGCCGGCGCCGACATGGTTCCGGCGATGCGCAACTGGCCGCCCAGCACCGCGTTGATGCCCCGCCCGCCGACCTGGATCGTGTTCTGCGACGTCACGACCAGATCGAGAACCGCGTCAAACGGCGCGGCGCGCTTGCCCTGGGCGCGGGCGCGCTGTTCGAGCGCAAGGCGCGCCTGCGCCTGCGGCGTTGGCGCGATTTGCCGGACGTGGGCCAGCGGCCGCAGGGAGCCCGGCAACCGGTTGGGCACGCTGATATTGAGCGAGCGGATGCTGATGGTTCCGCCGATGCGCGGCCGGGAAGCCAGCGGCCCGGCCGCGGTGAGGTTCAGATCGGCGGCGGCGCGCGCCATGCCGTCGTTCACCAGCAAAGCGTTGGAGCCGGTGATCCGGAACGAACCAGGGAAGCCGGCCGCCGGGTCCACCCGCACATTGCCGGTGACGGACAGGGAGCCGCCATTGGGCGTGGAGGCGGCGATGCGCTGCACGACGATTTCCTGGCCGCGCGCGGTGATCTGGCCGTTGATATTGTTCAGGCGCACGCCGGTGACCGCGTCGGAGAACGTCCCGCCAGACAGTGCGCCGCCGCCGGTGATCTGCGGATGCATGGCGGAGCCGCCCACCCGCACGTCCACGGTGGCCGCGCCGGTCAGACGCCGGCCAGCCGGCGCCAGCTGGGCATTGGCCACGCCCAGATCGACCCGCCCCCGGACGCCCACGTCGAGACGGCCGCCCGGATCGAGCGGAGCGCTGCCGGAAATGCGCAGATCGGCAATCCTGCCCGCTGTCACCGTCGCGTTCAGCGACGTGCGCCCGGCGCCGTCAAGCACGCCATTGGCGCTCATCGTTGCCGGCGGAAGGCCGGCGGCGCGCGCGGCGGCCGCCGAGACGCCAGACAGATTGATGCGCCATTGTCCGGATGGGGCCAATGATGTCCCCCTGACGGTCGCATCGCCCTCCAGCACGCCGGCCAGACCAAGACCTGGCGCGAAAATTTCCGCGACAGACAGCGGCACGGCCCTGGCGCCGACATTGAGGTCCAGCGTCCGGCCCGCCCGGCCCTGAACCGTCAGCCGCCCGCTGCCCAGCGCCACCGCCAGCTGGCGGATATCGACGCCGCCATCAACCACGACGAGGCTCGCCGGCCCGGCCAGGGCTATGCGATGCGCGCCGCGACGCGCCGTGAAACTGGATACATCGACGCGCGTCTGGTCCCCGGGGGTCAAGCGCGCCTTCGCGTCCAGATCGAACCCGGCGGCCACCGCCGCCAGCGAGAGGTCGGTGGCTGCGCCGGCGCCGCGCGCCTCCAGCCGGACGCGGGACATGGGCTGGCCGCCAACAATGGCATTGTCGACGTTGACGAAGCCATCCGCGGAAGGCCGGCGCAAAACATCATTGGCCCGCAGATCGGCGTTCAGACGGTCAGCCCTGATGTCGCCAAAGCGCATGCGCGCGCCGTCGGCCCGCACGGCGACGTTCTGGCCGCCGCCGACGTGCTCCAGGGTCAGGTCGGCATTGAGCTGCCCGGCGAGCTGGCGCAAGGCCAGAGCCGAGACATCGTCCAGATTGGCGGCCCGCACCGTGAGGCGCCCCTTCGCCAGATTGGCCGCGTCAATCGCCACAGCCCCCTGGGCGGTGACGGAGCCCATGGCGAAATCCAGGCCCCGGATATCCCAGCCCCCGCCGGCAAGCCGCGCCGCCTCGACGACGCCCCTCACCGGCTTGCGATCAAGCTCACCGCTGAGGTTGGCGTTGGCGACCAGATTGCCGGTGAGGTCCGTGGCCTTCACCACCAGTTGCAGTTGCGGCGCCGGGCGTCCCAGCATGGAGCCGTCGCGGATGCTGAGCGTCGCTACCGCGTCCGGCCGGGTCAGCGGCCCGGTCAGGCTGGCCTGAAGCTCGCCCCTGCCGGTCATGCGCCGGTCGGCGTAGCGCAGGTCGGCGATGGTCGCCAGCGCCTCGATGGCGGACTGGTCTTCCCGCGCCTGCCCGTTGACGCGCATGGTCGCGTGCGTCCCGGCAAGCAGCAAATTGTCAAAACCGAAGCCGCCGCGCGGCGCCACTTCCACCGCGCCCGTCAGCGTCACGCGGCCGCCGCTCAGTCCGTCGACAACCTCAATGCCCGTGCCCAGATCGCGCGCGCCGCCATTCAGTTCGGCGCGGATGCGGTTAAAGCGCGGCTCGCCGGTGAGTTTGGCGCCAACATCAAGCGCGCCGCTCAGCCGCATGCCGGTGAGCAGGCGCAGCCGCGCCAGGTCTGGAACCTTCGCCGCCAGCACGCCATCCAGCCGGTGACTGCCGGCGATGCCCTTGAAATCGACCGCGCCGGAGGCCGTGGCCACATTGAACACGTCCACATGCGCCGTGCCGTAACGCCCAAGCGCCGCCCGCAATGTCAGGCTGACCTTGTCGCCAATCGCCGCGTCCAGCCCCTTGTCCGCCAAAGCGATGCCCGTGGCCGTGGCGTCAGCCTGTATGTTCAGACGCGTGCCGCGCTCGCCAATCACGCCGGTAGGCTCCGCGTCCAGCGTCGCCCTGGCGGAGGCGATATTGCCCGTCGGCAATCTGGCCTTCGCCAGATCGAGGCTGGCCTTCACGGTCGGCATCGACGGCTGGCCGGTGATGCGCGCGTTGAAATCCAGCTTGCCAATCTCGGCGTTGCCCGTGCGCAGCACGGCGCCGTCATTCGGCACCGCGCCGGCCATCACCTTCACGTCGAGCTGTTTGCCGGAGGTCATGCCGCCGGTGACCGAAAGCCGCGCCGCCTCGGCCTGCACCGCCAGATCGTCGAGCCAGAAGGCGCCGTCGCTGTTGAGGAAGATGCGGCCGCCAAGCCGGGTGTCGCCGGCGAACACCGGCGCCACCGGGGCGGGAAGCACCCCGGAGACGCGCGCGGCCATATCCAGCGTCATCACGCGGCCGCCGCCAGAAACCTTCTGCTGGGCAGGATCCTGCTGCGTCAGCCTGGCCGAGCCGCGCGCGGAAAGATCCGGACCGCCGTCAAGATCCAGCCTGGCGTTGAAATTGTCCAGCGGACCGGCGCCGTCCACGTCCAGCTTCATGGCCGGCAGGCCGGGGATCGACGCCAGCCGCGCCACCAGGCCGCCCGCCGGCTCATTGGCGTGCAATTGCACTTTCAGGTTCTTGTCATTGGGCGTGAACGTCACCTGTGCGGTGAATTGCCCAGGCGCATCGAGGCGCTTCGCATCCAGCCGGAAATTCAGGCCCTGGGCCGGATCACCCAGCCGCGCCTCGCCATCGGCGCCGATCTGCGCCGCGACGCCAGCGAATGCTTCGCCGAGGGAGAGGTCCTTGAGCTGGAACGCCCTGACAATCACTTCCACCGGCAGTTGCGGCAGCAGCGGCTCATCGCTGGCCGGCGTCACCTCGCGCTCGGGCGGAACGGGACGGCGGATCAGCTCCAGCCGACCGATCTCCAGACGATCAATCTCCAGCCGGCCAGACAGCAGCGCCAGCCGCCGCCAGATCAGCCGCGCCTCGTTCAGGCGCAGCCACGGTCCCTGGCGGTCGGAGATCACCACATTGCGGATCGTCGCGTCGGATGACAGCGCGCCGTCCACCGCCCCCACCGACACGGTGGCGTTGTCGGTGGACAGCACCCGGGAAATCAGGTCGCCCAGCACGGTGCGCTCGGCATCGTCCGAACGGACATCCTCCGGCGCCAGCACCCACGCCAGCGCGCCCAGCGCCAGCACAACCACCGGAACCAGAAGCAGGACCTGCCGGAGCGACCGGTTTTTGAAAAGCCGGATCATCAGAACGACTGCCCTATGCTGATGTACATGCTGACCGGCCTGTCACCCTTGCGCCGGTCCAGCGGGAAGGCGAAATCGGCGCGGATCGGGCCGATGGGCGTATAATAGCGCAGGCCAATGCCCGCCGATTTATACAGCTTGTCCTTCAGATGCGGCGTGGAGCTTTCGAAGGCGTTGCCGGCATCGAAAAATGGCACGACGCCGATGGTGTCGGTCACCTTGATGCGCGCTTCCAGATTCATCGTCAGCAGGCTCCGCCCGCCAACGACAAACCCGAACCTGCCATCCTGGGGACCCAGCGAATTCAACCGGTAGCCGCGCACCGACGAAGCGCCGCCAGCGTAAAAGCGGTGATTGGCCGGGATCTCGCTGAGGGTGGGGCCGCCAAGCATGCCGATCGTCACGCGGCCGGCCAGCACGATGCGCGCGTCTTCATCCACCGCGTAGTAAGTGGAGGCCGTCAGCTTGCCTTCGGTGAAATTCACCGTCGAACCAAGGAACGACGGGTACGGCGTCGCCGAGGCCACGACCTTGAAGCCCCGGGTGGCGTCCAGCGGATTGTCGGTGGAGTCGTACGTGACGGATACCGGCGTTCCGACCAGGGTATAGTCGATCGCCGACAGCACGTCGCTGGTCTGGCCGCGCTCGACCTTCAGACCACCCTGAACGGAAAACACATCGCTGATGCGATGCCGGATCGACGCCGTCGCCTGCACGTCGCGCACCGTATAGCCGCCGTAGCGGTCGCCGCCGGTGCGGTCGCGCTCGGCCATGGCCTCGACGATCAGGTCGTTGCGGGTGCCGCCAAGCGCCGGTTTGATGAACGTGGCGCGGAAACGGCCGCCGAAATCGCCTTCGTTGAGATCCGCCACGCCCTTGCGGCGGGTGCCGTCGTTGCGCGGCGCGACAAAGATGCTGCCCTCAAGCCGCAGTTGCTCGGCGCCGCCGAACAGATTGCGATGCTCCCAATAGGCGCGCAAATTCGGACCATCCACCGTGGAATAGCCGGCGGAAAAGCCGATGACGCGAGGCAGCCGCTCCGTCACGTCAACGAAAACCGGGATGCGCCCCTCCGCGTCGAGCCGGTCTGGCGTGGTGACGCGCACGCCGCCAAGAATGGGAAGCTCGGTGAGCGAACGGCGCGTGTCCGCCAGCTTCTTTGGCGAATAGGGCTCGCCCGGCTCCAGATAGATGAAGGAGCGGATGACGCGCGGATCAACCGTGGGGCCTTCCCCCGGTCTGGCGCCGCCCGCATTGCGCACCTCCACCTCACCGATCGGCGCTTTTTGCCCCGGCGACACCACAATGGTCGCCTGCATGGTGCGCGTGTCGTGATTGACGGTGGCGGCGATATCCACGCCCTTTGCCAGCGGATAGGATTCGCCGCGATACCAGTCGACGGCGCGGGCGCTGGCGGCGCGCAGATCGCCAGCCCGCGCCGGGGCGCCATCACCCATCCTCAGCACGTTCTGCGGCAGTTCGGCCCGGGACAGGCTCCGCCCCTGGGCGTCTTTCACTTCCAGCGATGACAGGGTGTATTGCTCGCCCGGATTGACGCTGACCGTCACGGGAACGACCTGACGACCGCGCATGGCGCCGGCGGCGCGGCCAGCCGCCTGCAACGACGCCTCGCTCACCGGCAATTGCAGCTTCGCGCCAGCGATCTCGACGCTGACGACGGCGTCGTAAAATCCCTCGGCCCACATGGCGTCGATCATCGGCGCGAGATCGATGGCGGCGCGCTGCGCCAGCGCCATGCCGTCCGGCGGCGCATCCTTGCGCAAACGGTAAAGCGTCGAGGCGCTCTGCATCGCATTGGCCAGCGACCTGTTTCCGTCCGCCTCAAACCGGACCTCATAGGTCACGGCGTCGGCGACAGGCTCCGGCTTTTTATCGCCGAACAGCCCGAAGAAATCGAAGGCGCGCGCATCCGACGCCACAGCGGTCAGCCCGAGGGTCGCGACAGGCGCGCTGACAGAAGCCAGGGCCGCGCCAACAAACAGTTCCTTACACAGGGGGGTGCGCCACCGCCCCCGCGGCCGCCTCTTCATACATATCTCCGGCCTGTGAGCTGCGTCACAGAAGATTCAGTTCGCATCCGCGCGGCGCGGCAGATCCGGCAATGGACCCTGAACAGCGCCGGCAGATCGACTTGCCTGTCTTTCCTGCCATTTTTGCCGCCGTCCCGCAGCGTCCCCCGCGCAACAGTCGCACCCATTGCACATGGCGACCATGGGAGGCGAGATATGAGCGATAGGTTTCTTTCCAGCATTTGCGGTGAAAATGTCCGGAGTCCCGCCCAACACGTTCGAACTATGGTTCACACAATATGAATGTCGCGGGCCGGCTCACAAGCGCGCGAGCCGCGCCATCGACGCCGGCGCGCATACCCAAATCGTGGGGGCCAGGATCAGGGAGGCCAGGATCACCAGGACCAGGACCAGGACCATTCCGGCCCCCGTCCCACAATCCCTTCCCCACCAGAGGGCGGCCGCGCCGGCGCGCCCCGCCGCATGCCGGCGCTGGCATGCGGCGGGGCTCCGGGCGCGCGTCGGGTCACTGCCCCGAAAGCAACGACCCAAACGGCTTCCACTGGCCGTTGGTGAAGCGCGCCAGATAGCCGGAGCGCAGGGGCCGGTAATCATCCGGCGTTGTGTTGAGCGTAATGCCGTCCAGCAGCATCGGCAGCGCCACGCCTTTCATCGTCGCCGCCTGCTTCATGACATTCTCACGCGACAGGTTATCGCCCGCCGCTTTCAGCACTTCAGTCATGGCGCCGGCGACCGTGTAACCGTAGACAGCGTAGAAGTCGGTGGGATCAATGCCGGGCGCATATTTTTTCATGAAGTCGAGATAGCCGGAAACCTTGCTGTCATTGTGCGAGTCCGCAGTCACGGTTCGGAAGGACAGCATGGTGATGATGCCCTCGGCCTTGTCGAGGCCAGCCGGCTTCAGGATCTGGTCCGGATTGATGCAGCTGCTGGCGAGGAACCGCATGGGGCGCCAGCCAATTTCCCACGCCTTGCGGATGGCCTGGGAGCAGGCGCGCGGCGTAACGCCAAGGATCATGAAGGCTTCCGCCTTCGTGGCCGCCAGCGCCAGCACCTGGGAATCGACGGTCGGCTCGGTCACCTCAAACGGCATGGCCGCGGCGATTACCTTGTCAGCATCAGCCCCGAGCGCCTCGCGCAGCCCGCGGATGTATTCCTTGCCGCTGTCATCATTCTGGTAAAGCACCGCAACGCGCGCCTTCGGGTCGTTCTTGCGCATGTAATCGAGGTAGATACGACCCTCGGTGCTGTATGGCGGCTGCCACGGGAAAGCCATGGTCTGCGGGAAGTTCTTTGGATCGTTCCATTTTCCGGCGGAGCTGATCAGAAAGATCAGCGGCACGCCCTTGCCGCTGAGATAGCGCTGGATGGCCGAGCTGGGCGCCGTGCCCATGGTCGCGAACATGAAAGCAACCTGGTCGTCCTCAACCAGTTTTCGCGTCTGCTCCACCGTCTTGGGCGGCGAGAAACCATCATCCATGGAGCGCAGATCAATCTTGCGGCCATTCACGCCGCCAGCATCATTGATCATCCTGAAGTATGCGGCGATCACCTTGCCCGTATTGCCAAGCGCGGAAGCCGGCCCGCTGTAAGGCATGGTGTTGCCGATGCGAATTTCCTTGTCCGTCACACCCGGCCCGGTGAAGGAGCCGGCGCTGGCGAACGCTGGCGCCAGCAATCCGGCAAATCCCGCCGCCGCGCACAATGCGCCCCTGCGCAACCACTGGTTCATGATTACTCCTCCCCATCAAATGGAAACGCTGGCTTATGTTTTCTTGCGCTTCCGCCATCGCGCGGGCCGCCTGCCGGCCGCACGCCGCCAGCATAGTACCAAAAGTCCGCCAGGCGTGACTCATCCGGCGTTGATTAAACCCGCGCGGCGTTTGAGCAATTGAGGAACGGGAATGCGCCAGTAATTCGCCCCCTGGCGCCGGTCACCCCGCACCCGGCAACAACAAAGCCCCCTGTCGCCGCCCCCGTCGCCCCCCTGTGGCCGCCCTTGTGGCCGCGCCAGCAAGCGCCCGGAGTAAACATCGCGCAAATTTGCCAGAAGGCGAACGAAAACTTTACGCACGGAATAAAAGTTACGCACGTAAAGTTGACATGCTAATATTCGCAACAGCTTAATAACAAAATAAATTCAGAATTCTGCCAAATTTCAGTTGTCTGGCTCCAGGAAAAGCCCTACGGCCCCAACCGTTGCAACAATTAAATCATTCAAGGCCCCACATCGCGCCACATACCGGCGTAATTGCGAGAATTCGCGGGCGTCTATATTTTTTTGGAGCAAGCGCATGTCACAAGCAGAAGCTGAACCCAGCCTCATCAATCTTACAGCGCGTATTGTAGCAGCCTATATCCAGAACAATGCGATCGACCGGTCGCAAGTTACCGAGATCATCAATTCAGTTCATGCATCGCTTAACAAAATATCTGGAACAAAACAGGATGCGCCAGAGCAACAAAAACCAGCGGTTCCAATTCGAAATTCCATTACGCCAGATTATATTATCTGCCTTGAGGACGGCAAAAAATTCAAGATCATGAAGCGACACCTGACGACGGTGTATGGCATGACCCCAACCGAATACAGAAGAAAGTGGAATTTGCCGCCTGACTATCCAATGGTCGCCCCGAATTACGCAAGATCCCGATCGGAATATGCCCGGGAAAAACAACGCCACACGGCGGTCATTCATAATCTCAAGGCGGGAACGCGCGCCAGAGGAAGAGCGCTCGCACGTGAACATGCCCTGCCTGTCATCGTGCGGCCCAGTTGATCACACTGCGCGCACAGGGCAGATCATCTTCCCGGCGCCAGACTGGCCCTCGCGCTCCCCTTGCGCCTGGAAGCGTCCCCAATTCAATCGGAACAGCCGACACAACCGGATCCGGACCGGTTGATGACGCAGACTCCACATGTGAGCGGCAGCTGGCCAATAGAAGTGGCAACCGTCAACCAGCTGCGCCTCCGCGCACGATTCCCAAGCATGCACGCAATGTACATATGCTTTGCTGGTAGCCAGAGATCGCGCGTGGACTATGTATTTTTTGAAAAATTATAATTATACGCAGATAAATATACTATAATTCCTGAACCAGAACAGGACGGCGCATACGTTCAGTCCGCCCTGTCAATTCGACAATAACCTGCCGTCTATTGCGCGCGTGAATATCACCTGCCAGCAATATCACCTGCCAGCGCCCAACCACGAAGAACCTGGCGCATCTGTCACCGGCAAACCGCGAACCTGCGTGATGCATGTCCTTGCAAGATATGCGGCTTGCAGCACGAGCTTCATCAAACCCCAATGAGCCCGGCTCATTGGGGTTTGATCTGCGAGTCTGCACCGGGATGTAGCGGCGGAGCGCCGCGTAGTGTTTTCGCCTCTCGCCACACAATGCGTTGCCACATGGCAGTCGCAACCGGCATCCGTTGACATCTGCAATGCAGGCTACGCCAGGAAGCCACAGCATCGCTCCGTCCAACAGATCGGCGCCAGCCCGGTCGCTCCGCGCCTGGCAGACGTTGCCAATCCGGCATGAGCGATCGCCTCCGGTCCCACGGCGCATGGCCCCAGTGGACATGATCACAGCGGACATGGCCCCAACGCACATGGTTCCAGCCCATATCGACCCGGTCGATATGGGCTCCAGCAGACTTGGGCTCAGCAGACTTGGGCTCAGCAGGTATGGGCTCAGCAGGTATGAACCCCGATTGAGCATGAAACCCGAGTGGGCATGAACCCCATGCACGCAGGCGCTCGTCGCCGCGGTTCCGGGCGCCAGCTGCAACGGGTTTTTCCGCGCTTCACCTCTCCCCTGCCCTTTCGGGCTCTGGCGATCATCGCAAGGCTGCGCTACTTGATAGGCAGCAGAAGGGTTGCCGCGAAAGCCATGCGCTTTTGCGCGTCGAGCTTTGACAAACCAAAAAGACAGAGCGTCTTCGCCGCCTGCATCCAGCGGAAGCGCTCCGGGAGACCGCGAGATGGCCCAACAGACGTCAGGGGAAGCGCCCTTTATCAAGGAGTTTGATATTCCTGCCGGCGTCGTCATGGAACTCAGCCCCCTCGTCCGGCGGGTTCTTGTCGACAACCCGGGCCCCTACACGTTCCGGGGCACCAACACCTATATCGTGGGGCGGGGGCGCATCGCCGTCATTGACCCGGGCCCGGTGAACGATGCGCATCTGCAGGCCATCCTTGCGGCAACGCAGGGCGAAACCATCACCGATGTGGTGATCACCCATACCCACAGGGATCACTCGCCTGGGGCCGGGCCGCTCGTGGCCGCGACCGGCGCGCGCCTGGTTGGCTGCGGCCCGCACCGCCCCTCCCGCCCCCTGGGCGAAGGCGAAGGAACCAGCCTCGACGCCAGCGCTGATCTGGATTACGCGCCGGACCTGATCCTCGCCGACGGCGACTCGATTTCCGGGCCCGGCTGGACCCTGACCGCCATCGAGACGCCCGGTCATTGCCTCAACCATCTGGCCTTCGCCCTGCCGGAGGAAAACGGCCTGTTTTCCGGCGATCACGTCATGGGCTGGTCAACCACCATCGTCGCCCCGCCCGACGGCTCCATGTCCGATTACATGGCCTCGCTGGAAAAACTGCGCGGCCGGTCGGAAGCCGTGTACTGGCCGGGACACGGCGCGCCGATCGCCGATCCGCAGCGGCTGGTGCGCGGCCTGCTTGTCCACCGTCGCCAGCGGGAAAACGCCATTCTGGCCCGGTTGACCGAAGGTGATGAAACCATCGACCAGATCGTCCCGCGCCTCTACGACGGCCTGCCGCCCGAACTGATCAGCGCCGCCGGCCTGTCGGTTTTCGCCCATCTGGAAGATCTGGCCAATCGCGGCAAGGTCGTCACCGACGGCGCCCCGAAACTCAAGGGCCGTTACCGCCTGGCGTCGTGAGCCCCCCGGCTGGCGGCGCGGGCATCAGCCCCGCCATCGGCCGGCGCCCCCCAACCTTGCAGGTCGCGGATATCCCATCAATTTCACGGCCTGGGGCATTCCAGCTTCCGGCAAGCCCGGATCGCCGGGAGCGCCCCACCCTGGCGCATGGTGCGGACAGGCAGGCGTCGCCTGTCCGCGAAAAGCATGCGAAGCTAAAATGATGGCGAAGGCGCGATTCCGCTTCAACGCATCCCGCCCTATCCCTCATCGACCGTCTGCACCGCTTCATGCAGGTCCAGCACCCGTTGCACGCCCGAACCCGGGCTGTAACGGCCGAAGACGGACACCACCCGCACATCCAGTTGCGCCCCATCTGCTGTCGGGCGCACCCGGACGGCGACATATTGCGGGAAGCGCAGCAGATCGCTTCTGGCGACAGCCTCGAACTGACCGCCGCCATCTGGCGCGACTGTCGCGTCAGTCAGCGTCCAGCCAAGCGAGCGCGCCGCCATTTCAGCGGCCTTCAGCGCGTCGGCCGGTTGCTGGTCCAGAAACAGCGGCAGGGCCATAAGGCGCGCCTGGTCGGCCGCGGGCCGCTGGACCGGCGGCGCCGGCGGCGGCATCAAGCCGCCGCGCCCCGCCACCGCCGTGGCCGTGGTGGCGAAAGCCGGAGGTGAAAACACATCGGTTGAAATGTCCGTCTGGTCAGGCGCCCGCCAGATTTGCGCGCCGAGAATGACCGGCCAGGCCAGAGCCAGACAGCTGAGAACAAGTCCATGCATGGCGGATGCGGCGCCCCGCAACCCCTGCCGCCACACCACGACAAGCCCGGTGATCGCCAGCAAAAGGGCAATGGCTGAAAGCACCCAGCCCGCGCAGATCACCGCGATCGCCGGCAAGGGCCCGACCTCGCCGAACCGCGCCGCCAGAACGCCGCCAATCGTGACGAACAGGCCAAACCAGGCCAGCTTTGGCGCAAAACCACCAGCGCGCGTCCGCGCTTCCGTCAGACGCATCCGCTTCAAGCCCTGTTCTCCATTGCTCAACAGTGATTAACGCCCGCCCCACGGCGCGGCGCGCTGGCGCGCGGGATGGAACGCGTGAACCGGAGGGTGGCTGCGCCGCCCGCCGCCTGTCAACAGCACGGCGGGGTCGGCGCGTCCACTTCAGGCCGTGGGCAGACGGTAATTCGCGAACTGTTCGCGTAGCTCCATTTTCTGGATCTTGCCGGTGGCGGTATGCGGAATTCCATCCACAAACGCCACGTCGTCGGGCATCCACCATTTGGCGATCTTGCCGTCCATCCAGGCCAGGATGTCCGCCTTCTCCGGCGTCCGCCCCTCCTTGCGCACGATCACCAGCAGCGGCCGCTCGTCCCATTTGGGGTGAGCAACGCCAATCACCGCCGCCTCGGCGACATCAGGATGGCCGACCGCCAGATTCTCGATGTCGATGGAGGAAATCCACTCGCCGCCTGACTTGATGACGTCCTTGGCGCGATCGGTGATCTGCATGGAGCCATACGGATCAATGGTCGCCACGTCGCCTGTGTCGAAAAAGCCATCCGCGTCAAGAATTTCACCACCTTCGTTGCGGAAGTAGGCGCTCGCCACGGCCGGGCCGCGGGTCTTCAGCCGGCCAAAAGTCTTGCCGTCCCACGGCAGGTCCTCGCCAGCGTCATTGGTGATCTTCATTTCCACGCCAAACGGCGCGGCGCCCTGCTTCACCTTCAGGTCGAACAGGGCCTCGCGGTCGAGTTCGCCGTAATCCGGCTTGATCATGCCGCAGCTGCCGATCGGGCTCATCTCGGTCATGCCCCAGGCGTGGCGGACAGAAGCGCCATAGCGGCTCTCGAACGCCTCGATCATCGAGCGCGGGCAGGCCGAACCGCCAATCACCACGCGCTCAAGCGTCGTGGGGCGCAGGTCATTCGCCTCCATGTGCTGCAGCAGCATCAGCCAGACCGTCGGCACGGCGGCGGTAATGGTCACCTTGCCGTGCTCCAGCAATTCATACACCGAGGCGCCGTCCAGCTTCATGCCGGGCATGACCATGCGCGCGCCGGACATCGGGCCCGAGAAGGCCAGGGACCAGCTGTTGGCGTGGAACATCGGCACGATTGGCAGCACCGTGTCGCGCGCCGACAGGCCCAGCACGTCCGGCGCCATGCACATCATGGCGTGCAGCACGTTGGAGCGGTGGGAGTAGACCACGCCCTTGGGATTGCCGGTGGTGCCGGAGGTATAGCACATGCCGGCGGCGGCGTTCTCATCAACGCGGACCCAGGCGAAATCGCCGTCAACTTCGTTGATCCAGTCCTCATAGGCGATCGCGCCGCGCAGGCTGGTCTGCGGCATGTGGGCCGCGTCGGTCAGCACGATGAAGCGCCGCACGGTCGGAATCCGGTCCTGCAACTTCTCCATCAGGCCGACAAAGGTCAGATCCAGGAACAGCAGCCGGTCTTCGGCGTGATTGGCGATATAGGCGAGCTGATCCTCGAACAGGCGCGGATTGAGCGTGTGGTAAACCGCGCCGACGCCGGTGACGCCATACCAGACTTCCATGTGGCGCCATGTGTTCCACGCCAGCGTGGCAATCCGGTCGCCAGGGTTCACGCCTTCCTTCGCCAGGCGTTGGGCCACCTTGAGCGAGCGGGCGCGGATATCCGCATAAGTCGTCGTATGAAACGGTCCCTCGATCGCGCGCGTGATCACTTCGCGGTTCGCATGTTGTATCGCCGCGTGATCAATGATCCGGTGTATCAACAGCGGCCAATCCTGCATCAGACCCAGCACGTTCGTCCTCCCGTCCATGTTTTTTACGGCCGCGCGCCGGCTACAGGTTCTGGTTCGCGCCCGACAGAACCGATCATCGTCCAGGCGCGCCCGATTGCAATGGTTTATGTGTAAACATGTGTGCTGGTAAGAAGCCGGCTGGCGACATGGGTCGCGACGGAGCCATGCGACAGCACCTGGAGGCGACAGTGAACGCGTCAATTGAACCGCTTCCCGGCCCGGCGAGCGCGGATGAAGCGGCGGACATCATGAAAGTCTGGCTGCGCTTCGTGCGACTCAACCGGCGGCTCTACGCGGCGATCACCGCCGAGTTGCGCGACATTGCCCTGTCGGTGCCGCAGTTCGACGTGCTCTCCACCCTGTCGGAACGTGAAGGACTGAGCCAGCAGGAACTGGCCGACCGCCTTTATGTCACCAAGGGCAACGTCTCCGGCCTGGTTGACCGGCTGGTGCGCGGCGGCTTCGCCGAACGCCGCGCCCTGCCCGGCGACAGGCGCAGCCATGCGCTCTATCTCACCGCGCAGGGGCGCGAGGTGGTCGCCCGCGGCCTTGCCATCCAGCGCGCCTATGTGGACCAGACCCTTGGCCGCCTCCCCGCCAGCGACATCGCGGCTCTTGATCGCATCCAGCGCGCGTGGCGCAACACGCTGCCTGATTAGAGCGCGGCGGTTTGCGAGCTGGCGGGCGGCGTCGAGAAATCGAGCCGCACCGGCAGATGGTCCGAACCGACGTGGTCCAGCGTCACAAGACGCGGCGCAATGATGTCGCGGCTGACCAGAATCTGGTCGATCGGCAGGCCAAGATATGGCCTCAACGCGGCCGGCAATCTCCACGTAAACCAGGTGACTCTGGCGCTACCCATGGCGCGCGCGCTGGCCGCGACCTCCACCTGCCGCACCGTATGGCTCCACGGCGTGGCGTTGAAATCGCCGGCGATAATGCGCGGGCCGCGCAGTTTTTCCAGCTCCGGCCTGATCTGACGCAGGTTCCGCTGCTGGGCGAACGGCCACGGCCATTCGAGATGCAACGACGCCACGCGCACCACCACTCCGCCCAGATTGACCGGCGCGATCGCCATCAGGCCATCGCCGGCGCAGCCTGGCGCCGTGGGAGCGGCGTGGTCAGCGCCGCTTTCCTGACGTGAGCCGTTGTCCCACCGGAACGGATGGCGGGACAGCAGGCCTACCGCCATGACGCCCGACGCCCTGGGGCAATGCAGGCGATGGGGATATGCCGCCGCCAGCCTGTCGAGCCACGGCGCCCAGTGCGCGCCGCCCTCCTGATAGGCAATAATGTCCGGGTTCTCGCGCGCGATCATGTCGAGGAGGCGCTCCGGCGTCCGGTTGTCGAAACGCAGGTTGATCTGGATCAGCCGGTAACGCCCGCCCGCCGCCTGCGCATCCTGTCCGCCCGGCTGGTTGAACGCGCCGAAAGTGGTGGCAAACGCCGCCGCCGCCAGCAGCACGAGCGCCGCCCCGCCGCGCCGCCGGGCGGTGAACAGCAGCGGCAGGGCCAGCAGCGCCGTCAACACGGCCAGATGCGTCCGGAAATGCGCGAAGGAATCGAAGGCCGGATGCAGCCCGCCGGCGAACCCCAGCGCCAGCGGCGCGGCGACCAGTCCGGCGATCACCAGCAAAAGCAACGGAAGGTGTTTGTTGGACATGGTCAGCAGCCGGGGTTGAGGACGAAAGGTCGGAGCGGCCAGAACGGCGGGGACGAGGCAACAGGCAACAGGCCGGACCCTGCGCGAACCGCCGGCCTCCAGCCAGTCGCCGCGCCTTGCCGCCCGCGCAGTGGATGCTGGCGCCGCAGGCGCAACGCCCTGGAGTGACTGGCGTCAGGCCGGCGGGCCTTCGGCATGCTGCGGCAAGCCATCATCCAGACAGAGCCAGCGCTGCATGTCGGACGTCCAGATGTGCTCCGAGGGCCTGAACGCATCCGGGTCATCGAGACTACCCAACGCCAGCCCGATCGTGCCAGCGCTCGCCCGTTCAGAAAACAGGGTGGAGCCGCAGGCGCCGCAAAACCCTCGCCGGATGCCCGCGCCACCGTCGTACCACTGCACCGGGCCGCTGATCCGCACGGAGGCGAGCGGCGCCATGAGCCGCGCGTAAAAGGAGGAGCCGGTCGCCTTTTGACAGCGGCGGCAATGGCAGGCGCGGATATTGATGGGCGCGCACGTACATGCATAGCGGCATTGCCCACACAGACAGCCGCCTTCAATTGTCCCGGTTTCACTCATGTGGTTCGCCCCCTCCTGGACATGCGCATGACAACCGCAGCCTTGCGCCACTGTGCAAAATCCAGCTTCAGCCAGGCCGCATCGCGCCGCGCGCCGCCAACAGTTGCGCAATTTTCTTCTGAATGTATCCATACCCCCGCCCGCCGCACATGCGGGCGACCAAAAATACGGCAACGGGAGAGCGCCATGGATCTGCTGACAAAATCCGCCAGTGAACAGCTTGCTGCGCTGGCGCGCGGCGAAACCACGGCGGTTGACCTGCTGGAGAAGACCCTGGAGCGCGTGGCGGCCCTCAACCCCGGGCTCAACGCCGTGGTCGCCATGGATGTGGAAGGCGCCCGCGCCGCCGCCCGCGCCAGCGACGCCCGCCGCGCCGCCGGCAAGGCCCTGCCGCTCGACGGCCTGCCGGTCACCATCAAGGATTCGTTCGCCGTGAAGGGCATGCCGGCCACGGCCGGCGCGCCGCCACTGAAGGATTATGTTCCGGAAGAAGACGCCGCCGCCATCGCCCGGCTGCGCAATGCCGGCGCGGTGGTTTTCGGCAAGAGCAATGTCCCGGCCTTCACCAGCGACTGGCAGGCGTTCAACGCGGTTTACGGAACCACCAACAACCCGTGGGATGTCGCCCGCAGCCCTGGCGGCTCGTCTGGCGGCGCGGCGGCGGCCACCGCCACCGGCATGTCGTCATTTGAATGGGGCTCGGATATTGGCGGCTCGATCCGCTGGCCGGCCCATTGCTGCGGCCTGTTCGGCCACAAATCCACCTGGGATCTGGTCCCGATGCGCGGCCACATTCCGCCGGCGCCGGGAACCGCGAACCATAATCCGGACCTGGGCGTCGGCGGGCCCATCGCCCGCTCGGCCGCCGACCTCGATCTGGTCCTGTCGCTGACCGCCGGCTCTGACTCGCCCAATGGCGCGCTGGCCAGGCTGGAGCCGCCGCGCCGGACGACGCCACAGGGCCTGCGCGTCGCCGTGTGGCTGAACGAGGCCCAGGCGCCGGTTTCCGCCGCGGTGGCGGCGGCGGTGAATGCCGCGGCCCGCAGCCTCGCCGACGCGGGCGCGACCGTCGATGAAAACGCCCGGCCGGATTTCGATTTCTTCGAGGCGTTTGAGATCTACGCCCTGATGAACCACGCCATCGCCCTCTCCGCCGTGCCGGAGAAGGCGCGCCAGCGCCTCGCCGACAACGCCGCTTCCTTTGCCGCCGACGACCACAGCCACCAGGCGCAGCAATGCCGGGCCGCCGGCCTCGGCGCCGCCGAATGGCGGGAGCTTGTGGCCCGCCGCGAAAAGCTGAAGCAGGCCTGGAGCCGCTTTTTCGAGAATTACGACGTGGTGTTGATGCCGCCCGCCTCGGTCACCGCCATCGCCCACGACCATGGCAAGGACATCCACGGCCGCCGCATTGACATGGGCGACGGCATCGCCGCGCCCTATTTCAACCTGCTGCACTGGGCCGCCCTGGCCACCGTGGCCCACCTCCCGGCGACGGTTGCGCCTGTGCCGCAAGCCGATGGCGCGCTGCCGGCGGGCGTGCAGATTGTCGGCGCAGAAGGCGCGGACCGCACCACCATCGCGGTCGCCGGCATGCTCGAAAAGCTGAACGGCGGTTTTAACGCGCCGCCCATGGCGCGCGCCATGGCGCGCTGAAAGCTGCGCCTGGCCTGAAGGGCCCCCCAGAAGCCGCGTCGCTCCCGGTTCGCGCCAAAAGCACTTTTCGGGACGACTTTCGGGGCGACCTTCAGGGTGATCTGGCGCCCCGCGCCCTCGATACCCTCTCCTCACCGCGCGCCCTTCCCCAACCCGCCTTCGCCACCGCGTCATGGCCGGAACAAGTCTGGCCATGACGCGGTGGCGGGGGCGGCAACACAAAGGGCGGCGGCAAAGGGCGACAGCAGGGAGCAACTGAGCACCGGCCCCCCCGGGGGGATCTCCCGCTCATGGCGTCCGGCAAGAACTGTGGCAGACTGGGCCCAAAGCTCCGGTCGCCAGGGCCGGAGGCCTGTCAAATTACGGGGAAGGGAGCCGCATGACTGACAATTACGCCGCCCGCGATCTGGCGACCATCGCCCATCCTTACGCCAATCTGGCGACATTGCCCGATCAGGGGCCGGTGGTGATGGAGCGCGGCGAAGGCGTCTATGTCTACGACAGCACCGGCAAGCCCTATCTGGAGGGCATGTCCGGCCTGTGGTGCGCCTCCCTCGGCTTCAGCAACGCCGAACTGGTCGAAGCGGCGCGCGAGCAGATGGCGCGCCTGCCGTTCAACCATCTGTTCGCCGGCCGCAGTCACGACCCGGCCATCGCCCTGGCGGAAAAGCTGAAGGACATGGCGCCGATTCCGGTCTCGCGCGTGTTCTTTTGCAACTCCGGTTCGGAGGCCAACGACACCCAGGTCAAGCTGGTCTGGTACATGAACAATGCGCTGGGCCGCCCCAACAAGAAGAAGATCATCAGCCGCCAGCGCGGCTATCACGGCGTCACCATCGCCAGCGCCTCGCTCACCGGCCTGCCTGGCAACCACGCCGATTTCGACCTGCCCATCGCCGGCATCCTGCACACCGCCTGCCCGCACCATTACCGCTACGCCTATCCGGGCGAGAGCGAGGAAGATTTCGCCACCCGTCTCGCCAATGAACTGGAGGAGATGATCCTGCGCGAGGGGCCGGACACCGTGGCCGCCTTCATCGCCGAGCCGGTGATGGGCGCTGGCGGGGTCATTGTCCCGCCGGCCGGCTATTTCCCGAAAATCCAGGCGGTGCTCGACCGCTACGACGTCTACATGATCGCCGACGAGGTGATCTGCGGCTTCGGCCGGCTTGGCGAAATGTTCGGCTCGCAAGCGCTGGGCATGCGCCCGGACAGCATGTCGCTGGCCAAGGCCCTCTCCGCCGCCTACATGCCGATCAGCGCCGTGCTGATCCCGGAGCGCATGTATCAGGCCATGGTCGACGAGAGCCGCAAGCACGGCGCCTTCTACCATGGCTTCACCTACTCCGGGCACCCGGTGGCGGCCGCCGTGGCGTTGAAAACAATAGAGATTTACGAACGCGACGACATCGTCGGCCATGTGCGCAAGGTCGCGCCTTTGTTCCAGCAACGCCTGCGCGAGTTCAGCGAGCACCCCCTCGTTGGCGAGGCGCGCGGCATGGGGCTGATGGGCGCCCTGGAGCTGGTGGCCGACCGGGAGACGAAAGCCGCTTTCCCGGCCCAGGCCGGCGTTGGCGCCATGTTCACCCGCTATGCGGCGGAGGAAGGACTGATCGCCCGCAGCCTCGGCGATTCCATGGCCCTGTGCCCGCCGCTGATCATCACCGAATCGGAAATCGACCTGCTGTTCGAACGCCTGGCCATCGCTCTCGACCGCACCACGCTTTGGGTGAACAGCACGCTGAAATAGAAACGCCCTCACGCGCAGCAGCGTGAAGGCGCCCTGATGTCAGGTCGCGGCAATGCTGGCGCTCCGCGACCTGACAAGCCCAGGCGCCGCCCTGCCCCCGGATGCGGGCGTCTCAGATGCGGGCGTCCCGGCGTTTCTGCATCAGCGCCGTCAACTCCGGATCGGCCTCTTCCGGCAGACGCACGTCCACGGTGACAATCAGATCGCCGCGCGCGTCGCCCTTGCCGGTAGGGAAGCCCTTGCCGCGCAGGCGCAGACTGCGCCCGCTGCTGGTCATCGCCGGAATGGTCATCGCCACCTCGCCGTCCAGCGTCGGCACCCGCACCTTGCCGCCGAGCACCGCATCCTCCAGATCCACCGGCAGCCGGGCGCGCAGGGTGTCGCCGTCGAGGGTAAAGTGATCGTCCGGGGCGATGCGCACGGTGAGAAGGGCGTCGCCATGCTCGCCGCCAAACGGGCTGGGATCGCCCTGGCCCTTCAGCCGCATCACCTTGCCGTCGCGGATGCCGGCGGGAATGTTCATGTTGACGTCGTTGCCGCTGGGCAGGTGCAGACGTTTCTGCCCACCTTCGGCGGCGTCACGCAGGCTGATGACGATCTCGGCCTCAATGTCGGCGCCGCGCGGCGGCGTGCGGCGGCCGCGCCCCCGCCCGCCCATGGCGTCGCGAAAGGCGTCGCCGAAAATATCCGACGGATCGACCCGGCCGTTCTGGCCAAAGCCAAAGGAGAAGCCCTCGAAGCCCTGGCCGCCGCCAAACCCGCCGCGCCCGCCGGCCCCTGGATGAAACCCTTCAAAGCCCTGGAATTTCGGCTTGCCTTCCGCATCGATCTCGCCGCGATCGAACTGGCCGCGCTTTTCCTTGTCGCCGACGATCTCATAGGCCGCGTTGACTTCCGCGAAGCGCTCCTTGGCCTTCGGGTCCTTGTTGTGGTCCGGATGCCATGTCTTGGCGGCCTTGCGGAACGCCTTCTTGACGTCCGCCTCGCTGGCATCCCGCGCCACGCCAAGAACCTGATAAGGATCACGCATTACCTGTCTGCTCCCGCGCCCGGCAGGGCGTTAATGTTCCAAGCAACTCCATTGACGCGCATACAGCCAATCCGCCCCGCAATCCATCCCGGCCAGTCGCCGCGGCCCCGAAACTGGCGGCGATGCGGCGGGGCCAGACAGCCGCCGGCCTTCCAGCTTCCAGATGGATTACGGCGCTGGACCACAAGGGCGCGCGCATGGTCGCCCATGGCATATGGGCGCCTGTTGCCATTATGCAACTACCAGACTGTCTGGGAAAGCGCGATTTCCCGAAAGCGCGATTTCCGTGCAAATTATCCGGGCTGGCGACGCCAGCAGGCCTTGGGCCGCGTCACCCTGAAGCCAAGCCGGCTCCCGCCGGGCGGCCCGCGGATGCGGGACATGACAAATTGGATAATTAAATCAACTAATTATACAAACGCATCACAGACACCTGCGTTCGCCGCGCCTGCTGGCGTCGCGGGGTGGCGATGCGGGAACCAGAGCGCTAACGCGCGTCCGCCACCTGCTGGCTGGAGGCGATGCGCCAATCCTCGCCTGGCGCCCGGCAGGAGGAGCCCTCGTGACGGCGACTGGTGATCCTGGTTTTCACGTCGGCGACCCACGACCGGCAAACCTCGCCGGCGCGAACGAACGGCAGGCCGGCCGAACGGAAGGCGCCAGAGTGCCCGGTTTCGGGATTGTCCCACCCCGCGCGCTCACCATTGCCGAGCGGATCGAGCGCCACGGACATGGCGTTGTTGGCGCGCCGCCAGTCCTCCTCCGTCAGGCCGGGGGCCAGACGGGTGTCGGCGTCAACCGGCGTGATGGAGCCGGTCACCACTTCGTCCCGGGCCAGTGGCTTGATGGGAATGCTGAAGCCGCATCCAGACAAGGCCAGGCAGACGGCGATGGCGACGCCAGGGCGCATGCAATGCCCCAGCCGGGCGAAAACAGCCTGCGGCCGGGAAAAAGCCATGCGCCCCTCTTCAGAATGTCCAGGATTCCCCAATACGCGACGATCACGTCCTTCGCGAAACGCCCGATGACGCATATAAAGCGCCTGAACGGGCGCATGCGCCCTGGATGTCGCGGAAGACTGCAACGCGAGGTCTCCAACAGGGCGCTTCCCGGCAGGTGGGCGCTGCTTGCACCAGGAAAACGCAAGTTCAGATATGGAGAAAACGCCGGTCCAGCGTGACAGGCGATCACTCCAGGGTTTCAGGCGCCGGCTTTTGCCCCCTCGCAAAGGCCGGACCCGGAAAGACAGGATTGCCGGCGGAGCCGGGAATTCGACGCCTGATGCGCCGCCGATGTGAACCGGGGGCATCGAATATCAGAATTCCACTCCGCCAGGATGGCGAAAGGAGATTGGCCTTGGAACCGTTAATTACCGGTGACTTCACGCAGACAACAGACCCGTTCGCGCTGTTCCGCGTGTGGATGGCGGACGCCTCGGCCTCGGAGCCCAACGACCCCAACGCCATGACCCTGGCCACGGTGGACGCGGATGGTCTGCCGAACGCCCGCATCGTCCTGCTCAAGGGCTTCGACGAGTGCGGCTTCAGCTTCTTCACCAACACGCACAGCGCCAAGGGCCGCGAGCTCGACGGCGCCGGCAAGGCGGCCATCGTCTTCCACTGGAAAAGCCTGCGCCGCCAGGTGCGCGTCCGCGGCCTGATCAGCCGCGTTTCCGACGCCGAGGCCGACGCCTATTACCTTAGCCGCCCCTGGGGCAGCCGCATTGGCGCCTGGGCCAGCGACCAGTCCCGGCCCCTCGCCTCCCGCGAGGATCTGGTCGCCCGCGTCGCCGACGTGGAAAAGCGCCATCCTGAGGGCTCCGAGCTGCCGCGCCCGCCGCACTGGACGGGCTACCGGCTGACGCCGCTCGCCATCGAGTTCTGGCATGACCGCCCTTTCCGTCTGCATGACCGGGTGACCTTCACCCGTCCCGACGAAGCTACGCCGTGGTCGCGGCTGCGCCTGTTCCCATAAGGAGACATGGCTAAGGCGACATGGCGTGCACCCGGCGTGAAGGAGGGCAGGCGTGAAGAGACCTGGCGTGGCTGAATCGCGCGTGGACAGCGCACTCCAGGAGGCGGCGGACAGGCGCTTCCCCATCCGCCCGTTTGTCGCCGCCAGTTGCGCCGTCATCCGCGGCGGCCGGGTCCTGCTGGCGCAGCGGGCCGCGCCGCCGCTGGTCTGGAGCTTTCCCGGCGGCGTCGTGGAGGCCGGCGAAACCCTGGAAGCCGCCGCCTTGCGCGAACTGGCGGAGGAAACCGGCGTGTCAGCCCGCATCATCGGTCTCGCCGGCTATCTGGAACACATCGCGTTCGCCCGGGGCGGCCGCGCGCCGGCGGATTCAGCTGACCCAGCGCTGCGCCATTATGTTATCATGTGCTTCGCCGCCATCTGGACCGGCGGCGACGCGACGGTGAGCCCCGAAGCCCCGGCTGTGGCCTGGGTGACGCCAGACGAGGCGCGCGGCCTGCCGGTGACGGAGAATCTGCTGACCATTCTCGATCAGGCGTTTCGCGTAGCGTCGCATGCGGATACGGCCGGAGCCGGACATACCGGCTGACAAACGCCGGAACTGACGGGCAGGACAAATTGCGAAACCGGTCGACCGAATTTCTCGCCAGCCCACGCTCCTCGCAACCAGCGGTTCACCCCCGTCAGCGCCGGGTGAGCCTCGCGCTGGCGCTGGCGCTGGCCGCCCTGACCAGCCTGGCCGTCCCCCTGGGCATGTCCCAGGCCGCGCAGGCCCAGCCAGACCGGAAAGCCGCGTCTACAGCACCGTCTCCCGCCGTCGCGGCTCC
Source organism: Camelimonas sp. ID_303_24 (assembly GCF_053543495.1). Taxonomy (NCBI): domain Bacteria; kingdom Pseudomonadati; phylum Pseudomonadota; class Alphaproteobacteria; order Hyphomicrobiales; family Chelatococcaceae; genus Camelimonas; species Camelimonas sp. ID_303_24. Next base: position 250,566 of record NZ_JBLLJM010000005.1, read on the forward strand.
GGCGCCAGCCAGCGCGCCGCCCACCACTGAAAAGAGCATGCTGCGACTCGCTGAAATCATGGGCTCTCTGGCCTGGCTGCGCGGTCTTTGCGGCGCCAGCGACGGCCAATTGTGGCGCGACCGCATGGACGCGCTGATCGCGGCGGAAACCTCGCCGCCAGAGCGCCGCCAACGCCTCGCCGCGGCGTGGAACGACAGCTATCGCGCCTGGAGCCTGTCCTACAAACGCTGTACGCCCTCCGCCGAACTTGCTGTGCAGCGCTACCTGGCCGAAGGCGCCGCGCTCTCCCGCGCGCTCTCGGCCCGCATTGCCCGCTAGAGCCTGTTTTGAGCGCCCCCTGACCGATCAGACGATCCCGCCTGATCGGAAAGCCTTCCAGAATTGCGACTTCCGGCCATCCGCGCCGTCAAATTGCCTGCATTTGGGGGCACTGGAGAAATTTACCGGGCCTCGCAGGCATGTTAACTGTTTGGCAAGAACCTCATGGCGCTGCGATCTCCAGGCGCTATTCTGCCCACGTCAGAGGATACATCAGGCGAACAGGTTGCCGCTTCCCGAGCGAAGCGCGTGATGGCGCGCCAGATGACCAAACCAGATATCAGGCGACCGTGTTCAGGGATGGCCGGTCTTGCCCATGTCCAACTCCACATCCAGCCCCGGCATTCAGGCGCGTGATGAACGATTCGAATTTTGACTACGATCTTGGCGAAGCAAGCGAGGAAAAGCGGGCGGCGCTGAGCTACCTTTCCGAGGCTTTCGCGGAGGCCCAGCTTGATGGGCTGGACGGTGACTGCGTCGCCCACGCGGCGCTGTTCACGGCCTTCCGTGAGCTCGTCGACGCTTATGGCGAGGAAGCCGTCGCCACGTTCGCCGAAAGTCTGCCCGCCCGCGTGCGCAGCGGCGGGTTTTCCACGGTCCGCCGGCACTGACTGGCCGCGCCCGCCATCGCGGCGGGCAAGACGGGTTTCCGCAGCAGGCGTCATCGCAAAGCAGCGCGCGAATTCCGCGGGCTGGTTCCTGACATCACGCAGCCGCCGCAGGCGTCCGCATGGACGCCTGCGGCGGCATCTTGCCTGAAGAAGTCTGCATCCGCCGGGAAAAGGCCATCCTGGGAAAGGCCGCCACTGAAGGCGCGCTTTTCCGTGACGGCAGCCGCAATTGCTCGCGGGGCCGAAGCTACGCGCGGAGCCGCCTCGGCGTGGTTGGGGGCATCCGCGACAGACGCACAGCCGCCCTGTCGCGAGGCGCCGGAGCGCCCGTGACCTGCGAAGCGCAGGCCCGCCGACATTTCAGCGGAGCGCCGCTGCCAAAACCTACTGCAACTCGCCCACGGGCTCTGCCATGAGCCGCCCCGCCCTGTCTGGGCCGCGGGACAAAGCAGCGCCCTGATCTGACCACCTGGGCGCGTCCGCAAATTTCGCGGGCAATCTTAATAGGTAAAATTCGCGGATCAGCAGTTCAGTTGCCGGAGCGTAGCGCCACCGCATCGTCGGCGTCGTGCGGCAAGGTCGCCTCGCAGGGCCGGCGGGCCGCCCTGGCGTCAGCAGGCTTGCGCGGCGCGGAAGCCAGCGCCCCGGCCAGCGCCGGTATGCCAACGGCCCGGAATGTCAGGCCCGCATCGCGCCCGCGTTCTTCCTGACTCACTGCTGCGCGGCGCTCGCCGCGTCCATGCGCTCTTTCAGTCATTGGTCCTGCCCTGCAAGCTCCCAAAACGCGCCCCTTTGGCGCGGTAGCCCCATATGGAGCCCACGAAGCGCGTCAACAATGGGGCCTTTTTTGGCAAATTTTATTGAATTTTCATGGACATGACTAACCGCCCGTTAATGGCGGCCGCCGCCGCGCGGCCAGGCGCCGCCGCCCGCCCCGCCCGGCAGCGCCGCCAGCGGGGCGGCCCGCAAAACCGCCTTGCGGGTCTTGCCTTACAGGGTCACCTGCGTGCCCACCTCGACGACGCGGCCGGTGGGAATCTGGAAGAAGTCCGTGGCGTCAGAGGCGTTCCGCGCCAGGAACATATACATCTTCGATTGCCACAATCGCATGCGCGGATTGGCGCCGATGCGGATCGAGCGGCGCGACACAAAGAATGACGTGGACATGATGTCAAAGCGCCAGCCCTGGCTGCGGGCGATGGCGAGGCCACGCGGCACGTTCGGCGTTTCCGCGTAGCCGAACGCCATGGTGACGCGGCTGAAGCCGTCGCGGATCGGCTCGATGGACACCCGCTCGCTGTCCGGCACCCGCGGCCTGTCGTCGGTAATCACGGTCAGCATGACGTTCTTTTCGTGCAGCACTTTGTTGTGCTTCACGTTGTGCAGCAGCGAGGCCGGCGCGAAATCCGGATCGCTGGTGAGGAACACCGCCGTGCCGCGCACCCTGTGCGGACTGCTCTTGGCCAGGATCTCGACCAGCTCTTCCATCGGCATTTCAGCCTTGCGTGTCTTCTCCAGCACGATGCGGGTGCCGCGCCGCCACACCAGCATCATGGTCATGATGATCGCTGCGACGATGATGGGGAACAGGCCGCCGTGCAGCGCCTTCAGCAGGTTGGCCAGCAGGAAGGTGCTGTCGATAATCAGGAACGGCAGCATGATGACGGCCGCCAGCCACAGCGGACGCTTCCAGTCTTTCCAGATCACCACGAAGGCGAGGATCGCGGTCACCACCATGGTGCCGGTCACCGCCACGCCATAGGCCGCCGCCAGATTGCTGGAGCTGCGGAACAGGCCCACCGACAGCAGCACGCCGGCCAGCAGCAAATAGTTGATGCGGGGCATGTAGATCTGTCCCGCGTGCACGTCCGAGGTGTAACGGATTTCGAGACGCGGCAGCAGGCCGAGTTGGATGGCCTGACGGCTGAGGGAATAGGCGCCGGTAATCACCGCCTGGCCGGCGATGATGGTCGCCAGCGTGGCCATCGCCACCATCGGCGCCAACGCCCAGTCAGGAAACAGCAGGAAGAACGGGTTTTCGATCTTTTCAGGATGCGCCAGCACCAGCGCGCCCTGGCCAAGATAGTTCAGCGCCAGCGCCGGCAACGCCATGAACCAGGTGAAGCGGATCGGGCTGCGGCCGAAATGGCCAAGATCAGCGTACAGGGCTTCGGCGCCGGTGACAGCCAGAAATACAGCGCCGAGAATCGCCAGGCCAATGGCGCCGTTGTGCAGGATGAAATTCACCGCGTATTTCGGGTTCAGGGCCCAGAACACGCCAAGATCATCCTTGATGTGGTAGAGGCCGCCGACAGCCATCAGAAAAAACCACAGCATCATGATCGGGCCGAACAGGCGCGCGACCTGGGCCGTGCCGCGACTTTGCACGAGAAACAACAACAGCAGGATGGCCGTGGTGATCTGCGGCACATAATCGTCCAGCGCCGGCGTCACCAGTTTCAGGCCCTCGACCGCGGACAGCACGGAAATGGCTGGGGAAATAATGGCGTCGCCGTAAAACAGCGCCGCGCCCAACATGCCGAGAAAGATGATGAGGCGGCTGTTGGCGTGTCCCATCGCCCGTTGCGCCAGCGCCATCAGCGAGAGGATGCCGCCCTCGCCGTTATTGTCGGCGCGCAGCAGAATGAAGACGTACTTCACCGTCACCACGAGCATCAGCGCCCAGAGAATCAGGGACAACACCCCAATCACCGATGCGCGGGCGTCGAGGCCGCCTTCCATGCCAACCTTGGCCGCTTCGCGGAACGCGTAGAGCGGGCTGGTGCCGATATCGCCAAACACGACGCCGGCGGCGCCGACCACCAGGGTCCAGAAGCCGGTTTTGGGATCATGCCCGCCTGAGGCGGCGCCATCTGGCGAGCCGGCCGCGCCGCCCGTTTCTTCCTGGCCTTGCATTGCTGACATTAAAATCCCGCCCCTGGACGCAACGCCCGTTATGCGACGCCGGCAATGTGATCAGCCGATCCGTTTGCCAGCGTTTCGCAGATTGCCATCGCGTTGTCAGACAACCGCCATCATTGAGGCGTGCAAATTGGTTTTTCGCAATGGCCTGACGTCATTCTCTCACCAGCTTGTCAAAGTTCGGCGACAGGCTCCTGAGAACCGACTAACGCTGCGCCCGCGCCGGACACATGGCGGAACACACAGCGGCCGGCGGTATAAACCATCCAGAATCTGACGCAAGCTCGGCCGTGGCGACCTGGCGCACCCGGCCAGGGCGCGGCGCGAATGGCCGCCCCGTGAGGCAGCCGGCGCGGGCGCCCCCTGTGAAACAGTGAAGCAATCCGGGCTTCCGTCCCCCGCCCGCGTCGGCTAATGATGCAACGGAAGAAGCGTCGGCGGTTCCGGCGGGCACCAGGGTTCCAGTTTCACCATGGCAGGCAACGTTGCGCAAATCAGTTCCCTCATGGCCGGCAAACGCGGCGTTATCATGGGGTTGGCCAACAACAAATCGATTGCCTGGGGCATTGCCAAAGCGGCGCGTCAGCACGGCGCTGAAATCGCCCTGACCTATCAGGGCGACGCGCTCAAGAAGCGCGTCGAGCCGCTGGCCGCCGAACTTGGCGCCGCCGTGGTGGGCCATTGCGACGTCACCGACGTCGCCACCATCGACGCGGTGTTCGCCGAGGTGGAGAAGCTCTGGGGCAAGATCGATTTCCTCGTCCACGCCATCGCCTTCTCCGACAAGGATGAGCTGACCGGACGCTATCTCGACACCAGCGAAGCCAATTTCACGAAGTCGATGCTGATTTCGTGCTATTCGCTGACCGCGATCGCCCAGCGGGCCGAGAAGCTGATGACCGATGGCGGCTCGATCCTGACGCTGACCTACTACGGCGCCGAGAAGTGGATGCCCCATTACAATGTGATGGGCGTCGCCAAGGCCGCGCTGGAAGCCAGCGTGCGTTACCTCGCCGCCGACCTTGGCCCGCAGCGCATCCGCGTCAACGCCATTTCCGCTGGCCCGATCAAGACCCTGGCCGCTTCCGGCATCGGCGATTTCCGCTACATCCTGAAGTGGAACGAGTACAACTCGCCCATGCGTCGCTCGGTGACCATCGAGGATGTCGGCGAGAGCGCCGCCTATTTCCTCTCCGACATGTCGAAGGGCGTCACCGGCGAAGTGCACCATGTCGACGCTGGCTACCACGTGGTGGGCATGAAGAACCCCGACGCGCCCGACATCGTTCTCAACAAGGAATAAGCCGCCCCGTGGACGCTATCCGGACGCAGGCGACAACCGCCGGGCAGCAGAACGGCGGGCCGCAGGACACAACGCCTGCGGATATGCCGCCGGTTCCCAGAACCCCACCGCGCGGCGTCATCTGGTTCGTCCGCCATGGCGAAACTGACTGGAACGCCGCCGGGCGCTTGCAGGGCCGGCGCGACACGCAGCTGAACCTCACCGGCAAACGCCAGGCGGCGATCGCCGGCCAGCTTCTGCGCGATCTGCTCCCTGACCCCGCTGGCGTGCGCTGGCTGGCCAGCCCCCTGGCCCGCACGTCCCGCACCATGGAAATTCTCCGCCAGACCATGGGGCTGGAGCCTGCGGGCTACCAGACGGACGACCGGCTGGCCGAGATTTCCTTTGGCCGCTGGGAAGGCCACCCCTGGAAAGACATCAAGGCGCGCCACCCCGCCGCCCACGCCGCCCGCAAGGCGGCGCCGTGGACCTATACCCCGCCGGACGGCGAGAGTTACGCCGATGTCGCCGCCCGGCTGGCGCCGGCCATTGCGGCGCTGGACGGCGATGCGGTCATCGTCTCCCACGGCGGCGTCGCCCGGGCGCTGCTGGCCCTGACCTGCGGCTTGCCCCCGGTCGAGGTCGTCCGCCTGCCGGTGTGGCAGGGCCGCGTGCTGCGCATCGACGCCAGCGGCTGGCGCTGGCTGCCGGAAGACGCGCCGCCGGGCCACGGCTGAGTTTTCAGGCGCCACCGCCCGTCGGGGCAGCTGCGCCAACACTGGCGCGCCAATGCCGGCCCCCATCCGCCCCCCCCCTCCTGCTGGCCTCGCTTCGCGTGTTTCTCCTGGCGGGCCTCTTCTGGCCGCCCCCCCTGGCGAATCTCGCTTCGCGCTCATAATCCCCACATTCCGCCCCTGTCGTCGTTCCGTTCATTTTCGTTCATGCGCGGTTCAGGCAGCCAGGCGCAATCATCCGCCCATGCAGGCCCTTTCCTTGTGAAATCCGGGTCTGCCGCAGCATCCATGGACGGAGAAGCCGTCCAGGCGAGGGCAAGATGAGAACACCAGGCGAAGACATGAATGTGAGCGCGCCCGCCGACCATACGGCGTCGCAATTCATGCTGGCCGGTCCCGTGCGGCCGGAATTCGCGCGTGACGAAACCCTGGCCGAGATCTTCGCCGCGACGGTTCGCCTGCGCGGCTATCGCATCGCTTACGCCAGCGGCGACCAGGTCTGGACCTATGCGCAGGTCAACGAACTGACCGCCCAGATGGCCCGGGCGCTGGCGGCGAAGGGCATCGGCCCGGGGGACGTGGTCGGCCTGTGGGCGCCGCGCGGCGTCGCTTTGCTGATGGCGCAGCTCGCCATCACCCGCACCGGCGCCGCCTGGCTGCCGTTCGACGCCGACGCCCCGGTGGAGCGCATCGCCGTCTGCCTTGCCGACGCCGGGGCCAAAGGTCTGCTGACCTGCGACAGCCTGGTCGCCCGGGCTCGCGAGACCAAGTTCGCCGTCTGGACCACCGAAACGCTGCGGGCCGAAGCCGAAGCCGGCGACCTGCCGGAACTGTCTGACCCGCGCATGCGCGGCCAGAGCGCCGACAGCCCCGCCTACATGATCTATACCTCAGGCTCCACGGGCACGCCCAAGGGCATCGTCATCAGCCAGCGCAACATCTGCCACTTCCTGCGCTCCGCCAATGACGTCTACGGCCTGACCTCCGACGACGTGGTGTTCCAGGGGGCCTCCGTCGCCTTTGACCTGTCGATGGAGGAAATCTGGGTTCCGTACCTGGTTGGCGCGACGCTGACAGTCGCGACGCCCGAGGTGATGAGCGACATCGAGCGCCTGCCCGACGTGCTGGAGGCTGCCGGCGTCACCGTGCTCGATACGGTGCCAACCCTGCTGGCCCTGCTGCCGCGCGACGTCCCGGCCCTGCGCGTGATCCTGCTCGGCGGCGAAGCGCTGCCGGCGCCGCTGATCGCCCGCTGGGCGCGCCAGGACCGGCGTATTTTCAACACCTATGGCCCGACCGAGGCGACGGTCGTCGCCACCGTGGCGGAAGTTGTGCCTGGCGAAGCCGTCACCATCGGCAAGCCGATTCCCAACTACACCTGCTATGTGGTTGATGAGCAGCTGAACCCCGTCGCCCCCGGCGCGGAAGGCGAACTGCTGATCGGCGGCCCCGGCGTCGCCCAGGGCTATCTGCGTCGCCCGGAGCTGACGGCGGAAAAATTCATCGCCAATCCGTTCACCACGGAGAGGAAGCCGGTTGACCCGGTCCTGTACCGCTCCGGCGACGCCGTCAGCCTCGACGCCAGCGGCAATATCATTTTCCACGGCCGGATCGACGATCAGGTCAAGATTCGCGGTTTCCGCGTCGAACTGGGCGAGATCGAAGCGGCCCTGGCTGACTTCCCCAACGTCTCCCAGGCCGCCGTGGTCGTGCGCCAGGATGACGGCGTCGACCGGCTCGTCGCCTTCCTCGTTGCCCAACCAGGCCAGAGCATCGACCGCATGGCCCTGCGCGCCGGGCTGCGCGAGCGCCTGCCATCCTACATGTGCCCGTCGCACTTCGAGCTGGCGGCGACCCTGCCCCGGCTCACCTCCGGCAAGATCGACCGCAAGGCGTTGAAAGGCCTTGAACTCACCGCCCGCGAGGCGACTGAGGAGGAGGCGCCGCAGAGCGACGCCGAGGCGGTGCTGCTGGCGGCGGCGAAGCATGTCTTCCCTGGCCAGGCGATCCCGTTCGAAGCCGATTTCTTCCTTGATCTGGGCGGCCACTCGCTGCTGGCGGCGCGCTTCGTCTCCGAAGTGCGCCGGCATCCGGCCTACGCCACCTTGACCATGCAGGACGTCTACGCCGCCCGCACCCTGCGCGCCATGGCGGCGCTGGTGGAAGCCAATGGCGGCGGCGAGGTCCAGGACCTGTCGTTTGAACCACCGCCGCTGATGCGGCGCTTCTGGTGCGGCCTTGCCCAGGCGGTCGCCCTGCCGGTGATTCTTGGCGTGGTGACCATCCAGTGGCTTGGCCTGTTCCTGGCCTCCATTGCGCTGCTGCGCGAGGACGCCTCGATCTGGGCCGAGATGGCGGCGCTGTTCACCGTTTATGTCGTGCTCAACATCGGCGCCAAGCTGCTGATCGCCGGCCTGAAATGGGCGGTGCTGGGCCGCACGAAGCCTGGCCGCTACCCGCTGTGGGGCGTCTATTATTTCCGCGTCTGGTTCGTGCAGCGCATGATCCAGGCCACATCGCTGAAGTTCCTGCAGAACTCGCCGCTGATGCGCTTCTACCTGCGCATGCTCGGCGCGAAGATCGGCAGGGACGCCATCATCGGCGACTTCGAGGCCGGCGCCATCGACCTGATCTCGATCGGCGACGGCGCCTCCACCGGCGCCAAGAACCGCTTCGCCAACGTCCAGGTGGTCGGCAATGAACTGATCATTGGCACAATCGAGATCGGCGCCGACGCCTACACCGGCAACACCTGCTCCTTCGGCCCCAACAGTCGCATCGGCCGCAGCGCCGAGCTGGCCGACCTGACGGCTATCCCGGAGAATGGCGTCGTCGGCGACGGCGAGAAGTGGGAGGGTTCGCCCGCCCGCAAGACCGGCATGGTCGACCTTGCCGCCCTGCCGCCGCAGGCGGAGGCTGGCCCGGCGCGGCGCGCTGTCCAGGGCGTGGTCTATGGCCTTGGCTACATCGTCATGCTGATGCTCGGCCTGCTGCCGATCTTCCCGGCCTTCTACATTCTCTACAATCTCGACCGGCTGTTCAGCGGCGTGAACGACCACGAAGTGTCCTGGTCGATGCTGCCGCTGCTGACCATCCCGACGGCGCTGGCGCTGATCCTCGTCTCCATGGCGGTCATCATTGTCTGCCGCTGGGTGATCCTGCCGCGCGTGCGCCCCGGCGTGTATTCGATCCACTCGTGGACCTATGTGCGCAAATGGCTGATGGGCCTGGCCACCGAGGTGACGCTGGAGACGCTGAACTCGCTCTACGCCACGCTGTTCATGCGCGTCTGGTATCGTCTGATGGGCGCGAAGATCGGCAAGGGTTCGGAGATTTCCACCAACCTCGCCGGCCGCTACGACCTGGTCGACATCGGGGCCGGCAACTTCCTTGGCGACGAGGTGATCTTCGGCGACGAGGAAATCCGCCGCGGCTACATGGAGCTGCGCACGGTGAAGACCGGCGACCGGGTGTTCCTGGGCAATGACGCCATCGTCCCGGGCGGCTCGGTGATCGAAGACGGCGCCCTGCTCGGCATCAAGTCGCGCATGCCGGAAGACCTGCATATCGGCGAGAACGAAACCTGGTTCGGCAGCCCGGCCATCAAGCTGCCGGTGCGGCAGAAGTTCGACGTGGCGGCCAACTTCACCTACCAGCCGCCGAAGCTGAAGCTGCTGGGGCGCGGCCTGTTCGAGGCTATCCACACCTCGCTGCCCACCGCTTTGTTCATCACCTGCGGTTACATGACCGCCGACGTCATCGCCAATCCAATCGCCCGCGGCGACTGGCTGACCGCCCTCGGCGTCTTCCTCGCCGCCGGCGTTGTCATCGCCCTGGCGCTGGTGGCTTTTGCCGCCATCGTCAAATGGGTGATGATGGGCGCCTACAAGCCCACCGCCCATCCCATGTGGTCGTGGTGGGCCATGCGCACCGAGGCCGTGGCCGTGATCTATGGCGGTCTCGTCGGCAAGGCGTCGCTGGAATACTTCCGCGGCACGCCGTTCCTGCCCTGGCTGCTGCGCCTGTATGGCACGAAGATCGGCAAGGGCGTGTGGATGGACTGGACCGACCTGACCGAGTTCGACTGCGTGAAGATTGGCGACTACTGCGCCATCAACATGACCTCCACCCTGCAGACCCACCTGTACGAGGACCGGGTGATGAAGGTGGGCCGGGTGGAGCTTGGCAAGGGCGTCACGGTCGGCGCCGGCTCCACGGTGCTCTACGACACCCATGTCGGCGACTTCGCCCGCATCGGCCAGACCACGGTGGTGATGAAGGGCGAGAGCCTGCCGGCGCACTCCGAATGGGCTGGCGCCCCCGCCGTGCCGGTGCGGCGCGCCGAGAGCCATGCGGCCGGCGCCGTCACTCCCCTGCGCATCGCGGCATGAGCCGGCGCAGGCAGCGGACGACAAAAAAGATCGGGGGCCGGCGGCGACGCCGGCCCTTTTTGCATGACGGGCGCGGTTGTCGCCGCCAGAAAATGTGGAGCGCCGTTTGACCGGACGCGGCGCCAGCCCTATGCAGACGACAGAGGAAATCCATGTCGCACAACTCATTCGGCCACCTGTTCCGCGTCACCACCTTCGGCGAAAGCCACGGTCCGGCCATTGGCTGCGTCGTTGACGGTTGCCCTCCGGGCATTCCGCTGACGGAAGCTGACATCCAGCATGACCTCGACCGGCGCAAACCCGGCCAGTCGCGCTTCACCACCCAGCGGCGCGAGGCCGATGAAGTCAAAATCCTCTCCGGCGTCTTCCCCCATCCGCAGGACGGCGGGCAGGTCACGACGGGCACACCCATCGGCCTGCTGATCGAGAACACCGACCAGCGCTCGAAGGATTACGGGGACATCAAGGACAAGTACCGCCCCGGCCACGCCGATTTCGCCTATGACGTCAAATACGGCCTGCGCGACTATCGCGGCGGCGGCCGCTCGTCGGCGCGCGAAACCGCCATGCGCGTCGCCGCCGGCGCCATCGCCCGCAAGGTGGTCCCCGGCCTCGTGGTGCGCGGCGCCGTGGTGCAGATCGGCCCGCACAGGATCAACCGCGACAATTGGGACTGGTCGATCATCAACGACAACCCGTTCTTCTGCCCGGACGCGGCCATGGTCGACGTGTTCGCCAGCTATCTGGATGACATTCGCAAGAGCGGCTCTTCCATCGGCGCCGTCATCGAGATCGTCGCCGAGGGCGTTCCGGCCGGCCTTGGCGCGCCAGTCTATGGCAAGCTCGACACGGACATCGCCGCCAATCTGATGAGCATCAACGCGGTGAAGGGCGTCGAAATCGGCGATGGCTTCGCCGCTGCGGAGCTGACCGGCGAGCAGAACGCCGATGAGTTGCGGATGGGCAATGACGGGCGGCCGCTGTTCCTCTCCAATCACGCTGGCGGCGTTGTCGGCGGCATTTCCACCGGCCAGGCGGTGATCGCCCGGTTCGCGGTGAAGCCGACGTCGTCGATCCTGACGCCGCGCCAGACCATTGACCGCGCCGGCCATGAAGCTGACATTCTGACGAAGGGCCGCCACGACCCGTGCGTCGGCCTGCGCGCCGTGCCGGTGGGCGAGGCCATGGTAGCCTGCGCCATCGCCGATCATTATCTGCGCGACCGCGCCCAGACCGGCGGCGTCCGCCACTGGCCGGGCGTGGGACAGGACCAGTAACGCGGCCAGCAAAAAAACGTCCGGACGGAAATCCCATGTCGCACAACGTCAACGAAGCCATCGAAGCCATCGCCCGCGGCGAGATCATCATTGTCACCGATGACGACGACCGCGAGAACGAGGGCGACCTGATCTGCGCCGCCTCCTTGTGCACCACGGAAAAGATGGCGTTCATCATCCGCAACACCTGCGGCATCGTCTGCGCCCCGGTTTCGCGAGAGGAGGCCCAGCGCCTGCGGCTCGATCCCATGGTCGCCGCCAATGACGCGCCGCTCGGCACCGCCTTCACCGTCACCGTCGACGTGCGCCACGGCCTCACCACCGGCATCTCGGCCGAGCAGCGCGCCAACACCGTGCGGGGCCTGGCCAATGGCCAGTACGGACCGGAGGATTTTGTTCGCCCCGGCCACGTTTTTCCGCTGATCGCCCGCGACGGCGGCGTGCTGATGCGCTCCGGCCATACGGAAGCGGCGGTGGATCTGTGCCGTCTCGCCGGCCTGCCGCCGGTTGGCGTGATTTGCGAACTGGCCAATGACGACGGCACGGTGATGAAGGGCGAACAGATCGACGCCTTCGCCGCCACGCACAACCTGAAGCGCATCTCGGTGGCGGATCTGATCGCCTTCCGCCGCTCGCGCGAGAAGCTGGTGGAGCGCGTGGGAACATTCCCGGTGCACACAAAATACGGCGACCTCACCGGCTACGCCTACGAAACCAACCTCGACACGGTGCAGCACTTCGCCTTCGTCCTGGGCGCCATCGGCAATGGCGAGGCGGTTCCCGCCCGCCTGCACCGCGCCGACGTGGTGGCCGACCTGTTTGGCCCTTCGGCCGTCGATCAGGCCCTCGCCCGATTTGCCCGCGACGGTCGCGGCGTGCTGATCTATCTGCGCGATGGCTCGGCCGGCGTGCCCCTGCACCGCCAGGACGAGGGCAAGCATCCGGTCAGCGCCGAGGAAACCCGCGTCCGCGAATGGCGAGAAATCGGCCTTGGCGCGCAGATCCTGCGCGATCTCGGCGTCTCGTCGATCGTCAACCTGTCGTCGACGCCGCGCGCCTTTGTCGGCCTCGCCGGCTTCGGCATCGAGATCGTCCGCACCGAGCCGGTTGAGGGCTGAGCGCCGGGCAAGCCCGGTCCATATTGAACCTGCGGCATCCCTGGCGTTGACGGGCTGCCCCTGGAGCCTGGCGGCCATCTGCCTGGCTGCAAATCCTCCGGCCTGCTGGCCAGGCGGAACGAAAACCGGCTCCCGGCGGTTTTCCTGACTGACGGGGCCTGAAGGGCGCAACGCCCTTCAGATCCTCCCAGCAGACGCCGGACGCGATGATCGCGTCCCAAACCGGGGGACAAATGGCCAGATCCGCGCCATCCAGATCGGGCAGCAAAGCCGCATCCGGCAAATCCGGCAAATCCGGAAAGACCACATCAACAGCAAACGGCAAGGGCGGAAAGCCCGTGGCGAACGGCGGCAACCAACAGGCCGCTGGCGGCATAGCCGCCCACGGGGTAGACGTTCTGTCGTCAGTGGTGGTCGACAGCTACAATCTGGAGATCCGCGGCAGGGACGGCTTCGTGGGCGACCGCGCCAGCGGCCGGGCCTTTCGCGCCACGCTCGATGAAATCCGCAAGGCGCTGCGCCAGAACGACAGCGAAGGCGATCCCCTCGGCGACGATCCCAGTTCGGACATCAGCAAATCCACCCTCGACCGGCTGCTTGCGGAGGGCGATCTGGAAGCGGCCGGCGTCGTGCTCGGCGCCATCGAGCATTTTGCCGGCGAACTGGCGCATGTGGCGCGGCGTTTTCTCAATGACGCAGCCTGGAAAGGCACGGAGCGGGTCGTCGTCGGCGGCGGGCTGAAGCAGAGCCGCGTGGGCGAACTCGCCGTGGGCCGGGCCATGGTGCTGCTGAAAAGCGAGGGCGTCGACATCGACATGGAGATGATCCGCCATCACCCGGACGAAGCGGGGCTGATCGGCTGCGCCCATCTGGCTCCGGCCTGGATCTATGAGGGCAGCGACGCCATTCTCGCCGTGGACGTGGGCGGCTCCAACATCCGCTGCGGCGTCGTCGACGTGAACCTGAAAAAGAAAAAGGACCTGTCAAAGGCGCGGGTCTGGAAATCAACCCTCTGGCGTCATCGTGACGATGATCCCAAGCGCGATGAGGCGGTGGCCAGGCTCACCGACATGCTGAAGGAGTTGATCAGCATGGCCGACAGCAACGGCCGCCGCCTGTGTCCGCTGATCGGCGTCGGCGTCCCCGGCGTCATCGGCCCCGACGGCGCCATCGCCCGCGGCGGCCAGAACCTGCCGGGCAACTGGGAAAGCTCGCGCTTCAACCTGGCCGACTGCCTGCGCGAAGCCATCCCCGAGATCGGCGGACACGAGACGGTAACAGTCATGCACAACGACGCCGTCGTCCAGGGCCTGAGTCAGACCCCATTCATGCAGGACGTAGCGCACTGGGGCGTGCTGACCATCGGCACCGGCCTGGGCAACGCCCGCTTCACCAACCGCGGCGGGCTGGAGGAGAACTAGCTGGCCTGTCAGGCTACGCGTCGCCAGCGACGATGGCGGCGACGGCCCGATCTGACGGGCGCCGGCTCGCCGACAGTCCGGCAACGACCCCGGCCTGATCTTCAGCGCTGCGATTCTGGCTCATCTTCGATTTGGCGCAGATGCGGGTGATGCGCAGCCGCACGCCGACGATGCCGCGCAATTGCCCGGCGATGAACGCCTCCGGCGCGTCGCTGACCCGCCAGGGCTGCGGCCCGGCTTCAGCCGGACCCACAGAATCCTGAGCCGCCTCAACCTGGCCCGCCGCAATCTGCTCCGCCTCGTGCAGGTCGGTCAGCCGCGTCACCACGGCGCGCAGTTCCTCCGGATCGTCGAAAAAAATCGCCTCGCCATAGACATGCACCGCCTGGTAGTTCCAGGTGGGAACCACCTTGCCTGCCTCCTGCTTCGAGGGATACCAGGACGGCGTCACATAGGCGTCGGGTCCGGTGAAAATCACCAGAGCCTCGCCAACCGGCGGACGCTTCCACTGGTCGTTGGCGCGCGACAGATGGCCAAGCAGCGTTGCCTCGCGCCCCTCCGGCGCATCCAGCAGCATCGGCAACGGCGTCGCCGCCATGCCCTCCGCCGTCGCCGTCACCAGCGTGCCAAGGCGCGTCGCCCTGATGAACTGGTGCGCCCAGGCGGGATCATCCTGTCGGAAGGCCGGCGGCGTGTACATGGGTGGGCTCCTGCCAGTTTCCTGGAAGCTGAAGCGCTTTTCAGCAAAGCGAGGCTCCAGTTTCCCCCAAACGTCTTACCCCGCCATCAGCGCCTCAACGTGCGCCGCAGTCGAGCGCTGCAACGCCTCAAGATCGTAGCCGCCTTCCAGCACGGAAACCACGCGGCGCTTGCTGCGCCGGTCGGCAAGATCAAGCAGGCGGCGGGTCGCCCAGGCGAAATCATTCTCGGTCAGATTGATATTGGCCAGCGGATCGCGCCAGTGGGCGTCAAAGCCCGCCGAGATGATCACCAGATCGGGTTTGAACGAATCGACGCGCGGCAAAACCATCAGGTCGAAAATCTCCCGATAGGTGCGGCCGTTGGTGCCCGGCGTCAGCGGGATGTTGACGATGTTGCCGTGCTCGCCGCGCTCGCCCATGTCGCCGGTGTTGGGGAACAGCGGCGCCTCATGGGTCGAGCAGTACAGCACCGCCGGATCGTCCCAGAAGATATTCTGGGTGCCATTGCCGTGGTGCACGTCCCAGTCGACGATGGCGACGCGCTCCAGCCCGTGCGCCTCGATGGCGTGGCGGGCGGCGATCGCGGCGTTGTTGAAAAAGCAGAATCCCATGGCGCGGTCGCGCTCGGCGTGATGGCCAGGGGGGCGCGTGGCGACAAAAGCATTGGTCGCCTGGCCGCCGAGCACCTCGTCCACCGCCCGCACGGCGCCGCCGACGCCGCGCAGCGCCGCCTCCCACGTGCCCATGCTCATGGTGGTGTCGCCATCAACCTCGACCAGGCGGCTGTCGGTGGGCGCCAGGGCGCGCAACTGCTCCACATATTGCCGCCCATGACAGCGCAGAACGTCCGCCTCCGAGCCCAGCGGCGCCGGCTCCCGCGCCAGCAGCGCGAACTTCTCGTCTTCCAGCGCCCGTTCAACGGCGCGCAACCGGTCGGGACATTCGGGATGGCCAGGAAATGTCTCGTGCAGGAGACATGAAGGATGCGACAGAAACAGCGTCGTCAATGGAGGGCCCTGTAAAACCGTGTAATTGGCTCCAGTCTTGCAAGCCGGCGCCGGCTTGTCCATGCGCGGATCACAAGAGGCATGCTCTCATTTGGTTGAGCCAGCAGATGATTGTAGGGCGACCGCCGGTCGGATATCGCTGGCATCTGTTGTTTTGCATGACGATTCGCGGCCCTGCTGGCGCCGCCGCCGGCTCATGCCAACGCCTGATGAGCGTCGCTCGTCGGGCGTTGGTCAAGCCAGTGCGGCGCTTGAGCTATCCGGGATGCGGATGCGCCAGCAGCTTTGCATCCTGGCATCAGGGACTGACAATGCCGTATCTTTCGAGGGTCGTTATGGCGGCCGCGACCTCTGTTCTGCTCGCCGGCTGCTATACGGCGACGCCCGACCCTGAGGTATCGGGCCGCGACGCCGAATGGCTGGCCCAGGTTCCCAAGGCGGAGCAGGACCCGATCTATGCCCGCTACATGATGAAGGACGACACCGGCGAGGAACCGGGAACCATCATCGTCGACACCAAAGCGCGCCAGCTCTATTACGTGCTGCCCGGCGGCAAGATGATGCGCTACGGCGTCGCCGTCGGCAACGAAGCCTTCGGCTGGACGGGAACCGCCGTGGTGCAGCGCAAGGCGGAATGGCCGGACTGGCATCCCCCGGCGGAAATGAAGCAGCGCTGGCCGCACGTGCGCGACACGAAGGGCGGCCCGGGCAATCCGCTGGGCGCGCGGGCGCTGTACCTTTATCAGAACGGCAAGGACACCCTGTACCGCATCCACGGCACCAATGAGCCGGAGAAGATCGGCCGCGCCGAATCGTCCGGCTGCATCCGCATGCGCAATATCGACGTCATCGACCTGTACAATCGCGTGCAGTCCGGGGCGAAGGTCATCGTCAGGTAATGCGGGGCGCGGCGCTTCGCGAGCGGGCGCCGCAAACCTCACAATACTATAAGCTGCGCCGCCGCCTTCTCCACGCAATCATCCACATCCACATGGAACGCCGATCGCGGCAGTGAGCCGGCGCCAGCGCCCCCGTCAGCGAATGAAGCCAGGCCCGGGCGCGCCACGCGGCCATTGACGATATGGACATAGGCATCGCCTGCGCCTCCCGCCGCTCCGCCAGCAAGGCCATTGCCCGCATCAAATATGCCCGCGCCGTACTGGTCCCGGAATTGCCGCATGACCCCGGTCGCTCCGCGCATGGCGTCGCGCACGCCCTGCCATTCCTCCGCGCTCAGCACGGGTTCGCCCCCGGCAGATCCTCCCGCGCCCGGCGACACGCTGGACGGCCGGAGCTGACGCGAAAGGCGGGTACTCATGTCCTGAAAGGCGGCCCACTCCTGCGGATCAGACAGGCGTTGAAGTTCAGGCGGGAGATCTCTCCCTCCGCGTCGCACATATCTGGCGATCGCGCCAGGAGCCAGCCGCCCCTGCGCAAAATGCCTCCCCAACTCCGCGCCGATACTGGCCGTATCGGGCCGCAGGGACGGCTGGGGATACGGGGCCGGGGGCGGCGGTGGCAACGGCCACGGCTGCCCAACGTAACCGCTACCGGAGGCCGCGCGCGGGCGCCGCGCCTGCGGGAGGGCCGGACCGCCGCCACCCGCCGCCCAGAGCATGAACGCCAGCAAGGCCAGCACCGCGCCATTCTCCTG
Organism: Camelimonas sp. ID_303_24; assembly: GCF_053543495.1. Classification (NCBI taxonomy): domain Bacteria; kingdom Pseudomonadati; phylum Pseudomonadota; class Alphaproteobacteria; order Hyphomicrobiales; family Chelatococcaceae; genus Camelimonas; species Camelimonas sp. ID_303_24. Next base: position 268,003 of record NZ_JBLLJM010000005.1, read on the forward strand.
CTGCGAATTCTGCCGCTGGTCAGATGAACCGCCCATCGCCCGCTCCATTCCCATACGCCGCCACAATGACAGACGACGCCGGGCCGGGCAGCAACCCGCACAGGCCGCGCGACCTCACTGGCGCGCGGCGCATGACGACAACGGCGCCTTACCCGCGCGGCAACGCCTGGGCAAAGCGCACGGTCTCGCCCTGGGACGGGGTTGCCAGTTCGCCCTCCCACATCACCACATGGCCGCGCACCACCGTTCCCACCGGCCAGCCGGTGACGGAAACGCCGTCATAGGGCGTCCAGGCGCAGCGCGAGGCAATCCAGCCGTTGCGGATGGTTTCAGTGCGCTTCAGGTCCACGATGGTGAAGTCCGCGTCATAACCCACGGCGATGCGGCCCTTGCGGGCGATGCCGAACAGCCGGGCCGGGCCAGCGCTGGTCATGTCGACGAAGCGGGCCAGGGTCATGCGCCCCTGCGCCACATGGTTCAGCATGGTCGGCACCAGCGTCTGCACGCCGGTCATGCCAGAGGGCGACTCCGGATAGGGTTTCGCCTTTTCTTCCAGCGTATGCGGCGCATGGTCAGAGCCGAGAATATCGGCAACGCCCTGGGTCACGCCCTCCCAGATGCCGGCCCGGTGGGCTGCGTCGCGCACCGGCGGGTTCATCTGCACCAGGGTTCCCAGCTTCTCATATGCTTCTGGCCCGGCCAGCGTCAGGTGATGCGGCGTCACCTCACAGGAGGCGACATCCTTGCAGCCGGCAAGAAAGCGCATCTCGTCGGCCGTCGAAATGTGCAGCACGTGGATCGCCGCGCCCTCGTTGCGGGCAATGCGCACCAGCCGTTCGGTGCAGCGCAGCGCCACCTCCGCCGAGCGCCAGACCGGATGACTCGACGGATCGCCGGCGACGCGCAGATCCTTGCGCTCGCGCAGCATCATCTCGTCCTCGGAATGGAAGGCGGCGCGACGGCGCGTCTGGCGCAGGATGCGGCCAACGCCCTCGTCGTCCTCCACCAGCAGATCGCCGGTGGACGAGCCCATGAACACCTTGACGCCAGCCGCCCCCGGCAGACGCTCCAGTTCCGGAATGTCGGCGGCGTTGTCGTGGGTGCCGCCAACCCAGAAGGCGAAATCGCAATGCATGCGATGATGGCCGCGCCGCACCTTGTCGGCCAGCGTCTCCGCCGTCACCGTCTGCGGGTTGGTGTTTGGCATCTCGAACACCGCCGTGACGCCGCCCATGACGGCGGCGCGCGAGCCGGTTTCCAGATCTTCCTTGTGGTCGAGGCCCGGCTCGCGGAAATGCACCTGGGTGTCGATGACGCCAGGCAGGATCGTCAGGCCACGGCAATCGATGACGCGCCCCGCCTTCGACGGGTCGACCGGGCCAATATGCACGATGCGACCGTCGCGGACCGCGACGTCGCGCACGCCCTCGCCATCCTGGTTGACGACATTGCCGCCCGCGAGAACGAGATCGTAAATATCGGCCATCAGTCTGCTCTCCTGCCTGCGCCCCGTCTGCCTGTGCTCAAGCCATACCATTCCGGCATGTTGGAACCGGCGCAAGGTGGGATTATGTCAGCCAGCACAGGCGCGCAAGCGTCGCCTGGTCCTGCAGGAGAATGCCAATGCCAGTCGCCCATCTGTCAGATCGCGGAGTCGTTTCCGTTACAGGCGCCGACGCCATGAGCCTGCTGCAGGGGCTGGTGACCTGCGACATCGACCACCTGAAACCGGGTGACGCCAGCCTGGGCGCGCTACTGACGCCGCAGGGCAAGATCCTGTTTGATTTTCTCGTGGCGCCTGCGCCGGCAGGCAGCCTGCCCGGACTGGATGAGGGCGGCTTCCTGTTCGATGTCGCCGCCGCCAGCGCCGCCGATCTGGCCAAACGGCTGAACTTCTACAAGCTGCGCGCCAAAGTGGTTGTCACCAACCGTAGCGACGATTACGCCGTCGCCGCGCGCTGGAACGATGACGGTCCGCAGTTGCCTGGCCTTGCCCTGGCCGATCCCCGCCTCCCCGCCCTTGGCCAGCGCGCCATCGCGCCGGCAGCGGCCATGGCCGGGCTGGACGGCATCGACGCGAACGCCGGTCATCTGGCCTGGCGCGCCCACCGCATCGCCCTGGCCGTGCCCGAGGGCGGGGCGGACTATGCCTTTGGCGAGGTGTTCCCCCATGAGGCCGACCTCGACCAGCTTGGGGCCATCGCTTTCGACAAGGGTTGCTATGTTGGCCAGGAGGTGGTGTCGCGCATGCACCACCGCGGCACGGCCCGCACCCGGATGGTCGCCGCCAGGCTGGATGAAGCCGCCGTGGTCAGCCAGGGCGATGACATCATGGCCGGCGACAAACGCATCGGCGACATCCGCGCCAGCGCTGGCGCCAGCGCCATCGCCATGGTGCGGCTTGATCGCTACGCCGACGCCCTGGCGGCCGGCGTGACGCCACAGGTCAACGGCGCGCCGATAACCCTGGCCAGGCCAGCCTGGGCCACCTTCGACATGGCGGATGCCTGAACGGCGGGGATAACGCCGGCTTGCATTTGTTCCTTATATGTTCTTCAATGAGCATAATCTCCTCTTGATACTCTCTTGCGCACAAGGAACGGATCGTGGCGGAAACCGGCGGCGCCCTCACCGGCAATGATCTGATCATCCACGATGACGGGCGCGCCCGTTGCTGGTGGCCCGGAACCGATCCGTTTTATGTGGCCTACCACGACGGGGAATGGGGCGTGCCGGAGCACGATGACCGGGCCCTGTTTGAGAAACTGATTCTGGATGGTTTTCAGGCCGGCCTGTCGTGGATCACCATCCTGCGCAAGCGCGACGGCTTTCGCCGCGCCTTCGCCGGGTTTGAACCGGAGGCCATCGCCCGCTTTGACGACGACGACGTGGCGCGGCTGATGAACGACGCGGGCATTGTGCGCAACCGCGCCAAAATCATCGGAACCATCGCCGGGGCCCGCATCTGGCTCGATATCCAGGAAAAGCAGGGATTTTCAAAATTTCTGTGGGACTTTGTCGACGGCGCGCCCGTGCAGAACCGTCTGCGGGCCCGCGCCGATGCGCCGACAGAAAGCGAAGCCTCCCGTCGCATGTCGAAGGAGCTGAAGGCGCGCGGCTTCAAGTTCTGCGGCCCCACCATCACTTACGCCTTCATGCAGGCGGTGGGCATGGTCAACGACCATCTGCTGGATTGCTATCGTCATGGCGAATGCGCCGCCTGCGCCAGCGACGCCAGCCCGGGAAAGCTGCGCTGCGACGATGGCGCAACGGCCAGCCAGAGCGCTTTCCGATCCGCCGAACCCGGCTGATCGATCAGAATTCGCTCAAAACGAAGAGCATTGGAGCTGGGATGCGGTTCAGCCTGAACCCACCGCGCTCCGGCATATTTTCCTGCAACAGGACGCCGTTCGGGAACCTCGGCCTTGACGCGCAAAGCCCCCATCGCACCACCCCGGGCAGGATCCCGCCCGCCATCCCGCGCCTGGCAACGCATGCTGTCCGGACGCCGGCTCGATCTGCTCGACCCGTCGCCGCTGGACATCGAGATCGCCGACATCGCCCACGGTCTGGCCCGGGTGGCGCGCTGGAACGGCCAGACCCTGGGGCCAGCGATCTTCTCGGTCGCCCAGCACTGCGTCTTCGTGGAGGCCATCGCCGCCGACCTGCACCCGCACCTGTCGCGCAAGGGCCGGCTGACGGTGCTGCTGCATGATGCGCCGGAATACGTCATCGGCGACATGATTTCGCCGTTCAAGGCGGTGCTTGGCGATGGTTACGGCCAGATCGAGGCGCGCCTGCAGGAAGCGGTGCACCGTCGCTTCGGCCTGCTGCCCCGCGCGGCGCCGTTGATTCATCGCATCGTCAAGCAGGCCGACAGGCAGTCAGCCTGGCATGAAGCGGTCCAGCTGGCGGGCTTCGATGCGGAGGAAGCCAGCGTCCTGTTCGGCCCGCCGTTGCCCCTGTCATTCGTCATTGACGATTTCCTCGCCCCGTGGAGCGCCGACGAAGCCAGCGCACGCTTTTTGCAGCGCTTCGCCTGCCTGTGCGGGGATCTGGACGCCGACCAGGAGCAAGGCGCCCGGGCCGGGGGCGCCGGGGTCGGGGGCTCCCAGGCCGAGGGCTTCCAGGCTCAGGATGCCCGGGCTCAGGATTCTTGGGCTGGAGCCGCGCGACGGAAGGGCGCGCGATAGCAAGGCCGATAGCCTTTTTCGCCCTGAAACGACGCTCGTTCAAAGGGATGGCGCACAATCCGGATTCAGTTTTTCAGAAAAGCGACCCTGTCTACGCGGCCCCATTGAGGCGCAAACCAACCGGAGCTTTTCCCGGAATGCCATCGGGGTCAGGGCGCTGAAGCCAGGCGGGATTATCCCGGCTCCGCCAGGGACTTGCCGGCAAACACCGATTCTGAATCAGAACGTGAGGAATTGGGCGCAAGCAGGCCGGCGCGGCGCGCCATCGCGACGAAGATGCTGGACCAGGTCGGGTTAAGATTTCGCCAACACACCTGAAATCAGGAGGACTGCCTCATGTGTAACCGCTGCAACGCGCCCTGACCATTTTGTGAGCCAGGCGGCGCCCGGCAGTGGCGGGAGCCGGAACCAGACAACCAGAACTCGCAAAAAACCCGTATAATCAAACCCGTATTTGCCGCCGATGAATCAGTTTTTCGCCTTGATCAGCGGCGGGACCCGCTGCCGCCGTGAAACGGCGCGGTCCGCCCGATTTCACTATCCAGCCCATTTGCGGATAAGACAGCGCCCAACCGACAGATGATCGCGAAGGGAGACAACCTTGGACAGCGAACTGACACTTCTCGTCCTGCTTGTGCTGTCCATTCCGGTCATCGCCATTGTCGCTCTGGTCCTGAGCATCGGCGCCCGCAGCCGCGCCTCGTTGCTGGAAGCACGGGTGATGCGGCTGGAGCAGACCGTCGCCCAACTCAGAAGCCCGCCCGAAACCACCGCCACGCAGGCGACGCCCGCCGCCCGGCCGGCTGAAGCAGCCCCCGCGCCAACCGTCGCCAGCCCGCAGAGCGCCGGGGACCTGCGCCCCGCCGCCTCGCCGCCGGGCGGCGCGCAAGCCGGGGGTGCGCAGGCAGAAGGCGCGCAGGCAGAGCCCGCGACGGCTGCCCATGGGCAAGGCCCGGACAGGGATTCGGCCCTCACATCTGCTCGCGCCGCCCGCAAATCCAGGGGCGACGGCCGCAGCTTCGAAGAAAAGCTCGGCGCCCGCTGGAGCGTCTGGGTCGGCGCCCTCGCGCTGGCCATCGGCGGCCTGATGCTGGTGCGCTTCAGCATCGAGGAAGGCTATTTCGGGCCCGCCGCGCGGGTGGTTCTGGGGCTGGCGCTTGGCCTCACCCTCGTTGCCGGCGGCGAATGGCTGCGGCGGCGCGACCTGCGCGCCGGCCGGGCGACGGCTGTCGCCGATCACCCATTCGCTGTTCCTGGCGTACCCGCCGCCCTCACCGCTGCTGGCGCCGCAACCATTTTCGGCTCGGTCTACGCCGCTTATGCGCTCTATGCCTTCATCGGTCCGGCGCTGGCTTTCGTTACTCTCGGCGTCGTGGCTGTGCTGGCCATGTTCAGCGCCGCGCTGCAAGGTCCGGCGCTGGCGGCGCTTGGCCTGCCGGCCGCCCTCGCCGCGCCCTTCATGGTTTCGTCGAACCAGCCAAACTTGTGGGCGCTGACGCTTTATCTCGCCGCCGTGGTTGGCGCCGCTTACGCCCTTGCCCGCATCCGGCGCTGGCGCTGGCTGGCCATCGCGACTGCCGTCGGCGCCTGGCTGTGGGGGCTGGCGCTGGTCGCCTCCGGCCATGACGCGCCGCTCGCCGTCAATGCCCATGTGCTGATCCAGTTGCTGCTGGCCGCCGCCGTGCTGGCGGTGGAGCCGCACTGGCGCACGCCGGATGCGGAGGCGCGGCCGGACTGGTTCGCTCTCATCGTGCTGGCCACGTTCACCGCTCTGGGCTTCGCCGCATCGGACCTGCCTCTGACGCCGCCGGCGCGCATGCTTGCCGCCGGCGCCATGGCCGGCGTGCTGTTCGCCACCGGCTGGCGCATTGCGGCCGTGGCGCCGGCCACCGTGCTGGCTGGCGTCATCACCGCCGGCGCCCTGTGGAACTGGCGCGTCGTCGCGCTGGCCATGACGGAGCCGCAAACCCTCGCCCCCGGCGGCGTCGGCCCTCATCCGATGCCGGAAAATCTCACGATCTATCTCGCATTCGCCATCATCGCCGGCCTCGCCATCGCCGCCGGCGCCCTGCGCCGCCTGCTGGCCGGCGGCGATCTGCCGCTGTTCGCCGCCGCCAGCCATGCCGCCGCCGCCACGCTGACGCCGCTTGGCGTCATGACCGTGGTGTGGATGAAGATCGCCGGCTTCGCAGCAAGCATCCCGTTCGCCCTGGTCGCCGCCGTGCTGGCGCTGGCCGGCGTGGCGCTGGCGGCGCGACTGCGCGCCGGGTCGCAGGGTGCTGCGCCCCACCACCAACTGGCGGTCGGCGCCATCGCCTCCGGGGCCGTCGCCGCCGTGGCGCTCGGCCTCACCTTCGCGCTCGACAAGGGCATGCTGACCGTGGCCTTCGCCCTCGCGGCGGCGGGAACGGCCTGGGTGGCGGCGCGGCTGGAGTTGCCCGCCCTGCGCTATGCGGTGGGCGCCCTTGGCCTGCTCATCCTTTGTCGTCTGGCCTGGAACCCGGCCATCGCCGCCGACGGCGCCATGGGCGCGACGCCGGTGTTCAACTGGCTGCTCTGGGGCTACGGCGCCCCCGCCCTCGCCTTCTGGGCCGCCGCCATGCTGCTGGCGCGCCAGGGCCGCGACCGGATCACCGGCCTGTGCGAAAGCCTCGCCATCATCTTCTCGGCGCTGCTGGTGCTGTTCGAGGTCCGCCACGCCCTGAATGGCGGCGACCCGTTCCGCGCCGCCTCCGATCATCTGGAAACCGGCCTGCTGGCCAGTTGCTCGTTGCTGTTCTCGCTGGCCCTGTCGCGCATGAACCGGCGGCGGGCTGATCTGGTCTACCGCGTCGCCAGCCTGGCGTTCATGGCGATATCGACGGTGCTGATCGTCATGGGCCTGTTCATCTTCGCCAACCCGCTGTTTACGGGTGAGACCGTCATGGGCGGCGCCCTGTTCAATTCACTGATCCCGGCCTACCTCATTCCGGCGCTCATCGCCGCCGGCCTCGCGGCGCTGAACCGGACGCACTGGCCGCGCTGGCGCACCCTGGCGACCGGCGTGCTCGGCCTCGCCCTGTTCACCGCCTGGGTGATGCTGGCCATCCGCCGTTATTTCCAGGGGCCCACGCTCTCCATCTGGCGGGAAGCCGGCGAGGCGGAATGGTGGTGCTACACCGCCGCCCTGCTGGTCATCGGCGTTGGGCTGCTGGCCTGGGGCCTTGTGCGCCAGCGGCGTCTGGCCCGCCTCGCCTCGGCGCCGTTTATCGTCGCGGCGGTGCTCAAGGCCTTCCTGTTCGACATGTCCAACCTTGACGGCGTCTGGCGCGCCCTGTCGTTCATTGGTCTTGGCCTGGTGCTGATCGGCATCGCCCGGGCCTACCAGTTGCTGCTCTATCCCCCGTCGCCGCGCCGTGGGTCGGGCGGGGGTGCGGACGACGACGTTTCCGCGTAAAAGGACCCTCTTTGAAAGGCGCGAAGGAAGCAGGCCGAGATGACCGAACCAGTGCCCGGAAAATCCGGAGAAGCCCGCGTCAACGACATTGCCGCGCTGCCGTTCGAGGCCGCCATGTCCGAGCTGGAAGCCATTGTGCGCCGGCTTGAGGAAGGGCGGGTCGAGCTGGAGGAATCGATCGCCATCTTTGAGCGCGGAGAGGCCCTGAAACGCCATTGCGAAACCCTGCTGCGCAACGCTGAGGCGCGCATCGAGAAAATCGCCCTCGGCCCCGACGGCGCTCCGGCGGGCGTGGTTCCGCTGGATCCACAGGAATAGGACAGGCGCAGGGACGGCAAGCCGGCTTTCCCGGCGGCGCGACGCCGCGTCGCGCGGGCTTTGACCTGCGGCCCGTGAAGGCTTATGTCCGGAGTGCGCGCGGGTTCTCCCGTTTCAGCGGAATCCGTGACGCGGCAAACGGTTGAAGGTATCTACTTTGGCAGTCGAGACCCCGCTCCTCGATCAAGTGCGCATTCCCGCAGACCTGCGGGCTTTCCCGGAAAGCGATCTGCCGCAGATCGCCGGCGAGTTGCGCGCCGAAACCATTGACGCGGTTTCGGTCACCGGCGGCCATCTTGGCGCCGGCCTTGGCGTGGTCGAGCTGACCGTCGCCCTGCATTATGTCTTCAACACGCCGGACGACCGCATCATCTGGGATGTCGGCCACCAGGCCTATCCGCACAAGATCCTGACCGGACGGCGCGACCGCATCCGCACCCTGCGCCAGGTCAACGGCCTCTCCGGCTTCACCAAGCGGGCCGAGAGCGCGTACGACCCCTTTGGCGCCGCCCACTCATCCACCTCGATTTCCGCCGGCCTCGGCATGGCGGTGGCCAGTGAGCTGAAGGGCGAGCGCCGCAACGTGGTGTGCGTCATCGGCGACGGCGCCATGTCCGCCGGCATGGCCTATGAGGCGATGAACAACGCCGGCGCGCGCGGCGAGCGCCTGATCGTCATTCTCAATGACAATGACATGTCGATCGCCCCGCCGGTTGGCGCCATGTCGGCCTATCTGGCCCGGCTGGTGTCGGGCGGCGCCTACCGCTCCCTGCGCGAGATCGGCAAGCAGCTGGCCAGCAAGCTGCCGCGCTTCTTCTATCGCAACGCCCAGCGCGCCGAGGAATATGCCCGCGGCATGCTCACCGGCGGCACCCTGTTCGAGGAGCTTGGCTTCTTCTACGTCGGCCCGATCGACGGCCACAATCTGGAGCACCTGCTGCCGGTGCTGAAGAATGTGCGCGACGCCGAGAACGGCCCCGTGCTGGTGCATGTGGTGACCCAGAAGGGCAAGGGCTATCCGCCGGCCGAAGCCTCCGCCGACAAGTATCACGGCGTCGTCACCTTTGACGTGGTCACAGGGGCCCAGAGCAAGCCCAAGGCCAACGCCCCCGCCTATACGCGGGTGTTCGCCGATGCGCTAATGGCCGAGGCGCGCGACGATGAGCGCGTCGTCGCCGTTACCGCCGCCATGCCCTCAGGCACCGGGCTTGATCTGTTTGGCAAGGAGTTCCCGGCCCGCACCTTCGACGTGGGCATCGCCGAACAGCACGCCGTCACCTTCGCCGCCGGCATGGCGACGGAAGGCTACAAGCCGTTCTGCGCCATCTACTCCACCTTCCTGCAGCGCGCCTATGACCAGGTGGTGCACGATGTGGCCCTGCAAAACCTGCCGGTGCGTTTCGCCCTCGATCGCGCTGGCCTTGTCGGCGCCGATGGCCCGACCCACGCCGGCGCCTTCGACATCGCCTATCTCGCCTGCCTGCCCAACATGGTGGTGATGGCCGCCGCCGATGAGGCGGAGCTGGTCCACATGGTCGCCACCGCCGCTGCTTATGACGACGGCCCCATCGCCTTCCGCTATCCGCGCGGCGAAGGCGTCGGCGTCGACATGCCGGAGCGCGGCGTTCCGCTGCCCATCGGCAAGGGCCGCATCGTGCGCGAAGGCTCCCGCGTCGCCTTGCTGTCGCTGGGCACGCGCCTGGCGGAGGCGCTGAAGGCGGCGGAAGATCTGGAGGCGCGCGGCCTGTCGACCACGGTGGCCGACGCCCGCTTCGCCAAGCCGCTTGATCTGGAGCTGATCCTCGGCCTGGCGCGCAGCCACGAGGTTCTCATCACCATCGAGGAAGGCTCGGTTGGCGGCTTTGGCTCCTGGGTGTTGCAGGCCCTGTCCGATCATGGCGCGCTCGACGGCGGCCTGAAGGTGCGCGCCATGACGCTGCCGGACACATACCAGGACCATGACAAGCCGGAGCGCATGTACGCCGACGCCGGCCTCGACGCCGCCGGCATCGTACAAAAGGCGCTGGCCGCCCTCGGCCCGGCGACCGCCGGTGCGGACGTCGCGCCGCGCCGGGCGGGTTGAACCGATGGCGCGCAACCGCGCCCATGTGGAGAGCGCGCGCGACGGCGCCAGCTTGGATCGCGCCAGCTTGGGCGCCACCCAGGATCGCGCCAGTTTGGGCGCCGCCCGGGATCGCGCCGACCGGGTGCTGACGGCCCGTGGCTTTTTCGACAGTCGCGCCAAGGCGCAGGAGGCGATCGCCGCCGGCCTGGTGCAGGTTAACGGCAAAACCCTTGCCAGGCCGTCAGACCAGATCGACACCGGGGCGGAGATCATTGCCGAAGCGCCCTATCCGTGGGTTTCGCGCGGCGGCGTCAAGCTGGCGGCGGCGCTGGCGCATTTTGGTCTCGATCCAGCCGGCAGAACCTGCGTTGACCTGGGAGCCTCCACCGGCGGCTTCACCGACGTTTTGCTGGCTCACGGCGTTGCCCGGGTGCTGGCGGTGGACGTGGGCCACGGCCAGTTGCATCCGCGCATCGCCGCCGATCCGCGCGTTGCGGCCTTCGAGGGCCAGGACGCCCGCACGGTGACGCCGGAGTTGCTCGGCGGCCTGGTCGACATGGCGGTGATGGACCTGAGCTTCATCTCGCTGCGTCTGGTATTGCCAGCGGTTCCGCCGCTGCTGAAGGCCGGCGGCGATCTGGTGGCGCTGGTCAAGCCCCAGTTCGAGGTGGGCCGGGCCCTGGTCGACAAGGGGCTGGTGCGCGACGCGGCGGCGCGCCAGCGGGCCTGCGACGACGTCACGGCGCTGCTGGCGCAGCTGGGCTTCACGGTTCGCGGCGTCATTCCCTCGCCCATCGCCGGCGGCGACGGCAACCAGGAATTTCTCGTGGCGGCCGCATACGCCGCCTGAAGGTTTTCCTGAAGGCTTTTCCTGGAGGCGGACGCCGCGCGGCGAAAAGCGCGGGCCAATGGCATGATGCGAACGCGCGAACGCCGCGACTTCACAAATAATCATGCAAAATCACATCATTATGCCGAGATGCGATCTTGTTTCAACGCATCCCGCCATAACGTGCGCAACACATTGAATAGAACAGATACGGCGGCAATCCGGTTCAGCCTGAATGGCGTGGCTGGCTTGCCAGGCGGCATGTCAGAAAGGTCCCGCGCGTGGCGGAGCAACTCACCATCGACCATCTGGGCGCGCGCGGCGACGGCGTGGCGCTGACGCCTGACGGCCCGCTCTATGTGGACGGCGCCCTGCCCGGCGAGGTGGTCAACGTCGACATCAGCGGCAATCGCGGCCGGCTGCTGTCCGTCGCGCAGGCCTCGCCGCAGCGGCGGACGCAGGATTGCGCCTGGCAAGGCGGCGCCGGGCAGAATAGCGCCGGGCAGAGTAGCGCTGGGCAGAATAGCGCTGGGCAAGCCCAGTGCGGCGGCTGCGTCGCCCGGCACATGGCCCCGGATCTTTATGAAACCTGGAAAACCGGCGCCGTGCGCACGGCGCTGCAACGCGCCGGCATCGCCGAAGCCCTGTTGCCGATGGTCGACGCGCGCGGCCTTGGCCGTCGCCGCGTCACCCTGCATGGCCGGGTCTCGCCAGGAAAGCCCGCGGCCGGCTTCATGGCTCCGCGCAGTCACGATCTCATCGCCATCGACCGCTGCCTTGAGCTGGAGCCGGGCCTGGACCGGGCCCCCGCCGTGGCCACGGCCCTGACGCGCCTGCTGGCCAGCTTCGGCAAGCCGCTCGACATCCAGCTCACCGCCACCCAGGCCGGTCTTGACGTCGACATTCGCAGGCTTGGCGAGAAAAATCTTGGCAAGCAGGCCGACGCCACCCGGCTGCGGCTGGTGGAGATGGCGGAGAAGCTCGACCTCGCCCGCCTGTCGCTGCACGGCGACGTGCTGGTGGAGCGCCGGCCGCCGCTGATCGCCATGGGCAAGGCGCTGGTCAATCCGGCCCCTGGCGGCTTCTTGCAGGCGACGGCCGCAGGCGAGCAGCTTCTCGCCGATTTGATGCTGGCCGCCATTGGCAAGGCGAAACGCGTCCTCGACTGCTTTTCCGGCTGCGGCCCCTTTGCCCTGCGCCTCGCCGAACAGTCGGAGGTGCACGCCATTGAGCTGGAAGCCCCGGCGCTGGCGGCGCTGGACCGGGCGTTTCGCGGCGCCCAGGGGCTGAAGCGCGTCACCACCGAGAAGCGCGACCTGTTCCGCCGCCCGCTGTTCCCGCAGGAGATCGACCGTTACGACGCGCTGGTCCTCGATCCGCCCCGCGCCGGGGCTGAAGCCCTGGCGCAGCAGATCGCCGCCGCCAAAATCGGCAAGGTGGTGTATGTCTCCTGTGATCCGGCCACCTTCGCCCGCGACGCCGCCATCCTCACCGGCGGCGGCTTCACGGTCGCGAGCGTGACCCCGGTGGACCAGTTCCGTTATTCCGCCCACACGGAAGTGATCGGCGTATTCGAGCGCGCCCGCGCATCAAAGGCGAAACGATGAGCAAGCCCGTCGCAGTCACCACTCCCATCGCCCGCCCCGTCATCGACCTCAGCGGGTTCGCCGCCATCGTCGGCGCGCGCCATGTCATCACCGCCCCGACAGACATGGAGCCGCACCTGCGCGAGGCGCGCGACCTGTATCAGGGCGTCGCCCGCGCCGTGGTGAAGCCGGCGACCACCGAAGAGGTCGCCGCCGTGGTGCGCCATGCGCGCCAGCTGGGGCTGGTCGTCGTGCCCCAGGGCGGCAACACCGGCCTCGTTGGCGGCCAGATTCCCGGCGGCGAGATCGACGCCATCGTCCTGTCGCTGACCCGCATGGACCGGGTGCGCGAGATCGACCCGCTCACCGACACCATGACCGTGGAAGCTGGCCTCACCTTGCTGAAGGTGCAGGAACTGGCCGACCAGGCCGACCGGCTGTTCCCGTTGTCGCTGGCGTCTGAAGGCTCATGCACCATCGGCGGCAATATCGCCGCCAATGCCGGCGGCACGGCGGTTCTGGCCTATGGCAACACCCGCGATCTGGTGCTGGGACTTGAGGTGGTGCTGGCCGATGGCCGCGTCTGGCATGGCCTCAACAAGCTGCGCAAGGACAACACGGGCTACGACCTGAAGGACCTGTTCGTTGGGTCGGAGGGCACCCTGGGCATCGTTACCGCCGCCGTGCTCAAGCTGTTTCCGCGCCCGCGCAGCCGCGCCACCGCCTTCTGCGCCGTGGCAACGCCGGCGGCGGGGCTGGACCTGCTGATGCTGGCCAGACGCCATGCCGGCTCTTCTCTCACCACCTTCGAGCTCGTGCCGCGCATCGGCGTGGAATTCGTGGTGAAGCACATCCCCGGCGCCCGCGACCCGCTGTCCGAGGCCTCGCCCTGGTATGTGCTGCTGGAGCTGTCGTCGCCGGCGGAAGGCGGCCTCGACGAGATCATGGAAGGTTTGCTGGAAGCGGCCATCGAGAGCGGCCTGGTCTCCGACGCCGCCATCGCCGCCTCACTGGACCAGCGCGCCGCCTTCTGGACCCTGCGCGAGGCGCTGTCCGAGGTGCAGAAGCACGAGGGCGGCTCGATCAAGCACGACGTTTCGGTGCCGGTGGCGGTGATCCCACAGTTTCTTGATGAAGCGATCGCCTGCGTCACCGCCATGGTCCCCGGCTGCCGGCCGGTGCCCTTCGGCCACATGGGCGACGGCAATATTCACTTCAACGTCAACCAGCCGGTGGGCAGCGGCGATCCGGCCGAAAAGGCGGCCTATCTCGACCAGTGGGACGCCATGAACGACGCGGTGCACGCCATTGTCGCCCGCCACGGCGGCTCGATCTCGGCCGAACATGGCGTTGGCCGGCTGAAGCGCGATCTGCTGCCTGGCTTCAAGGACCCGGTCGCCCTTGACCTGATGCGGGCGGTGAAGCGCGCCATCGACCCCGACGGGCTGCTTAACCCGGGCGCGGTGCTTTAACCCGCCCCGGCCAGACGGCATCGTATGGTCGATGGAAATGCGCGCAAGACCGGGGAAACTTGAGCCTGGCCCGATCCATATCGGCCGGGAATGCCCCTGATGGGCCACGGCGCGCCTGAAACGCAAGCAGGCGCTGCATTTTCTTGCCCGACCGCGCCTGTTTCCGCCCGCCTCCGGATACGGACTCCTGCCGCCCGTTAGCCGCCCGCCATGGGCCGGAGCGCCTGCGGCAAGGGAACAACACCGCGCCCGGACGGTTGTCCCTGTGCAGGCAGGCCGCCCTTGCGAGGCCTATCGCAGCCGGCATTTACCACGGCGGGCGATGTTGATTGCGCAATGCGACGGTCCGGCGCAAGCTTGGGCATGAGGGCCAGGCTGGCGGACCGGCGCCGCTGCGTTTCCCCCGTATGGTCCGGCCTGCCGATACAACCGCGCCCGGGAGCGGGCTTCATCCATGCAGAACCGTTTCAACGGCCGGGCATGAATGGGGAGCCCCGCTTCTGTCTCTCCAATGTATTGGGGCGGCGCGACGACGTGCAAAACAACAGGAGCGGATTGGCATGGCCCAGAAAGACGATGCGACGCCCGGCGGAGCTGGCGGCAAGGCGACCGATGAGGTGAAAAAGGGGGCTGAAGAGATCCGGCAGGCGGCAGGCGAAGCCAGGGACGACATCGCTGATGATTTGCGTCAGTTGCGCGAGGATATCGCCAGGCTGAGCGAGGCGGTCACCGCCATCGCCGCCAACCGGGGCTCGGCTGCCGCCGCCGCCATGGGCGACAGCGTGCGCGCCATGAAGGACAATGTCTTTGCCACGGCCGCTGACGCCTGCAGCGCCGGGGCGGATATCGCCGGCTCGGCCAGGCAACACGCCGCCTCCTTCGCAGGCGACGTGGAAGACACCGTGCGCCGCAATCCGCTGGGGGCGATTCTGACCTCCCTCGGCGTCGGCGTCCTCATTGGCCTCATGACCCGGAGCCGCTGATGTTCGGCGCGCTGATGGCGGCCGCATCTGCGCGGATCGCGGAAACCCGCCAGAGCATCGTCAGGCTGGTGATTGGCGTGGCGATCGCCGTGGCGGCTTCCATCATGCTGGTTTCGGCGCTGCTCAGCGCGCTGTTCATGACCGTCGCCTTTTACTGGGGGCCGGTGGCGGGCCACCTGACGGTGGCCGGCGTGGCGCTGCTCATCGCCATCATCGCGCTAATCTACGCCTTCGCCCGCCCACGCCGCCAGCCGGCGCCGCTGCCGGCGGTCAACGCCGCCAGCCTGGGCGCCGCCGCCGTGGACGCGGCGGCCGGCGTCGGCGCCAAAGCCGCCGGCTCCGCCGCGACCCAGGCTTTCGACGCGGCCCGTTCAGCCGGCGAAAGAATCAGGTCGATTGGCGAGGCGCTGTCCGCCGACATCGCCGGCGAGCGCAAGCAGCCGGTGGCGCGCAAGACCATCATTAACGCCACCCTCACCGCCGTGCTGGTTGGTCTGCTGATCGGTCGCAAACTGTAACGCCCGCCGCGCCGGGGCTGGAAGCGCCGCCGCCGGCGTCTGGACCCCGGCCCGATGCGGCCGCCCCGGCGTTTGGCTGCCAACGCCTGTGGTTTTCGATCCGAAAACCGGGAAATGCCGTCAATTTGCCGCCGGTCGCCGCAAAATCTGGCCGATCGGCGCTCAGCAGCATTGCCTTTTGCAATTCTATCCGTACACCCTCCCCGAACCTGGCAGGCTGGCGCGCGCGGCGCCCATCCGGGACCATTCCGGTTCCCGATCAATGGGCGGCTCACGCTCCAGCTCCATGAAAGGGACAGTCCGGCGCTCGTGAAGGAACCGCTCCCGGCGCGTTCTCGCGAAAACGGGCTGCCTCTAACCAAGAGAGTGCGCCTATCATGACGAAGTGGGTCTACACCTTTGGCGACGGACGCGCCGAAGGCGAAGCGGGCATGAAGAACCTCCTGGGCGGCAAGGGCGCGAACCTTGCCGAAATGGCCAATCTCGGCCTCCCCGTGCCCCCCGGTTTTACCGTGACCACCGAGGTCTGCACCTGGTATTACGCCAACGGCAAGGCATACCCCGCCGATCTGGAAGCGCAGGTGAACGCCGCGCTGGACCACGTCGGCGCCATCGCCGGCAAGACCTTTGGCGATCGGGAAAACCCGCTGCTGGTGTCCGTGCGGTCCGGCGCCCGCGCCTCCATGCCCGGCATGATGGATACGGTTCTCAATCTCGGCCTCAACGACGAGACCGTGGAGACCATCGCCCGCCTGTCCGGCGATGCGCGCTTCGCCTGGGACAGCTACCGCCGCTTCATCACCATGTATTCCGACGTGGTGCTGGGCGTGGAGCACCACCATTTCGAGGACGCTCTTGACCAGGTGAAGAACCGCAAGGGTTATGGTCTCGACACCGACCTGTCCGCCGAGGACTGGAAGGGGCTGGTTGGCGTCTACAAGGACATCGTCAGCCGCGAGCTCGGCCGCCCCTTCCCGCAGGACGCGAAGGAGCAGCTCTGGGGCGCCATGGGCGCCGTGTTCGGTTCGTGGATGAACGCCCGCGCCAACAAATACCGTGAATTGCATGGCATTCCGGCCAGCTGGGGCACGGCGGTCAACATCCAGGCCATGGTGTTCGGCAACCGCGGCGTGACCTCCGCCACCGGCGTCGCCTTCACCCGCAATCCCTCGACCGGCGAGAAGGAACTGTACGGCGAATACCTCATCAACGCCCAGGGCGAGGACGTGGTGGCCGGCATCCGCACGCCGCAGGACATCACGGAAAAGGCGCGCATCAACGCCGGCTCCGACAAGCCGTCGCTCGAACAGGAAATGCCGGCGGTCTACGCCGAACTCGTCCGCATCTATGGTCTGCTGGAAAAGCACTACCGCGACATGCAGGACATGGAGTTCACGGTCGAGGAAGGCAAGCTGTGGATGCTGCAGACCCGCAACGGCAAGCGCACCGCGCGCGCCGCCCTGCGGATCGCCGTTGACCTGGCCAGCGAAGGCCTGCTGACGAAGGAAGAGGCGGTGCTGCGCGTTGAGCCCCAGGCGCTCGACCAACTGCTGCACCCCACCCTCGACCCCAAGGCCGCCCGCACCATCGTCGCCAGCGGCCTGCCCGCCTCCCCCGGCGCCGCCTGCGGCGAGATCGTGTTCTCGTCCGATGAGGCGGAGGACGCCCGCAAGGCCGGCCGCCGCGTCATTCTGGTGCGCATCGAAACCAGCCCGGAAGACATTCACGGCATGCACGCCGCCGAGGGCATCCTGACGACGCGCGGCGGCATGACCTCGCACGCCGCCGTGGTGGCCCGCGGCATGGGCAAGCCATGCGTCTCCGGCGCCGGCACGATCCGCGTTGACTACAAGGCGCAGACCATGACGGTCGGCGGCCATGTCTTCAATCGCGGCGACGTCATCACCCTCGACGGCGGCACGGGCGAAGTGTTCGCCGGCGCGGTGCCGACCATCGAGCCAGAACTGTCGGGCGAGTTCGCGACCCTGATGGGCTGGGCCGACGCCGGCCGCCGCCTGAAGGTGCGCGCCAACGCCGATACGCCGCGCGACGCCAAAACCGCGCGCGCCTTTGGCGCCGAAGGCATCGGCCTGTGCCGCACCGAGCACATGTTCTTCGACGCCGACCGCATCATGACCATGCGCGAGATGATTCTCGCCGAGGATGCGGACGGTCGCCGCGCCGCCCTGGCCCGCCTGCTGCCCATGCAGCGTTCGGACTTCGCCGAGCTGTTCACGCTCATGGCTGGCCTGCCGGTCACCATCCGCCTGCTCGATCCGCCGTTGCACGAGTTCCTGCCGCACACCGAGGCGGACATCGAGGAGGTGGCGAAGGCCATTGGCGCGTCGCCGGAGAAGGTGCGCCGCCGCGCCCAGGAGCTGCACGAGTTCAACCCGATGCTTGGCTTCCGCGGCTGCCGCCTGGCGGTGGCCTATCCGGAAATCGCCGAAATGCAGGCCCGGGCCATTTTCGAGGCCGCCGTCGAAGCATCGAAGAAAACCGGCCAACCGGTGATTCCGGAAGTGATGGTGCCGCTGGTCATGACCCGGGCCGAGCTGGACCTGGTCAAGGCCCGCATCGACGCCATGGCCGTCGCCGTACAGCAGGAAACCGGCGCCAGCTTCACGTATCAGGTCGGCACCATGATCGAGCTGCCGCGCGCCGCCCTGCGCGCTGGCGAGATCGCCGAATCGGCTGAGTTCTTCTCCTTCGGCACCAACGACCTGACCCAGACCACGCTCGGCATCAGCCGCGACGACGCCGGCTCGTTCCTCGGAACCTATACGGCCACTGGCCTGCTGCCGGCCGATCCGTTCGTCACGATTGATCAGGACGGCGTTGGCGAACTGGTGCGCATCGGCGTCGAGCGCGGCCGCAAGACCCGCGCCGGGCTGAAGGTCGGCATCTGCGGCGAGCACGGCGGCGATCCCGCCTCCGTCGCCTTCTGCGAGGAGACCGGCCTCGACTACGTCTCCTGCTCGCCCTACCGCGTGCCGATTGCCCGCCTCGCCGCCGCCCAGGCCGCCATCCGCGTCAAGGGCGTGCAGTAATACCAGGCGCGCAGATGCTGACGCATCCGCGGCCTGAAAAGCTCCGGCCCCGCCTGGGGCTGCCCAAACCCGCTGTCCCGGACGCTTCTGGTCTGGATATATGGGGGGTCTGGGTACAAGGCCTGGCGGAGCCCTGAAGAACAGAACAGGCCGGCGCATTGCGCCGGCCTGTTTTCATTTGCCCCCGGGCGCGCGCCCTCACATTTGCGCCGCCCCCGGCGGATCCTGTGCCGCGCCGGAACACAAATGCAGCCGGCTTTACCGTTTCTAAACGCTGTTGCGCGATTCTTTCACTGTCGCCGGATCAGATTCCCCGGCCCCGGCTCCCGTCGCCACGACCGGATAAATGGCAGCGAAACCATGCGTTTGCGTCGCAACAGGATGAAATGGCTCTGCGCCACGACTACGCCCTGGGCCCTGGGGGCCGGCATGCTCGTGTCGTTCACCGCCAGCGCCGGGCAGGATCTGAGCGTCGGCGTCAGCGCCGGCCCCGCTCCGGTGAAATACGCCATCCTCGACCAGGACAATCTGGTGCCGCAGGCGCCCGGTCTCGTCGCGGCGACGCTTGGGCTCACCGGCGGCAATTCTGGCCTTGCGAGCCTCGGGCCTTCCCAGGCTGGCGCCGCCATTCGCCTCGCCTCCTACACCAATGACGCCGACCTGCGGCTGTTTCCCGGACCCGACGAAGTCGGCCAGGCTCCGCGCGACGACCTGAAACAACAGGCGCGCCGCCTGCCGGACCCGCGCTTCCCGGAAGTGCAGCGCCAGCGCAAGGGCGACCCACAGGTGGCGCTCCGTTCGACGCTCAGCCGCGCCGGGCGTGATGCCGGCTGGACGCGGCCGGCGACCCACGCCGGCAAGCTGCTCTTCACCCGCGACGACCGTCTGCTGCCGCGCACCATCCTGATGGAAGGCCCGGTGGAAGTGCCGGCGCTGGAAGACGTGCTGCGCTTCGAAAGCGTTGATGACGAGAACGACGGCGCCACGACGCAGCAGAGCGCCGAATCGTCGCCCATCGCCCCCTCCGCCATCGCCACCGGCCCCTCAGAGCCAGCCGACATGGCCGGGGCCCCTGAAAAGGAAGGGACGGAGAAGCTGTTCGGCAGCGCCCGTCGCGCCGCTGCGTTTTCATGGCGCCGCCCCAGCGACGCGCGCGATGGCGGCACGCCAGCAACCCCGCGCGCCATGGCGCTGGGCTCCGCGACGCCGGCCCCGCCTGAAGCCACGCCCATGGAAATCGCCGCGGCTCCAGTGATTGTCGCCCCCGGCCAGAACATGTCTGTCGTCGCCCGCCTCGGTCCAGGGAAGCGCAGTTATGCCGGCCTGATCAGCCCCGACCACATGGCGCGCGAACAGCGCTGCCTGGCCGAGGCGGTGTATTTCGAGGCGCGCAGCGAGCCGGCCGCTGGCCAGGCCGCCGTGGCCCAGGTGGTGCTGAACCGCGTCAAGAGCGGCCTGTATCCCACCACGGTCTGCGGCGTCGTCTACCAGAACCGCCACCGCCACAATGCCTGCCAGTTCTCATTCGCCTGCGAAGGCAAGCGCCTGGTCACCAACGAAACCGCCCCATGGCGTCAGGCGGTGCAGATTGCCCGCGCGGTCTATGAGGGACAGACCTATGTGGCGGAAGTCGGCGGCGCCACCCATTATCACGCTGACTATGTCCGGCCGCGCTGGGCAAAAAAGCTGAAGAAAAACGACGTGATCGGCCGCCATATCTTCTACCAGTTGCGTCCAGGCCAGACCTGACGGCCAGGCGCGACAATACCCCAACGGCAAGCCCCACCGCCGGACCACGCGCCAGAACGCTTTTCGACCAGACGGAAACGCCTGGTCGATGAACATTCGCCAGAAAAGGAAGCTGGCGGCCAGGAAAGCTGACAACAAGGAAAACTGGCGACAAGACAAACTGGCGCAATTTCCGATCCATACTGGCCCGGCATTGCGCGATGTTCCCGCGAAGTTGACGCCCCTTGCCAGACCTTCCTTCCTCACCGGCCCGCCATGCGCGGCCCGCCATGTCCGGCGTCACGGAACAATCCTGATATCCGATCCGATAGCTTGCCCGACGCGTGACCCAACATCTGGCCCAACAACCGGCAAAATAGCGCGTCGAACGGCCGCTTCACGACGCCGTCCTGATAGCGGATCACCCGCCACCAGGACGCCGTTGTGCAGCTATCCTTGCCGGTGCGTTCAGGAGCGCGCCATGCGTCGCCCGCCGGCGTTGGCCGCGGGGGGCCTTTCACTTCCCTCCGGCGTAAACACGTCATTGTAGCCATATGGCCCGCGCGTGCGCGGTGAAGCATAGTTGGGCGCGATCATGGGATAGGTGGGCGGCAAATTCCACTTGGCCCTGTAATCCGCCGGCGTCATGCCAAACGCCGCGCTCAGATGTCGTTTCAGAAATTTGAAGCGCTTTCCGTCCTCAAGACAGACAATATACTCTGGCGTAACGGATTTCTTGATGGGAACCGCTGGCTTCAGCTTGCTGGCCGCCTCAGCCACGGACCCGCTCAATCGGGTCAATGAAGAGTGAACCGAATTTATCACATCCGACAGCTGATCACTGTCGATCTGATTATTTTTTACATAGGCAGAAACAATATTTGTCGTAAGGCTGATAATATTATCTTCGATGATGTCTTCAGACACAGCCGCTCTCCTCTCCAGAAAGCTGACGGAATGGGACAAGTGTTACGCGCGGCGCGGTAAGTACAACCCCAATTCGCGGATATACGCCAAACACAGGACTATACCGCCCTCCGCACCATCACCTCGGGACAGACACACCTGCATCTACCCAGACGCCATCAGATGAAAAGACAACCTGATGAATAAAAATTACGACATATAAATACTTTTTGCAATGCAAAATATACAAGATGAAATACCTAAAAAATAATGCAGACCCGATTAATACTTGAGAGGCGCATCAACCCGCGCCGGACGGCCGGAATCCGCGCGCCTGACGCATTGAATTCAGGTCAGGCCCAAACACCGCCAAACCCAAACGGCGCCAAACCCAGACGGTGCCTGGCCCGCCCGCTGCATGCGCCCCGCTGCCTCCCTCCTGCGGCCTGGCGCGCCGTCGCCCGCAGCCTCCCGCATGCAGTTGCGCGCCACACTCCGTCCTGGCCTGAAGACGCCGGCAAATGCCGCCATGGGCTTGAAACAGGCAGAACCACATTGCGCCGGAGCGCTTTCCGGCAAGAATTCGCTCAAACAGGAGAACTTTGCTCAAGCAGGAAAACCTGGGGCCGCTTCCGACCCATATCAATTGGAAACTGCTCCAGACAGACGCCAGTTGATCCCGTCATTTGCTCCCATCGCGCCAACCCGCCGCAGCCAGCCGGCGCATAGCCCGCAAATGCAGCTTCCCTGTTGCCCGATGCGCCGCAATCAGGTTGAACCAGAGAGCGCGCCAAAATCTCGCGAGCCTGAAGCACGGAATTTTGGCAAGGCCCGGACTTTGCAGGCCGCAGACGCGGCGGCGCTTTCGCGACCTGCGATCAGACGTATTGGCGGCGCCGGCCAGGCCCGGGTCGCCGCAAGGGAGAGTATCCATGGCGACAGGCAATTTCCGCGCGCTGGTGGTGCGCAAATCTGACAATCCCGAGGACAAGACCCAGCGCGTCGCCCTGGAGAGCGTTGACGATACGATCCTTGGCGAGGGCGACGTCACCGTGCGCGTCACCCACTCCACCGTCAATTTCAAGGATGGCCTCGCCATCACCGGGCGCTCGCCAATCATCCGCCGCTGGCCGATGATTCCTGGCATCGATTTCGCCGGCGTGGTCGAGCAATCGGACAGCCCCGCCTTTCCCGTCGGCTCCGAAGTCGTGCTCAACGGCTGGGGCGTCGGCGAGGGCCACCCTGGCGGCTACGCCCAGCGCGCCCGGGTGAAGAGCGACTGGCTCGTGCCGCTGCCCGCCGGCCTGTCCGCGGCGCAGGCCATGGCCATCGGCACGGCCGGCTATACGGCGATGCTGTGCCGCATGGCGCTTGAACGTCATGGCGCCACGCCGGACCAGGGGCCGGTGCTGGTCACTGGCGCCTCCGGCGGCGTCGGCTCGGTGGCGGTGGCCCTGATGGCGGCGGCGGGCTGGGAGGTGATCGCCTCCACCGGACGTCCTGAAGAAGCCGCCTATCTGCAAGGCCTCGGCGCCACCACGATCATGAACCGCTCGGAGCTTTCCGCCCCCGGCAAGCCGCTGGGCAAGGAGCGTTGGGCGGCCGCCATTGATTCGGTCGGATCCCACACCCTCGCCAATGTGCTGGCCTCGACGAAGTATCGCGGCGCCGTCGCCGCCTGCGGCCTGGCCCAGGGCATGGACCTGCCGGGCTCCGTGGCGCCGTTCATCCTGCGCAACGTCGCCCTGCTTGGCGTCGACAGCGTCATGTGCCCGGCGGCCGACCGGCGCGAGGCGTGGACGCGGCTGGCGAAGGAGCTGGACCTGCGCAAGCTCGGCGACATGACCTCGACCATCAGCCTCGACGACGTGCAGGGCGCCGCCCACGACATCCTCGCCGGCAAGGTGCGCGGTCGCCTGGTGGTGGAAATCGGCTGACGCCAGAACCCGGCTCGGTTTCCCGCCACACGGAAGCCGCGCCGCTCCCGCCTGCGCGCGCCATGCGGGCGCGTTCGGGGCGCCTATCCGGCGAAACACGCCCGGAGCGAAGAAAACGGACGGATTTCCGGTTTACCGAGCGGGACAGGCGCCGGTGGGCCTGGCCCCCGGCGTCATCCCGGCTGCATCATCCCGGCGGCGGCATCCCGCGGCGTCCAGGGCGCCTCGCCCTCGATCACCGGGCGATGGCGGCCAAGTTCGCCGCCGACGAAGTCCATGAAAGCGCGCACGCGCGGCGCGTGGCGCAGATCCTGATGGGTGAGCAGCCACAGGCTGCTGGAAATGTCGTTGTGCGGCGGCGACAACCGCACCAGGTCGCCGTTCAGGTCGGCCGTCATGCACGGCAGCGGCCCAACGCCAAGGCCGGCGATCACCGCGTCGGCCAGCGAGCGCACGGTATTGACGCGAAACCCCACCTGATCGTGCCCGCCGGCCTGGTCGCGCACGAAACGCGCCGCCCGGATCTCACTCAATTCGCCGCCCAGCCCCACCCAGCTTGCGCTGGCGCAAAGCTCCGGCGCGTGCGCGCCCGTGCTGCCGGGAAAATCGGCGCGCCGGCCATAAACCGCCCAGGCGATGCGGCCAATGCGCCGCCCCACAAGGGTTTCGCCCGGCTTGTCCGTGGCGCGGATGGCGATGTCGGCGTCGCGGCGCGACAGGTTGAGGTGCGCGTTGTCCACCACCACATCGAGCCGGATTTGCGGATGCTTGCGGCGGAATTCGCCAATGATCCGGATCAGCAGCACGCCCATGAGGCCGTCATTGGTGGTGACGCGCAACTCGCCGGAGGGGGCCAGGTCCTTGCCTTCGACCTTGCGCAGGAAGCCGCTGGCCGCATCCTCCATGGCGTCCGCCACGGCGACCATTTCCTCACCGGCGGCGGTCAGCGCATAGCCGCCGCGCCGCCGCTCGAACAGCGTGCAGTCCAGCGTGGCCTCCAGCTGCGCCAGGCGGCGGAAGACGGTTGAATTGTTGACGCCGAGGGTTGCGGCCGCCCCGGCCAGGCCACGGGCGGAGGCGATGGCGCGCACCAGGCGAAAATCGTCCAGCGGTACGGCGGCATTGGTCAGACGCGTGCGGGCGCGGCTGGCGGCGGTTGTGTCGGTCATGACGGCAGCATGCATCCAGATTGCAAATTTGCAATGAAACAATTGCGTCGCCGGCTCTGGTCCTGCGTCAAAAGAATGGTCAGTTTGAAGGGCGACAGAACGGCGCGTCGGCGGGAACGGCCCGCGGCCCCCCTGAGCTTCCGTTTCTGATCCCGGTTTTGACCCATGCCATACCGCTGCGAAGCGTTTCGCCGGATTGGTTGCAGGACGCGGAGAACGACAATGACCAAGGTTCTGGTTCTTTATTATTCGAGCTACGGCCACATCGAGAAAATGGCGGAAGCCGTTGCCGACGGCGCGCGCAGCGCTGGCGCGGACGTCACGGTGAAGCGCGTGCCGGAGACGGTTCCGGAAGACGTGGCGCGCGGCGCCCACTTCAAGCTTGACCAGGCCGCCCCGGTGGCGACCGTCGCCGAGCTGCCGGAGTATGACGCGATCATCTTTGGCGCCCCTACCCGCTTTGGCGTATTCGCCTCGCAGATGCGCGCCTTCCTCGACCAGACCGGCGGCCTGTGGGCCCAGGGCAAGCTGGTCGGCAAGGTCGGCAGCGCCTTCACCTCCAGCGCCACCCAGCATGGCGGTCAGGAATCGACCCTCCTCACCTTCCACCCGACGCTGCTGCACCACGGCATGGTCGTGGTTGGCCTGCCTTACGCTTTCGCCGGCCAGATGGGCGTGGACGAGATCAAGGGCGGCTCGCCCTACGGCGCCAGCACCATCGCCGATGGCGACGGCAGCCGCCAGCCGTCGGAAGCGGATCTGGCCGGCGCCCGCTACCAGGGCGCGCATGTGGCGAAAATCGCCGCGAAGCTGGCTTCCTGACGGGCGGCTCACGATACGGGGCGCACGCCGCCCTGCCGCGGAATGACTTTCCGGGCCGGCCAGTTTCCAGCCCGGACGGGCCGGCTCCGCCCGGCTTCCGCCGGCCCTGCTACCCCAGTCCTATTTCGGCGCGGCGGCGCGGCGCAGACGGTCGTTGATCGCCTCGCCAAGGTCCCGGTCCGGCACGGGCGTCACCGCGATTGCAGCCACGCCAGCAGCGTCGAGCCGACGCAGGGCGCCGAACAGATTGGCGGCGGCCTCCCCAAGGTCACCGCTTGCGCTCAGATCCAGCGTCAGGACGGCCCGGTCGCCGCCAGGCGGGCGGGCGCCGCCGAAAGTCAGCAAACCCTCGCCTTCCAGCACTTCATCGACATTCAGCCGCACCCGTGCGTTCGGCGCGTAGTGCGAGGCCAGCATGCCCGGCGAAACCGGCCGCGCCGGATCCGCGTCAGCGTTATCCGCCAGCCTGCCGCCCAGCGCCGCCTCGATCGCGCCGCGGGTAACGCCGCCCGGTCGCAGTAGCGTGGCGACGCCATCAACCACCGCCACCACGGTTGATTCCACCCCCACCCGCGTCGGCCCGCCATCCACCACCGCGTCGATGCGGCCGTCGAGATCAGCCAGCACATGGGCGGCGCTGGTTGGGCTCACATGGCCGGAAACATTGGCGGAAGGCGCCGTCACCGGCCGGCCAACCTGGCGCAACAGCTCCCGCGCCGCGTCGGTGGCCGGAACCCGCAGGGCGATGGTCGACAGGCCCGCCACCGCCAGGTCGCTGACGCCGGAGCCGGCCACGGCCGGAACCACCAGGGTCAGGGGCCCCGGCCAGAACCGCTCCGCCAGCCGCAGCGCCACCGCGTCGAACACGCCAAAGTCCCGGGCGGCGGCAAGGTCTGGCACGTGTGAAATCAGCGGATTGAACGACGGCCGCCCCTTGGCGGCGTAGATGCCGGCCACCGCCCGCCCGTTGGTCGCATCGCCGCCCAGCCCGTAAACCGTCTCGGTGGGAAAAGCGACAAGGCCACCGTCGCGCAGCAGTTGCGCGGCGCTCGCAAGGCCCTCCGCGCTGGCGTCCAGTCGCAAGGTGCGCCGCGTCATCATCCATTCCTGTATCCGGGCGCCCGCCGCCCGCGCCTGTGTAGCGGCTTTGGCATCCTTTGTATCCCTTTTGTCGCGCGGGCGCTGTCCGGCGCAGTTCGCATGTCGGCGCGACGGACAAAAGGTCCCGCCAAAAGGCCCGGACGCAACAAGTTACGGAAGTCGTTTCCGAAATCGCCCGCCATGAGCCAACTGGCCGCTGGTCAATTGACGGAGATGACATTAAACCTTCGTCTATATATGCGCCGGCGTCACGGTCGCCGGGCGATGCGCAGTCCGGAGATGATAACCATGACCTACGCCGCTCCCGTCAACGACATGGTCGAGACCATCCGCTCGGCCGCCGGCTTCGAACAGGCTGTGGCGGACGGAATTTATGGCGACCTGTCGCTCGATCTGGTGGCCTCGGTGCTGGAAGAGGCGGGCCGCTTCGCCAGTGAGCGCATCGCGCCGCTGAATCGCGTTGGCGACGAAATCGGCTCCCGCTGGAGCGACGGCGCCGTCACCACGCCGCCGGGCTGGAAGGAAACCTACCGCGACTGGACGGCGGCGGGCTGGAACGCCCTGCCCGCGCCGGAGCAGTGGGGCGGCCAGGGCCTGCCAGCGATCGTGCAGGCGGCCTGCGCCGAAATGTGGAACGCCTCGGCCATGTCCTTCGCCCTGGCGCCGCTGCTGAGCGCCGGCGCCGTGGAGGCGCTGATCGCCCACGGCTCCGAGGAGCTGAAACAGACCTATCTGGCAAAACTGGTGGCCGGCGAATGGACCGGCACCATGAACCTCACCGAGCCGCAGGCCGGCTCGGACCTGGCGGCGCTGCGCAGCAAGGCGGTCCCCAACGGCGACGGCAGCTACCGCATCACCGGCCAGAAAATCTTCATCACCTATGGCGAGCACGACATGACGGACAATATCGTCCATCTCGTGCTGGCCCGCCTGCCGGACGCCCCGGCCGGCACCCGCGGCATCTCGCTGTTCCTGGTGCCGAAGTTCATTCCCGACGCCAATGGCAATCCCGGCCAGCGCAATGACGTGCGCTGCGCCAGCATCGAGCACAAGCTCGGCATCCACGGCTCGCCCACCTGCGTCATGGTCTATGGCGACGAGGGCGGCGCCACGGGCTGGCTGATCGGCGAGGAGAATCGCGGCCTCAACTGCATGTTCACGATGATGAACGCCGCCCGTCTGGCCGTTGGCCTGCAGGGCGTCGCGATCGCCGATCGCGCCTGGCAGCAGGCGCTGGCCTACGCCCAGGACCGCCGCCAGGGCCGCGCCGCCGGCGCGCCCGCCGGCGAGATGAGCCCGATCATCCAGCACCCCAATATCCAGCGCAAACTGCTGACCATGAAGGCGCTGACCGCCGCCGCCCGCGCCATCTGCTACCGCACCGCCGCCGCGCTCGACCGCGCCCATCTGGCCGCTGATCCGGCAGAACGGGCCCGCGGCGCGGCCCACGCCTCACTGCTCACCCCGGTGGCCAAGGCCTGGTCCACCGACATCGGCGTCGAGGCGACTTCCATCGGCGTGCAGGTTCACGGCGGCATGGGCTTCATTGAGGAGACCGGCGCGGCGCAGCACCTGCGCGATGCCCGCATCACACCGATCTATGAGGGCACCAACGGCATCCAGGCCATCGATCTGGTCACCCGCAAGCTGCCGATGAACGGCGGCGCGGTGGTGCAGGCGGCCATCGCCGCCATGCGCCAGACGGCGACGAAGGCGGCCAACGCCCAGGTAGCGGCGCTTGGCGACGCCGCCGCCCGCCTGCGCGACGCCGCCGAATCGCTGGATCGCGCCACCGCCTTCCTGTTGCAGCAGCAGGCCGGCAACAATCCGGACGCGGCGCTGGCCGTCGCCGTACCTTATCTGCGGCTGTTCGGCATCGCCGAGGGGCTCGACGCGCTGGTCCATATCGCCCTCGCCGCCGACAGGGCCATCGCGGCTGGCGACGCCAATCCCGCCCACAACGGCCGCATCCACATCGCCCGCTTCTTCGCCAGCAATATCGCGCCAGAAGCCCAGGCGCTGGAGCAGATCGTGCTGCGCGGCGCCGATGGCGTGCTTGAAGCGCGGGACGCTCTCGTCGCCTGAAGCGCGCATACGCGTCAGGGCGGACCGGAAATTCGGCGCCGCTTGCATTTGCAATCCGCTGGCCGGCGGCAGCCGCCCGGCCAGCGGGAGGATGACCGGCCGCGCGGATTTCGCCATGGCGACCGCAACCGCCATGACCGCGGGACACCACCACATGCTGCTTATCCGGCCTGAAACCCCAGACGACGCCGACGCCATCCGCGAACTGACCAGCGCTGCGTTCGCGAACGCGCCGCACAGTTCGGGAACGGAAGCCGCCATCGTCGACGCGCTGCGCGCGGCCGGAGCGCTGACGCTGTCGCTGGTCGCGGAGGATGCAGGGTCCGTCATTGGCCATGCGGCGTTTTCGCCCGTGACGACCAGTTCCGGCGCCGCCGGCTGGTTCGGGCTGGGGCCCGTCTCGGTGCGCCCTGACCGCCAGCGCGCCGGCATTGGCCAGGCGCTGGTCCACACCGGGCTGGCGATGCTGCGCGACGGGGACGCGGCCGGCTGCGTCGTGCTCGGCGATCCGGCCTATTATGGTCGCTTCGGCTTCGCCAGCAATCCGGCCCTGCGCTATGGCGATGTGCCGCCGGAGTACTTCCAGCGCATGGTGTTTCATGGGCCGCCGCCTGCCGGGACAGTAGCCTATCACCCGGGTTTCGACGCAAGCTGAAGCCGTCTTCCCGTATGGCCGGGGCCAGCGTGACGAAGATGTCGCGCGGGCGGATCGCCGGTTGTCAGCGCCAGCGAAAATCGCTAAAGCGTCTTCCAGCGGAACCGATCCCATTCCGCATTGATAAAACACGTCAAATCAAAGAGATAGGGCAAAGCCCCGCTTCAGCGTCAGCGGGCTTTGCTCCGGCCGCCGGCGACCACGGCGCGCGTCAGCGGCGCCGGGGTTGTTCACGGCCCGTATTCAGGCGTAATCGTTCTGGATCATACCCGGATCGCGCGCCGCGAGACGAGCCGCAAATCCATCGCCTGCGGGCGGTTCGCAGTCATCGCTGGCCTCGCCTTGAGGCGGGCGCGCCTGCGTCGTCAACAGCGCCGCCGAACACGTCCAGCCGTCACGCCAGTGACATGATCCCGGTGGCAATGCTGCCCGGCGGGAGACCAGACCATGATCATTGTTCACCGGCCAGCGACGACGCCCGAGGGCGGGGCTTTCCTGGAGCGGCGCATGCTCGTTCCCGGCGAGCTGTTTCCGGCCGACGCGATCTGGATTGATCTGATCGAGCCGACCAGGGCCGAGGCGCGCCTGGCGGAGGCGCATTATGGCGTCAGCGTTCCGACGCGCGAGGACACGGACTATATCGAGCCGTCCGAACTGCTCTACACCGAGAACGGCGCCCGCTACATGACCACGCAGCTGCTGTTCAACGTCGCCCACGACGCCCAACTCGCCAGCGTCAGCTTCATTCTGGCCCGCAACACGCTGATCACCGTGCGCTACGACGAGCCAAAGGCGTTCATCATGTTCGCCCACCGCGCCGGGCGGCCGGGCAGCGGCGGCCTCACCGCCGAGCAGGTGATGGCCGGCCTGATCGAAACCATCATCGACCGCGCCGCTGAAGTGCTCCAGAACATCGGCGAGGACATCAACACCCTGTCCCGCCAGGTGTTCGAGACGAAGCACGACCCTGGCAAGCGCAACGCCGAATTTCAGGACATCGTCCAGACCCTCGGCCACCACGGCGACCTGATCTCCAAAAGCCGCGAGAGCCTGCTGTCGATCGAGCGCGTCATGCTGTTCCTCACCGTGGCCTACCGCACCGCCCGGGTGCCGGTGGAGCTGCGCGAACAGGTGCGCACCAACCTGCGCGACCTCCAGTCGCTGGAAGAGCACGCCACCTTCCAGAGCGGCAAGATCCAGTTCCTGCTCGACGCCACGCTTGGCCTCGTCAACATCGAGCAGAACAACATCATCAAGCTGTTTTCGGTTATGGCGGTGGTGTTCATGCCGCCGACCCTGATCGCCTCCATCTATGGCATGAACTTCAAGGCGATGCCGGAGCTCGACTGGAAGCTCGGCTATCCGCTGGCCCTGGTCGGCATGGTCATCGCCGCCATCGCGCCCTACTTCTTTTTCCGCTGGAAGAAGTGGCTGTAGCCCGGATCATCCTCCGAAAGAGCGCCATGCATCGCCCGCCCCTGCGGATTGTCCTGACCGGCGGCCCCGGATCGGGAAAAACCACGCTGCTGCAGGCCCTCGCCAGCCACGGCCACGCAACGATGCCAGAAGCAGGACGGGACGTGATCCTGCAACAGCAGGCCAGCGGCGGCGACGCCCTGCCGTGGCGCAATCCGGCGCGTTTCGCGGAGGCCATGCTCGGGCACGCCATCGCGGCGTTCGATGCGGCGGATGAAGCCCCAGGTCCGGTCTTCTTCGACCGGGGCATTGGCGACGTGCTGGGCTATCTGGAGCTGGTTGGCCTTGCCCATGATGCGGCGGCGCAACGCTGCCGCGAGGCGGCGCAGGGGCGTCGTTACCACGCCCAGGTTTTCATCGCGCCGTTCTGGCCGCAAATCTACGTCAACGACGCCGAACGCAAGCAGGACCTCGCCGAGGCCGAAGCCACCTGCGCGGTGATGGCCCGGGTCTGGCCGGCGCTTGGCTATGACCTGGTCTGGCTGCCAAAGGCCCCCGCGGCGGAGCGCGCTGCTTTCATCATGGCGAACCTGACCGGACAATAGCCCCCCGCGCCACCATCATGGCCGGACCTGTTCCGGCCATCCACGCATTGCCGCGCCCGCCGTTGCCGCAAGAGAAAACCAGGCAGGAGAAAACCACGCAGGAGACGCCCTCTCGGGAGACGACGAAGACGTGGATGCCTGCAACACGCGCAGGCATGAAGGGCGCAGGGGTTTGAGACAATCACGCGGATAATGGCGGCGGCGACCACGCCGGCGCTCTCGCCAGGTCCGCTTCGCTGACCGGATCTGGACAAGAAAAACCCGGCGGGCGGCGCCAGCCGGGTCGTTTCCTGATCCGTCGTCCGCGCCAGGCCCGGCCCGCGCCGAATTCAGCCCTCGATGCGCGAGAAATCAGCGATGGCGCGGGTCGCGGCGCGGATGCCGGCGAGCAGGCGCAGGCGGTTGGCTCGCAGGGCCGCGTCGTCGGCGTTGACCGTCACCGCCTCGAAGAAGGCGTCCACCGGGCCGCGCAAGGCCGCCAGCGCCGCCATGGCGCCCTGATAGTCTTCCCGCTTCACCGCTGCTTCCGCCGCCTCGCGGGCCGCGCCCAGCGCCGTGAACAGCGCGGTTTCCGCATCGACCTGCAACAAAGAGGCGTCGGCGGCGGCGTCATAAGCGGCGCCGTCCTTCTTCTCCTCGATGCGCAGGATGTTGGCGGCCCGCTTGACGCCGGCCAGCAGCGATTTGCCGTCGGCGGTTTCGAGGAACTGCTTCAGCGCCGCGACCCGGCGCACCACCAGCAGCAGATCGTCCTGATCGCCCAGCGACAGCACCGCGTCGATCAGATCGTGGCTGTAGCCCTGATCGCGCAGGAACACTTTCAGGCGGTCGTGGAAGAACTCCAGCAGCGACACGGCGTCGGACGACACGACGCGGCCACCGAATGCCTCCGGCATGCGCGGCGCGGCGCGTTTCGCCCCTTCCGGCTCCGCCTCCTGGCAGATTTCCACCAGCGGCAGCCGCAGATCGTTCTCCAGCACCAGGCGGATGACGCCGAGCGCCGCCCGGCGCAGGGCGTAAGGGTCCTTGGAGCCGGTCGGCTTCTCGTCGATGGCCCAGAAGCCGGCCAGCGTATCCAGCTTGTCGGCCAGCGCCACGGTGACCGAGACCGGCGCCGTGGGCGTGCGGTCGGACGGGCCGAGCGGCTTGTAATGATCCTCGAGCGCCGCCGCCACATGCGGGTCCTCGCCCTCGGCAACCGCGTAGTAGCGGCCCATGAGGCCCTGCAACTCCGGGAACTCGCCCACCATCTCGGTGGTGAGATCAGCCTTGGCCAGGCGGGCGGCGCGGGTCGCCAGGCCGCCATCGGCGCCAATGGCCAGCGCGATCTTGCCGGCCAGCTCCACCAGCCGCTCGACGCGCTCGCCCTGGGTTCCCAGCTTCTCGTGGAACACCGAGCGGGAATCGATCAGCTTCTGCAGGCGCTGCTCCAGCGGCTTCAGATGCTTCGTGTCGTCACGCTCGCGATAATCCGGCATCGGCCGCTGGTCGGTCAGCCAGAAGTGGCGGGCGTCGGACAGGCGGGCGCGCACCACCCGTTCGTTGCCGGCGATGATGGCGGCGCCGCGATCCGGCGCGACAATGTTGGATACCAGGATAAATTTGTTGGCCAGCGCGCCATCGGCCTTCTTCAGCACGAAGCACTTCTGGTTGGCGCGGATGGTGGCGCGGATCACCTCCGGCGGTATCGCCAGGAACTCCTCCTCAAAGGAGCCCATCAGCACCACGGGCCACTCCACCAGCCCGGCGACCTCTTCCAGCAGGCCTTCGTCCTCCACCAGGTCCAGCCCCTGGGCGAAGGCGAGATTGCGCGCCTCGGTCAGGATGAGGTCCTTGCGGCGGTCGGTGTCGAGAACGACCTTCGCGTTCTCCAGCACGGCGACGTAATCGTCGAAGCGCCGCACCTGGATCGGCCCCGGAAAACCGGCCGCCTTCGCCATGAAGCGGTGGCCGCGGGTTTCATTGCCCGCGCTCACGCCGCCGACGCTGAACGGAACGATCTGCGGCTCTTCCGTCTCCGGGCCAAAAGTGGCGACGATGGAATGCAGCGGCCGCACCCAGCGCATGGCGCCAGGCTGGGCGGAGGCAGCGCCCCAGCGCATCGACTTCGGCCAGGGGAAATTCTGGATGATGCGCGGCAACACCTCTGCCAGCACGTCCAGCGTCGGCTGGCCGGGCTTCTCGATCACCGCCACATAGAACTCGCCCTTCTTCGGGTCAGCAACGATCTGGGCCTGGTCGATGGAGGCGAGGCCCGCGCTCTTCAGGAAGCCCTGGATCGCCCCTTCCGGCGCGCCAACGCGCGGCCCCTTGCGCTCCTCGCGCACGTCCTGGCCCACCGCCGGCAGGCCGGCGACGTGCAACGCGATGCGGCGCGGCGTCGCCCAGGCGCCGGCGCCCTCATACAGCAGGCCGCGCTCGACGAGGGCGTTGGTCACCAGGCTCTGCAGGTCCTGCGCCGCCTTGCGCTGCATGCGGGCGGGGATTTCTTCACTGAACAGTTCAAGCAGAAGATCGGGCATCGGAGGTT
Source organism: Camelimonas sp. ID_303_24 (assembly GCF_053543495.1). NCBI lineage: Bacteria > Pseudomonadati > Pseudomonadota > Alphaproteobacteria > Hyphomicrobiales > Chelatococcaceae > Camelimonas > Camelimonas sp. ID_303_24. The sequence goes on from NZ_JBLLJM010000005.1 coordinate 301,407, forward strand.
CCATCGGCCCCGGCGGGCCTGAAAATCGTCAAACGGGCGTGCGGCGTGGTGATCGGCGAAGGCGTCAGGCGGCCGCGCCGCCGCCCTCGGTGCGCAGCCACGCGGCGCCACAGGCCTTGGCCAGTTCACGCACGCGCAGGATGTAGCTCTGCCGTTCGGTGACCGAGATCACGCCCCGGGCGTCCAGCAGATTGAAAGCGTGGCTGGCCTTGATGCACTGGTCATAGGCCGGCATGGCGAGGCCGTGGCGGCCATCGGCGCGCTCGCCGGCTTCGAGCAGGCGTTTGCATTCCTTCTCCGCGTCGGCGAAGTGCCGGAACAGGATTTCCGTGTCGGCGTATTCGAAGTTGAAGGCGGAAAACTCCTGCTCGGCCTGCAGGAACACGTCGCCATAGGTGACCTTGTCGTCGCCTTCGCCGCCGTTGAAATTGAGGTCGTAGACGCGCTCCACGCCCTGGACATACATGGCGAGGCGCTCAAGGCCATAGGTCAGCTCGCCGGCCACCGGCGCGCATTCCACGCCCGCCACCTGCTGGAAATAGGTGAACTGCGACACTTCCATGCCGTCGCACCAGCACTCCCAGCCAAGGCCCCAGGCGCCCAGGGTCGGGCTCTCCCAGTCGTCCTCGACGAAGCGCACGTCATGCAGCCCCAGATCGACGCCAATGGCCTCCAGCGACGCCAGATACAGCTCCTGCAGGTTCGGCGGGTTAGGCTTCAGGATCACCTGGTACTGGTAATAATGCTGCAGCCGGTTGGGGTTTTCGCCATAGCGCCCGTCGGTGGGACGGCGCGAGGGCTGCACATAGGCGGCCTTCCACGGCTTCGGCCCCAGCGCCCGCAGGGTGGTGGCCGGGTGGAAGGTGCCGGCGCCCACCTCCATGTCATAGGGCTGGAGAATGACGCAGCCCTGCTTCGCCCAGAAATCGTGGAGCGTCAGGATAAGCCCCTGAAAGGAGCGCTTCGGGCTGGACTGATCGGAGCCGGTCATGATCGCATTCTTCTGATATCGCGTGCTTCTGTCGCTGCGGCGGCGCGCCGACGCAGGTCCCTATACAACGAAAAGCCAACGGAAACAGTTGGAATTCGTCCGACCACAGCCGCGCCGGGCCATCAGGCGCCCCATGGCAGGCGTTCGCCAGCATGGGCGCGGGCGGCTTCGGCGGTGAAAGCCCCATCCGGTCCGTGCAGCGCCAGCGGCGCATCGAGCGCGAACGGGCCGCGCCGTCCGCGCAGACCGCCCACCATCACCCGGATCGCCTGATCGCCAGCCCGCGCCGCCACCGGCCGCACCCGGATGTCGCCAAAACGCCGCGTCATTCCGGCGAGAAGCTCCGGCAGCGCTTCAGCCCGGTGGATCACCAGCAACGCCCCGCCCGGCCGCAGCAGCCGGCAGGCGCAGCGCAGCCAGGCCTGCAAGGCCTCCTCCCGCAAAGGCGCCTGCATCCCCTCATCCGGCGCATCGAACACATGCGCAGCCCGCCGGCCAACGCCCGGCGAGGCGCGCACCGCCTCCGGCGCGAACCAGGGCGGGTTGGTCACCACCAGGTCCTGGCTTTCCGCGGCAAGGCCCGCCGCCGCCAGCCCCTCCGGCCGCGCCAGCAGATCGACATTGAGGGCGCGAACGCGCGCCTCCAGGCCATTGCGGGCGATATTCCCGGCGCACAGCCCCGCCAGGTCAGCGTCGCGCTCGGCCAGGATCACCCGGGTTTCCGGCGCGCTCCGGGCGAGCCCCAGACCAATCAGCCCACTGCCCGCCCCCATGTCGAGCACATCGACTGTCCGCCGCAACCGCCGCGACAACGCATCCGCCATCGTCGCGCCAGCCATGGCGGCGAGCACGCCATCGGTGCCGCCGCGGTGGTGTCCGCGCCGGAACTGCGCCAGCTGCAGCCCGCCATTGAAGAAAGCGTCGAGGCTCTGCTCCGCGCCCGCCACGGTTCAGCCCAGCGGTCCTGCCGGCGATCCGGGCAGATATTCCGCCATGCCGGCTTCCGCCAGCAGGGCGCGCGCCGCCGCCAGGGCGTCGCCCGCCACCATCAGCCGGCGGGGAAAGGCGCCGATCGAACCCTCGATGGCGCTGACCTGGCTGTCGGCCACCATATTGAGAATGCCGGCCTGATCCAGCAGACCCGTCATATAACCGAGGGCGACAACGTCATTGGTGCGCAGCAATTCTTCCATGCTTTCAGCAATAGCGCATTTGCCTGCGGGCAGGAATGGCGGCTTTATGATGGCTTTCCGGCGGCAACCTGCGGGCCGCGCCAGCCCGGCGGCGGCGCGCTCCGGCGGATGGGCTGCGCGCGGGGCGGGCACCGCCGCCGGCGGCGGTGGCGCAACAAGGGCGGCGACACCGTTACAGGGGCAATCCGCCGCCCCTTTCCGGGCCGCCCCGCATCGCGGTTTCATTTGCAAATCCGGCTGAAACATTGGACAAGTCGGGCCAGTGGATGCTGGCCGTCATGAGGCCTTCACCGCGCCGGACCGTGGACCGGAAGGAGATCAGGTTGGGTATCGCCGTCGCACTGGACAGGGACAAGGGCAGGCAGGCCAGCATCGAAGGCCTGGTGAAGCTGGTTGCCGCCGACATGGAGCGGGTGAACCAGATGATCCTGTCGCGCACGGGATCGGACGTGCTGATGATTCCCGAGGTCGCCAATCACCTCATCTCGTCCGGCGGCAAGCGGCTGCGGCCCATGCTCACCCTCTCCGCCGCCGCCCTGTGCGATTATTCCGGCGAAGGCCACATCAAGCTGGCCGCCAGCGTCGAGTTCATGCACACCGCCACCCTGCTCCACGACGACGTGGTCGACGAGAGCGACATGCGGCGCGGCAAGCCGGCGGCCCGCAAGGTGTGGGGCAACGAGGCCAGCGTGCTGGTCGGCGACTTCCTGCTCGGCCAGGCCTTCCGCATGATGGTGGAGGTCGGTTCCCTCGACGCGCTCGACGTGCTGTCCACCGCCGCGGCCGTTATCGCCGAGGGCGAGGTGATGCAGCTTTCCGCCGCCCGCAGCCTCGGAACCACCGAGGACGAATACCTCGCGGTCATCGAGGCCAAGACCGCGACCCTGTTCGCGGCCGCTTGCGAGGTCGGCCCCATTCTCGCCGGCAACAATCCCGAGGACCGCGCCGCCTGCCGCGATTATGGCATGAATCTTGGCGTCGCCTTCCAGCTTATTGACGACGCGCTCGACTATGGCGGAACCGCCGACGCCCTCGGCAAGAATGTCGGCGACGATTTTCGCGAGGGCAAGCTGACCCTGCCGGTGGTGCTGTCGCTGCAACGCGGCGACGCCGCTGACCGGGAGTTCTGGCGCCGGGCGCTGGAAGAAGGCGCCACCGACGACGACGCCCTCAAGCGCGCCATCGCCATGATGCGCGGCAACGGCGCCTTGCGCGAAACCATCGCCCGCGCCGAACGCTATGGCGACGCCGCCCGCGCCGCGCTGGACCGCTACCCCGCCGGCCCGCTGAAGTCGGCGCTGCTCGACACGGTGGATTTCTGCATCTCCCGCGCCCACTGACCGGCGCCAAAACGCGGCGAGCCAGGCTCATGGCGTTTTGGGAAGGTCCAGGCTGCGCATGGCGGGTCTTGCAGGGACATGCCTCACGCTGACTTGAGCCCTGCCGGTAGCGGAAGCATCTGCACCTGTTGCGACCTGGCGTGATAGCCACGCATTGCCCAGGCTGGCTACGGCCCCGCGTCTGCGCTCAGGCCAGCATGACCGGGCGCGCCCACCAGGACGGCCTGAGCGCGTGTATGCGCCTCGCCGCGACCTGAGCCCCGGCCCGATCGTCAAACAGCCCAAAAATCGTTGCGCCGGAACCGGACATGCGCGCCAGCCAGCATCCGGGCATCCGTTGCACCAGCGCCAGCGCCTCGCTGATTTCTGGGCAAAGGTTTCGCGCTGGCGCCTCCAGATCGTTGCGGCCCGCCAGCAGGTAACGTCGCAACCCGGCTTCCGCCGCAATGTCCGGCGTCAGGTTGGCGGGCGGTGAGCCAGCTTGCAGCGGCGATGCGGCTAACGCCCGGAACACCGCTGGCGTCGGAACCGCGACGCGCGGATTGACCAGCAGCGCCGGCACGGCTGGCAGGGTCAGCGGCGGCCCGAGAATCTCCCCCAGCCCCGCCATCACCCGCGCGCGCGCGCCAAGACAGACCGGAACGTCAGCGCCAGTCGCCGCCGCCGCCGCATGCAGGCGCGCATCATCCACCGCCAGCCCGTTGAGCCGCGCCAGCAGACGCAGCGCGGCGGCGGCGTCGGATGAACCTCCACCCAGCCCGGCGGCGACCGGCAGACGCTTTTCCAGAACAAACCGCCCCGCGCGCAGCCCTGGACACAATTGTTGCAGGCGACGCGCGGCGCGCAGCACCAGATTGTCGTCGTCGGGCCCCGCTTCCGCCGCCGTATCGCCAGCCACCGTCAACGAAAGGCTGGCGCCTGGCTCCAGCGACAACACGTCAGCAACGCCGCCGTTCATGGGACGGCCTTGCGCCGCACGGCCGTGCACGGCGCCCTCGCCTGCGGCGCCATCTTCCACCCTGGCAAAAACCGTCAGGCTGTCGAGCTCATGATAGCCGTCAGGCCGCCGGCCAATGACCCGCAGGGTCAAATTGACCTTTGCCGGGGCGCGCGTCGTCAAAGACAGATCGGTCTGGTCCATCCGCTATCCGTTACAGCGTTTTTCGATGAAGGGAGGCAAGCGCTACGCGTCGCCGCCAGGTAGCGCGCAAAAGATCGGGGGCTGGCGCGCATTCGCCGGGGGGCTGGCCGGGAGCATCCGGGCGCGTCAAAGGCCCATATGCGATGGCGACCATGCTCACCGCCGCGGCCCTGGCCGGCCGCCTGGCCCGAAACCACCCTGCCCTCCAGAGAGGGCGCCAGAGAGGGCGCCAGAGACGGCGCCAAGCCCTGGCCAAACCAGTTTCCCGGCAGGCGCCGTCCACCCCCCCGGATACCGGGCGCCGGGTCAAAAACGATCGGGCGCGCCGGAGGCGGCGTCGTTGCGGACGCCGCCCGGATGGGCTCAGTCCACCTTCTTTTCAGCCGGCTGCGACGCCGGCGATGGCTGCTGTGACGGCGTCTGGCTGCCGGCGCTGTCGCGCCCCCCACCGGAAACCGCGCCGCCACGCCCGGCCGGGGCCTCGCCACGATCGTCCGGCGTCAGGCTCTTGCCTGGCGCTGGCGCTGGAGCGGAGCCGGGCGCCGGCTGCTCAGGCTTGCGCGGTTCGGGCGTTGCGGGCGCATCCTTTCCAGATCCGCCTGCAGGCTCTTCTTTGGGAACATCCCTGGCCGGGGCGTCCCTGGCTGGCGTATCTTTGACCGGCGTATCTTTGGCCGGCGTAGCTTTGGCAGGGGCGTCCTTGCCAGAAGCGTCACTGGCTGGCGCATCCTTTGACGTTTCCTTCGGCGCCACTGGCGTGGCCGCGTCCTTGCCTGCAGCATTCTTGCCATCGGCGGGCTTGCCTGCAGCGTCCTTGCCGTCGGCGGGCTTGCCGTCATCCGTCATGCCATTGGCGATTTTGGCGAGGATCTTCGGCAGGTCGTCCGGCTCAGGCTCGAGATCGCGGGCGTGGTTCCACTGAAAGCGCGCTTCCAGCTTGCGGCCGGTTTTCCAGTAGGCGTCGCCCAGATGGTCATTGATCGTCGGATCGGAGGGCTTCAGGGCGATGGCCCGCTCCAGCTCGCGCACCGCGTCGTCGTAGCGGCCAAGGCGATAATAGGCCCAGCCCAGACTGTCGACGATGTAGCCATCGCGCGGCCGCAGGGCCACGGCCTTGTGCAGCATGTCGAAGGCTTCCTTCAGATTGATCTCCTGATCGACCCAGGAATAGCCGAGATAGTTGAGCACGACGGCCCGCTCGCGCCCGTCGCCATCCGGCGCCAGCTCCAGCGCCTGCTTCAGGTCGGCTTCGGCTTTCGCCCATTGCCTGGCGCGCTCGTAGGACATGCCGCGAAAATAATACAGCGACCAGAAACGCGGCTCCGGCTTGCCGGTGCGGGCGATGGCGGTGGTGTAGGCCTCGGCCGCTTTGGCCCATTCCTTTTTGCTGCGGTACAGCGCGCCCAGCGCCGCCGCCGCATCCACATCTTCCGGGCGCTCCTTCACCAGTTTTTCAAGATGGCTGATCGCTTCGTCGCCACGGCCCAGCGCCTCCAGCCCCACGCCAATCTGGATGTCGGCGGAGGCGCGCATCGGCGACGTCTCAGGCAGGGCCCGGTAAACGGCGATGGCGTCCTCGGGCTTGCGCAGCCGCTCGTAAATGTCCGCCAGGGTAATCAGCGCCATCTCATTCTTCGGCTCCAGATAGAGCGAAAGCTGGAGATAGATCATGGCGGCGAGCTCATCGCCCTGCTGGTTGCCTGCGGCGCCCAGGCCATAGAGCACCTCGGCGGCGCCCTGCTGCGGCCCAACGACCAGCGGCGGCAGGGTCTTGCCGGCCTTCAGCATGTTCAGCGACGCGGTGGCGATTGGCTGGCGCGGCGCCAGCTTCAGGAAAGCATCATAAGCAGCGGTCGCCGCATCCCGGTCGCCGACGCCGGAGAGATAGCGCCCGTAGGCGTCGACCACGCGCAGCGTGGTGCGCTCCATGGCGTAGGCGGCATTCATTCGCCGGTCGGCTTCGGCGCGGAACTTCGGCCCGCCGAGCGCGGCGATCAGCCCGCCATGATATTCGCGGAACAGGGTGAAGGCGTTGACGCCGCGCAGCTTGTCGACGGTTTCAAGCGCCTTGCCGATATTGCCGGAGCCAGCCCAGCTCCAGGCGGTGAGCAGGGTGGCGGTCACATCGCTGGCGGCGGCGCCGCCGCGCTGGAACTGGGCGCGCGCCTTGGCGTATTGCCCGGCCTTCAGCTCGCGCACGCCGATGGCGAGGCGGGCCAGGGCATTGCCGGAATCGCGGGCGAGAATCTTCTGCGCGGCGGCGAAGGCTTCCTTCATCTCGCCGCTGGCGAGGAAGGCGATGAAGGCGCGCTCCTGCAGGTCGCGATTGCGCGGATCGCTGCGCAGGGCTTCGCCGAAATAACGCGCCGCCGCGTTGGCGTCCCGCGAAGCGCCCGCCACCACCGCAGCCAGATAATTTCCTTCGAGACTTGCGGCAACGGACGGCTCATCCGCCCCGGCTTGCCCCGCGTCGCGGCTGGCCAGGGCTGGCCCCGTCCAGCCAAGCGCGACGGCCAAAGCCATCACGCCTACAGAACGCACGATTCCCGATGGTTGCCGAAACAGACGTATCACTGGCTTCTCGCTGATATCTGGCCGTGGAGAGCGCCCGGCCGCGCTGAACAGCTGGACGCATCCGGCGAAAAAACCGTCCCGAAGGCGATTCTCCCGAACCGGAGCATGCCGGGACCTGATCCAAAACGGTATTTATTTCAGCCCCTGCAGACGGGTTTTCCGGCGAAATGGACGCCAGGAAAACACATCAACTCACAACACCAGAGCAAAACTCCCGTTCAGTTTGAAAGAGTTATGCTCCAGAACACCCACCCCGCGCCATCGCGCCTGCGCAGGCTGCCTCCACAGGGAGCCGGTCCGGCTCCATACAACAGGCAGCGCATGCCCAGGGTTCAGGGCAGAAGCCGGTTGGCGCGATGGCGAAATCGCCGGGCGATTCGCTCTGGTCGCAACCGACTCTGGCGGGAAGCGTCGTTGTGCCGCCAGACAATGGCCGTTTTGCGCCATCCCGGCAAGCAACCTCTCCAGATGACCGGAGCGGCAGCGCCGCGCCTGCGGCGGCCCCGCCCATCCCCCCAGGAAAGCGCCCCGGAAAAATACGCCTGGAAAATGCCACTGGAAACAGGCGCCTGAAAAATCGTGGCGCGGACATTGGCCCGGGGGACGCGATCGAGGCGCGCCTCCGCCGCGCCGGCGGCAGACGCCAAATTCACAGCCGCCGAATAGGCAATGAAAGACCACGCCCCTTCAAAAAGCAGAACGGCGGCCCATGGGCCGCCGCGCTGTCTTACATGTTCGGGTAGTTCGGGCCGCCGCCGCCTTCCGGCGTGGTCCAGTTGATGTTCTGGGCCGGGTCCTTGATGTCGCAGGTCTTGCAGTGCACGCAGTTCTGGGCGTTGATCACGAAGCGCGGATTGGTTTTCGCCGCATCGTCGTCATACATCACCTCGTACACGCCAGCCGGGCAGTACAGCCGCGCCGGCTCGCCATACTTCGGCAGGTTATCCTTCACCGGGATCGACGGATCCTTCAGCTTCAGGTGGACCGGCTGGTCCTCCTCGTGATTGGTGTTGGAGAGGAACACCGACGACAGCTTGTCGAAGGAGATGACGCCATCCGGCTTCGGATAGGTGATCTGCTTCACCTGGTCGATCGGCTTCAGCGTGGCGTAGTCCGGCTTGCCATGCTTCAGCGTGCCGAAGAACGAGAAGCCGAACAGCTCGTTGGTCCACATGTCGAGACCGCCGAGCACCACGCCGATGCGCGTGCCGAAGCGCGACCACAGCGGCTTGACGTTGCGCACCTTCTTGAGGTCCTGACCAACCTCGGAGGCGCGCCACGCCTGCTCGTATTCCATCAGCTCGTCGTGCTCGCGGCCAGCGGCGAGCGCCTTTGCGAGCTTCTCCGCCGCCAGCATGCCGGACAGCATGGCGTTGTGCGAGCCCTTGATGCGCGGCACGTTGACGAAGCCAGCCGCGCAGCCGATCAGCGCGCCGCCCGGGAAGCACAGCTTCGGCACGGACTGGTAGCCGCCTTCGGTGATGGCGCGGGCGCCATAGCTCAGGCGCTTGCCGCCTTCCAGCGTCTCGCGGATGTACGGATGCTGCTTCATCCGCTGGAATTCGTCGAACGGCGACAGGGTCGGGTTCTGGTAGTTCAGGTGCACCACGAAGCCGATGGCGACCAGATTATCCTCGAAATGATAGAGGAACGAGCCGCCGCCCGTGGTGTTGTCCAGCGGCCAGCCGAACGAGTGCTGCACCAGGCCCGGCTTGTGCTTGGCCGGATCGATCTGCCACAGCTCCTTCAGGCCGATGCCGTATTTGTCGTAGTCGGACTTCTCGCGCAGGTTGAATTTCTTCGCGATTTCCTTGGTCAGGCTGCCGCGCGCGCCCTCGGCGAACAGGGTGTACTTGCCGCGCAGCTCCATGCCACGGGTGTAGTCGCCCTTGTGCTCGCCGTCGCGGGCGACGCCCATGTCGCCGGTGGCGATGCCGATGACGGCGCCAGCGTCGTTATACAGCACTTCGGCGGCCGGGAAGCCCGGATAGATCTCCACGCCCAGCGCCTCGGCCTGGGCGGCCAGATAGCGCGTCACATTGCCCAGAGAGCCGATGAAATTGCCGTGGTTGTTCATCAACTTCGGCATGCCGAAGTTGGGGAGGCGGATGCCGCCGGCCGGGCCGAGGTAGTAGAAACGGTCGTCCGTCACTTCCGTCTTCAGCGGACGCTCCGGATCCTCGCGCCATTCCGGCAGCAGGCGGTCAAGGCCAATCGGGTCGATCACGGCGCCGGAGAGAATGTGGGCGCCGACTTCCGAGCCCTTCTCCACCAGCACGACAGAGATGTCCGTTCCGGCCTCGTTCGCGAGCTGTTTCAGGCGGATCGCTGCCGACAGGCCGGCGGGGCCGCCGCCGACGATCACGACATCGTAGTCCATACCCTCGCGTTCAGGCAGTTCCATCCCCTTGCTCCTCCGGACGTCGTCCCTGTTGTGTTTCACCGCGATGCGGGGCCGGGGGGCGCGTCCGCGTGGCGAAACCCAAAAAGCCTGCTAAACATGGCGCGCCCGGCCAGCCATTGCCTGGCTGATGCAGCGCGCTCCGGCCGCCGCTGGGGCAAAACCGGACAAATGACGTTAAACGGCGCTTCGCCACGGCCACGCCCGGAAAGGGCGGCGACCATGGGGCAAGCGGCCAGAAACTGTTCACTTTTGAACCATTCGAGGCAGTCTCACAAGAACTGATATGGATCAACGCCTCCTTTCCACGCCTGCCTGCGTCAATTCCGCCGATCCGCCGCCCCGCCGCGCTGCAATGGAAACGAAATCCGGCCCACCTGACGCGACGGGTCGCATCATCGGTCAGGAAGAGGACGCCGCCAGCCGCCGTCTTTGCCAGCCGGGAAGTCATGTTCCACGCATTCCCTCCGCCGCCCCTGTCGCGCCGCGCCGCGCGCTGTCGTAAGGTTGCGGCATGAACGGCGACATGGCGAACGGGCCGCCTCCCGATCCTGCGGATTACAGTCTTGCTGACCTCGAAGCGCTGCTGGCCTTCCACATGGAAGCCGGGGCCGACTGGGTGCTGGACGAGACGCCGCATGACCGCTTCGCGGAAGTCGACGCGCCGCCGCCCCGTTTCGCCCCCGCCTGGGCGCAACCCTCCCGGGCGCAGCCCGCCGGCCAGAACGGAGCGGCGGGCCGCCCCGCCGCCGGAGAGGCCACGCCAGCCGGGCATCCCGGGCAAATCGGACGCCCCGCGCAACCGGCCGCCCGCGCCGCAGCGCCGCCCGCCCCGGCGGCGGCGCCAGCAAATTTCGCCAGCGCGGCGGATGACGTGGCGCTCCAGGCCAGTGAGATCGCCCGCGCCGCCACGACCCTCGACGCCCTGCAGGCGGCCATGGCCGACTTCGACGGCTGTTCGCTGAAACGCACCGCCCGCCAGCTGGTGTTCGGCGACGGCGCCCCGGACGCGCGGATCATGTTCGTCGGCGAGGCCCCCGGGGCGGAAGAGGATCGTATCGGCAGGCCGTTCGTCGGGCGCTCCGGCCAACTGCTGGACCGCATGCTGGCGGCCATCGGCCTTGATCGCGGCAAGGTCTACATTGCCAACACCGTGCCATGGCGGCCGCCGGGAAACCGCACGCCAACGCCGCAGGAATCGGCCATCTGCCGCCCGTTCATCGAACGGCAGATCGCCCTTGTGGCCCCTGACGTGCTGGTCTGTCTCGGCGGGCCCTCGGCCCAGGCCCTGCTCGGCGTGCGCGAAGGCATCCTGCGCCTGCGCGGCCGCTGGTCCACCTACAACGCCGGCGATGCGCAAATCAGGGCGCTGCCAACCCTGCACCCCGCCTATCTGTTGCGCTCGCCCCTGCAGAAACGTCTGGCCTGGCGCGACTTCCGCGCCATCCAGGCGGCGCTGGATGAAAGCGCCGCGGAGTGACGGGATGGCTGTGGGGCGCCGCGGCGCCCCTGTCAGCGGCCCGTCAAAGCTGCGCGCTCTGGCTCAGGGTGTTGCACGCCTGAACCTTGCCTGACTTCAGCCCGGTCATGAACCAGCGCGTGCGCTGCTCCGACGTGCCATGGGTGAAGCTGTCCGGAATGGCGAAGCCCTGGGCCTGCTTCTGCAGGCGATCGTCGCCGATGGCGGCGGCGGCGTTCATCGCCTGCTCCACGTCGCCCTCTTCCAGAGAATTGTATTTCTGGTTGCTGTTGTTGGCCCAGACGCCAGCCAGACAGTCGGCCATTAACTCCACCCGGACGGACAGGGCGTTGCGCTCGGCGGTCGACAGGGAGCGCTTGGCCCCTTCCACCTTGTCGAGAATGCCGAGTTGGTTCTGCACATGGTGGCCCACCTCATGGGCCAGCACATAGGCATAAGCGAAATCGCCGCCAGCCCGGAAGCGCTGCTTCATTTCCTGGAAGAACGCCAGATCAATGTAAACCGTGCGATCGACCGGGCAGTAGAATGGCCCCATGGCCGCCTGGGCGGCGCCGCAGGCGGACCGGGTGGCGCCGGAAAACAACACCATGCGCGGCTCCTGGTAGCGCACATTGAGCTGCTGCGGCAGCACCACCTTCCACACGTCCTCGGTATTGCCGAGCACGGCGGCGGCGAACTTGCCGATCTGGTCCTGCGGCGGGCCTGACGGCTTGCCCTGCTGCGGGCGCGGCGCCTGCTGCTCGTAAGCGGGACCGCTGCCGCCGGACAGGATTTCAGCGCCAGAAATCAGCAGGCGCGGATCGATCCCCAGCGCCCAGCCCACCAGCCCGAGCACCACGATCGTGCCGATCCCGAGGCCGCCGCGACCGCCAGGCAGCATGCCGCCGCCGGAAGGGCCGTCGCCGCGCCGGTCGTCGACGTTCTCCGAGGTCCGGAAATCTTCCCACCGCATGCCGTATCCCCTGCTCAACCAGTCCCTGCATATAACGCAGCAGCAGCCGCATTGTTTATGCAAAACGCCGGGAATGTGAATTGCCGTCCTTGCGACCACATGCGCGCGCAGCGCGGCCGCCCTTGTCAATGTTCCTATTTTGTTCTTAGAATATCCACAGGCCGGATGAGTCGGCCCCGAACGGGACAAGGAGGCGCGGACATGAGGGAAGCATCCCGCAAAACCCTGGGAAATCAGGCGCCAGCAGCCTTTCCTGACTCGGACCTGATGCCCGCCATGGCCCAGATGCCCGCCATGGCTCATGGCGGCGACGAGCCCTGGGGGGCGCGCCAGCGCATTGCGCCGGAGCGGCGGCGCGGCCGCGGCGTCCTCATCAATCCCACCGGCCGCTTCGAGAAGCACACCCGCGAAGACGTGGACGACGGCTGGAACTCGCTGGACGACCTGCCGCCGTTCCGCACGGAAGTCACCGTCGAGAAGCCCAAGACCATCATCACCCGCAACGCCTCGCCGGATATTTCGTTCGACCGCTCCATCAATCCCTATCGCGGTTGCGAGCACGGCTGCGTCTATTGCTTCGCCCGCCCCAGCCACGCCTACATGGGCCTGTCGCCCGGGCTCGACTTCGAAACGAAGCTGTTCGCCAAGCCGGACGCGGCGCGGCTGCTGGAGAAAGAGCTGTCGGCGCGGGGCTATGCGCCGCGCGTCATCGCCATGGGCACCAACACCGACCCATACCAGCCGATCGAGCAGCGCTACCGCATCACCCGCGAGATCCTCGAGGTGCTGGAGCGCTTCAATCATCCCGTCGGCATCGTCACCAAATCGGCGCTGATCACCCGCGACATCGACATCCTGTCGCGGATGGCGGCGAAGAACCTGGCCAAGGTCGCCATCTCGATCACCACCCTCGATCCCAAGCTGGCGCGCTCCATGGAGCCGCGGGCCACAACCCCGTCGCGCCGCCTCGACGCCATCCGCAAGCTGGCTGACGCTGGCGTGCCGGCCTCGGTGATGGTCGCGCCAGTGATTCCGGCCGTGAACGACGACGAGATCGAACGCATCCTGGAGGCGGCGCACGCCCACGGCGCACGCGAAGCCGGCTATGTGATGCTGCGCCTGCCCCATGAGGTGCGCGACGCCATGTGGACCTGGCTGGAAACCGAATGGCCGGACAAGGCGCGCCGGGCCCGCGCCCTGATGCGCCAGTCGCGCGGCGGCAAGGACTATGACCCGACCTGGGGGGATCGCATGGTCGGCTCTGGCCCCTATGCCTGGATGACCGGGCGCCGTTTCCAGCTTGCCTGCGCCCGCATTGGCCTCAACAAGGAGCGGCGGCGGCTGGACACGCACCAGTTTCGCGCGCCGGACAGCGCCGTGGCGGAGGGGCAGCTGTCGCTGTTCGGGAGCGATGACGCCCCCGCGACGCGCCCAAACCGCCGCCCCATCGACCCCGTGCGTCGCATTCGCACGCGGGTGGACGCCAACGGCATCGCCTTCCTCGACAACGCCGCCCATGGCTGAACCAGGCGCGGCGACGCTCCCGGCTTGGGGCCCGGCCCCCCTGTGGCTGTTTCCCATTGAGGCGACGGAAGGCTCCAGCCAGGGGAGCGGCATCAGCCTGGCGTCCCGGGAGCCACCGGCCGTTTTGGGGACCAGACCGGGCCAGGGAGCCAGCCAGGGTTGATCGCCCGCCGCGCCCGGTTCACCTATGGGCCATGGCGCGCAAACCGACGGCTGAAGCCCTGACTGATTCGCTGATTCTGTTTCCCGAAGGTCCGACGTTCGATCGGGAGGAGCGGTTGCGGGCGCGCGGCGTCTGGCCAGTGGCGGGCGTCGACGAGGTCGGGCGCGGCCCCCTCGCCGGCCCGGTGGTGGCGGCGGCGGTGATTCTGGACCCCGCCGACATTCCGGACGGACTCAACGACAGCAAGAAGCTGACGAAAGCGGCGCGCGACCGGATGCATGACGACATCATGGCCCGGGCCCTGCATGTCAGCATCGCCAGCGCCTCGGCATGGGAAATCGACGCCACCGACATTCGCAAGGCGTCGCTCACCGCCATGAGCCGCGCCGTCTTCGCCTTGCCAGCAGCGCCGGCGCATGTGCTGGTCGACGGCCGCGACAGGCCGGCCCTGCCCTGCGCCGCCGACGCCATCATCGGCGGCGACGCGCTGGTCGCCTCCATCGCCGCCGCCTCGATCGTCGCCAAGGTGGCGCGCGACCGGATGATGACGCGCCTCGACGCCATCTGCCCACACTACGGCTTTGGCAAACACATGGGCTATGGCAGCGCCGCCCACCGCGCCGCCATCGCCGCCCACGGCGCCTCGCCCTGGCACCGCCTCAGCTTCGCGCCGCTGCGCCTGATGTCCGAACACGCCGAAGAGCTGGCCCGGCGGCGGACCGCCGGATCCACCTGCTGAAGCATGTCCCGCAAGGCGCCCCCGGGCTGATCCGGATTTGCGCGGGTCGCGCCTGCCCGCGCATCTTCGCCGCCTGGCGTAAAACGCATCCGGCAACGTAGACCCAGCCTTGCGTCCACCCGCCGCGACGACCGCAGGACCAGAGCAACATCCCGCCGGCGTGGGCCGGTTGAGCCCTGAACGGTGGCGCAACGGGCAAAAGCGCGCTCCGCGACGCACGGCCATGCGGCGGTCCGGTTGCCTTCATGGCAATTTCCACACGGCCTCGCGCGGAACGCCCGCCGGCGACCCGCTGAATAGATAACCATATATTTTCAAATAGATAACATCATTTCGATGCGATATTTCAGTTAGCCCGCCGTTAACGCCGACGCACGGGACCGGGTTTGCCGCCCTGGCTGTCCCGGATCGGGACACGCGATCGCAGCGCGAAACGTCGCCTTTACCCCCTTTGTTCACCATGCCGTCCTGTGAGTTGCGTAACCGGCAGGGCGATATGGAAGTTTCACGAGCCAGGGTCGCTGGCGTCAATTCCCGGATCAAGGTTGTGCGTACCGGGTTGACCGCGCCAGCCGCCCTGCCGGGCTCACCCCCAGACCAGCGCGCCGCCAGCGGGCTGGCGCTGGACCGGATCATTCTCGGCGATTGCCTCGCCGAACTGCAGCGGCTGCCGTCGCAGAGCGTTGACGTGGTCTTCGCCGATCCGCCCTACAATTTGCAGCTGGAAGGCGCCCTGACCCGTCCCGACCACTCCCACGTGGACGCGGTGGACGACGACTGGGACAAGTTCGACAGCTTCGCCGAATACGACGCCTTCACCCGCGCCTGGCTGGCGGAATGCCGCCGCGTGCTGAAGCCGGACGGCGCCCTGTGGGTCATCGGCTCCTATCATAACGTGTTCCGCGTCGGCGCGATCCTTCAGGATCTGGGCTACTGGATTCTCAACGACATCGTCTGGCGCAAGGCCAATCCGATGCCGAATTTCCGCGGCCGCCGCTTCACCAACGCCCACGAAACCCTGATCTGGGCGACGCCGTCCCGCTCGAAGCGCTACACTTTCCATTATGAGGCGCTGAAGGGCGGCAACGACGACCTGCAGATGCGCTCGGACTGGTTCATCCCCCTGTGCACCGGCGACGAACGGCTGAAGGACGCGGACGGGCGCAAGGTGCACCCCACCCAGAAGCCCGAGGCGCTGCTGGCCCGCGTGCTGCTGTCATCATCGAATCCTGGCGACGTGGTGCTCGATCCATTCCTCGGCTCCGGCACCAGCGCCGCCGTGGCCAAAAAGCTCGGCCGCCACTTCATCGGCATCGAGCGCGACCCCGTCTACGCCGCGGCGGCGCAACAGCGGGTGGACGCGGCGGAGCCGGTTGACCCGCAGGCCTTCGCCGCCGCGCCGGCGAAGCGCTCGGAACCGCGCGTCGCCTTCCTGTCGCTGATCGAAGCCGGCCTGATCGCCCCCGGCGAAACGCTGGAAGATGAACGCCGTCGCCACAAGGCGCTGGTGCGGGCCGACGGCACGCTGCAACTCGGCCCGGCGGTGGGCTCCATCCACAAGATCGGCGCCCTGTCCCAGGGCCTGCCGTCCTGCAACGGCTGGACCTACTGGATGATCGAGCGCAACGGCCAGCGCCTGCACATCGACGCCCTGCGCGGCGAATACCGGCAGACCCACCGCGCCGCCGCCTGAACGGCAACGGCTGCAAGCCTGGATCAGGAAGGCCGGCCACGCGCCGGCTTTTTCTATTCCGCGCCGGATTCCACGCGACCGGCGAATTCCAGCCCGTGCGCCACCACCTTGCGCATGACATTGGGCAGGGCCGAGCGCGCCAGCGCGCTCCGCCTTACCCAGCGCATCCCGGCCGGAGCGGTGAACGCCGGCCCGGCGATTGCCACGAACGCCGCCAGTTCCAGCCGGAAGTGCGTGAACACATGGCGCACCCCACCCGGCGCGCGCCGCCACGCCGCATCGAACGGCGCATCCGCCAGCAGGTCCGCCGGCGTCGGCATGACGTCGGCCTCCCGCCATGTCCCGCCCGGCGGCTCGTCCATGCCGCCGAGCAAACCTTCTGGCGGCCGGGTTCGCAGCAGCACGGCCCCGTCGGCGCGCACGCAAATGAACGCCGCGCCGAACCGCGACGGAACCGCCTTCTTCGGCGCCTTGCGCGGAAATGTTTCCGCATCGCCCGCCACCTGCGCCGCGCACGCGCCCATCCAGGGGCAAACGCCACAGGCCGGCCGGCGCGGCGTACAGATCATGGCGCCCAGGTCCATCATCGCCTGGGCAAAATCACCTGGGCGGCGCGCCGGAACCAGCGCCTGGGTCAGGGCGCGGATGCGCGGCTTGGCGCCTGGCAACGGTTCTTCCACCCGGTAGATG
This sequence comes from Camelimonas sp. ID_303_24, assembly GCF_053543495.1. Taxonomy (NCBI): domain Bacteria; kingdom Pseudomonadati; phylum Pseudomonadota; class Alphaproteobacteria; order Hyphomicrobiales; family Chelatococcaceae; genus Camelimonas; species Camelimonas sp. ID_303_24. Next base: position 318,288 of record NZ_JBLLJM010000005.1, read on the forward strand.
CGGCTGATCACCCGCTCCACATTGCCGTCCACGGCCGCCGCCGGCAGGTCGAAGGCAATGGCGCCAACCGCCGCCGCCGTGTAGGGGCCGACGCCCGGCAAGGCCAGCAGCCCATCGAGCGAGGCGGGAAAGGCGCCGCCATGCGCCGCCACCACGGTGCGGGCGCAGGCGTGCAGATTGCGCGCCCGGGAGTAATAGCCAAGCCCGGCCCAGGCCTGCATCACCGCCTCCGCCGGCGCGGCCGCCAGGCTTTCCACATCCGGAAAGCGCGCAAGAAACCGCCCGTAATAGGGCTGCACCGCCGTGACGGTGGTCTGCTGCAACATAATTTCGGAAAGCCATACCCGGTACGGATCGGCGCGCGCCCCAGGCGGCGCCCGCCATGGCAGGGTGCGCCGGTGGGCGTCGTACCAGTCCAGCAGCGCAGCCGGATCCGGATGGGCGCGCCGGGCTGGCGCTGCCAGACCGGGCCCGCCGGGCGCCGGTTCAGCCGCCGCCTGCGACGCTGTCCCTTGACCGGCCGGCAAGGCGGAAGATGGCGCCGCCGCCAGAGCCGGCTTCGCGCCGCCGCGCCGCCGGCCGGCAAAGACCCGCGCGCCGGTCTGGCCGCGGCCTGGGGATGACGAGCGGGGCATGCGCGTCACGGACAGTCTGCCGTCATGAAACTTCCTGATGACATTTGCTGATGAAATCAGCCGTTTCCGCGGCCGCCAGCCGGCCTGACGCCGCCCCGGTTTTTTGCTGAACCGCCCTGGAGGCGCTATCCGGCGCGCCGTCGCAGGCATATATACATATATACGGTAGCGCGCGGTCGTTCGCCCCCGACCGGCGCGCCGGTATAGCCCAGGACCGTCTCGCCAAAAACATCTGGCAAGGACCATCTGGCGAGCAACGTCCGCCCAGGGGCATCACGCCAGTTACGTCAGGCCAGTTACGTCAGGCCATGAACATAAAGTCATGAGCATCAGGTCATGAGCCTTCCATCCCGCCCCTTTCACCCGGTGCCCCTTGCCGACCTGCTCGACCGCTGCCTGGACAAGGCCCTGGCGGCCCAGGGGTTCGCCGCCAGCGACATCCTGCTGGCCTGGGAGGATATTGTCGGGCCCCGTCTGGCGCAGTATGCGCGGCCGTTGCGCATCAACTGGCCGCGCCAGCCCCGCCATGGCGATGCCCCCAAAACGCCCGCGACGCTTGAGGTTCTGGCCAGCAGCGCCTTTGCCCTGGAGTTGCAGCACACCGCGCCCGTGATCATTGAGCGCATCAACGCCCATTTCGGCTGGCGCTGCATCGGCAAAATCCTCATCCGCCAGGGAACGCCGCCGCGCCCTGCCCCGCCGCCGGCCGCCCCGACCATTGACCCACAGGCGCAGCAACAGGCCGAATCGCTGACCGCACGCGTTGAAGACGAACGCCTGCGCGGAGCACTGACCCGGCTTGGCGCCGCCGTGCTCAGCCGGCCCGGCCCGGATTGAGCCGGTTCCGGGCGCCGCCCGACAGGCTGTTGATAGCGGGACGGCGCGCCGGCGTTCTCCGCAATCTGGCGCAGTTAGCCTGGACACCGATTGATCCGGGCCCGTGCTTCAGACATGCTTCCGCCTGAATTCTGGCGGGAATTACCCCGCCCGGCCTCCATGCGCCTGCATCGCCAACGCCAGCCGCGCATGGACGGCAGCCCGAACAGACGCGACCGAGATCCGGCGCGATCGACCCTTGTGGATTTTTCAAGCCGGCAGACCCGGCCAGGAGCATGAGATGATCACACGTCGCCGCCTGCTGGAAACCATGGCCGTTGGTTCAGCCCTCGCTGTTGCCGGCGGCCTGGGGCTTGCGCCCGCGATGGCGCAAACTGTTAACGCCCAGGCGCTCAGCGAGCCAGGCCCCCTTGGCGACGTGACCCTGGGAGACAAGAGCGCCAAGGTCCATGTGATCGAGTACGCCTCGCTGACATGCTCCCATTGCGCCGACTTCCACAATGTCACCTTCCCGGAATTCAAAAAGAAATACATCGACACCGGTAAAGTGCGCTTCACCCTGCGTGAATTCCCGCTCGACCCGCTCGCCGCCGCCGGCTTCATGCTGGCCCGCTGTGAAGGCAACGACAAATATTATCCGGTCACCGACCTGCTGTTTTCCCGCCAGAACGACTGGGCCTTCACGCCGAACCCGCTGGAAGGCCTGATCAAGCTGCTGAAGCAGGCAGGCTTCACCCAGGAGAAGGTGGAAAGCTGCCTCAACGACCAGAAGCTGCTCAACGCTGTCAACGCCGTGCGCGACGGCGGCTCCAAACTGGGCGTGGCCTCCACGCCAACCTTCTTCATCAATGGCAAGCAGTACCAGGGCGCGCTGCCAATGAGCGATCTGGACAAGGCGCTGAAGCCGCTTCTCGGCGAGTGACGCTTCCCGACAGGTGATTCTGTCGCATGATTCTGCCGCGCGGACGCGATCAGGCGGCCGGCTCCCCAAGGGGCCGGCCGTTTTTGCTGGCGCATCCGCCCGGGACGTGGGCGAACGACGCCCCCAGACCAGAAGATTCGGGCGCGCTGTTTGGCAGGCGGCGGGCCTGCAGCCCGTTCTGGTTCTTATGGACCGGCAGCGGCGCCGATTCTCGCCGAGTGTCTTTCGCAGGCTCTCGCTGATCTGGGAGCCCAAGATCGGCCTGGCGATTCCGCCCAACGTGCAGGCGCCAACGCCCTTGCGGCGAAACGCGGCTCGGGCGCGACATGCTTCCTGCCTGATCGGGCGTACTTATTGACGGAAGGCTGCCCTGATCCCGCGAAAAGCCCCCGATCGGCGCCTGGCCGGCCGGAAGGCGGGGGAAACGGGAGAAAGAACCGCCAGATCAACCGGATGCGCCGAAATTCCGAATCTGTTTGGGCAAACCTCCCGCCATCTCGCCCCGCGCCCAACATTTTGCGGGCGCGCAAAGAGTCGCAGCATCACGCCCTGGCGCCGGCCCGCCTTGATTGGCAGACTTAATTTATTCATTAATTTACAATGACTTGAAAGGAACTCCAGAGCCTTGACACCAGAAAGTGCAAAAATTATGGTGCCGCCGGCTTATGGGGAAATTCCGGACTCAGGCCTTGCGGACAGAAGGCGGGTTCTCCATGAGCAACGACGGACCGGACAGGAACAATGAAGGCGCGGGCGAACGGCCTGCGGCGGAATCCGATCTTGCCGGACGCATGAAACGCCTCAGCGCGAAACTCGACGCCGTTCATGAGGCGGAGGCGCGCAAGGCGGCTTCAGAGGCGGCCAGACAGGCTGCTTCCGGTCCATCGCCGATGGGGCGGGCTTTCCGTCTCTCCGCCGAATTCATCGCCGGCGTCGCTGCCGGCGGGCTCATTGGCTGGTCGATCGACCGCGCCCTGGGCCTGTCCCCCTGGGGACTGATTGTGTTTTTGATGCTGGGCTTCTTGACCGGCGTCTACAATGTTATGCGCGCAACCGGACAATTGCAGGTTCTGTCAGATAAAAAAGACGGCGCCAGGCAATAAAAACCGATTGTGTGAACCGCACGGTCTGGCGCTTGAAGTCTGGATAGGCTAACGAGCGCTGACCGATTGACAATGTGAACGGACCGTGGGGCGTTTGGGCCTGGCGGGGCGTTGCGAGGCGACAGGAAAGGGACCTGACGGGCCATGGCTGATCCGATCCATCAGTTCCAGATCAAGAATATCGTGACGCTTGGCCACGCCGGCGCCCATGAGATCGCTGTGACGAATTCGGCGATTTACATGTGGGTCGCCGTCGCGGTGATCGCCGTCCTGATGATCGGCGGCATCGGTCGCGCCGCCGTGGTGCCCGGTCGCATGCAATCAATCGTCGAAAGTCTGTACGAATTTGTGGCGACAACGGTGCGAAATAGCGCCGGAATGGAAGGGATGAAATTTTTCCCCTTCGTGTTCTCGCTGTTCATGTTCGTGCTGGTTCTCAACATGCTCGGCATGCTGCCGTATGCGTTCACGGTCACCAGTCACATCATCGTCACCTTCTGCCTTGCGGCGCTGGTGATCGGCACTGTGATTATTTACGGCTTCTACCGTCACGGTTTTGGCTTCCTCAGGCTGTTCGTGCCGTCGGGCGTGCCGGGCTGGCTGCTGCCCCTGCTGGTGGCTGTTGAGATTGTTTCGTTCGTGTCGCGTCCGATCAGCCTCTCTGTCCGTCTGTTCGCCAACATGCTGGCCGGCCACATCGCGCTGAAGATCTTCGCCGGTTTCGTGGTGACCCTGCTGTCCGCTGGCGTCTGGGCGGTGCTGTCGCCGCTGCCGCTGGCGCTGGCCATCGCGCTGACCGCTCTCGAATTCCTTGTCGCGGCGCTGCAAGCCTATGTGTTTGCAACCCTGACAACGATCTACCTCAACGATGCGCTCCATCCGGGCCATCATTGACCCCAGTCTCTCCAACCTTTTCGACCAGGAGTTTTCAAATGGATCCCGTTGCAGCCAAGTACATCGGCGCTGGTCTCGCTTGCTTCGGCATGGCAGGCGCTGCTCTCGCCCTCGGCAACCTGTTCGGCCAGTTCCTCTCGGGCGCGCTGCGCAATCCGTCGGCTGCCGCCGGCCAGCAGGGCACCCTGCTCCTCGGCTTCGCCCTGACCGAAGCTCTGGGCATCTTCTCGCTGCTGATCGCGCTGCTGCTGCTGTTCGCAGTCTGATTGACGCATCGGGGGTGGTCGCCCAGCGTCCATTCCCGGGCCAGTCTACCTGGCGCGTTGGAGCCAAGGCGTCGTCCGGAGCCGCGAGGAACCGGGCGGCGACGGCGCCAGGCGTTGGACTGGCTGGAGGTTCCCATGCGGGCGGCGACGTCCGGCGCGGAGGCTCTGGCCAATTTACGGACAGGATTTCGGCCAAGACGCTTTGGCGACAAGGCGATCCTGAGCCGACGAAGCAATCCCGCCTGTGCGGGCAGCGAACCAGCCGGTTCCGCCTGAGGATTAGGTCGCATGGCTAGCCCTACCCATTCCGCCTCGACGGCAGTGGCCAATGAGGTCCACGGCGCGATCGCATTTCCGCCCTTCGAAAGCGCGACCTTCGCGTCGCAGATTTTGTGGGTGCTGATCTCCTTCGCCGTGCTGTATTTCCTGATGTCGCGCGTCGCCCTGCCGCGCATTGCCAGGGTGCTTGACGAGCGTCACAGCAAGATCACTGGCGATCTGGCCGAAGCGCAGCGTCTGCGCGCCGAGTCAGAAGAAGCCGTCACGGCTTATGAAAAGGCCCTCGCCGACGCCCGCGCCAACGCGCAGGCCATCGCCCATAAGGCGCGCGAGGAAATGACCGCGGAATTTGAGACCCGTCGCAAGGCGCTCGAAGCCGATCTGAACCAGAAGATCGCTTCCGCTGAGGAAACCATCCGCGTCAATGCCGCCGCCGCCATGGCCAATGTCCGCGACATCGCTGCGGAAGCCGCCTCGACCATCGTCGAGCGTCTGACCGGCGCTGCTCCGGCTCGCGCGGAAGTTGACGCCGCCCTGGACCGCGCGACGGTCTGACCCACGCCGGACGGAGGGCGGCCAACGCCCTTCGCCTGAAGCAGGGTATCAACATTTACCGGAATTCGGGCGCTCGCTGCAGATCAGCTGGACGGGCGCTTTTCAGGAGTAAAAGCGATGTGGAATACGCCCGAATTCTGGGTCGCCGTCGCCTTCTTCGTCCTCCTCGGCATTGCCGCGTGGATGGGCGGCTTCAAGACGATCGGCAACATGCTCGACAAGCGCGGCCAGCGCATCGCCACCGAGCTTGAGGAAGCCCGTCGCCTGTCGGCCGAAGCGCGCGCCCTGCGCGACGAGTACACGACCAAGCGTCGTGAGGCCGAGAAGGAAGCAGAAGCGATTGTCGCCGCTGCCCGTGAAGAGGCCGCACGCGTCGCCCAGGAGGCGCACAACCGCCTCGCCGAGTTCGTCGCCGGCCGCACCGCCGCCGCCGAAGCCAAGATCGCCCAGGCTGAAGCCCAGGCGACTTCAGAGGTTCGCTCCGCCGCCGCCAACGCCGGCCTGCGCGCCGCCGAGGTGATCCTGCGCGAGCGCACCCAGGGCGAAGCCGCCGAGGCGATGGTTCGCAGCGGCATCAGCCAGATCCGGGGCGCGTTCACGCACTGACGGACGGGTCAGGCTGCCAATGCGGCCGCCCCAAGCGCAGCGCATGCGAATTCGCGCAGCCAGACGAGCCGCCTCCGGGCGGCTTTTCTTTTGGCATTTTCAGGAAGCGCCCGCAGGCGCGACAATGGACTGATCTGCGGCGGATGCGGAGGCGAATGCGGGAGTGATGGGCAGGCCAGGCGCCCGCGACGCCGGGTTGCCCCGCCCCTCTCGCGCGCAAATTCCTGCATGCGCCAGGGCGCGGCGCGCCAGCTGGTTCCGCAGCCAGCAGACGGGCCCGCCGACCGCCTTGCGGATCCAACCGGGATGGTCCAGGCCGCCTGCTCTCGCGACAACGCCCGTCACATGATCGGTCGCGGCGTCCCCTCACTTTTGAGGCGTGATGTCAGCCAAGGTCCGGCGGCAGGTCTGGCCATGGCCTTGCTCCGGCCCTTCATGCGGTGGCGGCCACTGGGCGCAACGCGGGCAGGCGCATCGCGGAGCACCTGCTTCCCCGGTCATCCCTGGCCTGGCGCCGGCAGCGCCATTCGCCAGCCGCCATCACCACAGCAAGCGACGCCACGTCGCGACAATGCCGGCAACACCTGATCTGCTCACGAATTTTCTGAGAATGAAATCAGCCGATATCGCCCGGCCACGAGTCCATGCGCCCGACACATGGGCACCAGGCAAAAAAGGACAGGTATCCTGTCGCAAATCACTTGCGAGGAATCGGGAGAACGCGTATAGAGACTTTGCAGCAGCGATGCTGCAGCCCTCCTTGGGCGTTTCCTCCCTAGACTTCATGGCCGCGTCTCTGACGTGGCCTTTTTTTTGGCCTGTATGCTGGCCTGATCGTCAGACCGGTCATCTGGAACAGCCGTTCCGTCCGGATACTGCGTCGTACCTGATTCATACGATCACGTTTGGAACGGCGCAACATGTTATTTTTGGCGCCAGATGGTTTTTGATCGTTTTTTGCCGACAATCCCTGAAACAGCATAAAAAAATTTTTGTCGCCAATGGCCTGGCCTGTTGATGACAGTTGGTCCCCTGTCAGATTCGCCGTGCGCATCGCGGAGACGCAGCGTCGTGAAGCCGCCGGATCTGGCCGCGCGACCGGCGCATGCCGCAACTGCCGCGAAATGGCCATTTGAGCCCGCGCCGGGACCCGGCTATCCTGCCTGCGTCTGTTGTGGTTGGCGGCGTTGCCCGCAACGGGCGCACCGGCCGGAAATGCGGGGAAACAGATGCCAGCCATGACCATCATCCCGGCAGTCCCGGACCGGCGAACCGCTGGACGAAAGCACCCGCACCTGATCGCCGCCGCCACCATCGCCGCCGCGTTTTTCGCCGTGCTGTCGCCGGCCTGCGCCAGCCCACCCGAGCCGCCGAGCTTCTTCAGCTTTTCGCAGCAGCCTGCCGCCGCGCCGGCCCCACGCCTTGGCTCTGCGCCGGACGTGGTGAAAGCCTTTGGCCTTGAGCGCTCGCCGGAGCTGTTTCGCCGGCCGCCGGCGACGCCCGAACTGCCGCGCCTCGCCAGCTATGACCAGTCCCAGGCGTTTCCGCGCCGGCCGTACATCCCCGACCTGTGGGGCGCGGAGCCCTGCCCTGAACGCGGCCCCGGCTTCTATCGAGTGAAGGGAACCGCGGCCTGCATTCACGTGGGCGGACGCGTTGGCGCCGGCGTGCAGATTGGCGGCAGGGGGCAGTCCGGCGCCTTCACCTATGGCCGCATCCAGGCCGATGTGGTGACCCCAACCGAGATCGGCGACGTCACCCTCTCCATGGGCGTCCAGGGCGTCATGTCGACACAGAATACCGGCCCGATCTATGTGGGGCCGCGCAGTCGCATCATCCCCTGAGGCAGGCTCATATGAAAAACCGCCGCCCGGCGCTTGCCCGGACGACGGCGTGATGATCTTCCCCAAATATCCGCACGCGTGAAACGCGACGGATCCCGACGCTGGCGCTCCGGTTCGACATCGACCGGATACGCCCGGGGGCCGGCGCGCGGCGCTTCGCGGCTCAGGCGGCCGGCTGCTGCGCCACCCAGCCGTCGCGCAGTTCCCGCTTCAGGATCTTGCCGATGGCGCTGCGCGGCAAGGAATCCGTCACCACCACGTCGGCGATGCGCTGCACCTTGCCCAATTGTCCGTTGGCCCAGGCGCGAATGTCCTCGCCCTGCACGGTCTTGCCCGGCGCCGCCACCACGAAGGCCACCGGCGTCTCGCCCCATGCCTCGGAGGGCACGCCTACCACGGCCACGTCGGTCAGATCGGGATGGGCGTGCAGCAGGGCCTCGATATCACTCGGATAGACGTTGAAACCGCCGGTGATAATCATGTCCTTCTTGCGATCCATCAGCGTCAGGAAGCCATCCTCATCGAAGCGGCCCACGTCGCCGGTGCGGATGAAGCGACGGCCGTCGGGGTGGATCCACTCGGCCTCACGGGTCTTGCCGGGCTGGTTGTGATATTCGTTCATCACCGCCGTTGGCGAGTGGCCAACGATCTCGCCGATCTCGCCCGGCCCCACTTCATTGCCGTTCTCATCAAGCAGCAGGATGGTGTGGCCCTCATTGGGGCGGCCAACCGTGTGCAGCTTGTCCGGGAACAGGTGCGCGGCGAGCGAGCAGCCGCCGCCGCCCTCGGTCATGCCGTAGAACTCGATCAGCCCGCCGGGCCAGCGCTTCAGCACGTCGGCCTTGATGTCGGCGTGGAACGGCGCGCTGGTGCAGAATTTCATCACGAACGACGACAGGTCGAAGCTGTCGAAATCCGGCAGGGCCATGATGCGCTTGTATTGCACCGGCACCAGCATGGCGTGGGTGGCGCGCTCGCGCTGGGCCAGCTCCAGCAGGCCGTGCGCGTCGAACTTCTCCATCAGCACCACGGTTCCGCCCAGCGTCAGGGTCGGCAGGAAGCTCACCAGCGTCGTGTTGGAATACAGCGGCGTGGAAACGATGGTGACGGCGTCCGGCCCGTAGCCGAAATTGGCGCCGCGCTGCACATGGGCCCAGCGCATGCGGTGCGACTGGACGATGCCCTTGGGCAGGCCGGTGGTGCCAGAGGAATAGATGATGTTGAACGGCGCCGACGGCGGAATTTCCACCGCAGCCGGGCGGGCGCCTTCCGCCGCCAGCCATGACGACCAGGGCTTGCCCGGCGCGACGTCATCCAGCGCCACCAGTTCGCCGCCAAACCAGTCGAACGGACCGAGCTGTTCGGTGATGGGGGTATCAACGAAGAAAATTTTCGCGCCCGAGTCGGCCACCATCCCCTGCAATTGCTCGCGGGTCGACGACGGCGCCAGCGGCGTCACCACCACGCCGGCGCGCAGGGCGCCAAGGAAGGTGACGGCGTAGGGGATCGACGACATGGCGCAGACCGCGATGCGGTCGCCCACGGTCAGCCCGGCCTGTTGCAGCGTGGCGGCGACGCGATCAATCTGGGCGTCGAACCCGGCATAGGTCAGGCTGCGGTCCTTGTGAACCACTGCCCGCACATCCGGACGTTCCTGCGCATGCGCCCGCACCAGATCGGTAATCAGGCTGAACTCGCGCGCCAGCAATGCGTCTGACTGGCCTGTCATCTGTTTCTCTCCCACCCGGAGCGAACGCCCGGCCAGGCCGGGCGTCGCCCCATATTTTCCGTTCGGCGCCGGACAGCGCCTGCGTATCTGCATTGCAGCATTGTCCGATCAATACGGATCAGACAATGCCGCGCATTTTCCCGTCTGAACGCATTCTGATCGACGAGACCATATCGCCTGGCCAGAAAGCGCTCGCGCGCCACGCCATGCGGCGCGCCGTGAAAGCGGCGCGAACGCGAGGGCCCGCGCGTCGCCGCTGGCTTACTGACTGTCGCCAGCCTCAGGCAACCGCTTGCGGCCGCGTCCAGCGCAGGACAGGCTGGCGCGCGGCGCGGGTCTCGTCCAGCCGTCGCAACGGCGCATGGTGCGGCGCGCCGGTCAAACGCGCCACATCGCCCCGTTTCGCCGCCATCGCCAGATCGCGCATCGCGGCGATGAACAGGTCGAGCGAGACCTTCGATTCCGACTCCGTCGGCTCGATCAGCATCGCCCCATGCACCACCAGCGGGAAATACACCGTCATCGGGTGAAACCCCTCGTCGATCAGCGCCTTGGCGACATCGAGGGTGGTGACGCCCGTGTCCTTCAGCCAGGCGTCGTCGAACAGGGCTTCATGCATACATGGCCGGTCGCCGAAGGGCGCCGTCAGCAGGTCAGCCAGCGAGGCGCGCACATAATTGGCGTTGAGCACCGCATCCTCCGAGGCCTGGCGCAGCCCCTCGCCGCCGTGTGACAGCATGAATGACAGCGCCCGCACATACATGCCCATCTGGCCATGGAATGCGGTCAGACGGCCGAATGCCTGTCCCGCCTCCCCTTCGCCCGCCTGCTCAACCAGCGCCAGGCGGCCGTCAGCCTCCCGGCGAACAAACGGAACCGGCGCGAACGGCGCCAGCCGCTCCGAGAGCACCACCGGCCCGGCCCCGGGCCCGCCGCCGCCATGGGGCGTGGAGAAGGTTTTGTGCAGGTTGATGTGCATGGCGTCGATGCCGAGATCGCCAGGGCGAACCTTGCCAACGATGGCGTTGAAATTGGCGCCATCGCAATAGAAGTAGCCCCCCGCCGCGTGCAGCGCCGCCGCGATCTCCACGATCTGCGGCTCGAACAGGCCGCAGGTGTTGGGGTTGGTCAGCATGATGGCGGCTGTCTCCGGCCCGAGCAGGCCAGTGACGTCGTCCAGATGCACGGCGCCGTCGTCGCGGGCCGGCACGGCTTTCACCCTGAAGCCGAGCAGCGCGGCGGTAGCCGGATTGGTGCCATGGGCCGATTCGGGAACCAGCACGACATTGCGCGTTGCCCCCTCGCCCCGCGCGGCGATGGCGGCCTTGATCGCCATCAGCCCGAGCAGTTCGCCATGGGCGCCCGCCTTGGGCGACAGCGCCACCGCCGGCATGCCGGTCAGCGTCAGCAGCCAGTGCGCCAGCTGGTCCATCACCGCCAGCGCGCCCTGCACGGAGCCGACCGGCTGCAACGGATGCACGTCGGCGAAGCCTGGCAGCCGCGCCATCCGCTCGTTGAGGCGCGGATTGTGCTTCATGGTGCAGGAGCCCAGCGGGAACATGCCCGTGTCGATGCCGTAGTTCTTCTGCGACAGGCGCACGAAATGGCGCATGGTTTCCGGCTCGGACAGCGCCGGCAGATCGACCGGCGCCTCCGCCTCCAGCCCGCCGAGGCGCGCGCTGAACGGCGCCGGCTCATCCAGATCAACGCCGCAGCGTTCGGTGGAGCCGATTTCGAACAGCAGCGGCTCGATCTGTTGCAGGGCGCGATTGCCCGTGAAGGTGCGATGCACCGCCGCGCTGGCGGCCTCAGGCGCGGCTGCGTCCGGAACGGTGGGACGACCCTGACGGCTCAGCATGAGACAACCTCCTCCAGGATTGCGGCAAGAGCGTCGGCAAGGGTGGCGCGATCATCGTCCGTGTTCACTTCCGTACTGGCGACCAGCAGCAGGTCATCCAGCCCGGCGCCCGGCAGCAGGCGCGACACCGGAACGCCGCCAAGTATGCCGCGCGCCGCCAGCCGCTCCACGACCTCAGCCGCGTCGCGTCCCGCCAGCCTCACAGTGAATTCATTGAAGAAGCCGCGGTTCAGCACCGTCACGCCCGGCAGCGCCGCAAGCGCGTCGGCCAGCGCCACGGCGTTGGCGTGATTGATGCGGGCGAGCTGGCGCAGGCCATGGCCGCCAAGCAACGTCATGTGAATGGTGAAGGCCAGGCAGCACAGGCCCGAATTGGTGCAGATGTTCGAGGTCGCCTTGTCGCGGCGAATATGCTGCTCGCGCGCCGACAGGGTCAGCACGAAGCCGCGCCGGCCTTCGGCGTCCACGGTCTCGCCGCACAGGCGGCCGGGCATCTGGCGCACGAATTTCGACCTGGCGGCAAACAGGCCCACATAGGGCCCGCCGAAATTCAGCGCATTGCCAATCGACTGGCCTTCGGCCACGACAATATCGGCGCCCTGGGCGCCTGGCGATGTCAGCAGGCCAAACGACACCGCCTCGGTGACGACGGCGACCAGCAGCGCTCCCGCCTTGTGCGCCGCCTCGGCGATCGGGGCCAGATCGCGCAAATTGCCGAACACATCCGGGCTCTGCACCACCACGCAGGAGGTGTCCGGGCCAATCTGGCTGATGATGTCCTCAACAGCCTCCACGTCCGGCGGCAGGCTGACGATGCTGTCGCCAGCGAAGCCGCACACCGTGCGCGTCACCTCCGCGTAGTGCGGATGCAGGCCGCCGGAGAGCACCGCCCGCTTGCGCCGGTTGATGCGCTGCGCCATCAGCACCGCCTCGGCGCAGGCGGTGGAGCCGTCATACATGGAGGCGTTCGCCACCTCCATGCCGGTGAGCGCCGCGACCTGGGTCTGGAACTCGAACAGGTATTGCAGGGTGCCCTGGGCGATTTCCGGCTGGTACGGCGTATAGCTGGTCAGGAATTCCGAGCGCTGGATCAGGTGATCGACGGTTGCCGGCACGTGGTGGCGATAGGCCCCGGCCCCCAGGAAAAACGGAACCGAGCCGGCGCTGACATTGCGGGCCGCGAGCCGGCCAAGCTCCCGCTCAACCTCCATTTCGCTCTTGCGGCGCGGCAGATCCGGCGCGTCGCCAAGCAGACAATCCGGCGGCGCATCGGCGAACAGCGCATCAACCGTGCTGACGCCGACGCGCTCCAGCATGATTTTCCGATCCGCCCCGGATAACGGCAGATATCGCATCATCAGTCCTTTCAGGCCCGACCCCTGACCCTGTTGCCCATGTCCGCCCTGGCCTCAGCCGAGGGTTCCCACGTATTGCTGATAGGCGCCCTCATCCATCAGGCCGCCCAGTTCGGCGGCGTCGGCGATGCGCAGCTTCAGGAACCAGCCGCGGCCGGCCGGATCCTCATTGACCACCGCCGGCTCGCCCTCGATCGCGGCGTTGACCTCGATCACCTCGCCGCCCACCGGCGCATAGATCTCGCTGGCGGCCTTGACGCTTTCGACCACCGCCGCCTCATCGCCCTGGCCGAAGCTCCGCCCCAGTTCGGGCAGCTCGACAAACACGATGTCGCCAAGCTGTTGCTGGGCGTAATCCGTGATGCCAACGATGCCGATCCCGTCCTCGACGCGGATATATTCGTGATCCTTCGTGTAGCGCGTCTCCACCATGCTGCTGCTCCCTCAGGCATTGTTTCTGCAAGACTTGCGCCCCCTGTCCGGCGCGAACCCGTTTCGTCCAGGGGGATGCATTCATTCAGGGGCGTGAGCCGGACCTGAGCTCTGGCTGCGCTTCCACCCGCAGAAAGGCCGGGCCCAAAAACTCACGCCGAAAAACTCTGGTTGCGGTTCAGGCAAGCTGACGCTGCTGCGCGTCAGGAAAATGAAGCGGCCAAAGCGCGCTTTGGCCAGGGGACGCTTTGGCCAGGGCGCGCCGCAACGAAGCCGCGCCACAACGCCCCCGCGACGCTCAGCGCCGGTAACGATGCGGCGTGAACGGCATTGGCGTAATCGCCGCCGGCACGTTGCGCCCGCGCAGCGCCACCTGCACGCGCCCGCCGGGTTTCGCGAACTCGCTGACCACGTAGCCCATGGCCACCGGCGCGCCGACGCTGGGGCCAAAACCGCCGGAGGTTACCTCGCCGATCAGTTCGCCCGCATCGTCGAAGATCTGCGCGCCCTCGCGCACCGGCGCCCGCCCCTCCGGCAGCAGGCCGACGCGCTTGCGCAACGGACCGCGCGCGATCTCCTCCGTGATGCGGATGGCGCCGGGAAAATCCCTGTCGGCGCGGCGACGCTTGCCGATCGACCAGGTCAGCGCCGCCTCGACGGGCGAAGTTTCCTGGTTGATATCGTGACCGTAGAGGCAAAGCCCCGCCTCAAGCCGCAGCGAGTCGCGCGCGCCCAGCCCCGCCGGCTTCACCTCCGGCGCCGCCAGCAGCAGGTCCCACAGGGCGCCGGCGTCATCATTGGCGACGGAGATTTCAAAGCCGTCCTCGCCGGTGTAGCCGGAGCGGCTGACGCGAATGTCGATGTCGGCGATCTGCGTTTCAGCCACCTCCATGAAGCGCAGCTCCACGGCGTCTGGCGCGAGGCGCGCCATCACATCCACTGCCTGCGGCCCCTGCAGGGCCAGCAGGGCCCGGTCCTCGACCTCCAGCGACACGCCATCTGGCAGGGCGCCAGCGATATACAGCCAGTCCTGTTCCTTGCAGGCGGCGTTGACGACGAGTTGCAGCCGACCTTCAGCGATGGGGTCAGCAGGCCGCGCCACCATCATGTCGTCGAGAATCCCGCCCTGGGCGTTGAGCAGCAGCGCATAACGCTGCTGGCCAGGCGCCAGGCCGAGAATGTCGGCGGGAACCAGCGCCTCCAGGGCGCGCGCCGAAACGTCATGGGCCGGCCCCGTCAGCCAGGCCTGGCCCATGTGCGAGACGTCGAACAGTCCCGCCGCCGTGCGGACATGCAGGTGCTCGGCGATGATTCCATCGGGGTACTGCACCGGCATGGCGTAACCGGCGAAGGGCACCATGCGCGCGCCCAGCGCCTGATGCCGCACATACAGCGGGGTGCGCCGCAGCAACGCTTCGCCGGAAGAGCCAGACGGGGATTGCATGGGATGCGGGGTTTCGGGTGACGCCGACGTCATGGGGGAACAGGCTCCTTGCGGACAAAAGGGCGCGGCTCCGTCAACGACGGACCCATTGCGCCCCCTCTGTCCTCGGACCTGAGAGATTTCCCCCGTCTGGAAACCATAGCGGTTGCCAGACGTTTTGCGCCGGCGCCCCGCGTTCTTGCGACGCGCGGTCCGGCCTGGGTTACGCCCTTCGGTGGGATGGCGAACCATCCGCTTTCCAGAGCGCCAGCTCCCGCGCGGTCCTTTTGCCTGAGCGTTTCCGGGGCGGTTGCGCCTTCGGCGTCGGGCGGGGACCGGACCCAGGGCGCAACGCCGCGGCTCCAGCCCACTCCGATCTCTCCCGCGGGGATCATCGGCTGGCTTGAGGGTGCGACGCCGGTCAGGCGCCTGTCAATCGCCCGCAGGCGCGCGCGTGTTCAAAGAGTGATCACCCGGCAAAAAAACAACGCGAAACCCGCCAAAGAAAACGCCGTCCGACCACCAGGGTCAGGGCGGCGCCATCAATCAGGGTGGACTGCGATGCGCGAGGCGCCGGCGCCAGATCGCCAATCCTGCGCGGGAGCCCTGCCGGACTTCAGGCGCCGATGATTCTGTCGACGTTTGCCTTGCGGCGGTTCTCTTGCAACGGTTCTCTTGCAACGGTTTCCTTGCCCGCACTGCCAGCGCGAAACGGCGGCCGCTTCGCTGACAGGGCGTCCAAGGCCTGCTCACGGCCTGAGGGTCTGCGCTTCAGCGCTGCCGCTTGCGCGCCTTGGGCGCCGCGCCGCCGAAACCAACCTCGATCAGCAGATTGGTGGTGTTCTCCGGCAACTGAATGCTCCGCTCCACCATGGTCGCCATGGCGTTGGCCTCGCCAGCGGGGATGGCCACGGACACCTGACGGGTGACGCGCGACAGAATGTCGTCGCCCCGGCGCACCTGAATGGTCATGGGAGACGTGAAACGGCCAGGCCGGCCCGAGGGCCCGAGCAGCGCCCGAACGTCCACGCCGACGCTGACCTCGATGCGGCCATCCGGCGTCCGCTGGCACTCGCGCGCCAGATTGGCAATGGTCATCTGATACGACAGGCCGGCGCCCTCGCCCCGCCGCACGGTGGCGCCGTCCTCGCGCACGTCGACCCGCGGGCAGAAAATCTCCTCGCCTGATTCATCGACAATCACGCCAGGACGCAGTCCATCGCGCGACGATTCGCGGGAGAATGGATTGACGCCGAGAAGATCCTTGACCAGGTCCGCACGCGCCGGCGCCGCGCCGGCCACGACAGCCAGGCTCACCGCCGCCAGGGCGCCGAACCAGCGTCCGCGCGCTGGCGCGCCGCCAGCGACCATGGTTTTTTCTGCCTTGTGCCCCGCAGTAGTCATGCCACCCCTCATTTCAGGGCTTCCAGCCCCTTGTCCAGGCCGCCCAGCGTCACCGGAACGCCAATTCCCTCTTCCGGCGTCTGGAAGACGACGAACGTGCCGATCTTGCCTGCCTTGAGGCGGTTGACAAGATTGTCGTCCATCACGACCTCGGCCACGCAGCCCGTGGGCAGGCAGCGCACGAAACCGGCGCGCCCGACGTCGCTCTGATCGATCTTGAGCCCCAGCCCGGCCGGCAGCAGCACCCCGAGCGGCGCCAGCACCCGCAGCAACCGCCCCTTGCCATCGGCCGTATTCAGCACAATCACCAGCAGCGTCACGTTCGGCCGGTCGGAGGCGGCGACGTTCTGCACCAGGGCGCACTGCTCGGCGCTGGCGCCCGCCGGCTTCTCGCAGCGCAGCTGCCAGTCGCCATAACTCTGTTTCACCACGCCCTGGGCCTGAACGGAGCCTGCCCCGGCGGCGGCGAGCGCCGTCATGCCCGCTCCCACGAAAAGCGCCCGCCCGATCCGGCCGGCGGCTGCGCGCAGCGGGCCCGTCACTCTTCTGCCGACGAAGGCGTCCATCATGTTCAACCTCTTGTTCCACCGCCAGTTTGGTTGACCGACCAGTCAAAACTTGCGCGTGAACGCTCGCGCGCGCCATGCAGGCGCGCGAGCGGCGCCATGCGAAGTTTCAGATCCGTGAACCACCCAGCGTCAATAACATGCTGGTGGGGTCAGGTTTTTTCGGGGCCCGCGGCGTCACGGGCGGCGCAGCCCGGCGGCGCCGGGCAGTTGCAGTTGGCGTTTGGGCCACGCCGTTAAGGCCCTGTCAAGGAAAAGCCAGGGAAAAGCCGGGCCTCGCCGTCAGGACCGCGCCCAGGCCCCCCGCCCCAGGTGACGCTCGCGCAGTCTGGAACTATTCTTGTGCACAAATGCCGCACAGGGGGCGTGGGTCCGAACATTGCGCCCTCCGCCACATTGTGGTCTTTCACAGGCAACGTGGCAGGCTTGTGGCCAGGTTTTGGCGCGAGTCAGGCCTGAAGCGACGGGTTGCGCCGCAACAATACGCCTAGCGAGTACGGGAGCTCCGATTCTCTGATGCTAATGAAAACGTTGCCCCTCAGGCTTGTGGCGGCAAGCGGCGTTCTGGCCGCCGCGACAGGCAATGTGATGGCCGGCACTGGCCAGCCTTCCCCGTGGCAGATGACGCTGCAAACACCCGTGACGCCCATCGCTGAACGGATGCACAGCTTCCACGACCTGCTGTTGTGGATCATCACCGCCATCGTCATCCTGGTTCTGGCGCTGATCCTGTGGGTCGTCTTCCGGTACAGCGAACGCCGCAATCCCACGCCGTCGAAGACCACGCACAATTCCCTGCTCGAAGTCGCATGGACGCTGATTCCGGTGCTGATTCTCGTGGTCATCGCCGTGCCGTCGTTCCGCCTGCTCAAGGACCAGCTGACGCTGCCGAAGGCTGACATCGTCATCAAGGCGACCGCGCACCAGTGGTACTGGTCCTACGAATATCCGAAGGATCAGGGCGGGTTCTCGTTCGACAGCAATCTTGCGCAGGACAAGGAGCCCCGCCTCCTCGCCGTGGATAACGAAGTCGTGCTGCCGGTGGACACCACCATCCGCGTGCAGGTAACGGCGTCCGACGTGATCCACGCCTTCGCCATGCCGTCCTTCGGTCTGAAGATCGACGCCATTCCTGGCCGCCTGAACGAGACCTGGTTCCATGCGGAGAAGGAAGGCATCTTCTATGGTCAGTGCTCGCTGATCTGCGGCCAGAACCACGCTTACATGCCGATCGCGATCCGCATCGTCAGCAAGGACGCCTACAAGACATGGCTGGAGCAGGCGAAGAAGAAATTCGCCGCCAATGGCGCCGGCCAGAACTACGCCGCCAATGACAATGGCCAGCTGGCGACCGAAGCCGCCGTTCGCTGACCCAGCGCCGCATTGCGGGCGCGTCGCACGCGCCTCGCGGCATCGTCATTTCCTGCCGGGCCTGACCTGCATCCCGGATGCAGGTCAGCCGGCGAACAGTATCGGGAGCTGAGTCATGGCTTCATCATCAACGGCGGCCCACGCTGATCACGCGGATCACCCCACGGGTCTGCGTCGCTGGCTGTTTTCCACCAACCACAAAGACATCGGCACGATGTACCTGCTGTCGGCCCTCATGGCGGGCCTGATCGGCGGCTTCCTGTCGATTCTCATGCGCATCGAGCTGCAGGAGCCAGGGCTCCAGCTGTTCTCCAATGGCCAGATGTTCAACGTGATCGTCACCGGCCACGGCCTGATCATGGTGTTCTTCGTCGTGATGCCGGCGCTGATCGGCGGCTTCGGCAACTGGTTCGTGCCCCTGATGATCGGCGCGCCGGACATGGCGTTCCCGCGCCTCAACAACATCTCGCTGTGGCTGACGATCTGCGCCTTCCTGCTGCTGGTGGTGTCGCTGTTCGTCAGCGGCGCGCCTGGGGCAACCGGTTTTGGCGGCGGCTGGACGGTGTATCCGCCACTCTCGACCTCCGGTCACCCGGGTCCGGCGCTTGATTTCGGCATTCTGGCCCTGCACGCGGCGGGCGCCTCGTCGATCCTTGGCGCGATCAACTTCATCACCACCATCCTGAACATGCGCGCGCCGGGCATGACCCTGCACAAGATGCCGCTGTTCGCATGGGGCATGCTGGTCACCGCCTTCCTGCTGCTGATCTCGCTTCCGGTTCTGGCTGGCGCGATCACCATGCTGCTGACTGACCGCAACTTCGGCACGACGTTCTTCGATCCGGCGGGCGGCGGCGATCCGGTGCTCTACCAGCACCTGTTCTGGTTCTTCGGCCACCCCGAAGTGTACATCATGATCCTGCCGGCCTTCGGCATCGTCAGCCACATCATCTCGACGTTCTCGCGCAAGCCGATCTTCGGTTATCTGGGCATGGCCTACGCCATGGTCGCGATCGGCGCCGTCGGCTTCATCGTGTGGGCCCACCACATGTACACCGTCGGCCTGTCGCTCAACACGCAGCGCTACTTCGTGTTCGCGACGATGGTCATCGCGGTGCCCACGGGCATCAAGATCTTCTCGTGGATCGCCACCATGTGGGGCGGCTCCATCCGCATGACCGCGCCGATGTTGTGGGCGGTGGGCTTCGTGTTCCTGTTCACGGTTGGCGGCGTCACCGGCGTCGTGCTGGCCAACGCCGGCATCGACCGTGAACTGCACAACACCTATTACGTGATCGCCCACTTCCACTACGTGCTGTCGCTGGGCGCCGTGTTCGGCATCTTCGCCGGCTGGTACTACTGGTTCCCGAAGATGTTCGGCTACGTCGTGCCGGACTGGATTGGCAAGCTGCACTTCTGGCTCG
Source organism: Camelimonas sp. ID_303_24 (assembly GCF_053543495.1). Classification (NCBI taxonomy): domain Bacteria; kingdom Pseudomonadati; phylum Pseudomonadota; class Alphaproteobacteria; order Hyphomicrobiales; family Chelatococcaceae; genus Camelimonas; species Camelimonas sp. ID_303_24. The sequence continues at coordinate 337,791 of NZ_JBLLJM010000005.1, forward strand.
CCTTCATTGGCGCCAACGTGCTGTTCTTCCCGATGCACTTCCTCGGCCTCGCCGGCATGCCGCGCCACTATGTGGACTACCCGAACGCCTACGCCGGCTGGCACCGCATCGCTTCGTACGGCTCGTACATCTTCGCGTTCAGCCTCCTGGTGTTCTTCTACGGCGTTTACGTCGCATGGCGCCGCAAGGAACGCGCCGCCAACGATCCGTGGGGCATGGGTTCGCCGACCCTCGAATGGACGCTGAGCTCGCCTCCGCCGTTCCACCAGTTCGAGAAGCTGCCGCGCATCACCGGCTCTTCGGATCACTGACAAGGCCTGGTGAAACGGTCCGCCGTTTCACCGCCGCAACCAGCGTTCTGGCATACGCCGCCGGCCCATGGGCCGGCGGTTTTGCTTTGCCAGCCCCTGCCTTCGCCACGTTGTTGACGACAATGCGCCACATGCGGTCGCGGCCGCGTCCTATTGAGTTTACGCGGTGAGCCGCTAGAAGAACGGCAGGCAGTTCTGAATCGTTTCAGACTGGCGGATGTCCGCACCGGAACCGGCAATCGCGTCAGATGGCGGATTGTCGCCGCGCAGCGAAGTCTGCGGACGGTGACGGCGAGCGTTCAGCAGACCGATGGCGGCGCCCGGCGGCAGTGTCTCCCGGGCAACCGCCAGGGGCCTCCGCGCCCATGAGGCCCGCAGGCAGGTGAAAGACAGAAGTCCGATGTCCATGATCAGCGACCACATGTCAGGACAGCCAGACGCTCCCGCGTCCGGCGAAGACGCGCGCGTGTATAGCGGCTCGGTCCGCGACTACCTTGAGCTGTTCAAGCCGCGGGTCATGTCGCTGGTCATTTTCACCGCGCTGGTGGGAATGGTGGTGGCCAAAGGCCACCTGCATCCGGTCATCGCCACCGTATCGCTGGGTCTGATCGCGGTTGGCGCCGGCGCCTCGGGCGCCCTCAACATGTGGTGGGACCAGGACATCGACGCGCGCATGTCGCGCACAGCGAAGCGGCCGATCCCCGCCGGTCAGGTGACCGGCAGCGAGGCCCTGTCGCTCGGCCTGTCCCTCTCGGTCGCCTCGGTTGTGTTTCTCGGGCTGATCGCCAACTGGTTTGCCGCCGGCTTCCTGGCCTTCACCATCTTCTTCTACGCCGTTGTCTACTCGATGTGGCTGAAGCGCTGGACGGCGCAGAACATCGTGATTGGCGGCGCCGCCGGGGCGTTTCCTCCCATGGTGGCCGAGGCCGCGGTCACCGGCTCGGTGAGCTGGGACAGCTTCATCCTGTTCCTCATCATCTTCATGTGGACGCCGCCGCATTTCTGGGCGCTGGCATTGAGCAAATCCGGCGATTACGAAAAGGCCGGCGTGCCGATGATGCCGAACGTGGCCGGCCCCGATTCCACGCGCACGCAGATTCTCGTCTACACCCTGCTGCTGGCCCCGCTTGGCGTTGTCCCGTTCTTCATGGGGCTGGGCGGCTGGGCCTACGCCGTCGTCTCGGTGGTCGCCGGGCTGCTGATGATTGTGCTCGCCTTGCAGGTTTACCGCCGCCGGGAAGGCGCCGCCGCCACGAAGGCCGAGCAGGCCCTGTTCGGTTTCTCCATCCTGTATCTGTTCCTGCTGTTCGCCACGCTGCTCGCCGAGCATGCATTTGGACTTGGCGGCGGCTTTGACGTGGGACCCCGCCTTGTTTCGGGAATTATCTGACATGCCAGACGACAAGAACATTGATGATGGGGTTGAACTGACGCCGCAGCAAAAGAAAATGCGGCGCACGCGCAATCTCGCCATCGCGATTGCGCTGGCGGCGTTTGTGGCCATCATCTATGCGGTGACCGTCGCCAAACTTGGCGTGAATATCCTGAAGCGGCCCATCTGAGAGACGCATCATGTCTGACAACGGCCTCAAGCAATCCCCTGCCCCGGCGAACATGGCGCCGCGCCGCAAGTCCGGCGCTGGCGTGGCGCTCGCCTGCGTGGCGGTGGTGGGGCTGATGACCGGCGCCTCGTTTGCAGCCGTGCCGCTGTATCGTCTGTTCTGCCAGACGACGGGCTTTGGCGGCACGCCGCTGGTTGGCCAGGAAGCAAACGCCAGCGTGATCGACCACGTCATCGACGTGCGCTTTGACGCCAATGTGGCGCCGGGCGTCACCTGGAAGTTTGAGCCCGAGCAGCCGCAGGTCAGCGTAAAGCTCGGCGAAACCAAAACGGTGTTTTACAAGATCACCAACGTCGGCGACGCGCCGGCGACCGGCGTGGCCACCTTCAATGTCCAGCCGGACCTTGCGGGCCAGTTCTTCGTCAAGATCCAGTGTTTCTGCTTCGAGGAGCAGACCCTCAAGCCTGGCGAGACGATCCACGCGCCGGTGGTTTTTTATGTGGACCCGGACCTGCTGAAGCAGCCGGAAACGAAAGACCTGTCGAGCATCACCTTGTCGTACACGGTTTTTCGGTCAAAGAATGGCAGCCCTGTGGCAGCAACCGCAGTGAATGCGGACAAGAACAACCTGTGACGTTATAAAGACTCACGCCCCGAGGCAGGAGACTGGATCAATGGCCGACGCGCACGCGAAGCCCGAGCACGACTATCACCTTCTGGAGCCAAGCCCGTGGCCGCTTGTCGCTTCCGTCTCTTTCTTTGTCCTGGCGGTTGGCCTGGTCATGTCCATGAAGGGGCTGAGCTGGGGCGGCATGAAGGTCGGTCCCTACCTGCTTGGCGCCGGCATCATCGGCATCATCTATGTGATGATTTCCTGGTGGGCGGACGTGATCCGCGAGGCCGAGCACGAGGGCCATCACACCCGCGTCGTCCAGCTTCACCATCGCTACGGCATGCTGCTGTTCATCGCCTCCGAAGTGATGTTCTTCGTCGCCTGGTTCTGGGCGTATTTCGACGCGGCGCTGTTCCCGGCTGAAGCCATCCAGTACACCCGGACCGAGTTCCTCGGCAGCCAGTGGCCGCCGAAGGGCATCGAGACGCTCGATCCGTGGCACCTGCCGCTGCTCAACACGCTGATCCTGCTGACCTCGGGCACCACGCTGACCTGGGCGCACCACGCGATGCTGCACAATGATCGCCAGGGCGTGAAGCAGGGCCTGTGGCTCACCATCATCCTGGGCGCGCTGTTCAGCTTCGTGCAGGCTTACGAGTACACCCACGCCCATTTCGCCTTCAGCGGCAACATCTATGGTTCGACCTTCGTGATGGCCACGGGCTTCCACGGCTTCCACGTGCTGGTCGGCACCATCTTCCTGGCCGTGGTGTTGATGCGCGTGTACCGGAACCACTTCACGCCCCAGCAGCACCTGGGCTTCGAGTTCTCGGCCTGGTACTGGCACTTCGTTGACGTGGTGTGGCTGTTCCTGTTCGTCGCCATCTACGTCTGGGGTTCGAATATCCGCTACTTCCACTGATCTGGAAGGCGCGATGATCGGGGGCGGCCTTCTGGCCGCCCTCTTTTTTTTCTAACGGGAAGATCGCCAGGCAAGACCCCTGTGGTTTCCCGGTCTGGCGGCAACAGGAGGCCGCATGAGCCAGCACGATGACCAACAGGGTTACTGGCCGCCCCTGTCGCCAGCCGCCACGGGCCTGGGATGCCGGTGCCCGCGTTGCGGCGAGGGCAAGCTGTTCAGCGGCTTCCTGAAGGTGGCCCCGCGCTGTGAGAGCTGCGGGCTCGACTACAGCTTCGCGGACTCAGCCGACGGGCCGGCGGTCTTCATCATGCTGGTCAGCGGCTTCGCGGTCGTTGGTTTCGCCCTGTGGCTCGAACTGACGTTCGAGCCGGCGCTGTTCCTGCATCTCATCACCACCCTGCCCCTCGCCATATTGCTGTGCATGGCGCCCCTGCGGCCGCTCAAGGGCCTGATGATCGCCCTGCAATACGCCAACAAGGCTGAGGAAGGCCGGATTTCGTCATGACAGCTTCAACGCCCCGGAAGGCGCAAGGGGCCGCGCCCGGCGCGAGCGGCCTCATTCTGCTGACGGCCTGCACCCTGGCCGCCCTGGCGGTGTTGCTGGCGCTGGGCAAATGGCAACTCGACCGCCTTGCCTGGAAGGAAGACCTGATCGGCAAGATCACCGCCCGCGTCGGCGGGCCGCCGACGCCAGCCCCGGCCGAAAGCGCCTGGCCGACGCTCGACGTCCGCGCTGAAGAGTATCGCCACGTCACAGCGTCGGGACGCTACGACTTCGCCCGCCAGACCCTGGTGCACGCCAATGCGCCGAAAGAAAATGGCCTGGTGCGGGCGGGCTACGTCGTCCTCACGCCGCTGCGGCTCGGCGACGGCGGCGTGGTGCTGGTCAATCGCGGCTTCGTTCCCATGGAAATGCGCGCGGCCCTCGCCGGGGTCGACGCCCGCACGCCGGCGGACGCGACCGTCACCGGCCTGCTGCGCGCCTCGCAGATCCGCGATCCGTTCGTGCCGGCCGACGATCCGGCGCAGGGCGAGTGGTTCACCCGCGACATCGCCGCCATCGCCGCCGCACAGGGACTTCAGCGGGTGGCGCCCTTCATTATTGATGCGGACGCGCCCGCCCGTTACACGGAAGGGCCGCGCGGCGGGCTGACGGTCATCAGCTTCCCCAACCGGCATCTGGAGTACGCCATGACCTGGTTCGGGCTGGCGGCGACCCTGCTGGGGGTGTACGGCGTGTTCGTCTGGCGGCGGCTTCGCGACCGGCGGAGCGCTCCAGGCTAATGCCCGCCGCCCTGACCGCCGGGGCATCGCTCCAGCGCTTTGAACTGACGGGTTTTTCCTGCGAAAAGTGAAGCACAGCTTTTCCGGAAACGCTTTCATGGAAGCCGCCCCCGGCGGACGGCTTCCACGCCGGATTGCCATCCGGCTCCAGTTTTTTGTTATCGCATCGGTTTTGCGGAAAACCGGCTCACACCTTTCCGCACGATGCTCCAGGCCAGGCTCGGAGAGAACTTTGCTGCACGTGTCTACCAGGGGCGAAGCGCCCGCGATCGGCTTCACGGACGCCCTGCTTGCAGGCCTGGCGCGCGACGGCGGCCTCTATGTGCCGCAAGCCTGGCCGCAGATTTCACGGCCGGATATCGCCGCCATGGCGGGGCAGAGCTACGCCCAGGTCGCCCGCCGGGTGCTTGGCGCGCTGGTCGACGGCGACATTCCCGCCGCCGGACTTGGCGCGATGATTGATGACGCCTACAGCGTTTTCCGTCACGCCGCCGTCTGTCCGCTGACCCAGATCGCCGACAACATTTTCGTGCTCGAACTGTTCCACGGCCCCACCCTGGCGTTCAAGGACGTCGCCATGCAGTTGCTGGGCCGGCTGATGAACCACGCGCTGCGGGCGCGCGGCCAGCGCGCCACCATCATCGGCGCCACCTCCGGCGACACCGGCTCGGCCGCCATCGAGGCATTCCGCGGGCTGGATCAGGTCGACGTTTTCATCCTTTATCCGCACGGGCGGGTCTCCGAGGTGCAGCGCCGCCAGATGACCGGCGTTGATGCTCCAAATGTGCACGCCATCGCGGTGGATGGCACGTTCGACGACTGCCAGGCCATCGTGAAGGGCCTGTTCAACGATCACCGCTTCCGCGACGAACTGGGCCTCTCCGGCGTCAATTCGATCAACTGGGCCCGCATCGCGGCGCAGACGGTGTATTACTTCACCTCCGCCGTGGCGCTGGGCGCGCCGCACCGACCGATCGCCTTCTCGGTGCCCACCGGCAATTTCGGCGACATCCTCGCCGGCGACATCGCCCGCCGCATGGGCCTGCCGGTCGCCAATCTGGCCATTGCCACCAACGCCAACGACATCCTGGCCCGCACCCTTGCCTCGGGCCGTTATGAGAAGCGCGGCGTCGCCGCCACCTCATCGCCGTCGATGGACATCGAGATCTCATCGAATTTCGAGCGGCTGCTGTTTGAATCATGCGGTCGCGACGCCGCCGGGATTCGCGGCATGATGGCCTCGCTCGGCCAGTCGGGCTCCTTCGAGATCGAGCCGGTGTCGCTGGCGGCGATTCGCGCCGGCTTCAGCGCCCACACCGCCGGTGAGGACGCCACCCTGGCGGAGATCGCCCGCGTTTACCGCGAATGCGGCTACATCATCGATCCGCATACGGCGGTGGCGGTGTCCGGCGCCCGCGCCGAAGTCGCCCAGGATCCGGCGACCCCGGTCATCGCCCTCTCCACCGCTCACCCGGCCAAGTTCCCGGACGCCGTGGAGAAGGCCACCGGCATGCGGCCGCCGCTGCCGGCCCATCTCGCCGACCTGTTCGACCGCAAGGAGCGCTTCACGGTCATGGCCAATGATCAGGCCGCCGTGGCGGGCTTCATCCGCGCCAACGCCGGCAAGGGCTGAGGCCAGGTTGCGGCGTTACTGAAGCATCCGCGACCTCTGGCGCCCGGCGCTGCGCCTGCGGCGTGTCCTGGCGGGACACGCCGCGCGCCCCCCACATGAAAGTGGCCGGCCTCGTCCGGCCATTTTGATGTGCTGGCCATTGCTGTTTCGCCGGCCACTGCTGTTTTTATTGACCCGGCGGGTTTTGTCCGGCGTAGTTGGATATCGTCGCGACAGTCCGCGTCGCCACGCCATGCTGATGATCCGGGAGGGCGCGCCTTGGCCCTGTTTCGGTTTGCCCCGCGCCAGACGGAGCCTGCGCCTGTCATTGGCGAACGGGTTTACCTGCGCCTGATGCGCATGGATGATTTTGACGAATGGGTCGCCCTGCGCCACGCCAGCGAGGCGTTTCTGGCTCCCTGGGAGCCGCTGCGCACCGGCGATGAATTCCAACGGACCGCCTGGCGGCGCAAGGTGCTGGCCTCCCGCAACGACGCCCGCCTCGATGCGGCCTATGGCTATCTGATTTTCAGCCGCGCCCATGACATCATGGTTGGCGGCCTGACTCTTGGCCTCGTCCGGCGCGGCGTCGCCCAGACCTGCACGCTGGGCTACTGGATGGGCGCGCCCTGGGCGGGCAAGGGATTGATGTCCGACGCCGTCGACACGATCTGCCGGCACGCCTTCACCCATCTTCACCTGCGCCGCATCGAAGCCGCCTGCCTGCCGCACAATGACCGTTCGCGACGGGTGCTGGAGAAGAACGGCTTTCAGCTTGAGGGACTGGCCCGGGAATATCTGTGCATCGCCGGCGTCTGGGCCGACCACGTCACCTATGCGCGACTGGCCAGCGACGGGTGAACCTGGCGGAGGCGCGTGTCTCGCGGCAAATGAACCAGGGGGCAAGTGGACCTGGGGGCAAGTGAACCTGGGGGGCAAGCGAACCTGGGGGCAAGTGAACCAGGCGGAGGACGAACCAGGCGGGGGCGACAACCGGCGGCGCCTTTTGCGGCGTTTGCGGTTGCCGGCCAACATAATCGCGCCATGTTCAGGCGGTGGAAAGAAGCGTCGCGCGGGACCGGAGCATTGCCCCGGCAACGCGCGCGCCGACGCATCGGGTTGCCGTCCGCCCGGCCGTCTCCATGGCTTGACCCCCATGGCTTGGGCGGCCCGGCCAGCATGAGGTTCAGCGGGTTTACCAATCGGCGGCGCGCCCGCGAACAGACGGTTGCCCTCGCGGGCTGCCGCCGTTACCACTTCGCCACCGGAACTTCGCCGCGCCTTCCGGTCCGGCGGCCTTTGCAGAGTTCGATTTGCCAGCCACGCCAGCAGCCCTGTTGTCACGTATCGGCGCCGTTCTCGCGGCGCTGGTTGTCCTGTGCCTGTCCGCAGCAGGCGCGATGGCGGTCGAGGCCGTGCGCGTCACTCCCGAACGGCCGGCGCTGGACCTGACGCGGATCATCGAACGCTACCGCTCCCAGGGCGACGTCATCCAGATTTCCACCGCCCCCGGGCCTGACGGCATTGTCCGCCGCATCGCCGTCAAGGCCCGCGAGACCGGCTCGCGGCCGGACTGGATCGTCTTCGCCCTCACCAATCCCGGCGACGAGCAGATCGACCGGCTGCTGGTGGCGCCGCATTACAAGCTGGTGGGCTCCGGCGTTGTCTGGCCTGACCTTGGCAGCACCCGCATCGCCGCCATCACCGCCAGCCAGGGCCTGAAACCGGAGCGCGAGGACAGCCCCGACGCCGACGTGTTTGCCATCACGCTCGACCCCGGCGCCACGGTAACCTTCATCGCCGAGCTGACCTCCGACAGGCTGCCCCAGGTGCTGCTGCTCGATCCGGAGACCTACAAGGCAAAGACCAACGGCCTCACCCTCTACAAGGGCATCATTCTCGGCATTTGCGGCCTGCTGGCCCTGTTCCTCACCATCGTTTTCGTGGTCAAGGGCGCGGTGATCTTCCCGGCGGCGGCGGCGCTGGCCTGGGCGGTGCTGGCCTGGGCCTGCATTGATTTCGGCTTCATCCAGCGCCTGTTCCCGTTCACCATCGGCGCGGACGCCATCTATCGCGCCGGCGCGGAGACCGTGCTGGCGGCGACGCTGCTGGTGTTCCTGTTCGCCTATCTCAACCTCAATCGCTGGCACGTGCGCTACAGCCATGTCACCGCCATCTGGCTGGTGTTCCTTGGCGCCCTCGTCGGCCTCGCGGTTATTGATCCTCCTGTCGCCTCCGGCGTCGCCCGCATTTCCATCGCCGCCATCGCCGCCATCGGCTTCGTGCTGGTGCTCAACCTGGCCATGCATGGCTACGACCGCGCGGTGATGCTGATTCCCACCTGGACGCTGCTGCTCGCATGGGTCGCGGCCGCTGGCGCGGCGGTCACCGGCTATCTGACCAAGGACATCGTCCCCTCGGTGCTGATCGGCGGTCTGGTGCTGGTGGTGATGCTGATTGGCTTCACCGTGTTGCAACACGCCTTCGCCGGCGGGGCCATCGCCCAGGGGCTGGTGAGCGATACGGAGCGGCGCGCCCTCGCCCTTGCCGGCTCCGGCGACGTGGTGTTCGACTGGGACGTGCAGACCGACCGCATCAACGTCAGCCCGGAGCTGGAGCAGCAGCTTGGCCTGAAGCGCGACGCGCTCAGCGGCGGCGCCGCCGACTGGCTGGCGCTGATGCACCCGCTGGATCGCGACCGCTACCGGGTCACGCTTGATTCGATTCTCGAACAGCGGCGCGGCCGCATCAATCTGGACTTCCGCCTGCGTTCGGCGCGCGGTCACTATGTCTGGCAGCGCCTGAAAGCCCGGCCCGTGGTCGGCAGCGACGGCGAGGTCATCCGCATCGTCGGAACGCTCGCTGACGTCACCGATTCGAAGACCGCCGAGGAGCGCTTGCTGCAGGATTCGATCCACGACCGGCTGACCGGCCTGCCCAACCGGCAATTGCTCGTGGACCGCCTGAACACCGCGATCCTGCTCGCCCGCCGCGACGAGACGGTGCGCCCCACCGTCGTGGTCATCGACATCGACCGCTTCCGCACCATCAACGAGGAGGCCGGCCCGGCCGCCGGCGACGCGGTGCTGCAGATGGTCGCCCGCCGCCTTGCCCGCCTGCTGAAGCCGCAGGACACCCTGGCGCGACTGGGCGGCGATGAATTCGCCGTGGTTTTGTTCTCCGAGCCCGAGCTGGAAGCGATCCGCGCCTTCACCGAGCAGGTGCGCGCCGTGCTCGGCACGCCGGCGCCGCTGGGGGAACTTGAGGCCTATCTCACCGGCTCGATCGGCATCGCCCTCTATGATCCCTCCGTGCGCTCCGGCGCCGAGGAAATGCTGGCCAACGCCGAAATCGCCGCCGCATGGGCGAAACGCCAGGGCGGCGACCAGGTCGAGGCGTTCAGGCCGATGATGCGCAATGAGCGCAGCGAGCCGCTGGCGCTGGGCGCCGATCTGCGCGGCGCCCTGGAGCGCGGCGAGATCAAGCTGTTCTTCCACCCGATCGTCCGTCTGGAAGACCGCACCGTCGCCGGTTTCGAGACGATCCTGCGCTGGGATCACCCACGTCAGGGCCGGCTCGCCTATGAGGATTTCCGCGAGATCGCCTCGGCCAACGGCCTGCTCGGGGAGCTGTTCCTGTTCGCCGTCGAGCGCGGCGCCCGCGAGCTCGCGGCCTGGCAGGACGCGCTGGACGTCGATCCGCCGATGTTCGCCACGGTCGCCCTCACCGGCGTCCACGTGCTGCGCGCCGACCTGCTGGCGCAGTTGCGCAATCTGGTCGAGCGCTCCGGCGTCAAGCCCGGCACGCTGCTGATCGAACTCTCCGAGCGGCATTTGCAGGAAGACCCGGAGTTCATGCTGCGGACGCTGCCGCGCCTGCGCGAAACCGGGGTGGGCCTGTGCCTGTCGCGCTTCGGCTCGAGCCAGTCGCCGCTCACCAGCCTGCAACACGCCGACGTGGACATGGTGAAGGTTGATTCGTCGCTGGTGAAAGCCCGCGGCATGCCGGCCCGCGTCGCCATCCTGCGCTCGATCGCCGCCTTCGCCCACGACCTTGGCGCCGAGATCTGCGCTGAAGGCTCAGAGGATGAGTCGGATTCGGTGGAGCTGGCCCAGCTCGGCTTCGACTTCGCCCAGGGCAGCGTGTTCGGCGACCCAATGAGCGCCTATGACGCCCGCCGCCTCGTCGGCTCGACCCAGGAAGCGGCGTGAAGCCAGACGGCCGGGCGGGAACGCGGACAAGCGTAGCCGCCGCGCCGTAAGCCCGGTTGTGGGGAAACCCGAGCGTCCATCAGGTTGATGCCGGGGGAAGCCAGGGCGACGGCAATCGCAGGTGAAGCCGGAACAGATCCGCCGTCAGCGGCGCCAGGGCTGGCAAGAAATTTTACAAGAGGTTTTACAGGGCGGTTTGCAAAACGGTTTGCAAGTGAGCGGCCCAAAAGGCGCGTCGATGCCTGCAACGCGTGCGGGCATCCCGGCAAGCGTGATCCTCAGACCGCCGGCAGCCCGCAAGAGCCAATCACATTCTGCAGACTGAGGCGCGCAGATTGCGGCGCCGGCGCGTTCGTGGCCCAATCAGGCGTGGCCGGCGTCTCCGGACAGGCGCGCGGGGTCGACGCCGATCAGCTTCAGCGCCCGCTCATAGGTGTGCTCACCGCCGCCAAAAATCAGCGCCGGATCGGCCGGGCAGTTGAGCCAGCCATTGGCCTGAATTTCATTTTCAAGCTGGCCGGCGGCCCAGCCGGCGTAGCCCAGCGCCACCAGCGCATTGCCCGGACCATCGCCCCTGGCGATGGCGCGCAGGATGTCGACCGTCGCTGTCAGACAGATGTCGTCATCAATCGGCAATGTCGAATTGTCGATGGAAAAATCCGAGGTATGCAGCACAAAGCCGCGACCGGCGTCGACGGGACCGCCGCGCACCACCCGCACCCGCTCCGAGGCCGAGGGCAGGCGGATGCTGGCGTCCTCAATGATATCGAGTTGCAGCAACAGGTCAGCGAGGGAGAGATCCGCCGCCGGCTTGTTGATGACGATGCCCATCGCCCCCTCTTCCGAATGGGCGCAGATGTAGATCACCGAACGGGCGAAGCGCTCGTCCTCCATGGATGGCATGGCCACCAGCATCTGGCCGTCGAGCCAGACGTCTGAATCAGCAGGTGATGGAGCGAACGGTATAGGCATGGCCCTATTGTAAAGGGCATGACCGCTTTCGCCTACAGGGGATTGTGGGCCGTCGCGCCTGCCGCGAACATTGAATTGAACCGCAGCCAGGCAGCTGGCGCGGATGACATCGCGCCCATCCCGTCCTATTCATGCAGTGCGCCTGTCAGGCCCCCTGGCCGTTCCCTTGGGAAGCAGGACAGGGAAGCAGGGTTTTTCAGGCGGGCGCGGCGACATTGCGTTACCGGGAAGCGTGACTGCAACCTGTTGCGGCGCATGGGCCAGAACGACACAAACCTCTGATGATAAAGACTATCCGGGAGTTACCATGACGATCCAAGTCGGCGACCGCCTTCCGCAAGCCACGTTCCGCGTCATGACCGCCGAAGGTCCGGCAGCCAAATCGACGGATGACCTGTTCGCGGGCCGCCGGGTCGTCCTGTTCGCCGTTCCAGGCGCCTTCACGCCAACCTGCCATCGCAACCATATGCCGGGCTTCGTCACCCATGCGGCTGAGCTGAAGGCGAAAGGCGTTGACGCCATTTACGTCACCGCCGTCAACGACGTGTTCGTCATGGACGCCTGGCTGAAGGCCAGCGGCGCCGAGGGCAAGGTTGAGGGCCTCTCCGACGGCAACGGCGATTTCGCGAAGGCCATCGGCCTGACCATGGACGGCTCCGGCTTCGGCCTCGGCGTCCGCTCGCAGCGCTATTCCATGGTGGTGAAGGACGGCGTAATCGAGCAGCTCAATGTGGAAGCCGTCTCCGGCAAGGCGGACGTCTCAACCGCCGAGCACCTGCTCGCCAGCCTGTAAGACCATGTCAGGCGGGGCGGAACGCCGCCTCGCCTGCCTGCGCGCCTGGTTCAGGTCGCCCTGTCGGCTCAAGCCGCCTTGTAGGGCGCCATGCCCTGGCGGGCCAAAGCGTCAACGCGCTCATTTTCCGCGTGGCCGGCGTGGCCCTTCACCCAGTGCCAGGCCACATCGTGACGCTCGCGCGCCGCGTCCAGCCGCCGCCACAGATCCTCGTTCTTCACCGGCTTGCGGTCAGCGGTCTTCCAGCCCTTGGCCTTCCAGCCGCGCAGCCAGGACGTGATGCCGTTGCGCACATACTGGCTGTCGGTCCACAGATCGACGGCGCAGGGCCGGTTCAGCGTCTCCAGCGCCATGATGGCGGCCATCAGCTCCATGCGATTGTTGGTGGTGAGCGCCTCGCCGCCACTCAGCTCCTTTTCCACGCCGCGAAACATCAGCAGCACGCCCCAGCCGCCAGGCCCGGGATTGCCGCTGCACGCCCCATCCGTATAGACCGTCACCCGTTCGCTCACGCCGCCAGCCCATAATCCGAGGCAGAGATCACGCCGCGATGGAAGGCCAGCTTGCGGTCGTACTCCAGCGGGTCCTTCGGCTTCACCAGCACGCCTGGCGGCACGTTGAGCCAGTCCACCAGCCGGGTCAGCAGGAAGCGCAGCGCCGCGCCGCGGCACAGCAGCGGTAGGGCGGCGACCTCCTCCGGCGTCAGCCGGCGCACGCTCTGGTAGCCGGCGAGCAGGGCCTGGCCCTTGGTGAGGTTGAATGAACCGTCCGTCTCAAAGCACCAGGCGTTGAGGCAGATGGCCACGTCATAGGCCAGCGCGTCATTGCAGGCGAAATAGAAGTCGATGACGCCGGACAGCTTCGGGCCGATGAAGAACACATTGTCGGTGAACAGGTCGGCGTGGATGACGCCGGACGGCAAGCCCTGCGGCCAGTTCGCCTCCGCGTCGGCCAGCGCCGCGCCAATGCGCGCGCCAAGCCCGGGCGCGATCTCGTCGGCGCGCCCGTCCACCGCGTCGAGCAGCGGCCGCCAGCCGGCGACGCTGAGGGCATTCGGACGACTGAGGGCAAAGCCCCCGGCCGCCTCATGCAGGCCAGCCAGCGCGACGCCCAGCTCCCGGCAGTGACCGACGCCGGGTTTGCGCACCGAGACGCCATCGAGGAAGGTGACAATGCACGCCGGGCGGCCAGCCAGCTGGCCCAGCGCCTCGCTCTTGCGGTTTTTCACCGGCAGCGGGCAGTTCACCCCGCGCGCCGCAAGATGCTCCATCAGCCCGATGAAGAACGGCAGGTCGTTCGGGTTCACCCGCTTTTCGTACAAGGTGAGGATGAACGACCCCGCCTCCGTGCGCAGCAGGAAGTTGGAGTTCTCAACCCCCTCGGCGATGCCCTTCAGCGACAGCACCGCGCCCATGTCATAGCCATCGATGAAGTCCATGAGGTCTTCATCGGCGATCTCGGTGTAAACAGCCACGATTACTCCGCGGGTTCGGCGCGCAATTCGCGCGGCAGCGGGAAGAAGACGCTTTCATCGGCGGTGGAGACGCTTTCCACATACACGTCGTAGCGTGCGGCGAAGGCGTCGATAATCTCCTCCACCAGCACCTCGGGGGCAGAGGCGCCGGCGGTGACGCCGAGGCTGGAAATATTGCCGAACAACGCCCAGTCGATGTCCTCGGCCCGCAGGATCAGCCGCGAAACGCGGCAGCCGGCGCGCTCCGCCACCTCACGTAACCGCTGGGAGTTGGAGGAGTTGGGCGAGCCGACGACGATCATCGCCTCCACCTGGGGCGCGACGCGCTTCACCGCCTCCTGGCGGTTGGTGGTGGCGTAGCAGATGTCTTCCTTGTGCGGCCCCACCACCTCGGGGAAGCGCGCCTTCAGCGCCTCGACGATCTGCTGGGTGTCATCCACGGAGAGGGTCGTCTGGGTGACATAGGCCAGGCTGGCGGCAAGCGCCGGATCAATCCGCGCCACGTCCTCCACCGTCTCCACCAGCGTGATGCTGCCTGGCGGCAACTGCCCCATGGTGCCAATCACCTCCGGATGGCCGGCGTGGCCGATCAGGATGATGTGCCGGCCGCGCCGCCGGTGCACCTCGGCCTCGCGATGCACCTTGGTCACCAGCGGGCAGGTAGCGTCGATGGCAAAGAAATTGCGCGTCGCCGCTTCGTCAGGCACGGATTTCGGCACGCCATGGGCGGAAAAAATCACTGGCGCCGTGGTGTCGGGAATTTCGGACAGTTCGTCGACGAAAACCGCGCCCTTGCGGCGCAGGCTTTCCACCACATACTTGTTGTGGACGATCTCGTGCCGCACATAGACCGGCGGACCATAGACGGCCAGCGCCTTTTCCACCGCATCAATGGCCCGCACCACGCCGGCGCAAAAGCCGCGCGGCGCGCAGATCAGTACGTCGAGACGCGGTTTCGCCGTCATGCCAACCTCCTGCCTGGCCGTCGCCTTTGCCGCCCGGCGGCTTGATCGTCCGGTTTGGGGCCGGCCATGATGTGAAGTCCCCGAAGCGACATGCGCCGTGAGGCGACGGGCCGCAAAACCGGTCCCGTGCGTGTACGGGCAGGCTCTAGCCCATTGCCGGCGCGCGGTCACCCTGTCTCAGGCGTTACACGACCCGGACAGATCAGTCTGCCCAGACTTCGCCATGCCAGATTTCGCCATGCCCAAGCGATGTGGCCGCCCTGCCCCGGCCTGTCAAGAACGGCGCCTGCGCAACGCCGGCTTTTGCCGCGCGCCATGCTTTTGATGTTGGGCGCAAGGGAAAGGCAATGGCATAAACATGAACCCGACCGGGGCCAGATCCGCGCAGGTGCGCCAGGAACTGGCGCCGTCTTTTGGGCTTGCGCCGTTTCCTGATGCACAGTGGCGTCCACTTTGCGTCAAGAAAACGCGCCAAAACCGGCTACAGATGCTGAAGCCTCCTGCTTCGCCATCCATCCCGGACGACAGAACGGATCTGATGACCGACCCCGCCAGCCACACCAGCTTCATTGAACCCATTCTGGTCTTCTGCGGCGCCGCCGCCGTCGCCGTGCCGCTGTTCCGGCGCATCGGGCTTGGCTCCATCATCGGCTATCTGGTGGCTGGCGTGGTCATCGGCCCCTGGGGCCTGCAACTGGTGTCTGAGCCGGAGGCCATTCGCGGCGTCGCCGAGTTCGGCGTGGTTCTGCTGCTGTTCATCATCGGGCTGGAGCTAAAAGTCTCCAGCCTCTGGTCGATGCGGCGCGATATTTTTGGCCTTGGCGCGGCGCAGTTGCTTCTGTGCGGCGCCGCCCTGGCGGCGGGGGCGTGGTTCGCCGGCTATGGCCCGAAGGAAGCGACCGTCGCCGGCATGGCGCTTGGCCTGTCAGCCACAGCCATCGCCCTCGGCATTCTCGGCGAACGCGGCGAAACCCGCTCGCCCTATGGCCAGCGCACCTTCGCCGTGCTGCTGTTTCAGGACCTGTCGATCGTCCCCATTCTCGCCATCGTGCCGCTGATGGCCAACGTCACCTCGCCGGAAGCCCATTCCATGGCGTCGCAGATGACGTCAATCGGCATGGCGCTCGGCGGCGTCATCGTCATCGTGCTGGTGGGCCGTTACCTGCTGAACCCGATCTTCCGCGTTCTGGCCGCCAGCGGCGCCCGCGAGGTGATGACCGCCGCCGCCCTGCTGGTGGCGCTGGGCGCGGCGGTGCTGATGGAGCGCGTTGGCCTCTCCATGGCCATGGGCGCGTTCCTGGCCGGCGTGCTGCTGGCCGAATCGAACTTCCGTCACCAGCTCGAGGCCGATATCGAGCCATTCCGCGGCCTGCTGCTCGGCCTGTTCTTCATGAGCGTCGGCATGTCGATCAACCTCGGCCTGGTGGGCGAGAACGCCCTGCCGCTGGCGCTGGCCGCCATTGCCATGGTGGCCGTGAAGATCGGCGTCGTCTCCGGCCTCGCCCGCGTCTCCGGCTCGCCCTGGCGCGATTCGCTGCGCATCGGCGCCCTGCTGGCCACGGCTGGCGAATTCGCCTTCGTGCTGTTCCCGACCGCCCAGGGGCTGGGGCTGCTGACGCCCGACCACGCCCAGATGCTGATTTCGCTCGCAGCCCTGTCGATGTTGCTGGCCCCGATCGCCGCCAAAGCCATTGACGCGGCGCTGCTGCGCCGGGCTGGCGCCGCGGAGGAGGTCGACGCTACCGATCTGGACAATGGCGAAACCGCCAGCGGCGGCGTCATCGTCATCGGTTTTGGTCGCTTCGGCCAGGTGGTCAATCAGGTGCTGCTTGCCGGCAATGTCGACGTGACGGTCATCGACCACAATGTGGAGCGCATTCGTCAGGCCAGCAGCTTCGGCTTCAAGGTGTTTTACGGCGACGGGGCCCGCACCGACGTGCTGCACGCCGCCGGCGCCGAACGGGCCGCCGTCATCTGCATCTGCGTCGATCACGCCGAGACGGCAACGCTGATCGCCGAGCTGGTTCACCACGAGTTCCCACGCGCCCGCACCATCGTTCGGGCCATCAATCGCGAGCACGCGATCGCCCTGATGAAGCTGCCGGTGGACTACCAGATCCGCGACACCTTCAAATCGGCGCTCAGTTTGGGCCGGGCGACGCTGGAAACCCTGGGGATGGATTTTGAGCAGGCGGAAACCGTGCAGGAAGACGTGCGCAAGCGCGACGTCGCCCGCCTGGTGCTGCAAAGCGAGCAGGGCTTCATGAGCGGCCTGGAGCTGCTGCATGGCTCATCGATCCGCCCGGAGCCCCTGTCGCGCCCCCGCAAGCGCTCGCGGGCGCTGAACGCCGAAACCCGGGGCCTGCTCGACGCCAACGACGCTGACGACGACCGGGGCGGCGGCGACGATCCCTCGCTGCTCGGCTCCCGCGGTTCGCTCGGGATCTGAGGGAAAGGCCTGCCAGGCCGCCCATCGGCCTGACGCCCCTGGGTTCGCGTGAATGAAAAAAACAGGCCGCCCGGAACATCCGGGCGGCCCTGGTTTTCAGCCTCAGGTCAGAATGAGCCGCGTTCAGCCAGCCTGCTGCTCGCGCGCCACCGCCCGGTAGCCGATGTCGCGACGGCAAAAGCCCTGCGGCCAGTCGATCCGGTCCACCGCCGCATAGGCGCGACGCTGGGCCTCCGTCACCGAGGCCGCGCGCGCCGTCACCGCCAGCACGCGCCCGCCAGCCGCCGTCAGGGCGTCATCGATCGTCTTCGTGCCGGCGTGGAACACCATCACGTCCGGGCCGGCGGCGGCGTCGACGCCACGGATCACCGAGCCGGCCTTCACCGCGCCCGGATAGCCGTCCGCCGCCATAACCACCGTCAGCGCCGCCTCATCCGACCAGGCCAACTGCTCCGGCGCCAGCGTGGCGAGGCCGCCGTCGATGGCGGCCAGCATCACCTGCACCAGATCGCCGCGAAAACGCAGCATCAGCACCTGGCACTCCGGATCGCCGAAACGCGCGTTGTATTCGATCAGCTTGGGTCCCTCAGTGGTGAGGATCACCCCGGCGTAGAGCACGCCCACATAAGGCGTTCCGCGCTCCGCCATGCCCGCCACCGTCGGCGCGATGATGCGGTCCATGATCTGCTGGTGAACGTCGGCGGTGACCACCGGGGCCGGCGAATAGGCGCCCATGCCGCCTGTATTCGGACCGCGATCGCCATCGAACACCCGCTTGTGGTCCTGGGCGTCGCCGAACGGAATGAATGATTTGCCGTCGGTGATGGCGAAGACGCTGGCCTCCTCGCCGCTCATGAATTCCTCGACGACGACAGCCGCGCCCGCCTGGCCAAGGCCGCCGCCGAACATCATGTCCAGCGCCTCTTCCGCCTGGGCGAGCGTCTCGGCCACCACCACGCCCTTGCCGGCAGCGAGGCCATCGGCCTTGATGACGATCGGCGCGCCCTTTTCGCGCACATAGGCGCGGGCCGCCGCCAGATCCTCGAAGCGGGCGAACGCCGCGGTGGGAATGGCGTATTCGGCGCACAGCTCCTTGGTGAAGCCCTTTGAGCCTTCCAGCTGCGCCGCCGTCTTGCGCGGGCCGAAAGCCTTGATGCCCGCCGCGGCGAGATCATCAACGAGGCCAGCCACCAGCGGCGCCTCGGGGCCAACAACCACCAGCCCGATGTCACGGGCGCGACAAAAAGCAATCGTCGCCGCGTGGTCGCTCACGTCGAGTGCGACATTCTCGCCAAGCGTCGCCGTGCCCGGATTGCCAGGCGCGATGAAAAGCTTGTCGCATGAGGGGGATGCAGCCAACTTCCACGCCAGCGCATGTTCGCGGCCGCCCGAGCCAATGAGCAGGATATTCATGGCCGCGCTTATAAAGAAACTGCCGGATAATGGATAGCGCCCAGCGCGCCTGGCGTCCGCGAGATTCACGCCTTGCGGCGTTGCGGATCCCCCGCCCGTTGTCGCATGCCGCGCGCCAGCCAAAAATATACCGCGCGACGCCGGAACTTATGGATCACCTATCCGTTATCACCACGAAGCAGGATTGCTTCCGGGGGTGACGACATGAATGCGATCAAATCAGCCAGCTCCATCATCTTCGCAACGCCGATTGGCTGGGCGTTGATCGCCGTTGTCGTGATCATGATGGCCAGAACATAACGCCGGATTGCCCACGTTGAACGGGCGCGCGCCGGAGCGTTTCTCGCGCCAGTTCATTTTCAGCTGACCCGTTTCTTTCCCAACCGGGGCGAACCTGCCCCCTCCCCTGGCCCTTGCTCAGCCTTTGCAGACCGGCTCTTCGCAATCGCGCATGGCGGCGACAATGCCGCCGAGGGTCTTCGGGCCGGGGTATCCCAGGATGCTGACGCCGCCGGTGATGAACGACGGCGTTGCCGACATGCCAAGCGACGCGGCCAGCTTCATCTGCGCCAGCAGGGCCTGCGTGGTTTCCCCGTCGTCAGCGACGCGCTGGACGTCGGCGAAGGTGACGCCGTGCTTTTTGCCATCGGCGGCCTCGCTGCGCCGCCCGTCCATCACAACCCTGGCGGCGGCCAGCGCGGCGGCGCCATCGGCGCGGCCCTTGCGGGCAAACATTGCCCGGTAAAAATCGTAGGCGATCTGAGGGCCCATGGTCCGCAACAGCGCCATTTCCACCTTCGCCGCCTGGGCGGACCCGGGGGAAAGTATCGGATTGTTCATAAAGCCGATGCGCACATCGCCGGCGTCCGCCATCAATGCATGCAGATCGCGGGCCGCCGCGTGGCACCAGGGGCAGTTGTAATCGTAGACTTCAATGATGGTGACGTCTGGCTGGGCGGCGCCCATCCAGAACACCCCGGGCAGACGCTCGATCTCCGAGGTCAGCTCCACGGGCAGCCGCATGTTGGGCAACGGCGCGCCGTCCCGGTCCTTCAGGTCGTACCAGTGATCCGCTCCCTGGCCGCTTCCCTGTGCATTGGCCTCGACCCTCGCGCCCACAGCGAAAAGCGCCCCAAGCCCCCCGAGCAACGCTGACCGCCGGCTCAGCCCCATCATCACGTCAAACCCTTCCCGCACGCCCGATCACCAGGTTCATGCGCAGGACGTCCACGCACAAAACGTCCATACGCGGGGCGTCTATGCACAGGACAATGCGGCGCGGTCGTGTCGCGCACAACATTCGCCGGCCATCATGGTTTCCAGTTACGCAACAGGCGGCGGCCGCCGCCCCACCTCTGGAGAGCTTCATGCCAGACACGGCGCCAGCGAAACCCGCCATCGATTATGTGGAGTTTTCCTCGCCCGACGTCGCCGCCACCACGGCCTTTTTCGCCAGCGCCTTCGGCTGGAATTTCATCGACTACGGCCCGGATTATCAGGCGCTGGACGGCGCGGGTCTTGATGGCGGCGTCGCCAGGGGCAACCTCACGCCGCCGCTGGTGATCCTGAAAACCGACGATCTCGAAACCGCCCTGGCCCGGGTGAAGGCCGCTGGCGGCGTTATCACCGCCGATATCTTCGCGTTCCCCGGCGGCCGCCGCTTCCAGTTCCGCGAACCTGGCGGAACCGAACTCGCCGTCTGGTCCCAGAACTGACAGGCGCCGGCGCGGCGGTTGCAACCGGGTGATGGCCGCCGCCTACCAGTGCGGCGGCCTGGTCACGGGCGTATCTGGCGCGGACTGTTCTTCCAGCAGCAGGAAGCGGCTGGTCAGCGCGTTCAGTTTTTTGCCCAGCTGATCGATGGTCTTCCACTGCTCCGCCAGCACCGACGACAGATCCTCGATGGTTTTGTCCTGCTCGGCGATGCGGATTTCTAGCTCGGTCAGGCGCTCTTCGCCGTTCATGGCCGGGGTCCTCACTGCAGGCTGATCGGAATACAGGGTAGGCGGGCGCGGAGCCGGAAACCGGCTCCGCCCCACCCCCAGACCCATACATGCGCATGCCCGCGCGGCCAAGTTTAACACCGGGAAGTTCAACGCCCGGCAGCCAAAGACCAGGGAAGCCCGGCCGGGGAAGCCAGGCGGGGAAGCCCGGCGCCGTTGCAAACCCGCGTCATTGCAAGGCAGCGCGGTCAAATCAGCGCCGCCGGACCAGATCTGCGGGCGCAGGCGGCGCCCGGGAAACGGCGACCGGATGACGCCAAAACTGATGGCGCCAAAACCCATGCCGCTGTCGGGGATCAGTCCAGCGTCGCCAGCAGCCCGGCGAACAGCCGCCCCCGGTCCGCCAGCGAACTCACCACGATGTGCTCGTTCAGCGTATGGGCGTTGGCGCCCAGCGCGCCAAGACCATCCAGGGTGGGGATGCCCATGGCCCCGGTGAAATTGCCGTCCGAACCGCCGCCCTGGCTGGCGTGCGGCAGATCAAAGCCGAGTTCGGCGGCGATGGCTTTCGCCCGTTCGTACAGCGCCATGCCGCAAGCGTCCGGCTCCCACACCGGCCGGGTGACGCCGCGCGTCACGGTAAAACGGGCGCCGTCGCTCTCCCCGCTCATCGCCAGCATGGCGGCGACGCCCGCATCCAGGTCCTCCTGCCGGCGCGCCATGCTCAGCGCCTGGCCGGTGCAGGCGGACGGCACGCAGTTCACCCATTCCCCGCCGTTGACGATGCCGACGCTGAAGGTGCAATTGCGCGTGGTCATGGCCTCGATGTCGAGAATCCGCCGCGCCATTTCGCGAATAGCCGAGCGGCCGGCGGAGAGCTGGGCCCCGGCGTGGCTGGGCCGCCCCTCGGCGCGCAGATTGAAGCGGGCGATGGCGTAGCGCCCGGTCACCACGCCGTTGTCGGTCAGTGATGGCTCGGGCACCAGCACATAGCGGTTGCGCGCCGCCTCCTGCTCGATCAGCTCGCGGGCGCTGGGCGTGCCAACTTCCTCATCCGGCGTGAACAGCACCGTCACCGGCAGCGGCGTCTGCCAGCCGGCGCGGGCGATCTGGCGGATCGCCTCCAGCGCCAGGTAGTTGCCGCTCTTCATGTCCATGATGCCCGGGCCGTAGCACAGGTCGCCTTCGCGCCGCACTGGCAGGCGCTGCAACGTCCCCACCGGATGCACCGTGTCGAAATGCCCGGCGATCAGGATGCCCGGCTCGCCAAAGCGCGGGTGGGGAAACCGCGCCCGGACGCAACCTGCGAAGCCCATGCGGCCAGGAATCCGCTCGATGGCCGCCCCCATGGCCGCCAGATCAATGCTGGCCAGATCGAGCATGGCGTTGACGGCGGCGACGTCATGGGTGGGGCTCTCGCACAGGACCCACGGGATCAGGCCCTGCAGCATGGCTTCGGCGTCAAACGGCAATCCGGCGAAGTTCACGGCGTTTCTCCCTGCTGTTTCCGGGCGCGCCCGGTTGCCCAACCATGGCGCGTCCTGCCCCGCATTGCCAGAACGGTTTGCCGCCTGGCGAAGAGCGCCGGCCGCCAGCCCCACCGTATTCGCTGCGGCGCCCTGCGTATTCATGACCTGAATACCTGAAACCGCGCCCGCCTATGCCAAAAGTCTTGGTTGCGATCGCATCGGAATCCGCTACTCCAGAATCGTCGGCCAGCGCCTGTTTCGGGGCCGTCCCGGTCGCGCATCCAGGCCGGCGGACAATGGCGCGCCGCTGAAAAGCACATGAATACAGCATCTTGAAGCCTTCCTCCGACCTGGTTGGCCGGAGCCTCGCTCAGGGAGACGATCATGCAAGGCCTGCTGGTTCTGAGCCGGGGCATCGATCAGCTCAGCCGCTGGCTGGGCTATCTGGCGAGCTGGCTGGTGCTGTTCACCGTGCTCATCAGCGCCGGCAACGCCACGGTGCGCTACCTGTTTCACTACAGCTCCAACGGCTGGCTCGAAATCCAGTGGTACATGTTCGGCGCCATGGTGCTGTTCGGCGCTTCATGGACCCTTGCCTGCAACGAGCATGTGCGCGTGGACGTGATCTATGGCGCGGTGTCGGAGCGGACGCGCCTGTGGATCGACGCCATTGGCCTGACGGTGTTCCTGCTGCCGGTCACGATATTTCTCACCATCATCTGCTGGCGGTTTTTCCTCACCTCCTGGCTTTCCGGCGAATATTCGCTGAACGCCGGCGGCCTGATCCTGTGGCCGGCAAAGCTGGTGTTGCCCGCCGGCTTCTTCCTGCTGACGCTGCAGGGCGTTTCAGAGCTGATCAAGCGCGTGGCGGCGCTGCGCGGCCTGACCGACATCAACACAAACTACGAAAAACCGCTGCAATAACAGCACAACCGATGCCGGCAAAACGGGGTCTGGGAGGTCCGAACCATGTTCGCATACGGGGTGCTGCCGCCGCTGATGTTCGCCGGCATGATCTGTTTCATGCTGCTTGGTTTTCCGGTGGCGTTCTCGCTGTCGGCCGTCGGACTGGCCTTTGGCATCCTGGGCATCTTCACCGGGCATTTCACGCCTGACTTCCTCACGGCCCTGCCGCTGCGCTTCTTCGGCATCATCTCCAATGACCTGCTGCTGGCCATCCCGTTCTTCACCTTCATGGGCGCGATCCTGGAGCGATGCGGCCTGGCTGAGGATCTGCTGGAAGGCACCGGCAAGCTGTTCGGCGCCATTCCCGGCGGCCTCGCCTATGCGGTGATCGTCGTCGGCGCCATTCTCGGCGCCATCACCGGCACCGTCGCCGCCTCGGTGATCGCCATGGGCGTCATCTCGCTGCCGGTGATGATGCGCTACGGCTATGACATGCGCGTCGCCACCGGCGTCATCGCCGCCTCCGGCACCATCACCCAGCTGATCCCGCCGTCGCTGGTGCTGGTGATCCTCGCCGACCAGCTCGGCAAATCGGTCGGCGACATGTACCTGGGCGCCATCGGCCCGTCACTGCTCCAGGTGGCGATCTTCATCCTCTACATCGTGGCCCTGTCGTTCCTGCGCCCTGGCGCCATGCCGCCGCTGCCGCCGGAAGCGCGGGGCGAACTGAACCGCGCCCTGGTTTTCCGGGTGCTGTGGGGCATGATTCCCTCCATCGTGCTGATCTTTCTGGTGCTCGGCACCATCTTCCTCGGCCTCGCCACGCCGACGGAAGCCGGCGCCATGGGCGCGGTCGGCTCGCTGGTGCTGGCGGCGCTGCACCGGCGGCTCACCTGGAAGCTGTGCTGGGAGGGCATGGAGAACACCATGCGCCTCACCGCCATGGTGGTGTTCATCCTGATCGGCTCCACCTGCTTCAGCCTTGTTTTCCAGGGCATGGACGGCGGCCGCTGGATCGAGCACATGCTGTCGCACCTGCCCGGCGGTCAGATCGGCTTCCTGATCTTCGTCAACATCTTCATCTTCATCCTGGCGTTCTTCCTCGACTTCTTCGAGATCGCCTTCATCGTCATTCCGCTGCTGGCGCCGGTGGCGGCCAAGCTGGACATCAACCTGATCTGGTTCGGCGTGCTGATCTGCGTCAACATGCAGACCAGCTTCATGCACCCGCCCTTCGGCTTCGCCCTGTTCTACCTGCGCGGCATCGCGCCCAAGGCGGTGAAAAGCTCCGACATCTACTGGGGCTCGATCCCCTGGGTGGTCATGCAGCTGATCCTGGTGGCCATCGTGATCTTCTGGCCCAACTCCGTCACTTATTGGCTGGAGGACGTGAAGAAGATCGACGACAAGGCGGTGGAAGAGCAGTTCCGCAATCTGGGCGGCGCTCCCGCCCCTGGCCTCCCTGGCGCCCCTGGCCTTCCCGGCGCGCCAGGGGCTCCGGCCGCCCCCGGCGGCTTTGGCGGCCCGCCAGATGTGGGCGCGCCGAAATTCTGAGGCGCGCTGACAGGAACCGCAGAACCGGCCGCCCATAACGGTCTGGTTCGCGGTTTGGCCCATCGCCCCATCACAAGCGCGGGGATCCGGCTTGCCCTCGCCCGCCGGGTTTGTTGTTGTGTCCTGGCCCACTCTGGAGGTCCGCGCCATGCAATCAGCCCTGGAACCGCCGCCCGCCGCGCCGTCGCCGCAACGCCTGGTGCTGTCGCAATGGCCGACGCCGGCCGGCATGGCGCTGCTGATATGCGACGAGACCGGCGCCCTGCGGGTGTTTGACTGGGAAGGTTACGACGAGCGCATGCGCCGGCTGCTGGCGCGGCATTACGGCCCCGTCGCGCCCGAAACCGGCGCGACGCCGCCGGACCTTGCCCGCGCCCTCGACGCCTATTTCAGCGGCGAGCTCACAGCCATCGACGCCATCCGCGTCGCCACCAACGGCACGGCGTTCCAGCGCCGGGTGTGGGCGGGCCTGCGCCTGATTCCCGCCGGAGAAACCAGGAGCTATGGCCAACTGGCGA
Source organism: Camelimonas sp. ID_303_24 (assembly GCF_053543495.1). Classification (NCBI taxonomy): domain Bacteria; kingdom Pseudomonadati; phylum Pseudomonadota; class Alphaproteobacteria; order Hyphomicrobiales; family Chelatococcaceae; genus Camelimonas; species Camelimonas sp. ID_303_24. The sequence goes on from NZ_JBLLJM010000005.1 coordinate 362,762, forward strand.
CGATGATTGGCGCGCCGCCCACGGCGGTGCGGGCTGTGGGTCTGGCCAATGGCGCCAACCCCATCGGCGTTGTCGCGCCCTGCCACCGGGTGATCGGCGCCGACGGTTCGCTCACCGGCTACGCTGGCGGCCTCGCCCGCAAACGCTGGCTGCTGACCCACGAAGGCGCGGACTTCAACGACAAGCCAAAACGCGGCGATAAAAAAATCGAAACGCCCCTGTCGGCGCTGCCCCTGTTCGCCATGCTGGGCGAACCTGGATAGGGCAAATCCGTCCATCCAGGGGGCTGCGCCGGGCGCGACGCCCTGGCGACCGCCGCCACGGGGTCCAGCCCCAAAGCGTCATGCCCCCAACGCCTTATGCCCCCCAACGCCTCATGGCCCCAACGCCTCATGGCCGGGCTTGTCCCGGCCATCCACGTCTTTCCACGCCGCGCGACCGCTCCGCGCGGCAAGTGAACCTGTTCCGGCCAGGGCCGCCGCCGCCCACAACGTCGCAGCGCCTCCCCTGACCGTCAGGGGCCAACCTCAGTACAGCAGGCGCGCCCGGATGGTGCCGTTGATGCCGCGCAGGTCGCCCAGCGCCGCCGCGGCGTGCGCGCCATTGCCTTCCGCGTCGAGCACCACATAGCCGATATCGCCCGAGGTCTGCAGATATTGGGCCGAGAGGTTCAGCTTGTGGCTGGAAAACACTTCGTTGATGCGCAACATCACGCCGGGAACATTGCGGTGCACGTGGATGAAGCGCGCGCCGCGCGGGGTGGGCGGCAATTGCACCTGTGGGAAATTCACGGCGCCGAGGGTCGAGCCCACGTCGGAATATTCCACCAGCTTGCGCGCCACCTCGGCGCCGATGCGCTCCTGCGCCTCCTGGGTCGAGCCGCCGATATGGGGCGTCAGGATGACGTTGGGCAGCCCCTGCAGCGGCGAGACGAACGCCTCCTTGTTGGAGCCTGGCTCAACGGGGAACACGTCGATGGCGGCGCCAGCCAGATGTTCATCGCGCAGCGCGGCGGCCAGAGCGTCGATGTCCACCACCTTGCCACGCGCATTGTTGATGAGATAGGCGCCCGGCTTCATGGCGCGGATTTCCGCCTCGCCGATCATGTTGCGCGTGGCCGGGGTGTCGGGCACGTGCAGCGAAACCACATCGCTCTGGGCCAGCAGCTCCTGCAGGGTCTCCACCGGCTCGGTGTTGCCGTAGCGCAGGCGGTCGGTCTGGTCGTGGTAGATCACCCGCATGCCGAGCGCTTCGCCGAGCTGTGACAGCTGGCTGCCGATATTGCCATAGCCAACGATGCCCAGGGTCTTGCCGCGCACCTCGTAGCTGCCGGTGGCCGACTTGTCCCACTTGCCGGCGTGCGCGCCCGTGGAGCGCTCGGGGATGCGGCGCATCAGCATGATGATTTCGCCGATGGTCAGTTCGGCAACCGAGCGCGTGTTGGAGAACGGCGCGTTGAACACCGGCACGCCCCGGGCGGCGGCGGCTGGCAGGTTCACCTGATTGGTGCCGACGCTGAAGCAGCCGATGGCGATGAGCCGGTCGGCGGCGCCAATCACCTCGGCGGTGAGCTGGGTGCGGGAGCGGACGCCAACGAGGCGCACGCCCTCCAGCGCCTTGCGCAGGTCATCGCCGTCGAGCGCCGTGGTCAGGCGCTCCAGATTGGTGTAGCCGGCGGCGCGCATCAGATCGACCGCCGTATCGCTGATCCCCTCCAGCAACAGGACGCGAATCTTGTCTTTGGCGAGGGACAACTGGCGGGACATGGGCTCGTCTCCTGGGCGGTAAGGGGCGCGAACAAAAGCGCGCCATCGGGGCGCGCTGGCTGAATAGCACCCTGACGGCAAAAATTCCCGGAAATTTGTCAGCTTTGTCACCCGCGCGCATTCGCCATTGTGGGGCAACAGGGGCGCGGCTGCGTTTGCGGACTGTTCAGGGCGTCGCCCGGCCGGCTAGAATGGGCGCCATGGCCCCGCCCCGCACCCCCAGAACCTCCGCCCGCGCCAGCCGCCCCGCTCCGTCGGCCGACGATGGCCTGTTCAGTGGCGTCGCCGCTGCGGAGGGCGGCTCAAACGCCCATGAATGGACCGTTTCCAGCCTGTCCGGCGCCATGAAGCGCACGCTGGAGGACCAGTTCGGCCACGTGCGGCTGCGCGGCGAAATCAGCGGCTATCGCGGCCCACACTCATCCGGCCACTGCTATTTCGCCCTCAAGGACGACGGGGCCCGCATCGATGCGGTGATCTGGAAGGGCGTGTTTGGCCGGCTGCGCGTGCGGCCGGAAGAGGGCATGGAGGTCATCGCCACCGGGCGCGTCACCACCTTCCCTGGCCAGTCGAAATACCAGATCGTCGTGGAGCATCTGGAGCCGGCCGGGGTCGGCGCCCTGATGGCCCTGCTGGAGGAGCGCCGCCGCAAGCTGGCGGCGGAGGGGCTGTTTGATGAAGCGCGCAAACAGATTCCGCCCTTCCTGCCCCAGGTTATCGGCGTCATCACCTCGCCCACCGGCGCGGTGATCCGCGACATCCTGCACCGGCTGGAGGATCGCTTCCCCCGCCGCGTCATCGTCTGGCCGGTGCGGGTGCAGGGCGAGGGCAGCGCCGCCGAGGTCGCCGCCGCCATTCATGGCTTCAACGCCCTGCCGGAGGGGCCGCCAGACGCAGCCCTGCCGCGCCCCGACGTGCTGATCGTCGCCCGCGGCGGCGGCTCGCTGGAAGATCTGTGGGGCTTCAATGACGAAGCGGTGGTGCGCGCCGCCGCTGAAAGCATGATTCCGCTGGTCTCGGCCGTGGGTCATGAAACCGACTGGACGCTGATCGACCACGCCGCCGACCTGCGCGCGCCCACCCCCACCGCCGCCGCCGAAAAAGTGGTGCCGGTGCGCATGGAGCTGCTGGCGCAACTGGGCGACCTCACCCGCCGTCATCACGGCGCCGCCAGCCGGTTGTCGCGCCACCGTCACGACGCCCTGCGCGCCCTCGCCCGCGCCCTGCCGCGCCCCCATGCGGCGCTGGAAGGCCCCAGGCAGCGGCTCGACCTGGCGGCGACCCGCCTCACCGGCGCCAGCGCCCGCCAGATCGACGCCGCCAGCCGCCGGCTCGCCCGCGCCGCCACTGCGCTGGCCCGCCATTCGCCATGGGCGGAGTTGCGGGCGCGCCGGGCGCGGTTCGACGCCTTCGCCGGCCGGCTCACCCCCGCCTGGGCCGTGGCGCAACGGCCGCGCCAGGCGCGGCTGGAAACCCTGGAGCAGATGCTGCGCAGCCTCAGCTACAAGGGCGTGCTGGCGCGCGGCTTCGCCCTGGTGCGGACCCTGGAGGGGGACCCGGTGCGCGGCGTCAGCGGCGCGCCGCCTGGCGCGCGGCTGGAGTTGCAGTTCGCCGATGGCGCCGTGCAGGCGACCGTCGATGGCGACCGCGCCAGACAGCTGCAGGCAAAGATCACGTCGCCGCAGGCCGAAGACGCGCCGCCGCAGGCCAGACGCCGCCCCCGCGCCCGCAAAACCCTGGACGATGACACGCCGCTGCTGGACCTGTAAGGAAGAGCGAACGTATTTTCACGCGGCCCACGGCCCGTACGGAGCAGGACATGGACAGGTTGAACGCCGGCCAGAACGAAGCGAAACTGCACTATGAATCCGGCGACTACCGCGTCATTCGTCCTGGCGATTTCGTCCGCTGCGCCGTGACCGGAACGCCAATTCCACTCGATGAGCTGCACTACTGGAGCGCCGAACGCCAGGAGGCCTATCTGTCGCCCGCCGAGGTGCTGAAGGCCCACAAGCTCAAGCTCGGCCCGCAATAAGGCCAAAACTCCTGTGGCTGCCCGGCATGGTCCGGGCGACCAGCACGCCTGCGCGCCAGCCCCCGCCGCCCGCCGGCGACAGACTGCCATCGGTTGGCGCCCTGCCAGAACCAGACCCCGCGCCACGCATCCCCAGCGCCGTCATGGCCGGGCTTGTCCCGTCCATCCACGAGGCGACGCCGGGCCAGTCAGCGCCAGATCCAGCGGGGCGAAGGCGTGGATGCCCGCAACACGTGCGGGCATGAGGTGGGGAGAAACAGGAAGCGTGGCGCGCCCGACAAGATGCGCGGACCGAAGCACGCAACTGGACCTGCAACGGAAGCAGCCTCCCGACGCCTACCGGCCCAGCACATCCGCCAGCAAGGCGTCCACCGCGCCTTCATCGTCAAACGCCAACGTCACCGGCAACACAGTCATTTGCGCCAGCAATGGCGCCAGCTCCGGGTCGCCGGCCATGCGCGCGGCGTCCTTGGCGGTGGTGGCCAGCGTCAGCCCCTCGCGGGCGGCGCGGGCCGCCAGCGGCGCCAGATCAGCGACGCGATAGGGGTGGTGGTCGCCGAAGGCGGCGAGATCGACAACGTCGGCGCCGATCTCCCGCAGGGTGGCGACAAATTTTTCGGGCCGGCCAATGCCCGCCAGGGCCAGCACCCGCCGGCCGGCCAGATGCGCGGCGACCTCCGCATCCGGCCGCAACGCCGCCCGCAGCGCCGGCTTGCCGCGCGCCTGCGCCTCCTGAACGATCGCCTCCCCCGCATCGCCGGCCCCGATCACGATCACCGCGTGCGCCGCCGGCCATTGCGCGGCCAGCGGCGCCCGCAGCGGCCCAGCCGGCACGACGCGGCCATTGCCGACGCCAACGGCGCCATCGATCACGGCCAGGGCCAGATCCTTGTGCAGCGCCGGGTTTTGCAACCCGTCATCGAGGATGATCACATCCGCCCCCGCCTGGGCGGCCGCCCGGGCGCCTGCCAGACGGTCGCGGGCGACGAAAGTCGGCGCCGCCGCCGCCAGTAGCAGCGGCTCGTCGCCAGCCATGCGCGCGTCGTGCGCGGCGGGATCAATCCGGGTAACGCCGTTCTGGCTGGAGAGCGCGCCGCCATAGCCACGGCTGACGAAGGCCGGGCGCGCGCCGCGCCGCGCCAGATGGGCGGCGAGGCTCAGGGCGACAGGGGTCTTGCCGGCCCCGCCCGCGACGAAATTGCCAACGCAGATCACCGGAGCGCCCACATGGCCGCCGGGGCGCGCCATGCGTCGCGCCGTCACGCCGCCGTAGATGGCGGCGACCGGGGCCAGCAGCGCCATGGCGAGGCGGGCCGGCAGGCCGGGATCACGCTCCTGCCAGAAGCCCGGCGCGCGCATCAGATCCGCTCCAGCTCCATTTGCAGAATGTATGGCTCAATGGCCTGCAAGGTCCGCTCGAGCGCGCCGCCATAGCGATCGACCACGCCGGCGGCGGCCCGCGTCATCTCGCGTCCCCGCGCCGCGTCCTGCAGCAGCGTCGATATCGCCTCCGCCAGTTCGTCGGCGTCGGTCACCGGCACGGCGCCGCCGGCGCCATCGAAGGCGGCGTAAACGTCGCTGAAATTGTGCACGTGCGGCCCGTGCAGGATCGGCGTGCGCAGCTTTGCCGGCTCAATCGGATTGTGGCCGCCATGGTTGAGCAGCGAACCACCAATGAAGGCGGCCTGGGCGAGGCGGAAGTACAGGCCCAGCTCCCCCATCACGTCAATGATGTAGATCTCGGTGGCCGAGCCCGGCGCATAGCCCTCGGAGCGCAGCATCGCCTCCAGCCCCTCCTCCTCGGCCATGCGCGCCACTTCCTCCGCGCGATGCGGGTGACGGGGGGCGATGAAGGTCAGCAGATCGGGCCAGCGCTCCTTCAGCGCCATGTGCACATAGCAGGCGATCTCATCTTCCACGCCGTGGGTGCTGGCCGCCAGCCAGACCGGGCGGCCGCTCACCTGGCCCTGCATCAACGCCAGGGTCTGGGTGTCGGCGGGCGGCGCCGGGGCGTCGAATTTCAGATTGCCGGCAATGGTGACGCGCGGCGCGCCAAGGCGGGCAAGACGCTCGGCGTCGGCTGGCGTCTGGGTCAGGGCGACGTCAATGCAGCCGAGCAGCGCCCGCGCCGTCTTCGGCGCCCGCTGCCAGCGCCGGAACGAGCGCTCCGACATGCGGCCGTTGACGAGGATCAGCGGCACGCCGCGTTTTTCCAGCGCCACGATCATGTTCGGCCACAGCTCCGATTCGGCCACCAGCGCCAGGTCCGGCTGCCAGTGGTCGAGAAAGCGGCGGATGTAGCGCGGCGTATCCAGCGGCGCGAACTGGTGGAAGGCGCCTGGCGGCAGCCGCTCGGCCAGCACCCCGGCCGAGGTAACGGTGCCAGACGTGACCAGCACCGTAAAGCCGCGCTGGGTCAGACGTTCGATGATCGGCAGGATGGAGATGGTCTCGCCAACGCTGGCGCCGTGCAGCCAGGCCACGCGACCCGCCGGGCGCGGCGCGGCCGCGACGCCGCGCCGCTCTGCCATGCGATCGCCGTCCTCCTTGCCGCGCCGGCGGCGCGCCGCCAGCAACAGCGGCGCGAAAGGCTCGGCGAGAGACATGGCCGCGCGATACAGGCGCAGGGTCAGCGGCGTACCGGTCATGGCGACTCTCCTGCGCGGGGCGCCGCAGCTGGCTGCTCCCCCAGCGATTTCCTGGCGCCCGGGTCTGGCGTCCCCACCAGAGCGTAGGCGCGCGCGTGGGCCGCATCCAGCCCCCGCTCGACAGCAAGCCGCGCCGCTTCCATGGCGGCGTCATCGGCATCCGCCGGCACATGGACCGGCTCGCCAATGACAATGGCGCCGCGCCCGAACGGCAAACCGATCGAGGCGTGGTCCCAACTGTTGAAATCAATGCGCCGGCTGCTCACCACCGCCACCGGGCACACCGGCCGGCCGGACATGCGGGCCAGCGCCACGACGCCTGGCCCGCAGATGCGCGACACCTTCGGCACGTCCGCAGTCATCACCACCATCTCGCCACTGGCCAGCGCCCGGCTCATGGCGATCAGCGCCCGCACCCCGCCCTTGTCGCGGATCTGGCTGGCCTTGCGGGCGCCGGAGCCGCGAATCGCCCGCACGCCCAGATGGCGCAGGGCGATGGCGTTGAACTCGCCGTCGCCCGAGCGCGACACCAGCGCCGCCGCCCGGTCCTGGCGGCGTTTGGCGAAGGTGACCATGAAATGTTGCCCATGCCACATGGCGGCGATCACCGGCATCTGCGGGCCGACGCGGTCATAGATATCTGGCGGGTCCATCTGGAACCGGGTCGTCGCCTGGACAAGGTCGAGATAGCGCGCAAGCAGGAACCCAAGCGTTTCCTGCACCGCCCGCGACCGCCCAATGCGTTTGATGAAACCCATTCCGTCATTTCCGGCCGGCTTTCCGGCCTTGCTGGCGTCTGAAGATGGGCGCGCGGACAGTCACGCAAGCCGCATCGAATCAGCAGGATAGCGCATTATCAGACGCAACTGGCGTCGCCACGTCCGAACGCGCGGGGCAATCAGGAGCCTGGAGCGATGTCCGGACCTGCCGATCTGTTTGCGAGCGCCGCCTGCCATGGCGGCGCCCATGGGCGAGCGCGCTCCGTCGGCGCGCGCCGGCGGGGCTGCCCAGCCCACAATGGGCTGCGCGCAGATCCTGTCGGGACGCGAACGACGCCGCTCACGCATCGCGTGATGGCGCGCGGCTCCAGATCGCCGAAAATTGCATGAAATGCAAGGACTTTGCACAGATTCGCGCCATCGACGCGCGGGTTAACCCTGCCATGCGGGTTCCGGGGAAAACCGCCCTCCATCGCCTTGCGCCTCGCGCCGGGCGTTTGGGTGACGCCGCGTCCGTGCGCGGCGCTTCCGCCTGGGGCCAGATCGCGAACAGGCTGACGCATCCCCACGATCCGCAAAGCTCAGGCCGGCGCGCCGCGTGCCCCGCAAGGGCGCGCCTTGCGCCGCCTGGGTCTGGCCAGATCCCGTTCACCAAAACCTGAGTGAGTCGGGCTCGCCGGCTTTGGCATTACTGGCCGGCGGCCTCGGGATCGATGAGGCGATGCAGGTGGACGATGAAATAACGCATCAGGGCGTTGTCGACGCTGCCCTGCGCCTTGCCCTTCCAAGCCGCGTAGGCGCTGGCGTAGTCGGGGTACATGCCGACAATATCCAGCTTCTTGAGATCCCGGAACTCGATGTGCTCCAGGTCGGTGAGTTCTCCGCCAAACACAAGGTGAAGAAGCTGTTTCGACGATCCGTTTGCCATGAAAGCCTCTGTAACTGACTGCTACAATTGCTGCGACGCCGCCCTGCCCCATGTCTCCGGCCTGGCGGCCGCCGCCCTGGACACCAACGCATCACGCTGATGGCATGGGCAGAAACCGGGGACACCGGAAAATCTGGCCGGCCTGCAGCGCTTCCTCACCTGTTTATCTGGTCACCATGACAGTTGCGCCAGGCGGCGCCGGTCAGGTCCAACCATTGCTGCGCATGAGATCCTGCACGCCTTCCAGCACTTCGCCATGCAGCGGCGCGCCGGTGGAAACGAGAGTCTCGTGCTGCGGATCCCGCAAATTATACACTGGCCGGAAGCCGTCCAGCCCCGTCAGCAGTCCTCCCGCCTCTTCTATGAGCAGATCGGCCGCCGCGATGTCCCAATCGCGCGCATGCGCCGACACCAGGGCGATATCAAGGTCGTTGCTGGCCACCCGCGCCAGCCGCAGCGCCAGGGACGGTAAACGCGGCATCCGCGTCAGCACGCCGGTGTAACGCTCGAGCTTGTCGATCATCGGCCCCGGGCCGGCGGTGCGGGCGCCCCCGGCCTGCTCGCGCAACGAAGCGGCGATGGGCGCGCCGTTCATTTCGGCCCCGGCGCCGCGCACGGCGCTGTAGTGCTCGCCCAGGGCTGGCGCGTAAACCACGCCCGCCAGAGGCCGGCCCTTCTCCACCAGGGCGATCGCCACGGTCCAGTTGCTGTCGCCGGCGCAATAGGCCCGCGTGCCGTCGATCGGATCGACAACCCAGCACAGGTCATGATCGAGACGGGCGCGGTCATCGCGGGTTTCCTCCGAGAGCCACCCGGCCGAGGGGAATGCCCGCGTCAGCGTCTCCTTCAGAAATGCATCAACGGCTTCGTCGGCGTCGGACACCGGCGAATTGCCCGCCTTGTAACGCACGCGGGCGCTGGTTTGCTGACCGGGCCGGAACGAGGCCATGGCGATGTCGCCGCCGGCAATCGCCGCCTGGCGCATGACCTCGCGCAGGGCTCCGGCGTCGGCGCCGCTGCCGGCCGTGCTAATGATGGGCGTACGGGCTGGGGGAATGCGCGCGGAGATCGGACAGGCTCCCTGGAGCATTTCAGCGAAGCGGACGCCGCCTCGCGTCAAAAACATGTCGAATTAAAAAAGACGGAGCAAAATGCCAATCTGGCGTGATTTCCCGCCTGCCCCGCGTGAAGAATACGCGGAACGCCAGATACATACGCCTGCGCTGGCCCGCTCACAAGGCGTTTCGCGCGCCCTGCCCTGTTGCGCCCCGCTGCGGTCAGACCAGCGCGGTCAACGCATCCGCGAGCAGGCCGGCGAGCAGAATCAGCCCGGCGTCGCGGTTGGAGCGGAACAGCGTCAGCGACCTTGCCGGATCATCCCTGGAAATGCCCCTGGTCTGCCAGGCCAGATGAGCGGCAAAACCGGCGAGGCCCAGCCAGCCAGCGAGACCGACGCCCGCGCCCCACAGGGCAAGGGCCAGCAGAACCACGACGGCCGCGTACAGCACGCCGACCGCCGCCCGCACATGGGCGCCGAACAACTGGGCGGAGGATTTGATGCCGGCAACCTCGTCGTCTTCCAGATCCTGAATGGCGTAGATGGTGTCGTAACCGATGGTCCAGAGCACCGCCGCCGCGTACATGGCCACGGGCGGCCAGGCCAGCGAGCCGAACGCCGCCGCCCACCCCACCAGCGCGCCCCAGGAAAACGCCAGCCCCAGCACGAACTGCGGCATATGGGTGATGCGCTTCATGAACGGATAAATAGCCACGATCACCAGGGAGCTGATCCCCAGCCAGATGGTGAAGCCGTTGAAGCACAACAGGACCGCAAGACCGATCAGGCATTGCAGCGCCATTGAGGCCAGCGCCTGACGCACCGTGATCTGGCCAGAGGGCAGCGGCCGCATGCGAGTGCGGGCCACCTTGCCGTCAAGGTTGCGGTCGGTGATGTCGTTCCAGGTTGAGCCAGCGCCGCGCATCGCCACGGCGCCGATAAAGAACAGCGCCATGTGGGCCAGATTGGGCCACGGATGGCCCGCGGCGATGGCCGCCAGGGTCGCCGACCACCAGCAAGGCAACAGCAACAGCCACCAGCCGATCGGCCGGTCGACGCGGGCCATCTTGAGGAAAGGTCGCACGGACGCCGGCGCACGCCGGTCCACCCAATTGCCGCGATCCGCGTCTGGCAGCGTCAACGGGTCGACCGCCTGCCTGTCGATGGCGTCGTTCATGGCTTGCCCCCTGAAACGCGATCCAGATCTGGCATTCCGCCCTCTACCATTGAACGGAGATGGTTTCACCGTTCTGGCGAGGCCCGTTACGGCGAACCATGATCCGGGGGCCGGCAGGACAGCCGGCGGCGCGAACTCCGCCCCAACAGACCGCCCCGACAAGGCAATGCGGCGCGATCAAATCGCGCCGCCGCCGGCAATTGCAGAATTATCAGACCCGGCGCCAGGCACAGAATGCGCCGCGTCTGGCGCCAGCGGCTCAGAGCGCGCCGGCGGGGATGCTGCGCTGTCCGGTCAGACCAGGGCCACCCAACGGGCCCCCGCCACCGCCAGCGCCGCCCTGCGCCGCCTGGGCGCGGGCGCGCTTCTCCATCTGCTGGATCTGCGCCGCCACCTTGCAGGCCTGGCCACGGATGCCGATCGCCTTCTCATGGTCCGATTTGAGACCAACGAGGAAATTGTCGGGGATCTGGCACCACGCCTTGTTGGATTCCATCCACTTGACGGTTTCAGCGCCGTTGGAAACCAGTTTACCGAAGGCGCCGCAGGCGGCGCGGGCGTCCATTTTCTTGCCGCCCTTGCTCAGCTTCTGGATGCCGTCCACAAGTGATTTGCGCTGCAGCAGCAGCGTCTGCATCTTTTCGCAGCCAGGCGGCGGCGTCTGCGCCAGGGCCGGCGCGGAGGCCAGAACGCCCAGGCTGACGATTCCCGTCGCGATCGACATGGCGAGCGACATACGCCTAACTGGCAAACTCATTAACATTCCCCGTTTTCTGTCCACGACGCCGTCAAGCCGACCGCCAGCCGCGCTACAGATTCGCACAGCCGCCGCCGCAACAACGACCTCACGTCACGTCCGGCCAAAAATGTAAACCCGCAAGGTGCCAGTGAATTGTGGCCCCCATTGGACCATGATCCCATGGCTGCGATCACTCCGACACAACTAGCGCCAACCACAAGTGTTTATCAATATGGTTTATTATCGGTCCACCATTGCCCTTTTCACGTCGCGACTGGCCATGAACGTCAGCGGCGGAAACTTCGGGCGCCGTTCACCAGCGCCGCGCGCCATATCCGGACTGACGGAGTTGCCGGTGCGCCAGCAATGACAAGGATGTCCGATTTGCGCCAGAACGATGCTTCCGGTCATGACGCCCCTCCGCCGCGCCAGCGCGACCGGCGCGCGCCGCGGCTGTTCGTCGGCCAGTCGCTGGCGACTGGCGAGGCGCCGGTCGAAACCGTCACCCTGGAGAAGCAGCAGTCGCACTACCTCACCCATGTGCTGCGGCTCGGGGTGGGCGCGCGGGTGCTGCTGTTCAATGGCATGGATGGCGAATGGAGCGCCCGCATCGTCGCGGCGACGCGCGGCGCCGTCACCCTGGCGCCTGACGATCGCACCCGCCCGCAGATCTTCGGCCCCGACCTGCACTATCTGTTCGCCCCGCTGAAGCACGCCCGCCTCGACTACATGGTGCAGAAAGCTGTCGAAATGGGCGTCAGCCGCCTGGCGCCTGTCATCACCGAGCGCACGGAGGCGCGCCGCGTCAATCTCGATCGCATGCACGCCAACGCCGTGGAGGCAGCGGAACAGTGCGAACTGCTGGCGGTTCCCGACATCGCCGCCGAAGAGCGCCTCGCCGCCGCCCTGGAGCGGCTGGAGCCGGCGCGAACGCTGGTTTTCTGTGATGAGGACGCGCCTTGCGCCAATCCGCTGGCGGCGCTGCAGGCCCTGCCCGCCGGCCAGCCGCTGGCGTTGCTGATTGGCCCCGAGGGCGGCTTTTCCGACGCGGAGCGGGCGCTGGTGGGCCGCCGGCCCAATGTCGCGCGCATCTCGCTCGGGCCCCGCATCCTGCGGGCGGACACCGCCGCCATCGCCGCCCTGGCCGTGGTTCAGGCGACGCTCGGCGACTGGGGCGAGCGGGTTGCGACGGCGGGGTAAGGAAACGGGTTGAGGAAGCGGGCGCGCCAGGCAAGCAGCGCCCGCTCTGGCCAGAATTCGTTCAGGACGAAAGAAGCAGGAGCGTGGCGAGGATCCATGCGCAACGACGCCAGATGTTACCTATCATTTTGATTTGACGCGTTTTCACGGCGCGACATGACGCCTGCGCCGCCCGGGCCGTCCTGGCTGCTGGCGCGCCACGCATGGCGACCCGGCTGCGGCAGAGATTGCAGGCAACCGCCATGGCCCTTATGAACATGGCGGAAGGCTGGTTGCGCGCCCCCTGCGCAGCCCTCCCCCGCCGCCGGGACCAGTCCCCGCGGCGATCGGCCCGGGAGCCGGTTGCGTTTACACGGATGCGCCGCAACGCGCCGCCGCAAGCCGCAAATCCGTCTCTCATCGACGAGTCTTGCGGTTCGCGGGAAAGGAGCCAATATCCGGCTCCGGGCCGGCGCAACATGCTCCTGGCGATTTCCGGAAAGACACACATGGCGCGCGATGTTTCCGATGCCACGCCGATCGGTTCCCGTGACGAGCTGGTCAGTTGGCTGGAAAGCGGCTGCCGGCCGGCCCATGACTGGCGCCTGGGCACCGAGCACGAAAAGATTCCATTCCACGTCGCCGGCCACAGCCCCGTGCCCTACGACCATCCGGCCGGCATCCGCGCGCTGCTCGATGGCCTGGCCGCCCGCACCGGCTGGGCGCCGATCATGGAGGGCGACCACCCGATCGGGCTGTATGGCGAGGACGGCGGCGCCATTTCGCTGGAGCCCGGCGGCCAGTTTGAACTCTCCGGCGCGCCGCTCGTCACCCTGCACGACACCGCCGCCGAACTGGATTCCCATCTGGCTGACGCGAAAGCCGTCGCCGAGCCGCTCGGCATCCGGTTTCTGACCCTGGGCATGAGCCCGCTGTGGACCCGCGCCGAAACGCCGGTGATGCCCAAGCAGCGTTACGACATCATGCGGCGCTACATGCCCAAGGTCGGCTCGCTCGGCCTCGACATGATGTTCCGCACCTCCACGGTTCAGGTGAACCTGGATTTCGGCAGCGAAGCCGACATGGTGCGCAAGCTGCGGGTTTCGCTGGCCCTGCAGCCGGTGGCCACCGCGCTGTTCGCCAATTCGCCGTTCACGGAAGGCAAGCCCAACGGCCTGCTGTCGATGCGCTCACATATCTGGAGCGACACCGACGCCGATCGCACCGGCATGCTGGCTTTCGCCTTCGAAGACGGCATGGGCTTCCAGCGTTATGTCGACTATGCCCTCGATGTGCCGATGTATTTCGTCAAGCGCGGCGAGACCTATATCGACGTCGCCGGCGCCTCGTTCCGCGACTTCCTTGACGGCAGGCTGCCGGCGCTGCCGGGCGAAACCGCCTCGCTGGCCGATTGGGCCAACCATCTCTCCACCATCTTTCCCGAAGTGCGGCTGAAGCGCTTCCTGGAAATGCGCGGCGCCGACGTGGGCGACCGCGACATGATCGTCGCCCTGTCCGCGTTCTGGACCGGGCTGCTCTATGACAGCGTCGCCCTCGACGCCGCCTGGGAGCTGGTCAAAGGCTGGACGGCGGAGCAGCGCCAGCAATTGCGCGACGACGTTCCCGCCCTCGGCTTCGAGGCGCGTATTGGCGGGCGCAGCATGCGGGAGCTGGCCGCCGACGCGCTCGCCCTGTCGGAGCAGGGCCTCGCCCGCCGGGCGCGGGCCAATTCCGCCGGCGCCGACGAGCGCATCTGGCTGGCGCCGCTGCACGGCATCGTGGCGGAGGGCAGCAGCAACGCCGCGCGACTGCTGGCGCGCTACCATGGGGAATGGCGCGAATCGGTGCTGCCGACGTTTACTGAATGCGTATTCTGAACGGGGGTTGCCGGCCCCCGTCTGCAACTTTTGTAGAACGTGCGTAACTTCCTGCCGTATGGGCATTCCAGCCGCGACGGAATTGGCTCTACAATGAACGTCCGGCGGTCATCCGGCCGGAACGCAGGACGCGGTTCAGGAGACACCATATGCACGACAAGCCGCAGGAAGGCCGTTTTCTCGAGAACCTTGGCGTGATCGAAACCATCGAGAGCGACAACATTGTCCGCTGGGACGGCGCGCGGCTGTATGTGGAATGCGACGTCTACCACAATGGCCAGCTCGTCCATTCCAAGTACCGCCGCAACGTCAGCAAGCCGGTGGCGCAGCATCTGCTGTCGCTGTTGCAGGACGTGATCCGGACGAACTGACTTTTCGGGGGTAAAGCCGCCGCATGTCCCTGGAGGCGCGTTTCACGGGCAAAACGTGGAGCGCGTGGCCAGATGCGTCAGGCCCGGAAGACGGAGCGATCCGAACCGGGTTCGCCGCCGATCCGGCTGGCGGAGCCTGCCCGGGCATTTTCTGGACAAGCCGGAAGCGTATCAAACGGCAAGGGCGGCGGGCGCTTCTGGTGGGCCAGGCGCTGCCCGCGCCAGGCGCATATGACCGAAAACGGGCGAGGCCACTTACGGCGCGCGTTGTGCAGCACGCATTCCGCAACGAAAGACCAGACGCCCCGCTCACGCAGGACGCCATGGCGTCGCGGCGTTTCAGGGAAGATTGTAGCCGGACTGGGCGCACATGCGCTTCACCACCTGCATGGCCTCCGCGTCGGTCGCCACCAGGGCAAGTTCGCCGGAGCGGATTTCCTTGCGGGCGGTGCGCACCGCCGCCAGGAATGGCTGGAAGCCCAAATAATTGCCGGCTCCGTCCTTGGCGTTCAGATAGCCGCAATAACGCCCCTGCCCTTTCTCGAAAGTCTGCATGTTCAGCGGCAGCCAGCGCCACTGCACGCTCTCCGGATCATTGAGCCCGGGCGACAGGGATTTGGCCAGCGCCGCCTGCTCCGAGGCGTGCAGATCGCGGGTCGGCGTGTCGGAAACGAGGCTGTTGTCCACCCAGAAGATATCCGCCGCGTCCTGCATGAAGACCATGGCGGCGATGCCGGCGACGAACACGCCAGTGGCGACGGTGAACAGGGTTTTCCGGGTCAGGAACGGCATGAGGAGGAATCCGCGGCAACAGTCTGCAGTCGGCAGAGGCAGATGGGATGGCGCATGCAAGGATGCAACCTGTCCTTGCATCAGGACGTGGGCTGAAGCCAGAACAAAATTCAGTCAGGCGGACGCCAGAAACCGGCGAGCCTGGCTCACCAGGTTCTGGCCCTGTCCGCCTTCCCTGTCCCCTTGCGCTTCAGAGCGTGGGTCAGGCCGTATAACGGGCGATCACCGCGTCGCGTTCGGCGTCGCCGAAGCCGAGATGGCGCAGGTAGCCCTCAACGGAGCCATATTCCTCGTTGACCGAGGTCAGGGCGATATCGAGATGGTGGCCGGCAACGCCAAGGAACGCCTGCACAGCTTCCTCGGGAACCTGGCGGCCAAGCGCTTCAGAAAGGTTCTGCTGCACCTGTGCGCGGCGGGCGTCGGTCATCGTCAGTTCGTTGGTCAGCAGATAGTCAGCGACAATGTCGTCGCGATGCACGCCGAGAATCGCGTGAATCAGCGCGACCAGCAGGCCGGTCCGGTCCTTGCCCGCCGTGCAGTGCACCAGCACGCCGCCATCCAGCTCCGGCAACGCCCGCAGCGCCCGGCTGAACAGATCCTGGTGGCGAGCCTCATGCAGCGCCTTGCTGTAGTAGCCCTGCAGATAGGCCTCGATCGAGGCCGGGGTCACGTCGGACTTGCGCAGGAAGGCCAGGTGGGGCGTTTCCGCTTCGTCGCCAATGTCATTGTCGATGACGGAGCCAGACCAGTTGACCGGACGGCGGGACGGCTGGTTCAGGCGCTCCGTCGGCCGCCGCAGGTCAACAACGAGGGCCAGATTGAGCCCCGCCATGCGCTCCACATCCGCGTCGGTCGCCAGATTCTGGTGCGCGGCGCGAAACAGCCGCCCCGTCACGACACGGCCGCCAGCGCCCGTGGAATAGCCGCCGAAATCACGGAAATTGCCGATTGCGTCGTAAGGTAGCACCCGATTCCAGGCCATCGCCTGATCACCCTCAACCATCGTTTTCACTCGTTTCCTGCCTGTTCTGATACATTTTCTGACACCGTGAATAGCATTTCGCGCTGAAGAAAATGCGTCAATTCAAAAGGTCGCTGCAAAATTCAGCGCCAGTTGATGACCTTTCCCCGGATGACATTCGCACCCGCCCGCCATCGCCCCGCCAGTTCGGTCCGACCGGCGCCCGCGCCCGCAAGGGCCGACGCGCCAGTCTGATTGAACCTGTCGCAACGGGTTTACCGCTCCAGCCCTCCAGGACCAAGCGGATTGGACCAACCGGAATTGGGCTGGCGGATTGGGCGGCAAAGCCTCCTGAGCCTTGCGGGCGTCAGCGCCCGGACGCCAGCCTGCTGGCTCCGGAGGAGCAACCCGCCACGCCAACTGTCCGCCTTCAGGCGGCTTCGCCTCAAGGTTGCTTTCCCCTCGGTTGTTTTCTCCCTGGCTTGCAGGCTCCCTGGGCTGCTTTGGCGCCTGGCGCGTTCTCGCCTTCGATCTGTTTTCACCTTCAGTTTGTTTTGGCCCTGGGCTGTTGTCATCCTGGGGCTGTTGCCATCCTGGGGTTGTTTCCGCGCCGGCGCCTCCCATGTCCTGACTGCACGTTTTGGCGCCGTCACCAGGCTCCGGAGCCCTGATCCGTTGCCTGGCGGCCTGATCTGGCCGCGCGCTCCGGCGCCGCATCCGCAGCAAACCGACAGGAGGCTGACTTGAAGGTTCCCTTGATTGGAGCCAGCGGCGCGGTGGGATCGCGCATTCTCGCCGAACTTCTGCGGCGCGGCCATACAGTTACCGCCATCGCCCGCCATCCGGAAAAAATCCCGCCCGGGCCTGGGGTCACGCCCCGTCAGGCTGATGTGTTCGATGAGACGGGGCTGGCGCGGGCGATCGCCGGCCACGACGCCGCGATCAGCGCCGTGTGGTTCACCGCAAGCGATCCCGCCATCCTGATCGCCGCCGTGCGCCGCGCCGGCGTCGGCCGCTATCTTGTGGTTGGCGGGGCCGGCAGCCTTGATGTGGCGCCAGGCAGGCGCCTGTACGATTCGCCCGAATTTCCCGCCGAATGGGTCAAGGAAGCCAAAGCCGGCGGCGCCTTCCTTGACCTTCTGCGCCAGACGCCAAACCTGGACTGGAGCTTTCTGTCCCCCTCAGCCCTGCTCTTTCCTGGCGAGCGCACCGGGCGTTTCCGGCTGGGCGATGACGCGCTGCTGCGTGACGCCAGCGGCAAATCCGCCATCTCCATGGAGGATTACGCCGTCGCCATGATCGATGAACTCGAACGGCCCAGCCATTCGCGCCGACGTTTCACGGTCGGCTATTAGAGCGCTGTGCGATCCGGCGGCAGCGTCTGAGCGGACAGAATTCGCCTGAATGCAGGCTCCAAAACGCTCCGGCCAGGCGGGACCGACCGGCCAATCCGGTTTCACCCGAAACCGGGCAACCAACAGCTGCCGGTCCATGTCCACCGGAAGCGGCTTCAGCGACGAAAAAAGCCGCGCGGTAAAAACCGCGCGGCCGACAATGACAAGGCTGACAGCCGGCGACCCTGGCCCCTGGAGCCCCGGCGGCGCCGCCGCCAACCCCTGCGCCAACTTCTGCCCAGCACAATCATGCGCAGGCCAGAGAACGCTTTTCCAGGGAACGCCCTGGCCCAAAAGCCCTGGCCAGCCTCAGCTCTTCAGGCGCTTGTTGCACTCGCTATAGTAGCCGCCGCCCTTCTGGATCCACTTCAGCCCGCCATTGCCATTGCTGGTCTTGTTGGCGTTGTACTGGTCCAGACAGGTATGCATCCGCTGCTTCGCCGGCTTTTCAGCCGAATACTTGGGGGCGATCGCACGCGGGAACACCGGCGATCCGGCAGCCGCCGGCTGAGCCGGCTGGGCCTGCTGTCCCGGGCGCACCGGGGCCGTCTGGCCTGTGGCGGGGCTTGCAGCGGAATTTGCAGCGGGGCTCGCGGCCGGCGCGGCGCCCTGGACCGCCGCCGGAGCGGCAGGGGCGCCGTCGCCACACTGGGCCTTGCGGAAGTCGTTCCATTTCGTGGCGCCGAGCGTTCCAGCAGCCTGGGCCGCCTTATACTTCGCGCTACACTCCTGCATGGTGAGGGCGCTGGCCGGGGCCGCCATCAACAGGCTGGCGCCGAATGCCGCCAGACCGCCCAACGCCAGCGCGCGCCGCGCCGAAGCGCGCCACGTCCCGGCCGGCGCAACAGCCGCGTGCGCGTCTGCGCCTGTCCGCGATGCCGGATTACTTGTGCGGGAAATATGATACGCCATCAGTCTGACCTCTGGTTGATGCGAACAGAACAGCAGTGTTCCCCGCCCCGATCAACTGCCGCTCAGCACAAATTGACGAACTCACGCAGACCCCGAACATGCTGGCGCGTGCGCGACCGGCAAATTTCGGCCCTGCAAGCTTCAGACCTGCAAGTTTCCAATCGGCGGCCCGCATGTCCCTGCAGACCCTGCATTGCACCGCCTGGACGTCGCCAAAGCCCAATGCGCCTGAACCTCACCGGGTTTTGGCATCGCGTCAGATTGCGAACCCACTGGGGCATCCGCAACCTGTCGTGCGCGGGCATTGCCAGGATCAACGCGTTTTTCGGCAATGCAACCGCCAGCGCCCCCTACTGGCATGCCAGATCAGGACGCCCGCGCCACCCCCGCGCCCGGAAGCGCGATTGCGTAACCATTAAATATTCAAAACAATATGTCAAAATTAAACATCAATACAACCTGGATAATAACTCACTCCGGATCATCTAGACTGAAAAACTCTGCTTGCTCGTCATACGAAAACAGTTCGGCGTAGCGACCCCACGACACTGCGGTGTTCAGCGTCTGGTCAGCGTAGTTTTCGGACATGGCGTCCTCCAGCTCGGCGCGGAATTTGGCGGCGGGAACGCGATGGTCCGCGCGCTGCTCAAGCTCCTGGCGGATCATCCGCACCAGCGGCACGCGCTCGATCAGTTGCTGCGCGAACAGATCCTTGCGCGCGTCGGTCTCCATGCCGGCGAAGGCCAGACCAGCATCGGTGAGGTGCAGGTCGCCGTCCTTCATGTCGGCGAAGCCGAGCAGCTGCAGCGCTTCGCCAAGCTGCACCATCTCGTCGGCCTCCAGTTGGTGATCGCGGGCAAGGTCCGGCAGGTCGGCGCGGCCGTTCCATGGCTCGCCGGCCACCGCCTCCAGCATGCCGGCCATGATGTTGGTGGACACCGGCTGCAGCGCCAGCGGCGAGGCGCCGCCCTCGCCCTCGCCCTCCAGCTGGACCGGCGCGCGCCGGGTCATGCGGGCGTAGACGTCGTCCACCACCTTGCGAAAGCGCGGGTCCTGGCGGTTGCGCGGATGCGGCAGGGTGATGCGCACCTGCGCCGCCACCCGGCCCGGATTGGAGGAAAAGATCAGGATGCGGTCGCACAACAGCACCGCCTCCTCGATATTGTGCGTGACGATCAGCACCGCCCCCACGGGCAGGCGGTCCTCCATCCACAAATCGATCAGGTCGGTGCGCAGGGTCTCGGCGGTCAGCACGTCGAGGGCCGAGAACGGCTCATCCATCAACAGCAGATCCGGGTGCATCACCAAAGCGCGGGCAAAGCCGACGCGCTGGCGCATGCCGCCGGACAGCTCGCGCGGATAAGCGTTCTCGAAGCCGTCGAGGCCGATCAGGTCGATGGCCTGCAGGGCGCGCCGGCGCCTCTCCGGCGTGTCGACGCCCAGCGCCTCCAGCCCCAGCTCCACATTCTCCTGCACCGTCAGCCAGGGAAACAGGGCAAAGCTCTGGAACACCATGGAGACGCCGCGCGGCGGACCGTCGACGGGCTGGCCATGAAACAGCACCTCGCCCGAGGTCGGCGGCAGCAGTCCGGCGGCGATGCGCAGCAGCGTCGACTTGCCGGACCCCGAGCGGCCAAGCAGACCGATGATCTCGCCCTGGCGCACCTCGAAATTCACGCCATCGAGCACGGCGAGGGCCTCGCCGCTCGCCTTGGCGAAATCACGCTTGACGTGGCGGACTTCCAGCAGGGTTGGCCGGCCCGTGCGCTCCTGCTGCGGCCAGGCTGTATCGCGCGACATCCGCTTGCACTCCGCTTGCGCGCCACAGCCGGGCGCATCCATCTCAAGGCTCTTGCGACATTTTCCGGCAAAGAGAACTGGCGCCGGCACAATGCGTCAAACAGGTTTCACAGCCGGAACCGGCGCTCGATCCAACCGCGCAAAGGCAACCACAGCACCCGGTTCAGCGCCAGCACGAACAGCGACATCACCGTGACGCCAAGCACCACGCGCGGCAGGTCGCCCGCCTCCGAGGCCTGGGCGATATAGGAGCCAAGGCCGGCCGCCACCAGCTTCACGCCGCCCCATTGGGCAATCTCCGCCACGATGCTGGCGTTCCAGGCGCCGCCGGCGGCGGTGAGCGCGCCGGTGACATAATACGGCAAAATCCCTGGCAGGATCAGCGTGCGCCAGCGCAGCGCCCCCTTCAGGCTGAGACTGCGGCCAGCCTCGCGCAGATCGCCCGGAATGGCGCTGGCGCCGGCGATCACATTGAACAGGATGTACCACTGGGCGCCGAGGGCCATCAGCACGGTCAGCCAGATATTGGGGTTGCCGTGAAAAGCGACGACGCCGGCCACCACCACGGGAAACAGCAGGTTGGCGGGGAACGCGGCGGCGAACTGGACAATGGGCTGCGCGCGCACCGCCACCCCCGGCCGCATGCCGATCCACACGCCGATGGGCGTCCAGAAAAGGCTGGCGAAGATCACCACGGCCATCACCCGCAAAAAGGTGAAGCAGCCGAGCCGGATCGCCTCGACAAAATCAGCCGGCGCAAGCGTGGCGCGGATGAAGGAGATGATCAGCCACGCCGCCCACAGCGCCCCGACGACCACAAGCGCCATCCACAGCAGGTCCAGCGCCCGCGCAATTCCAGGCGGCAGTTGCGGCATGATGCGTCGCCGCCGGCCTGGCCCGCCGTCCAGCCGCAATTGTCCGAGCTGGCGCAGCAGGGCCCCCACCGGCGCCACGATCGCCCGCAGCACCCGGGTGCGGCGGAAGAAATCCAGCAGCCAGGCGTCGGGCGCCTCGGCCTCGGCGTCGCCGCCATCGCCGGTCATGCGAAACTTGTCGGCCCAGGCGGTCAGCGGCCGGAACAGAACCTGGTCATAGATCAGGATGACCACGATCATGGTCGCCGTGGCATAGCCGACCGCGTGCAGGTTGCCCTCGCCCACGGCCTTGGCCAGATAGGAGCCGACGCCGGGCAGGATGATCTGCTGGTCGCCGACGGTCAGCGCCTCCGAGGCGACGATGAAAAACCAGCCGCCGGACATGGACATCATCATGTTCCACACCAGCCCCGGCATGGCGAAGGGCACGGTGAGACGCCAGAACTTCTGCCAGGCGGACAGTTGCAGGCTGGCCGCCGCCTCCTCCAGGTCGCGCGGCGTGTTGCGCGCCGACTGCAGGAAGCTCAGCGCCATGTTCCAGGCCTGGCTGGTGAAAATGGCGAACACGGCGGCGATTTCCGCGCCGATGATCTGGCCGGGGAACAGCCCGAGGAAGAACGTGATGGTGAAGGTGAGAAAGCCCAGCACCGGCACGGATTGCAGAATGTCGACCGCCGGCTCCAGCACCATCGCCAGCTTGCGGCTGCGCATGCACAGGGCGCCGAAAGCCATGGTGAAGGCCAGTGAAGCCGCCATGGCGGCGAGCATGCGCAAGGTGGTGCGCAACGCATAATAAGGCAGATGCGCCGGATCCGTGGTGACCGGCGGCGAGCGCAGCGCCTCAAGCGGCGCGGCGGCGTCGCGAGCGCCCATGGCGATGCTGACCATGATCGCGACCAGCAGGGCGAAAGCGACGATATCCCAGGCATTTGGGAACCATCGACGACCCAGGGACGGTTGCGTGCTCATCTGGCGGGAACCTGCGCAGCCTTCTGTAAAAATGCCCAACCCGGAGGAGACGTGTGAATGGGGCTGGCTGGCGCACCATAGAGCAGGTTCGCCGGGCTTTTACCATATCAAACCCGCCGGTTACGGAACTATGACAAAGGGGCCACGCGGCGCCAAACGCGTCATATGCCGCCAGCGCGCGACGGCGGCGCCTCACGCCCGGCGATTCCGCCCGGTCACCCCGCCCAGTCATCCCGGCCAGTCATCCCGCCCCGTCGCGGGCGAGGCGCCCCGCCCTCACCCCTGCGCCTCAACCCTGGCCATCGCCCGTGGTCGTCGCCCATGGTCTTGCGCCTATTGATTTGCCGGAGCGAAAACCCCATCCTCCCTTGCCTTCTGAGGGAGAGGCGGCTGAGCAAGCTTGCCTGTATCCGGTGCTTGAACTTTTAATCGCCTTTCTGCTTATCGTTCTCAACGGCCTTTTCGCGCTTTCCGAACTCGCAATCGTCTCCTCCCGCGCCTCGCGCCTGCGGGTCATGGCTGAGCGCGGCCAGCGCGGCGCGGCGGCGGCGCTGGCGCTGTCGGAGGAGCCTGGCCGTTTCCTGCCCACGGTCCAGATCGGCATTACGCTGATCGGCATCCTCGCCGGCGCCGTTTCCGGCGCCGCTCTGGGCGGCCGTTTCTCAGAGATCCTTTCCGGCTTCGGCTTCAGCCGCCAGATGTCCGACGCTTTGGGCTATGGCGGCGTCGTCGCCCTGATCACTTTCATGTCGGTGGTTATCGGCGAGCTGGTTCCCAAGCAATTCGCCCTGCGCCATCCGGAGCCGATTGCCTGCGTCATGGCTCCCCCCATGGCGGCGCTGTCGAAGTTTGCGGCGCCGCTGGTGTGGTTTCTCAACGTCACCACGCGCGGCCTGATGTGGCTTCTGGGCGCCCGTGACGATGGCGGGAGCTCCATCACCGACGACGAAATCCGCACCATCGTCGCCGAAGCCCGCACTGCGGGCGTGATCGAGCCGGCGGAGCACCGCATGATCGGCGGCGTCCTGCGCCTTGGCGACCGCTCGGTGCGCGGCCTGATGACGCCGCGCATGGAGGTGCATCTGATCAATGTCGACGACGATGACGCCGCCATCTACGCCCAGATCGCCGAGAGCCCACACTCGCGCTTTCCGGTGATCGAGGGCGACCCAGACAATGTCATCGGCGTGGTGGTGGCGCGCGACCTGCTGCGCGGCCTGCGCGCCGGCGCGCCCCTCGACATCCGCAGCCATGTGCGGGCGGCCCCGGTGGCGCCAGACACCCTCAGCGCCCTCGATGTGCTCGAGGCGCTGCAGAAGTCGGCCGTGCCCATGGCGCTGGTCTATGACGAGTACGGCCATTTCGAGGGCGTGGTCACCCCCGCCGACGCGCTGGAAGCCATTGTCGGCGCTTTCATTTCCGACGAGCCGGACGATGAGGACGCGGTGCAGCGGCAGGACGGCTCCTGGCTGCTCTCCGGCTCCATGTATGTGGACGAACTGGGCGACCTGCTCGGCCTCGACCTGCCGGAAGAGCGTGACTATGACACCGTCGCCGGCCTGGTGATCGACGCCATGCGCCGCCTGCCGCAGACTGGCGAAGTGGTTGAGGCCCTCGGCTGGCGCTTCGAGGTGATCGATATGGACGGACGGCGCGTTGACAAGGTGCTGGCGAGCAAACTCTGATCGCGCATGCCCGCATCGCCGGCTGCCTGGCCTGTCCTGCGTCCATATCGGCGCTTTGCCAGAACTGATTCGCTCCCTGTTTCAGCGCTTTGCGGCGAAGAAGTCCCGCAACAGCGTCGCGGACGCCGTCTCGCTGATGCCGCCGTAAACCTCCGGCGCGTGATGGCAGGTGGGTGAGGCGTAAAGGCGCACGCCGCTGTCAACCGCCCCGCCCTTGGCGTCGGCGGCCCCGTAATACAGCCGGCGGATGCGGGCGAAAGAGATTGCCGCCGCGCACATCGGGCATGGCTCCAGAGTCACATAAAGATCACAGCCAATCAGCCGTTCGTTGCCCAGAACCGCCGCGGCGGCGCGGATTGCAAGGATTTCCGCGTGGGCGGTGGGGTCTTTCAGCTCGCGCGGGCGGTTGCCGGCGCTGGCGATCACGACGCCGTCGCGCACCACGACAGCGCCAATCGGCGTCTCGCCGCGCTCCCCCGCGGCGCGCGCCTCGGCCAGCGCCGCATCCATCATCGAGCCGGCGCCCTGCGTCGCGCGCGCATTTTCCATGCGATCATCCTGCATTGATATCCTCGCTAAGCGGCCCGCCCTCTGCTATCACGCCGCAATGACGGACAAAACGGATAACAGGCGCCCGCCCCGCCAGGGTCGCGGCGGCAATGGCAATCACGGCGGCAATGGCGGCAACCGTGACGGCGGCGGCGCGCGCGGATCCAGAACTGGCGGCTTCGGCGCCGGCGGCCGCGACACGCGCGGCGACAGGCCCGCTGGCGGCAAATTCGCGGGTGGCAAACCCGCTGGCGGCGGCTTTGGCGCCCGCGGCGACCGCAGTTTCGGCGACAAACGTCCCTTCGGCGAAAAGCGCCCCTTCGGCGAGAAACGCGGTTTCGGCGAGAAGCGGCCATTTGGCGAGAAGCGCGGCTTTGACGGGCGCCGGCCTGAGGGCGGCCCAGGCCGCCCGGATAGCGGCCCCCGGCCATTTCGCGGCGAGCGTTCGGACAACCCGCGCTTCGGCCAGGATCGTCCCCGGCAAGACCGTCCCCGGGAGGACCGTCCCCGGCAGGAGCGCCCGCACCAGGGGCGCGGCCCGCAAGATCGCAACTGGCAAGAACGCGGCGGGCAGGAGCGTCCGCGCGGATTCGCCGGACGTCCGGAAGGGCGCGATGGCGAGCGTCGCTTCGGCGGCGAGCGCGATTTTGGCCGGCATGGCGGCGAAAAGAAGAGCTTCGAGAAGCGCGGCTTTGGCGCGCGTGATGGCGGCCCGCCCCGGCGCGACGCCGGCCATTACGGCGACGCCAGGCCGGCCTTTGCCGGCCGCCCGCGCCCGGAGGGCGGCCGCGGCAGCTACAGCGAACGCTTCAGCGAACGCCCGGCCGGGCGCCAGGAGCGTGATCGCCCTGACCGCAACCGCCCGCGCCCGCAGACCGAGCGCGTCGAGCGTCCCGATGGCCGCGAGCGTCTGGCCAAGGTGATGGCCCGTTCCGGCGTGGCCTCGCGCCGCGACGCCGAGATCATCATCACCGCCGGCCGCGTCAGCGTAAACGGTCAGGTCATCCATTCGCCGGCGATCAATGTCGGCCCTGCCGATCACATTCTGATCGACGGCAAGCCGATGCCGGCGCGCGAGCGCACCCGGCTGTGGCTCTACAACAAGCCCGCCGGCCTGGTGACCACCCAGTTCGACCCCGAAGGCCGCCCGACGGTGTTCCAGCACCTGCCTGGCGACCTGCCGCATGTGATCTCCGTCGGCCGCCTCGACATCAACACCGAAGGCCTGCTGCTGCTCACCAATGACGGCGGCCTGGCGCGGGTGCTGTCGCACCCCGAAACCGGCTGGCTGCGCCGCTACCGCGTCCGCGCCTATGGCCAGATCACGCCCGACGCGCTGCTGGCGCTGGAGAATGGGGTCACCATCGACGGCATTCACTACGGCCCGGTGCAGGCCAGCATCCAGCGCCAGCAGGGCCACAATGTGTGGCTGATGCTCGGCCTGCGTGAAGGCAAGAACCGTGAGGTCAAGCGGATTCTCGAGCACCTTGGCCTCAGGGTGAACCGCCTGATCCGCATCTCCTTCGGCCCGTTCCAGCTTGGCGACATTCCGGAGGGCGCCGCCGACGAGGTGCGCCTCGCCGTGCTGAAGAGCCAGCTTGGCGACGATCTGGCCCGCCGCGCCGGGGTCGACTTTGAATCGCCGGCGCACGAGCGCGACCCTGGCGAAGGCCGCCCGGAGTCGCTGCTGCCGCCGCGCATTCCGCATCGCCTGCCGGAGGAAGAGGCGGTTGACGCTTCGTTTGACGAAGGCGTTGAGGAAGAATTCCGCGAGGCCATCAAGGGCAAGCCGTGGAAGGACAACGCGCCGTTCGAGCATGATGACGGCTGGTTCGAGCCTGGCGGCCGCAGGGCTGCGATGCGCGCGGCCGAGCACGAGAACAGGAGCGAGCGCGAAGCCTGGGCCGAAGCGCCCCGGAACGTGGCGCCGCGCGGCACGCCGGACCCCTGGCGCCCCTCCCCCGATGATCCGGCGCCGCAGAAAGCGGTCGGTTCGCGCGCGGGCCTGAAGCGCAGCACCTGGCGCGACGCCGAAACCGAGGCGGCGCGCGCCGGCGCTGGCAGCCGCAAGCCGCGCCGCGGCGATGACCCGCTGGCGGCCCGCGCCGAAAGCGGCCAGCGCGCCCATGTGCGCGCTGGCGCCGTGGCCAGCCCCGGCGGCCGCCGCGTGCTGGTGGAAAAGGTGGTGCGCGAGAAGCCGGCGGAAGAACCGCGGCGCAGCGCCCGGGTTCGCGGCGACGTTGGCGAACGTTCGTTTGACGACCGGCGCCCCGCTGGCGGCGAACGGCCCTTCCGTGGCGGCGACAGGCCGTTTGGCGGCGCAGGGAGGCCTGGCCGCGAAGACAGACCTGGTAGCGAAGACAGACCTGCTGGCGCAGGGAGGCCTGGCGGCAGAGGGCGCCCTGGCGGCTTCGGAGCCCGCGATGGCGGCTTCGGCGACCGGCCGCCGCGCGACGCGCGTGACCGTCATGACGGCCGCGACAGGGGCTTTGGCGACAGGCAGGGCTTCGGCGACAGGAAAAGCTTTGGCGACAGGCCATCGGGTGGAAAAGCCTTTGCTGGCAAGTCGTTTGGGGGCAAGTCGTTTGGCGGAAAGCCAGCCGGCGGCAGGCCTTTCGGCAAACCCGGCGGAAAACCGTTTGGCGGAAAGCCCGGCGGCGGCAGGCCGGGCGGCGGCAGATCTGGCGGTGGACGCGGCCCTGGCCGCTGAGCTGCCAGAGCGCCTTGCCGGCAAGCAGCCATTGTCCAGCCCGGATGATGCGCCGCGCCCCAGAAAAGCGTCATGCCCGCACCAGTTGCGGGCATCGACGTCTTCAGCGCCGGATCAACCGGCCCCCGCTGGCGCGTTTCGCGAAAAGCCGCATCCACCCGTTCGCATCATGTTCCAGACGCCCATACTCGCATAAAGGACGACGCACTTGAGGATTGTGGCCGGCAAATATCGGGGCCGCGCGCTGGCCGCGCCCAAAACCCAGGCGGTGCGCCCGACCTCCGACCGGCTGCGCGAGGCGGTGTTCAACGTGCTCAGCCACGCCTATGACGACCCGCTGCGCGACGCCCGCGTGCTGGACCTGTTCGCCGGCACCGGCGCTCTCGCCATCGAGGCGCTGTCGCGCGGCGCCGCCTTCGCCCTGTTCGTTGACGATTCCGCCGAGGCGCGCGGTCTGATCCGCGCCAATGTCGATGCGCTTGGCCTTGGCGGAACCAGCCGCCTGTTCCGCCGCGACGCGACGAAGCTGGGCGCAATCAGCGGCATGCCGCCATTTTCGCTGGTGTTTTGCGATCCGCCCTATGGCAAGGGGCTGGCTGAACAGGCGCTCGCCAGCGCCCTTGCGGGCGGCTGGCTGACCAGTAACGCTCTGGTCGTGGTCGAGGAGGCCAGCGACGCCAATTTCGCCTGGCCAACCGGCTTCACCGAATATGAGCGCCGCAGCTATGGCGAGACCACTGTGTATTTCGGCGGGATTTAGCGCGCGCCGGCCCGAGGCCTGGCCGCCGGGGCCCAGCCTCAGGGAGGCCCAGCCTCAAGGATCACGCGCTCACGGCTCGCATCGCTTCGTGGATGGCCGGAACAGATCCGACCATGACCGAGAGGCACATGGCCGCCACGCGCGCCGCCATGGCGCGCGCAAATGCAAGAGCCGCAACGGCGTAGCGGTCACAAGCATGCGGCGGGTTCACCGCCGCCCGAACAGCTTCTCGATATCGGTCAGCTTCAGCTCCACCCAGGTGGGGCGGCCGTGGTTGCACTGGCCGGACAGCGGCGTCGCTTCCATTTCGCGCAGCAAAGCGTTCATTTCCTCCGGCCGCAGCCGGCGGCCGGCGCGGATTGAGCCATGACAGGCCATCGTCGCCAGCACGTGGTCCAGTTTTTCTTCCAGCGCCCCCACATGGTCCCATTCGGCAAGCGCATCGGCCACGTCGCGCACCAGCCGGCGCAGGTCGCATTTGCCCAGTAGCGCCGGCGTTTCGCGCACACAAAGCGCGCCGGCGCCGAAGCCTTCCACCACCAGCCCCAGCGCCTCCAGCTGTTCCGCCGCCGCCAGCACCCGGTCGGCGTCCACCGGATCGAGTTCGACCACCTCTGGAACCAGCAGCAGTTGCCGGGCAACGCCGTGCACGGCGCGCTGGGCCTTCAGCCGCTCATACACCAGCCGCTCATGCGCCGCGTGCTGGTCGACGATGACCACGCCGTCGCTGGTCTGGGCGATGACATATGTGCCGTGCACCTGGGCGCGGGCAGCGCCCAGGGGCTGCTCCTGCCGCGCCAGATCCTGATCGGCGGCCAGCCCCGCGTCGTCGTCCCCTGGCGCGGTGGCCCGCGCGTCGGCGGAAGGCGCGACCAGGTCGCTGAACACGCCCTGGGCGCCCTCGGCGAAACCGCCGGCGCCTGCGCCCGCCCAGGTCCCGCCGGGCGCTTCGTACGCGACATCATCGGGGCCCGCATCTTCGACAGGCGCCTGCCAGTTCGCCGGCGGCGGCGCATGGCGCGGCGCCTCGCGCCAGCGCTGGTCCCACGCGCTGGCCGCCCTGGCGGCGGCCGGCTGCGGGCCGGAAGTGACGCTGGCGGACGTGACGCGGGCGGAGCCGATATGAACGGAAGCGCGGTCGGCGGCCGACCAGGCGCCGCCACCCATCTGCCGCCCGGCCTGCAACGCCTCCAGCGTGCGCGAGCCGCCCGTGGTGGACGAGCGATGGCCAGCGCGATGGATGGCCTCCTTCAGGGCGCCGATCATCAGGCCGCGCACCAGGCCCGGGTCGCGAAAGCGCACCTCCGTCTTGGCCGGATGCACATTGACGTCGACGTGACGCGGATCACAGGCGATCAACAGGGCCAGCGCCGGGTGACGCCCGGCCGGCAGCACGTCCATGTAAGCGGCCCGCACCGCGCCCTGCACCAGCTTGTCGCGCACCGGCCGGCCATTGACCATGACATGGATATGGCTCGGGCTGCCGCGATGCCATGTCGGCAGGCCAGCGAAACCGCTCAGCTCCACGCCCTCGCGCGCCGCCGCGACGGCAATGGCGTTGGGGGCGAAATCGCTGCCCAACAGTCGGGTCAGGCGGGCCAGCAGGGCATTGTCGCCGGTTTCGCGCGGCAGCGTGATCGGGGTAAGATGGTCGCCGGCGAGGGTGAAAGCCACCTCGGGATGCGCCATGGCGAGGCGTTTCACCACATCGGCCACGGCCTGGGCTTCCGCCCGGTCGGTCTTGAGAAATTTCAGCCGGGCTGGCGTCGCCATGAACAGATCGGCGATCTCCACCCGGGTTCCGCGCACGCCGGAAGCAGGCCGCACCAGCCCCTTGATCCCGGCCTCCACCACGATCTGGCAGGCGCTGTCCGCATCCTGCGTGCGGGTGACGATGCTGAGCCGCGACACGGCGCCAATTGATGGCAGCGCCTCGCCGCGAAAGCCCAAAGTGGCGATGGCGAACAGGTCGCCGTCAGGGATCTTGGAGGTCGCGTGGCGCTCCACCGCCAGGGCCAGATCCTCTGGTCCCATGCCGCCGCCATCGTCGGTGACGCGGATCAGCCGCCGGCCGCCAGCCTCCACCACCACCTCGATGGCGGTCGCGCCGGCGTCGAGCGCGTTTTCCACCAGTTCCTTTACGGCGGCGGCCGGGCGCTCCACCACCTCGCCAGCGGCGATGCGGTCAACCAGAACCGGATCGAGGCGCCGAACCGCCATGGCGGATACTCCCAAAGCGTCCTGGAGCAGCTTTCGATCAATCGGGATCAAAAGCTGCCCGAACTCTTCCTGTTCTCAGCGAATTCTGATCGATCAGCCGCTTCCGGCTGGCCGGAAAGCGTTCTAGCCCGTCAGGCCGACCGGCTTGCCCGCAGTCACCACCAGCAATTTGCTGGCGTCGAAGATGCGGGCGGCGGCGCGGCGCACGTCCTCGCGCGTCACCGACGCCACCAGATCGTTGCGGCGGTCGATATAATCGACGCCCATCTTCTCCAGCGACAAATGCAGCAACTGGCCGGCGATCTTCGACGAAGTGTCGAAATGCAGGGCGTAGGAGCCGATGAGATATTGCCTCGCCAGGCGCACCTCGTCCTCGTCCGGTCCCTCGGCGCCCATGCGGGCGATTTCGGCGGCGATCACCTCGATCGATTCGGCCACCCGCTCGTTCTTGGTGGCGGTGCCGCCGAAGAACATCGCCGCGTGACGCATGGGATACAGCGCGCTGGAGACGCCATAGGCCAGGCCGCGCTTCTCGCGCACCTCCCTGAACAGGCGGGCCGAAAACACCCCGCCGCCCAGAATGTGGTTGGCGATATAGGCCGCCATGTAATCCGGATCATGCCGGGCAATGCCCGGCGCGCCAAAGCGCACCACGGACTGCGGCGTCTCCACCTCGACCACCCGGCGCGCGCCCTGCCCCTGCAATTCGATCTGCGCCACCGGAGCCAGATCGCTGGCCTGCGGCAGATCGCCGAACACATCGTCCAGCAGCGCGCCAAGCACGCTGGCGTTGACGGCGCCCACCGCCGCCACGTGCAGGTTGTCGCGCGCCAGCACGCCTGCCCGGAGGGCCGAGAGGTCGTCGCGGTTGATCGCCGCGACGCTGTCGAGCGAGCCGCGCACCGAGCGGCCATAGGGGTGGCCGGCAAATGCCATTTCATTGAAGGCGCGCATGGCCAGCACGTCCGGATTGCTGGCGTCGTGGCGCAGGCCGGCCTCGATCTGGCCGCGCACCCGGGCGATGGCCTCCGGCTCCAGCCGCGCTTCGTTCAGCGCCAGCCGCAACAGCTCCACCGCCTTCGGCAGATGGCTGACCAGCGTCTTCAGCGAGCCGCGAAACGCATCGCGATCAGCGCTGAAGCGCAGTTCGATGGCGTGATCGGCCAGTTGCGTCTGGAAGGCGTCGGAATCATACGGCCCCGCGCCCTCATCCAGCATGCCGGACAGCATGTTGGCCACGCCTGGCCGCTCCGCCGGATCCTGCGAGGCGCCGCCGACGAAGGCGAACTCCAGCGCCAGCAGCGGCACGGCGTGCTCTTCCACCAGCCAGGCGTGAACCCCGCCCGGCGAGGCCACCACCTGCACGCTGGCGGGAGATTTCTTGCGCTCCGCCCCAGCGGCGGCTTTGTCGAGGCTATCTGTCATGTTCATTCCGTAAGGCGCGGGCGCGCCGGGGCGGACAGGTGCTCAGGGCAACGGCGCAAGCGAAAGCCGCCGCGCCGCGCCTGAAAATGCGAACTATTGCGGCTCCAGCCGGCCTGTCACCGCCGTGCGGGCGTTCAGCCAGGCGCGGGCCGCGTCCATCACGCCTTCCGGCGTCACGGCGGCGATGCGCGCCGGCCATTGCTGCACATCGGCGATGCTCTCGCCAATGGCCAGCGCCGAGCCATAAACCCTGGCGAGCGTCGCCTGGCTGTCCTGGGCGTAGACCATGTCGGCCACCAGCCGCGTCGTCGCCCGGCGGAAGTCGGCTTCATCAACGCCTTTGGCGATAAAATCCGCCACGGCGTCGTCGATGTGCTTCTCCAGATCGTCCAGTGAGACATCCTGGGCCGGCGCGGCTGTTACGCCGAAGCGGGTCTGGTCGACGGCGGAGCCGAAATACCAGGCGCCGGCGGAGACGGCCTTCGCCTTCTCCAGCACCAGCTTGCGATACAGCACCGAGGTCGCGCCGCCGCCGAGCACCTCAGCCAGCACGTCCAGGGCGCAGCCCACCTCATGGCCGCCGGTCAGCGTTGACGGCGCCAGATACAGCCGGCGCAGCAACGGCTGCTCGACGCGCGCGTCAGAGACGGTCACCCGGCGCGCCGCCCGTGGCGACGGCTCCTGGGGGCGGAACCGCTGCGGCCGCGGCGCCGAAGCGATGCGGCCATAGTGCTCCTGCGCCAGGGCCTGCACAGTCCCGGGCTCCACATCGCCGGCCACCACCAGAATGGCGTTGGAGGGCGTGTAGAAGCGCTGATAGTAGCTGAAGGCGTCGTCGCGGCTCAGGCCCTCGATCTCATGCATCCAGCCGATGATCGGCAGCCCATAGGGATGGTGCGTGAACAGCGCCGCGTCCATGGCCTCGGAGAGTTGCTGGTCCGGGTCGGAGTCGGTGCGCATGCGCCGTTCTTCGATGACCACGTCGCGCTCCGGCCCGACGACCGACTCATCGAACGACAGATTGGTCATGCGGTCCGCCTCGAAGTGCATCATCTCACCGAGATGCTCTTTGGCGACGCGCTGGAAATAGGCGGTGTAATCGTAGGAGGTGAAGGCGTTCTCCTGGCCGCCGATGGCCGCGACCGCATCGGAAAACTCGCCTTCCGGGTGCTGCGTCGTGCCCTTGAACATCAGGTGTTCGAGGAAGTGGGCGATGCCAGACTTGCCGAGCGGATCGTCAGCCGAGCCATTGCGGTACCACACCATATGCGTGACGACCGGGGCGCGCCGGTCCGGGATCACCACCACGTCCAGCCCATTGTCCAGCGTGCTGGCGTGCACGACCGGACCGTCCGCGCCGGCCTGCGCCTGCTCCCCAACGCGACGCCCGGCGTCTGTGGCGCTGCTCATGCTTGCTCCTGACCTTCATGCGCCGCATCCGCGACGCGCATACATTCTGGCAACATAGTCCCTGGCGCAGTGGTTTGTAAGCGGCGCGGCCAACCGCAGCGTCGCAGGCGCCATTCATGTTGAAACGCGCCGCGCCCACAAAAGCGAAGCCCGGCGAACCACAAGGCCGCCGGGCAACAAAATCTGTCAACCGTGCGTCAGCGCCTGTCTGGCGCCATCGCAGAATCAGTCTTCGCTGGGCTTCAGGAAGTCACGCTCCGGCGTGCCGTCCTTGTTGTAAGGAACCGGATCGTCCCGCGTCGCCCGCATCGGCGCGGTGCCAGCCGGCTTGCGATAACCGGCCGGCGGCTGCAGCAGCGTTTCGCGCTTGGGCTCGTAGTTCGGATCAAGCTTCTTGCCGTCGCCATCGGTTGCCGTCGCCCGCAGCTCATCGGGATCAACCCATGTGGCGGCCCGGCCATCGCCCAGCACCTTGCGCGGCTGGTTGTCTTCCGCCGCATGCTTGGGCTTGCGCGAAATCCGCTCCATCTCATAGACGCTGAGGCGGCCGCCATCCTGCACGCGGTTGTCGCTCGGGAACGGCACCGGCTTCTGCCGCTCGGCGGCTTCGCGACGGCGACGCTGCAGATCGGCGTCATCCGGCCATGATTCGGCGCGCTTTGCCGTAGGCGGCAGCGGCGTCGGCAGTTTGCCGGTGGAGGGCGGCAGGGCGAGCGGCGCGCGCTCGTGATAGCGGATTGGATCGCGCTCTTCGTCAATCACGCCCATCTTGCCGAGCAGGTTCTTCATGAACACGCCCTCCTGCGCCTGGGCGGCGGAAGCGGCGAGCGCCGAAAAACCGATCGCGGCGGCGAAACCTAACGCCAGCGGCGCGCGGCGCGACATGCCGGCAGTCTTGCCCGGGCGCGCGACGCGTTTGGAAAACTTGAGCGCCATTGGTTCTCTATCCCCCTGCGGCTGCCTCCCCTGGGTCGCCGCCGTCAACAATATGATCGCCGGAGCGGGCCAATCATCCGGCCGCCCCGACAGGTCGATAATTGATGCTTCCGCCAGAGCATTTTCCAGCGGGGCGGATCCCGCCGCGCGCCAAAAAAATACGCCAGATCAAAGACATAAAGCAAATTCCGGCCTACGGGACCCGCATTCGGCCCCACAAGACATTTTGCCCAAAAGACCCGGCGCGCACGCAGATCCGATGTTTTGAAGACTACATATGCGGCGCCAGTATGACCACCCGTCATGACGTCTCAGGGTGAATCGGCGCCCTTGCGCCCGGCGTCAGACCCAAAGAACGAGTCATACAGTAGCGCGATCACGCCAAAAACAATGGCCGCGTCCGCCACGTTGAAGACGTACCAGCTGAAATCCCCCACATGAAAGTGGACGAAATCGACGACCGCGCCCCAATAAATCCGGTCAATCAGATTGCCGACCGCGCCGCCGATAATCAGCCCAAGCCCCAGCGCCAGCATGCGGGTTCTGGCCCGCGCCAGCCACACGCCCAGCAGCACCGTGGCGAGCGCCGAACCAATCACCAGCGCCCAGCGCCCCACCGCATGCGGCATCTGGAACAGGCCGTAAGAGATGCCCCGGTTCCAGACCAGCACAAACTCCAGAAATGGCGTCAGCACCATCGGCGGCCGGTTGGCGATATCGGCTCCGAACATCAGCCAGAGCTTGCTGGCCTGGTCCAGCGCCAGCACGACGATGGCGAGCCAGACGCCAAGGCGGACCGGGCTGACGCCCGCCCGCCCCTGCGCCTTGCCAGACGCGTCGGCCTGGCCGTCGCCAGCCGCCATCACAGCGCCCCCGGGTTCGCTTTGGTCCACTCGCGCATGGCGGCGGCGTCGCGCGGGCTGAGGTCCGGCCAGTCCGGATCCGCGCCGACATCCGGCAGCACCTTCCACGAGCGGGCGCATTTGCGCCCCTCCGCCCGGGCGAACACCACGGCGACGCCCGGAACGTCGTCGAGCCGGAAGGCCTCTTCATGGGTCTCGCCGTCGCGGATGCTGATGGCCGACGTGATGCAGACATCCGCAAAATCAACGCCCTTCAGCGCATCGCGCAGATCGGCGTCCGACACGTAAACCACCGGCGCCGCCTCCAGGCTGGAGCCGATGCTCTTGCGGGCCCGCTCCAGCTCCAGCGCGCCCGTGACCACGCGGCGCACCTTGCGGATTTTCGCCCAGCGCGCCGCCAGGGCGTCATCGCGCCAGGTCGGCAACAGCTCCGGGAAGCGCTCCAGGTGCACCGAACCTGCTTCGGAGGGGAAGCGGCTCAGCCACGCCTCCTCCGCCGTGAAGGCGAGGACCGGGGCCAGCCAGGTCGTCACGCAACGGAAGATCTGGTCGATCACCGTCAGCGCCGCCCGGCGCGGCGTGCTGGAAGCCGGATCGCAATACAGCGTGTCCTTGCGGATATCGAAATAGAACGCTGACAGTTCGGTCGTCAGGAACGGCGACAGCGCCGCCAGCACCCGCTTGTAGTCATAAGCGGCGTAGGCCTGACGCACGGTCTGGTCGAGTTCGACCAGCCGGTGCAGCATCAACCGCTCCAGCTCCGGCATCCGCTCCGCCGCCACCAGATCCGCGCCGGAGAAGTGGTGCAGCGAGCCCAGCATCCAGCGCAGGGTGTTGCGGATCTTGCGATACTGGTCGGTGACGCCCTTCAGCACTTCCGGGCCGATGCGCTGGTCGTCCCAATAGTCCACCGAGGCCGTCCACAGCCGCAGGATATCGGCGCCGGACTGGCGGATGACATCCTGCGGGGCCAGCGTGTTGCCCAGCGACTTGGACATCTTGCGACCCTGCTCGTCGAGGGTGAAGCCGTGCGTCACCACCACGTCATAGGGCGCGCGGCCGCGCGTGCCGCAGGCTTCCAGCAGCGACGACTGGAAGAAGCCGCGATGCTGGTCGGAGCCTTCCAGATACATCACGGTGTCGAAGTCCGGCGTCCTGTCAGCCAGCGGCAGCCGTTCGCCCTCGGGCCGGCGCTTGCGCGGGCGCAGGTCGTCGCGCGGCTCCAAGGTGAAGGCATGGCTCGAACCGGAGTCGAACCAGACGTCGAGCACGTCGGTCACCTTCTCGAAACGGGCCGGATCATAATCGGGCGCGAGGAAGCGCGCGCCATCCGCATCGGCGAACCAGGCGTCGGCGCCCTCAGCCTCGAAGGCGTCGGCGATGCGGGCATTGACCTTTTCGTCGCACAGCAGCGCGCCGGTCTCGCGGTCGACGAACACGGTGATCGGCACGCCCCAGGCGCGCTGGCGCGAGATCACCCAGTCCGGGCGGCCGGAAACCATGGCGGTGATGCGGTTCTCACCAGCGGCGGGCACCCATTGGGTATCGGCAATGGCCGCCAGCGAGCGGGCGCGCAGGGTGTCGCCGCCACCGGCGATGTCGCGGTCCATGGCGATGAACCATTGCGGCGTATTGCGGAAGATCAGCGGCGCGCGCGAACGCCAGGAGTGTGGATAGCTGTGGCGCAGGCGACCGCGGGCGATCAGCGCCCCGGCGTCGGCCAAAGCGGCGATGACGCGGGCGTTGGCGTCGCCCTCCTTGCCGTTCTCGTCCAGCACCCGGGCGCCGGCGAACAGCGGCACATGGGCGAAATAGCTGCCGTCCGGCTGCACCGTGTGCGGCACCTCCGGCGTGCCGGCGGCCTCGAAGGCGGCGCGGTGGCGCACATACGTCATGTAGTCGTCGGCGCCATGGCCGGGGGCGGTGTGCACGAAGCCCGTGCCGGTGTCGGCGGTGACATAATCGGCCGGCAACAGCGGCACGCCGAAATCATAGCCCTGGCCGTGCAGCGGATGGTGGGCGAGCACGCCGGCGAGATCGACGCCCCTGACGTCGGCGATGCGGCGGAAGCCCGTGACCTTGGCGACGCCCAGCACCGTCTCCGCCAGCGCGTCGGCCAGCAGATAGCGCTCGCCCGGCTTCGCCCAATTGCCCTCAGGCGCCTCCGTCACCTCATAGAGGCCATAGGCGATATCCGGCGACCAGGCGATGGCGCGGTTAGCCGGGATGGTCCACGGGGTGGTGGTCCAGATCACCACCGAGGCGCCGGCCAGGGCCGCATTGCTGGAGGTCGCCACCGGGAATTTGACGAAGATGGTGCTGGAGACGTGGTCCTGGTACTCCACTTCCGCCTCAGCCAGCGCCGTGCGCTCGACGATCGACCACATCACCGGCTTGGAGCCCTGGTAGAGCTGGCCGCTCATGGCGAACTTCATCAGCTCGCGGGCGATCTGCGCCTCGGCCGGGTAGGACATGGTGAGATAGGGATTGTCCCAGTCGCCGGTGACGCCGAGCCGCCTGAACTCATCGCGCTGCACGTCGACCCATTTGTCGGCGAAGGCGCGGCATTCGGCGCGGAACTCCAGCACCGGCACATCGTCCTTGTCGAGGCCCTTCGCCCGGTACTGCTCCTCGATTTTCCATTCGATCGGCAGGCCATGGCAGTCCCAGCCCGGCACGTAGTTGCTGTCGTAGCCGAGCATCTGCTGCGAGCGGGTCACCAGATCCTTCAGGATCTTGTTGAGCGCATGGCCGATGTGGATGTTGCCGTTGGCGTAGGGCGGGCCGTCATGCAGCGTGAAGCGCGGCGCATGCTTCGCCTGGTCGCGCAGCCGCCGGTAGAGGTCGAGACCATTCCAGCGCTCCAGCAACAGCGGCTCGCGCTCGGGCAGGCCGGCGCGCATGGGGAAATCCGTCTGCGGCAGAAACAGGGTCTTTGAATAGTCGGCCTTGTCCCCGGCTTTGGACGCGGCGTTCTTCTGGCTGGTATTGGCCGCCCCGGCCTTGCTGCTGTCGTTCATCGAACTGGCTCATTCCCGTGGAGCGGTTCCGGCAAAGGCGCGCGCCTGGGGAACCGCATCAAATGGATTGGCGACATGCCGCTGGCAACGCGGATGTCGCCCGAAACTGGCGAATGGAAAACCGGAGATCACGCCGTGACATGCCCCGCGCCATCAATCAAGACCGGCGGGAGCAGGAGACGTTGCCTGGCGGAAAAAAGCGCCCGGACGTCGCCGGCAAACGCCATTCGCGGGGTGTGGCTGGTCCGGAGCAACAGTCCCTGCCCGGCGCGGCTGGCGAGAAGCCGCCGGAGCATCCCGCAGGTCAGGAACCGCGCGGGCGCCGCAAAGGGGGGACGCATCCCGACGTCCGCGCTCCGGTTACGCGGAAGCCGGGCCGGTAATTCGCAAACTGAAGGGGCTGCTCATGCGCGACATGGCCGGCACCATAGAGCATTTCCGGGCGAAAGGAAGCCGCGGCATCCGCGGCGCCTCAGCCAAGCACCGACGGCGGCGGCGGATTGGCCGCCAGAATGCGGCGCGCCTCGGCGCTGTCGCGGTCCATCTGCGCCACCAGATCGTCGATGCTGTCGAATTTCGCCTCGCCGCGCAGGAAGTCGAGAAACTCCACGTCGAGCGTCTTGCCATACAGATCGCCGCTGAAATCGAACAGGAAGCTCTCCAGCAGGGGCGCGCCATTGTCGAAGGTGGGGCGGCGGCCGAAACTGGCGACGCCGCCATGCACCACGCCATCGACCAGCACCCGCACCGCATAGATGCCGTGGGCAAGCTGGCAGTCGTCCGGCAGGCGGATGTTGGCGGTCGGGTAGTTCAGGGTGCGGCCGATCTTCTGGCCGTGGCGCACCTCGCCGCGCACGAACCAGCGATAGCCGAGCAGCGCATTGGCGGCGGCGATATCGCCCTGGCGCAACGCCGCGCGGATACGGCTGGAGGACACCGCCGCGTCATCGCCGTCATCGCTCACCTTGTCGACAATGCGCACCGGCGCGCCAACGGCGGCGCCGCGCGCCTGCAGGAAGGCGGGCGAGCCTTCCCGGCCCTTGCCGAAATGAAAATCGTGGCCGACGACGATGCCGGAAACGCCAAGCCCGCGCACCAGCAGGTCATCGAAGAACGACTGCGCCGTCATGGCGGCGAGCGCGGCATTGAACGGCAGGACGATCATGCCGTCAAGACCAAGGTGGGCGAGCAGCGTCTCCTCCACCCCATCGGGGGTGATGCGGAACACCGGCTTGTCGGGATTGAAGAACGAGCGCGGGTGCGGTGCGAACGTCAGCATGGCGGCCGGCCGGCCCAGTTCATCGGCCAGGGCGCGGCAGGCGGCGATCACCGCCCGGTGGCCGGCGTGCACGCCATCGAAATTGCCTATGGCGACGACCGGCCGCGCCAGGCTCGCCTCACCACAACCAATGGCGGCGCCGGCGAGCGCGGCCGCTGCCGCGTCATCCACGCAACGCTGCACCGCAAAGGGGCGCGGCTGCGCCGGAGAGGGGAAAAAATCCAGAGCCGGTCCTGAACCGGATTGCGGTGTCTGCGCCATGAACCCGTCAACCAGCCGTCGGGGCGACGGCCGGCGAAACCTGCCAACATCCTGCGGCCGAGGTCAAGGGCGAAGCAGACGCGGCGCGTCAGACAGGCGCGCAGGCCTCAAGGGGGGCAGGCCAGGCGCCCCTGCCCGCGTTAAAGACCACTGGCCAGGCCTGAGACCCGGCCAGAGGTTCGGGGCGTCGTTAAGGACATCCGCGACAGGCCGCCCCTGAAGCGGGTGCAACCGGGCGCGGATTTAGCCCCCTGAGCGCTTCAGGGGCTGGATGCGTCACAATGCCCGCATTGCGGGGTCATTCAGCGCCCTGCTCCGCGTCCGGCGGCGTCGGGCTTGTGATGACGCAGATGGGGTACAGGATGCCGTATCCCTGCGAGCATTTCTTGAGGCAATCGCTATTGAAGCCGCAGCCCACAAGCCCCTTTGCGCCGCGTGCGGCGGGAGCCGCGCTGGCTGCGCCGGCGCCCGCAAGGATTACGGCGGCCAGCACGCCAGCCGCCAATTGCGTCATATACGTCATATCGATATCCAATACATGAAAGTATGAAGATCACGCCGGGCGGCAATACAAACCCGGCGCATCGATATGAAAAATAACTCGCGACGACTTGATGGCGGCGGGGTGATTATTTCACATCAGGGCGCGGATCAATTGTGGCGACGCGACGACATGGCCGCCTCCGCGCGCCTCCGTCATCAGGCTGACGCCAGCCCTGGCGCATTCTCCGGCATCGCCACCCAGGCCTCGCCCTCCAGAACGCCGCGCCCATCGGCGACGCATTCGCAAAACAGCCGCACGCGCTGGCGCGCCGGCACCAGCTCCACCACCTCGACGGCGGCGGTGACCACGTCGCCAATGCGCACGGGCGCCAGAAACTGCAGGGTCTGGGACAGATAGACCGAGCCTGGGCCAGGCAGTCGCGTGCCGATCAGCGCCGAGATCATGCCGGCGGTGAACATGCCGTGGGCGATGCGCTGGCCAAACAGCGACTGCGCCGCGAACGCTTCGTCCAGCAGCAGGGGGTTGCGGTCGCCGGTAATGGCGGCAAAGTCGCTGATGTGCGTCTCCATGATGGTGCGCATCAGCGTTTCACGCATGCCGAGCCGCAGGTCGTCGAACGCATAGGCCTGCAATGCCGATCCCATGACGCCTCCAGTCTCCTGAAGCCGGAGCCGCCATATGGAATCGCCTCAGCGATTCAGCATGAGCGGTGCATCCGTCTCTATCCAATGCCCTGGAGAGCGATTTGTCCCGGCCGCGCAGCCGCTCCGCGACCGCCAGACGGGGATCGCGCTCCGGCGTACCCATCATTCGGGGTTCAAACGCGCCCAGCCATGCCCCGGCCGCTGCATCCGGCAGGGCCAGTTCCCAGAGTGCCGTCGAAGGCGGGCGCGGCCAATTGGACTTTGGTCACGCCGCGCGCCGGCGCGGGCCGACGGCGCCGGGCGATCCGGGCAAATGCCGGAGCCGGACCGCTGGCCTCACCAGCGCAAATGGTCGATGAGCGCCGTGGGGCGCACGCGCTGGCGCGCCGCCCATTCATTCACCGACGCCGCTGTCAGTTTGTCGGGGGTCATCACCTCGTGGGCATGAATGCCCCGCGCCACGAACAGCACGTCGATGCCGGCCGCGACGGCCCCGGCGACATCGGTGTGGATCGAATCGCCAATGGCGAGAATGCGATTGTGGGCGATGGTCGCATCCTTCAGCCGCTCGCCCATGTCGAACGCCGCCGCGTAGATCGGGCCATGCGGCTTGCCGGCGTAGAGCACGCGGCCGCCCATCTGCTCATACAGCGCGGCCACGGCGCCCGCGCAGGGAATCAGCCGGTCGCCGCGCTCGACCACCAGGTCCGGATTGGCGCAAATCATCTCCACGTCGCGCGCCAGCAGCCCTTCCAGGGTTGCGCGATAGGTTTCGGCGGTCTCGGTTTCATCGTCGAACAGGCCGGTGCAGACCACATAACCGGCCTCGTCCACCGAAACGAAATCCGCCCCCAGGCCTTCAAAAATCGGGCGATCCCGCCCAGGCCCGATCATGAACACCGGCAGGCCGGCCCGCCCGGCGATGGCGCCGCGCGTAATGTCGCCGGAAGTGACGATAGCGTCATAGGCGTCGCGGGGGGCGCCCAGCCGGTCAAGCATGTCGCGCACCAGATGGAACGGACGCGGCGCGTTGGACACCAGCACCACGATGCCGCCGCCGGCGCGAAACCGGGCCAGGGCCGCGCAGGAATCAGCGAAGGCTTCAATCCCGTTGTGGATGACGCCCCAGATGTCGCAGACCAGCAGATCCTTGCCGACAGCAAGCTCCGACAGCCCCCTGACCAGTTGAACGCCGGCGCCCGCCGACCCCTGCGATGCGTTCATCCGCATGCCTTTCCTGCTGGCGGCCCCCATCGGCCGCCCGAAGCGCGCCGCCGTCGCGCCAGGCCGCAATCGGGCTCCGGAGCGTGGCGGACATGATTCAGATTCCAGACCGGCCCCACGGCCGGCGCGGCTCCTTATGGCCAGGCAATGCCGCAACAACAAGACGTCGCGACCGGCAACGCGCTATAGTGGCGCCGATCATCCAGTCAGAAACGCGGCCCGCCAGGCAATCAGCCAGCCGCGCCGGAGGCGACATGAACGAGCATACCCCACACGCCGCCAGAACCTCGCAAGCCGTCAGCCTGGCGCCCAATGACCTCGACGCCTTCTGGATGCCGTTCACCGCCAACCGCGCCTTCAGGGCGCGCCCGCGCCTTATCGCCGGGGCTGAGGGCATGCATTACGTCACCGTCGACGGCCGCCGCATTCTCGACGGCGCCGCCGGCCTGTGGTGCTGCAACGCCGGCCACGGCCGCGCGCCGATTGTCCAGGCCATCCAGGCCCAGGCGGCGCAACTGGATTTTTCGCCCACCTTCCAGTATGGCCACCCGGCCGCCTTCACTTTGGCCAGCCGCCTCGCCGAACTGGCCCCCGGCGATCTCAATCACGTATTCTTCGCCAATTCCGGCTCGGAAGCGGCGGACACGGCGCTGAAAATCGCCATCGCCTACTGGCAGGCCCGGGGCAAGGCGACCAAGACGCGGCTGATCGGCCGCGAACGCGGTTATCACGGCGTCGGATTCGGCGGCATTTCCGTCGGCGGCATCTCCGGCAACCGCAAGAGTTTCGGAACGCTGCTGGCCGGCGTCGACCATTTGCCGCACACCTACAACCGGGCGGAGCAGGCCTTCACCCACGGCCAGCCGGCGTGGGGCGCGCATCTGGCCGACGAACTGGAGCGGCTGGTCGCCCTGCACGACGCCTCCACCATCGCCGCCGTCATTGTCGAACCGATGGCAGGCTCCACTGGCGTGCTGCCGCCGCCGCAGGGCTATCTGGAGCGCCTGCGCGCCCTGTGCGACCGTCATGATATCCTGCTGATCTATGATGAGGTCATCACCGGCTTCGGCCGCCTCGGCGCGCCCTTCGCGGCGGAGCGCTTCGGCGTGGTTCCGGACATGCTGACCTTCGCCAAGGGCGTCACCTCGGGAACCGTGCCCATGGGCGGCGTCATTGCCCGCGCCGGCGTGTTCGAGGCCTTCATGCAGGGGCCGCCGCACATGATCGAACTGTTCCACGGCTACACCTATTCGGCCCACCCGCTGGCCTGCGCCGCCGGCCTCGCCGCCCTCGACCTGTATCGCGACGAAGATCTGTTCGCCCGCGCCCGCAAGCTGGAGACGGCGTTTGGCGACGCGGTGCAGGCGTTGAAAGGGCTGCCGGGGGTGCTGGACATCCGCAACATCGGCCTGGCCGCCGGCATTGACCTGGCGCCGGCGAAGGACGACGCCGGCAAGGACGCGCCAGGCAAGCGCGGCCTCGCCGCCATCGAAAGCGGCTTCCACGATCATGACGTGCTGCTGCGCGTCGGCGGCGACACCATCGCCCTGTCGCCGCCGCTGATCGCCAGCGAGGACGATATTGCCGAACTGGTGGGCAAGGTGGCGAGCGTCATCACGGCGACGGCGTGAGCCAGCCATGCCCCACGTCCAGCATCGCCTGACCCTGGCCACCAAAGGCCAGGGGTTCTACGAATTCACCAGGGAAGTGGCCGGCTTTGTCCGCGAGGCCTCGGCCAACCGCAACCTCTCCTGCGGCCTGCTCACCCTGTTCTGCCGCCACACCTCGGCGTCATTGCTGATCCAGGAGAACGCCGATCCCGACGTGCAGACCGACCTGCTGACCTTCTTCCGGCACATCGCGCCGGAAGGGCGCGGGCTATACGTGCATGACAGCGAAGGCCCCGACGACATGCCAGCCCACATCCGCACGGCGCTGACCCAGACGCATCTCTGCGTGCCGGTGGCGGACGGGCGCATGCTGCTGGGAACCTGGCAGGGGATCTATCTGTTTGAGCACCGCCGCGCGCCACACCGGCGCGAGATCGTGCTGCACCTGAGCGGCGACTGAGCCGGGTTGCGGCGGCCTTCCGCAACAGCCGCCCACAACAACCGTTTCCTGGCCCCTCACCGCCTGAGCTGGCGGCTGATGCGCTGGACGGCGTCGGCAAGCTCCACGTTCTCGCAGGTGATGACGTTATCGACCACCCCATCGGCCAGCGCCTGCACGTGGCGGCACAGCCTGCCAAACCGCCCGGCCGGGCAATCGCAGGAGGTGCGCGCCCCGGCCTCCATGGCGACCCGCACCCGCCAGGCGTCGCCCCGGCTGCCGCGCACGGTGATTACCGGATGGCCCCGCCCGCCGGCCAGCCTGTCGATGCGCGACTTGCCGCCTGGCGTGAACGCCGGCCCGCCTGAGCCGCGACGCGGCGAACGCGCCCGCGCCGGTTCAA
The DNA here is from genome assembly GCF_053543495.1 of Camelimonas sp. ID_303_24. Taxonomy (NCBI): domain Bacteria; kingdom Pseudomonadati; phylum Pseudomonadota; class Alphaproteobacteria; order Hyphomicrobiales; family Chelatococcaceae; genus Camelimonas; species Camelimonas sp. ID_303_24. Next base: position 406,904 of record NZ_JBLLJM010000005.1, read on the forward strand.
ACGCCGCATCGCCAACCCTGGCCAGCGCCGCAAGGGCGATCTGGGCGCAGGCGAAGGCATCCTCGCCCGCATGATGATGCTGGAAACTGACGCCGAGAAACTCGCTGACCAGATTCAGGCGATGGCCTGGCAGCTCCGGCCACGCCCGCCGCGCCATTTGCAGCGAACAGGCGAAGCGCAGTTGCGGCGTCGGCATGCGATAGCGCGCCAGCATCGCCGCCAGCACGGCGCTGTCGAAGGCGGCGTTATGGGCGATGAACAGCCGGTCGCCCACGTCATCGGCGAACTCGCGCCAGATGTCCGGAAACTCCGGCTCAGCCGCCACGTCGTCAGGCCAGATGCCATGCACCCGGATGTTGCCCGGATGAAAGCGCATGTCCGGCGGACGGATCAGCCGGTATTCACGCCGCGTCACCGCCCCGTCGTCAATCCACGCAAGGCCGATGGCGCAGGCGCTGTCCCGGCGCTCATTGGCGGTTTCAAAATCGATGGCGACGGCTTTCATGACGCGGAACCTGCCCTCAACCCATGACGTCCGGCGGCAGGCTCGCCAGCCATTCGGCTTCGCTCATCACCGCCACCCCCAGCTTCTGCGCCTCGGCCAGCTTGGAGCCGGCGCCCGGCCCGGCAACCACCAGATCCGTGCTGCGGCTCACCGAGCTGGCGACGCGGGCGCCAAGGCGCACGGCGGTGGCCTTGGCCTCGGAGCGGGTCATATGCTCCAGCGTTCCGGTGAACACGAGGGTCTTGCCGGCGATCGATGAACTGGCCGCGGCGGCGGCGATTTCCAGCGGCTTCGGCGCCACCTGGGTCAACAGGTCCCCGACAGCGGCGCGACTGTGTTCGTCGGAGAAGAAGTCGAGCAGCGCATCGAGCGCCACGGGACCCACGTCCTGCAATCCCGCCATCTCCAGCCAGGCGGCGCCGGGTTGATGCGCCGCCGCTTCCTGCAGCGCGGCGCGCAGCGCTTCGCCGTCGCCATATTCGGCCAGCATGGCCTCCACCGCCCGCTTGTTCAGCCCGGCCGCCTTCAGGCCGCCGGCCGGCGCGAGGCGCAGCGTTTCCATGGGCAGGCCGCCCTCCGCCGCCATCTGCAACAGCCGCTGCTGCGCGGTGGGGCCGACGCCCTCCACCGCCTGCAGCCGGTGCAGCGCCAGGCCAGGCCGGCCGGCGATGGCCTCATCAATGCGGGCGAGCAACGCAGCCATCGAACCATATTTGCGCGCCAGCGCCCGGCTGGTCGCCTCGCCGATGTGGCGGATGCCAAGGGCGAACAAAAAGCGGTCGAGCGGCGGCTGGCGCCGGGCGTCGATCGCCTCCAGCAATTTGTCGACGGATTTGTATTCGGGCGCGGTTTTCGCCTTGCGGGAGGCTGGCTTTTCCTCCTCCCCCGCATCGGCCTCATCGCCAGTCCGCTTCGCCGACAACTCCTGGCGGCGGCGGAATTCCGCCGCCTTCACCGCCTCGCCATCAAGCCGGAAAATATCCGCCGGGCTGTGGACCATGTCCTCATCGAACAGCATGTCGATCTGTTTGTCGCCGAGGCCGTCGATATCCATGGCGTTGCGCGAAACGAAGTGCTTCAGCCGCTCGCGCGCCTGGGCGGGGCAGATCAGGCCGCCGGCGCAGCGGCGCACCACGTCCTGTTTGCCGGTGCGCGGATTGATCTCCCGCACCGCGTGGCTGCCGCAGGCCGGGCAGTGGTCGGGGAACACAAACGGCTTTGCTCCATCGGGCCGCCTGTCCAGCACGACGCCGACCACTTGCGGAATCACGTCGCCAGCGCGCTGCACCTCCACCGTGTCGCCAATGCGCACATCCTTGCGGAGGATCTCGTCCTCATTGTGCAGGGTGGCGTTGGAAACCACGACGCCGCCCACCGTCACCGGCTGCAATTTCGCCACCGGCGTCAGCGCGCCGGTGCGGCCCACCTGGATATCGATATCGTGCAGCACCGTGGTCGCCCGTTCAGCCGGGAACTTGTGGGCGATGGCCCAACGCGGCGAACGCGCCACAAAACCGAGCCGGCGCTGCATGGCCAGATCGTTGACCTTGTAGACCACGCCGTCGATGTCATAGCCGAGCGTGGCGCGCTGCGCCTCAATGCTGCGGTAGTGCGCCAGCAGATCGGCGGCGCCATCACAGACCACGGTCAGCGGATTGGTGGGGAAGCCCCAGCGGGCGAACGCTCCGATCACGCCGATCTGCGTTTCCGCCGGGAGCGCGGACGTCTCGCCCCAGGCATAAGCGAAGAACGCCAGCGGCCGGCTGGCGGTGACGGCGGCGTCCTTCTGGCGCAGCGAGCCGGCGGCGGCGTTGCGCGGATTGGCGAACACGGGCTTGCCCGCCGCCTCCTGCCGCTGGTTCAGCGCCGCGAAATCGGCGTGGCGCATGTAGATTTCGCCGCGCACCTCAAACACCGCCGGCATGTCGTCCGCCACGATGCGCTGGGGAATGCCGGCGATGGTCCGCACATTGGCGGTGACGTCCTCGCCCTCCTCGCCATCGCCGCGCGTCGCGGCATTGACCAGTTCGCCCTGCTCGTAACGCAGGTTGATCGACAGGCCGTCGATCTTCGGTTCGGCGGTGATGGCCAGCGGCGCGTTGTCGTCAAGGCCGAGGAACCGCCGCACCCGGGCGACGAAATCCTCCACGTCGGCGTCGCTGAAGGCATTGCCCAGCGACAGCATGGGCGCGGCGTGTCGCACCTTGCTGAAGGTATCCGACGGCGCCGCGCCGACCTTGTCGGAGAGGCTGCCGGCGGTGCGCAGACCCGGAAAACGCGCCTCAATCGCCTCATAGCGGCGACGCAGGGCGTCATATGCGGCGTCAGAAATCTCGGGCGCGTCATTGCGGTAATACAGCGCGTCGTGACGGGCGATTTCCGCCCCCAGCGCCGCGTGCTCCTCGCCAGCGGCAATCAGGTCCAGCGCATCCACAGGCAGCGGTGTGGAGGGTCGCGCATCACTGGGGTGTCTGGCCATATCCGGTCCTGCCTCACGCAAACTGTCTGTGGCGCTCCAGCCGGCGGGCATACGGACCGGCAATCTCACGCCTTGTAACACACGCCCCGGCAGCCCATCCCGCATCCAAACCCGTCATGGCCGGGCTTGTCCCGGCCATCCACGAACACCGCCTTGACCGGGCGCGCCCCCCCGGGGCGTGGAGCACCAGGGCAAGCCTGGGCATGACGCTGCGGGAAACGCCGCCGGCAGACGCCCGTCCCCGCAAACAGCGCCCGCCGCCTCAAGCCAGAACACGCGCGACGCTTGCGTACAGCCTCAGCCCGCCCCGTCGAGCAGACGGGCGGCGGCGGCCCGGGCCTCTTCCGTGATGGTCGAACCGGCCAGCATGCGGGCGATCTCTTCCTGGCGGCGGCGCGCCTCCAGCGCCGCCACGCGGGTGGCGATCGCGCCGGATTTCGCCACCGGCTCTTTGGCGATCAGGTAATGATGCCCGGCGCGCGCCGCCACCTGCGGCGCGTGGGTGACGCAGATGACCTGAACCTTGCCGGCAAGCCGCGCCAGCCGCTGGCCGATGGCGTCGGCCACGGCGCCGCCGACGCCGGTGTCGATCTCGTCAAACACCAGGGTCGGAGCCGATCCCTTGTCGGCCAGCACCACCTTCAGCGCCAGCATGAACCGCGACAGCTCGCCGCCGGAGGCCACCTTCATCAGCGGCCCCGGTCGCGCGCCCGGGTTGGTCTGCACCACGAACGACACCCGGTCGAAGCCATCGGGTCCACGCGCGCCGGCGTCGCTTTCAACCTCGGTGATGAATTTGGCCCGCTCCAGCTTCAGCGGCGGCAATTCGGCGGACACCGCCCGGTCGAGCGCGGCGGCGGCCTTGCGGCGCCCGTCGGACAGCTTGCGGGCGGCGGCGACATAGTCGGCCTCGGCCTGGGCCACGGCGGCGCCAAGGGCATCCAGATGTTTCTCGCCAGCGTCAAGGTTGTCCAGCTCGGCCTCGAATCGCGCCAGCACGGCGGGCAGGTCATCCGCCGTCACATTGTATTTGCGGCCAGCGGCGCGCAGGGCAAACAGCCGCTCCTCGGCCTGCTCCAGCTCGCGCGGATCGAATTCAGCGTCAGCCAGGCTCTGCTCCAGCACGCCGGCTGCTTCCTCCAGCGCCACGAGCGCCGCATCGAGGGCGCGAATGCCCGGCTCGACGAGGTGCGGCGCCTGGTCGGCCCGCCGCTCCAGCCGCCGCATGGCGCCGGAGAGCGCCGGCACTGGCGAAGCGTGGCCGGCAAGCGCCTGATGCGCCTCATTCAGCTCGGCCACCACCTTTTCCGCCTGCATCATCGCCTGGCGACGGGCGGCCAGCTGCTCCTCTTCCCCCGTACCGGCTCCGAGTTTGCCCAGCTCCTCCACCGCATGGCGCAGGAAATCGGCCTCCTTGCGGGCGGCCTCAATGGCGGCAAGGCGGGCGGCGCGCTCATCCTCGGCGGCGCGCAACTGGCGGGCGGCGGCGGCGACGCGCGCGGCCTGTGCGGTCAGACCGCCAAAGACGTCGAGAATCACCCGGTGCGACGCGGGGTCCATCAACGCCCGGTCGTCGTGCTGGCCATGAATTTCGACGAGTTCCTGCCCAACGGCGCGCAACGCCTGCACGCTCACCGGCTGGTCATTGATGAACGCGCGCGTGCGCCCGTCCGCCATCTGCAGACGTCGCAGGATGAGATCACCGTCGACCTCCAGCTGCTGCGCCGCCGCAGCGGCGCGCGCCGGATGCGCGAGTGGCAGATCGAACGCAGCCGTCACCTGGCCCTGGGCCTGTCCGTGCCGGACGAGCCCACCGTCTCCCCGCCCGCCAAGGGCGAGCGAAAAGGCGTCAAGCAGAATGGACTTGCCGGCGCCCGTCTCACCCGTCAGCACGCTCAGACCCGATGTGAAGGTCAGGTCAAGCCGGTCGATCAGGACAATGTCTCGGACCGACAGCTGGGCGAGCATGATGCCTCAGTTCAGGCTGATGGCCTTGCCGAAAGCCTGGCTGATCCACGAGCCCTTGTCCTCGCGCGGCGCCAGGCCGCCCTTGGTCAGCAGGGCGTGGGCGTCCTTATACCACTGGCTGTCGGGGAAGTTGTGGCCAAGCACGGCGGCGGCGGTCTGCGCCTCGTTGACGATGCCCATGGCCATGTAGGCCTCGACCAGACGCTCAAGCGCCTCCTCGACGTGGCGGGTCGTCTGATAGCGGCTGATCACCACGCGGAAGCGGTTGATCGCGGCGCCATAGTTGCGGCGGTTCAGGTAGTAACGACCGACTTCCATTTCCTTGCCGGCGAGCTGGTCGCGGATGACCTGAATCTTCCACTTCGAATCCTTGACGTACTCGGAATTCGGATAACGGGTCACAAGGTCATTGAGGGCCTGGCCGGCCTTCTCGGCCTGCTCCTGGTCGCGCGACACGTCGGGCGCCATCGAGTAGTGCGACATGGCCAGCAGATACTGGGCGTAGGCCGCATCCTTGTCGGACGGGTACAGGGTGACGTAGCGCTTCGCCGAGCCGATGGCGTCGTCATAGGCGCCGCCTTCATAATTGGCGTAGGCCGACATCAGCAGCGCCTGCTTGGCGTAAGGCGAATGCGGATGGATCTTGATGACCTCATCGAATTTCTTCGCCGCGCCAACAAAATTGCCATTGGCCGCACGGGCAAGGCCGTCATTGTAAAGCTGGTCTGGCGGCGTATCGACCACCTTCTCCGGCTTGTACTTCTCGTCAGCGAACGGATTGAACTTGTCGAGACCCTCGCTGCAAGCGGCCAGACTTGTGACGGCGACGGCGGCGAGCAAGACCCGAGCGCTCACCATGGAAGCTGCCCTGAACGAATATCCGAGACGCATGCCGCGACGTTCCCTTCAGCCATTTTCCGCGCCGGCCTGGCGCGCCTGGCCCGGCGATCACAAGCCGGAGCCATCTGTTACCTGTACAACGCCCGCTGGGCGACATGGACATAGCCGCCTGGCTACGCTTTCTGCCAACGCTTTTATCCTGAACTCGCGGGCCGCGCCAACCCCGCGAACGGCTCGCCGTTGCGAATTAGCGCTGCGTGGCGCCGGCGCCGCGCCGCAGACTGACGCACCGGCAGGCCCCTCGCCGCCGCGCGCCGCGCACCGGCAACGCCCACCTGCAATAGCGCATCGGGCCAAACAAACGCCTGGCAAGCTTTCAGGCAGCCTGCCAGGCGTCGCAATCAAACCAGAAATACACAACGCCAGATGGGACAGGAGACCGGCAGCGACAACTCACCAACCCGGCCTGCCCCCAAAAAGCCCTTAGCTGACCGTCGGCGCGAAGGCGACGGCAGCAACAGCCGCTTCAGCGTGACCAACCTCGCGACGCGGCGCAACGTCGACAATCGCGTAATTGGCGCGATCAGCGAACAGGGCTTCCAGCATCATGAAGTTGAGGCGGTGGCCGCCGCAGAACGAATGATAGGAACCAAGGATCTGACCGCCGGCCAGCGACAAATCGCCGATGGCGTCGAGAATCTTGTGGCGGACAAACTCATCCGGCCAACGCGTGCCTTCCGGGTTCAGAACGCCGTCATCACCAAGCGCCACGGTGTTATCCAGCGAGGCGCCGCGGGCGAAACCAGCCTTCCACAGCGTTTCAACGTCGCGCATGAAGCCGAAGGTGCGGGCGCGGGAAATCTCGCGGCGGTACGCGGCCGGCGACAGGTCGAACACCATGCGCTGGCGGCCGATAACCGCCGTATCGAAATCGATCTCCACATCGAGACGGAAACCGCGCTCATACGGGCGCATCTCGGCGAAGGCGCGCCCCATCTCGACGCGCACCGGACGCAGCACGCGGATAACCTTACGGAAGGCTGCCTGTTCGACGATGCCAGCCTGCTCGATCGCATCGACATATTCGGCGGCGCTGCCATCGAGAATTGGAACCTCGGGGCCGTCGATCTCGATGCAGACGTTATCAACGCCAAGGCCGGCAAGCGCCGACATCACATGCTCGATGGTCGCGACGGACCCGGATTCTTCATCGCCGATCACGGTGCAGAGCGCGGTAGCGGAGACGGCCAGATGCCGGGCTTCGAGAAGGCGCTCATGGCCATTGGCCAGATTCGTGCGGAGGAAAGTCACGCCATTGTAGGCCGGGGCCGGATGAAGGGTCATCCGGACAGGCTGCCCGCCATGCACGCCGTTTCCGGTAATGACGATGGGGGAGCGAAGCGTGGTTTGCCGGCTGGCTTTCATCTGGCGTTCCTGACTGCCGGGCGCTGCGATCCGCGACGCCGGCGTCTGTCCGTTGCTGTCTGCCACCAGGGCGCCGTTAGGGCAGAAGCACTGCCGGAACCCTGTTTTCTGAGCAGGAACATAATCCGGCGACCCCCATCGGCCAAATCACGCTTTCTTACGTTCTGTTACGAAAAAATTCGGATGCGAACGACACCCAACCGATTGATTAACAAATGGTTTTCAAAACGCAACGACCCCGGCCGAAGCCAGGGCCGCAGCGATTGTTAACGGCCTTTTAAAGCCGCGCTCACGTCAGGTCAAATCAGTTCGCCTGACGACGCAGGAAGGCGGGAATCTCCAGCTGGTCATCCTCGAAGCCGCGACCCTGCGGCGCCGGAGCCGGCTGCTCGGGGCGATGCTGCGGCGCCGGAGCGGGACGGCGGCCGTACTCGGCGTGCACCGACGAGGGGTTCTCGGCAAGCGGCTGGCGCGGGGCCTGGGGAGCCGGCGCGGCGGCGTGCGGCGCGACGTGATGGGCTTCCTCGCGGCGGCCAAGACCGACGGAAGCGATGCGCTGCAGCAGCGACATGCGACGCGTCTCGTGCTCCGGCTCGTACTCGTGCTGGTTGGCGCGAAGCTGGTTCTGGGCCGGCAGCGGCAACTCATCGACGCGGGGCATGCGGGCGGGACGGACGACCCGTTCGGCCTGCGGCGGGATGAAGTGATTCTGGTGCAGCTCAGGCTCGGCGGCGTGCGGCTGCGCCATCTGCTGCGGAGCCTGGGGCTGGGCCATCTGCGGCTGCGCCAGCTGCGGCTGGGCCATCTGGGGCTGGGCCATCCTTGGCGCAGGCGCGGCCGGGCGAACCACCGGCGCGGGCTGCGGGGCCGGAGCGGCCATCACTGGCGCCTGGACAGGAGCCGGCGCGGGGGCGGCGGCAACTTCCGGGGCCGGAGCCACGGCTTCAACCGGCGCGACAGGGGCTGCGACCGGCGGCACCGGCGCGAAGGCGGCGGCGGCTTCAGAAACCGGGGCCGGCGCGGTGACCGTGGAGCGGATCGACGGCGGCGCCTGGTTGGCGCGCATGCGGGCTTCCGTGCGCAGACGCTCGGCGACCTCGGCGATCTTCTTCTCGGTGGCGACGATGTCGGCATCCTCGGAGATCGCCGCCGGCTCGATGCCGGTGGCCACGACGGAGACGCGGATCAGGCCTTCCATCGACTGGTCGAAGGTGGCGCCCAGGATGATGTTGGCTTCCGGATCGACTTCCTCGCGGATGCGGGTCGCCGCCTCGTCAACTTCATACAGGGTGAGATCGGGACCGCCGGTGATCGAGATCAGCAGGCCGCGCGCGCCCTTCATGGAGACGTCGTCGAGCAGCGGGTTGGCGATGGCGGCTTCAGCGGCGTTGATGGCGCGCTTGTCGCCAGAGGCCTCGCCGGTGCCCATCATCGCCTTGCCCATGCCGCGCATGATCGAGCGCACGTCGGCAAAGTCGAGATTGATCAGGCCCTCTTTCACCATCAGGTCGGTGATGCAGGCCACGCCGGAATACAGAACCTGGTCGGCCATCGCGAAAGCGTCAGCGAACGTGGTCTTTTCATTGGCCACGCGGAACAGGTTCTGGTTGGGGATAACGATCAGCGTGTCGACGGCCTGCTGCAGCTCGGCGATGCCGGCCTCGGCGACGCGCGTGCGGCGCGAACCCTCGAACTGGAAGGGCTTGGTGACGACGCCAACAGTCAGGATGCCCAGATCACGGGCGGCGCGGGCGATGACCGGAGCCGCGCCAGTGCCGGTGCCGCCGCCCATGCCGGCGGTGATGAACACCATGTGCGCGCCGGAAAGCTGGTCGCGGATTTCGTCGATCACTTCCTCGGCGGCGGCGCGGCCAACATCCGGCTGGGAGCCGGCGCCCAGCCCTTCGGTCGCCTGGATGCCCATCTGGATGATGCGTTCAGCCCGCGCCGACGCCAGCGCCTGGGCGTCGGTGTTGGCGCAAACGAACTCCACGCCCTCAAGGCCTGCTTCGATCATGTTGTTGACGGCGTTGCCGCCGGCCCCGCCGACGCCAAACACCGTGATGTGGGGCTTCAGTTCACGGATGTCCGGAACCTGCAGCTGGATCGCCATTTGAAATTGCCTCTTTCCAGAACGGCGCCGGCTGCGCGCCCCCTTCGGAATTTGAATGGTCTTCGGCCGCCGCACCGAAAACGCGGATTCATCCTGAGATCCCACACCGGGGGCGAATCAGCTGATTTGCCCACAAGTGTTTGATTTGATTATTTTTTCAATCGCGAAGCAGGATTGGTAACCATAATCATGCTTCAGAAACTCTCTTTGATCCACCGTCCTACGCGCGCAAAATAGTTATCCGAGCCCGTTCTCGCGTAACTGTGGCTGGCGCGCGGCTCGAAATGCTCGACATGCGCGACCTGGGGATAAACCAGTAGCCCAACTGCCGCAGCGAAAGCCGGGCCCTTGGCTGCTTCTGGCAAACCTTTCACGCCCAGTGGACGGCCGGTGCGCACCCGCGCCGGCGCGACGCCGGCCGAGAGGATCCGCCGGGCCGCATCGTGCATGCCATTCAGCTGGCTGGCGCCGCCGGTGAGCACGACGCGGCGCGAGGCTTCCGCCCCCAGCCCCGCGTGGCGCAGGCGGTCGCGCACCAGTTCGAGGATTTCCTCGACGCGCGGCTGGATAATCCGCGTCAGCTGCGACTTGGGCGCGTGGTTGGGAATGTCGCGTTCGAATTCATCCACCAGCGGCACGGCGATCAGTTCGCGCTCGTCCGCCGGGGTCATCACCGTGGAGCCGTACAGGGTCTTCAGGCGTTCGGCGGCGGCGATGCGGGTGGACAGGCCCCGCGCCACGTCCATGGTGACATGATGACCGCCGACCGCGATGGCGTCGGTGTGAACGATCGCCCCGCCGGCGAACACCGCGAAAGAGGTGGTGGAGCCGCCCATGTCGATGAGCGCCACGCCCATGTCCGCCTCGTCGTCGACCAGGCTGGAAAGCCCCGAGGCGTAAGGTGTGGAAACCACCGCCTCCACGTCGAGATGGCAGCGTTCAACCGCGAGCATCAGGTTGCGCGCGGCGGAGGCGTCCGCCGAAACGATATGCATGTTGACGCCGAGACGCTGGCCGAGCAGTCCGCCCGGATCAACAACGCCGCTTTGCCCGTCAACGGAGAAGCCCGTCGGCAGGGTGTGCAGCACGGCGCGCCCCTGGCGCATGCCCTGCTGGGCCGCCGCCGAGAGCGCCCGCTCCACGTCGCGCAGCCCCACCGAGCCCCCGCGCACGTCGACTTCAGCGCTCTGCTTCAGCGAACCGAGACGGCCGCCGGTGAGATTGACGATAACCGACTGCACCTCGACGCGGGCCATGCGCTCCGCGGCATCGACCGCGTGGCGGATCGACTGCTCGACCGCCTCGAGATTGACGACGGCGCCGCCCTTGAGGCCCGCCGACCGCGTATGGCCGATGCCAAGCACGCGGGCGATGTGGGTGCGGCCCGGCAGCGCCTCGCCGTCCGCCACCGGCTTCAGCTCGGCGATGATGCAGACGATCTTGGACGTGCCAACGTCCAGCACCGACAGGGTCATGCTGCGGCGCGCCGACAGCGGCTTCATCCGGGGGGTGATGATATGGTGGTTCACAGGACGACGCCCCCCTTCTGTTTCGCCTTGTTCTTCAGCATCTCCGCCCTGGCGGCGGCAGCTTCCACGCTCTGGCGGGCAACGACGCGATCAGGAACGCGCAGGTCCACCAGCAGGACATCCTTTTCCAGTATCCGGCTTTCGCGCTCCAGCACCGCCAGGCGGGCCAGCGCCTCGCGGGCGGCCTCCGCCGACGGCAGCTTCACCCGCACGCGGTTGTCCATGGTCAGGGTCCAGTTCTCGCCGGCTTCCAGCGAACCGGCGCGGATGCGTGCGCGCAGCGGCCCCGCGGCATCGAGCAGCGCGGCGTATTCACCGGCGCGCAGATTGGCGCCCTCGCCCACCACGAACGGCAGACGCGCGAAGCGCATGTCGGTGACGCGATCGATCGGCGTGCCGTCGGCCGCGACCACAAACAGTTCGCCGTTCTTCTGCCAAAGGGCGGCGGGCTTGCGTTCGGTTATGGTGATTGACAGCTCGTCCGGGTACAGCTTGCGCACCGCCGCCTCTTTCACGAGCGGCAGCTTTTCCAGCGCCTCGCGCACGGCGGTCACGTCGAGAAACAGCAACGAGGACCGGTCGGTGACGCCGGCGGCCTTCAGCGCCTCTTCCTGATGCAGCTCCACCAGACCCGAAATCTGCACCCGGTCGACGCCAAGGCCGACGGCGCGGGCAATGGCGTCGCGCGGTTCGCCCCAGGCCTCGTGGAAGGCGACGTCATGGCCGCCCATGTAATAGCCGCCAACGCCGACCAGCGTCATGAAACTGGCCAGCAGCATCGTGCCGGCGAAACGGGGGATGCGGGCGCCGAGCGGCTTCGAAACGCCGCGGCGCGTCATTTTGCGCAGGAATGGCAGGCGGTTGCGACGCAGGCCCGACAGCGCGTCGAGGTCGACCGGAACCGTGCGGCCGTCGTGGCTCACCGCCATCGCCGACATGCCGGCGCCGGGCAATCCCGACGTTACCGATCGCAGGAGGCGTCCTCCACCATCCATCGCATCAACTCACCGAAAGAGAACCCGGCGTAAGCCGCCATCTCGGGCACAAGGGACGTCTCGGTCATGCCTGGTTGCGTATTGACTTCCAGGCAGATCAGATCCCCGGTTCCACCGGGCGTATCGTCCCACCGGAAGTCCGCGCGGCTTACGCCGCGGCAGCCGAGCGCCTGATGCGCCCTGAGGGACAACTCTTGTACAAGACGGTAAATATTTGGTTTAACGTCCGCCGGCAGGATGTGGGTGGAGCCGCCTTTGGCGTATTTTGACTCATAATCGTAGAACGCCTGGCCGCTGGTGCGGATGTCGATGACGTCGAGCGCCCGGTCGCCCATCACGGCGCAGGTAAGCTCCCGTCCCGCCACATATTTTTCCACCATCACCCGCTCGCCATAAGGCCAGTCCGGCCGCAGCAGTTCCTGGGACGTATGCGACTGCCCTTCCTGCACGATGATCACGCCGAACGACGAGCCTTCCGCCACCGGCTTCACCACATAGGGCGGCGGCAGGATGTGACCGGCGGCCGCCTCCTGGCGGCTCACCACCCGGTCTTCCGCCACTGGAATCCCGGCGGCGGCCATCACCGTCTTCGCCCTTCCCTTGTCCATGGCCAGGGCCGAGGCCAGCACGCCGGAATGGGTGTAGGGAATGCGCAGGGTCTCCAGCACGCCCTGGATGACGCCGTCCTCGCCGCCGCGCCCGTGCAGGGCGTTCAGCGCCACGTCCGGCTTCAGATCAGCCAGCCGGGCGGCGACGTCATGGTCCACGTCGACGCAGGTGACGCGGAACCCCTCGCCCTCGAGCGCCGCCGCGCAGGCCGCGCCCGAACGCAGCGACACCGGGCGCTCAGCCGCCCAGCCGCCCATCAGAACCGCCACATGCCTCGTGTCGCGCGCTGTCATGTTCATGTTCCTTCCGGACGCCGCGGCGTCCTGTCGCCAGAACGGCGCCTGAGCTTGCAGGGCGCCGATGCACCGGCATCGTCGCGCCCTGGCGTGAATGGAATCGCAGGGGCATCTTCAGGAAAGGGGCTTCGCTTTCCGTAAAGACGCCGCACAGTTTCGAAATAAGGCAGCGCCCTCCTCAGGCGCCTGGCGCCTGCTGGCCAGGCGCAAGCGGCCGGCCGACGCGGCGGATTTCCCACGCCAGCTGGACGCCGGAAGTCTCCAGCACGCGCCGGCGCACCTCCTCCCCCAGTTCCTCGATGTCCGCCGCGCTGGCGCCGCCGTGATTGATGAGGAAATTGCAGTGCAGCTCTGACACCTGGGCGGCGCCGCGCCGCAGGCCGCGGCAGCCGGCGGCGTCCACCAGTTCCCAGGCCTTGCGACCGGGCGGGTTTTTGAAGGTCGAGCCGCCGGTGCGGGTGTTCACCGGCTGCGAGGCGCTGCGCGCGTCAGTGATGGCGGCCATCTCCCGGGCGATCTCCGCCGGGTCGCCAGGGCGCCCCTGGAACAGGGCCTGGGTGAAGATCACATTTTCGGCAACATCGCTGTGGCGGTAGGAAAACCCCATGTCGGCATGGCTGAACACCCGCCGCGCGCCGCTGCGGTCGACGCCGCGCGCTTCCACCAGCACGTCGGAGGTTTCGCCGCCATAGGCGCCGCCATTCATCCGCAGCACGCCGCCGATGGCGCCAGGGATGCCGCGCATGAAACTGAGGCCGGCGATCCCGGCTTTGGCCGCGACATTCGCCACCTTGACGTCGGGCGCGCCGGCGCCGGCGCTGACGCGATGTCCGTCCAGCGCCGCGATGGCGGCGAATGGCCGGCCGAGGCGGATGACGACGCCAGCGAAACCGCCGTCGCGCACCAGCAGGTTGGAGCCGAGACCGACCGTCAGCACCGGAACCTGCGCTGGAAGCTGGCGCAGGAAACTGGACAGATCATCCTCGTCCGCCGGCGTGAACAGCACGTCGGCTGGTCCGCCAGCGCGGAACCACGACAGCGGCGCCATCGGCGCGTTCGCTTCCAGGTCGCCGCGAATGTCGTCAAGGCCGGCGACGATATCCGCGACCGGATTGCCGCTGATGGCGTTCATTGCCTTCTCCTGGCGGATTTTCGGGAAAAGCGGCCGCCGCTTTTCGTGCAGGGATGAACCGATTCAGGCTTCAGCCGGCTTCGCCCAGTTGTTCCGGCAAGGCATAGGCCCACTGGCTGATGCTGCCGGCGCCGAGGCACACCACATAGTCGCCAGGCTTCGCCAGCTCCTTCACCACGCCGGCCAGTTCTTCCGGCCCGGCAATGGCGACGACCTTGCGGTGGCCGCGCGCTTTCAGACCATCGACCAGGTCCTGCTGCCCGGCGCCTGGAATCGGCTGCTCGCCCGCCGCATAAACCGGCGCGACCACCACGGCGTCGGCGTCGTTGAAGCAGGTGCAAAAATCGTTGAACAGCGCCGACAGGCGCGTATAGCGGTGCGGCTGCACCACGGCGAGCACCTGCCCGTCGGTGGAGGCGCGGGCAGCGCGCAGCACGGCGGCGATCTCGACCGGGTGGTGGCCGTAATCGTCGAACACGGTGACGCCGTTCCACTCGCCGGTGCGGGTGAAGCGCCGCTTGACGCCGCCGAAGCCGGCGAGGCCCTTGCGGATCATGTCCGGCGTCACGCCCAGCTCCAGCGCCACGGCAATGGCGGCGGTGGCGTTGAGGGCGTTGTGCAGGCCCGGCATCGGCATTTCCAGATCCGGGATGAGCATTTCCTCCCCGCCCTTGGGGCCGCGCACCTGCACCGAGAAGCGGCAGCGGCCGCCGCGCAGATCCACGTCGATCAGCCGCACGTCTGCCTGCGGGTTCTCGCCATAGGTGATGACGCGGCGATCGAGCGCGTGGCCAACCAGATCCTGCACCGCCGGATGGTCGATGCACATCACGCCGAAGCCATAGAACGGCAGATTGTCGATGAACGAGCGGAACGCCTGCTTCACCGCGTCATAGGTCTTGAAGTGGTCGAGGTGCTCCGGGTCGATATTGGTGACCACGGCGACGTCGGCCGGCAGCTTGAGGAAGGTGCCGTCGGACTCGTCGGCCTCCACCACCATCCAGTCGCCGGCGCCGAGCCTGGCGTTGGTGCCATAGGCGTTGATGATGCCGCCATTGATGACCGTCGGATCGAAATTGGCGGCGTCGAGCAGCGTCGCCACCAGCGAGGTGGTGGTGGTCTTGCCATGGGTGCCGGCGATGGCGACGCAGGTCTTCAGCCGCATCAACTCGGCCAGCATCTCGGCCCGGCGCACCACGGGAATGCGCGCCTCGCGCGCCGCCTTCAGCTCGGGATTGTCCGGCTTGATGGCGGTCGAGATCACCACCACCCCGGCGTCGCCCACATGGGCCGCGTCATGGCCAACGAAGGTGCGCACGCCGAGGCCGGCGAGCCGCTTCACATTGGCGTTCTCGCTGGCGTCCGAGCCCTGCACGCGATAGCCGAGATTGTGCAGCACTTCAGCAATGCCGGACATGCCGATGCCGCCGATGCCGATGAAGTGGATGGGGCCGATCTCGCGCGGCAGTTTCATCAGTGCTCTCCAGTCCGGATCCGGCGCGCAAACAGCGGCGCCCATCCTGCCAATTGTTATGTAGCGGCGCTTCAGGACGCCGTAAGTCCGCCAACCTGCATCACCAGGTCGGCCAGGCGGCTGGCCGCGTCGGGAATGCCGGCGCTGCGGGCCGCCGCCGCCGCCGCCGTCAGCAGCGCCGGATCGGCCAGCCGGGCGGCGATCTCGTCGTGCAGACGCGTGGCGGTGAATTCGGGCTGGGGTATGACCGCGGCGGCGCCAATGGCCGACAGGGTGGCGGCGTTGGCGGCCTGGTCCTGGTCCAGCGAGCCAGGCAGCGGCACGAGGATCGACGGGCGGCCGATCACCGCCAGCTCCGCCACCGTGGAGGCGCCGGAGCGCGCCACCACCAGATGGCTGGCGGCGATCCGCGCCGGCAGATCGCTGAAGAACGGCTCCACCGTGGCCGCGACGTTCATTTCGGCATAGCGGGCGCGCACGCGCTCCAGGTCCTCCGGACGCGCCTGCTGGATGACATGCAGCCGCGCCCGCTGCGCTGGCGACAGCAGCGCCACGGCCGCCGGAACGATATCGCTCATCACCCGGGCGCCCTGGCTGCCGCCAAAGGCCAGGAGTTGCAGGGTTCCGCCGGCGGCGAAGGCCGGCATCGGCGTTTTCGCCGCCTCCAGCACCGCCGGCCGCACCGGATTGCCCACATGATGCATCCGCCCGCGCAGGGCCTCCGGCACGCCGCCGACATCCGCGAAGCCGGTGGCCAGGGCCGTCACATGGCCGGCGAGGAATTTGTTGGCGCGCCCCAGCACGGCGTTCTGTTCATGAATGATGCTGCGGGCGCCCGCCGAGGCCGCCGCCACCAGCGGCGGCACGCTGGGATAACCGCCGAAGCCGACCACCACGGCCGGCCGCAATTCCTTGCGCATCAGCCCGCGCGCCCGCCAGAAGCCGCGCGCCAGGGTCAGCGCCGCTTTGGCCATCACGGGCAGGGACTTGCGCGAGGGGGTGGCGGAAGGGATCTCATAGATCTTTTCCGCCGGAAACTCCGCCACATGGCCGGTGACGCGGCTGTCCGTGGCCAGCGCCACGCGCAGGCCGCGCGCGTTCAGCTCGCGGGCCAGCGCCTCGGCGGGGAACAGGTGGCCGCCGGTGCCGCCGGCGGCGAGAAGGATAACGGGACGGGCGCTCATGTCAGGCGTCACTGCGATGGAGGGGGGAAATCCGGTCATACAACGGCGCCGTCGGGCGCTTGCGGGTGACGGCGATGAGGAAGCCCATGCCGAGCGCCAGCGAAATCAGCGACGAGCCGCCATAGCTGATGAATGGCAGGGTCATGCCCTTCGCCGGCATCAGATGCACGTTCACCGCCATGTTGATGCAGGCCTGGATGCCGAACAGCAGCACCAGGCCGGTGGCGGCGAAACGGCAGAACGGGTCTTCAAGCCGGCGCGCCAGCACCAGGCCGCGCAGTACGATCAGCATGAACAGCAGCACCAGCGCGATGCAGGCGATGACGCCCAGTTCCTCGCCGGTGACGGCGAAAATGAAGTCGGTGTGCGCGTCGGGCAGGATGCGCTTCACCGTGCCCTCGCCCGGCCCCTTGCCCAGCCAGCCGCCCTGGTAGAACGATTCCAGCGCCGTATCCACCTGGAAGGTGTCGCCGGACGACTTGTCCATGAAGCGTTCAACGCGGGCGCGCACGTGCGGCACGAAGGTGTAGGCGACGATGATGCCGACGCCGCCGACGCCGGCGAGACCGATCATCCACATCATGTGCAGGCCGGCGACAAAGAACAGCCCGGCCCAGACAATGGTGATCAGCATGGTCTGGCCGAAGTCCGGCTGCAGGATCAGCGGGATGATCGTCGCGGGCAGGATCAGGATGGCCAGCAGCGTGCCAGGGACGTCGCGCCGGTGCGAGCCTTCCGAAAACGCCCAGGCGGCGAGGATGACGAAGGCCGGCTTGACGAACTCTGATGGCTGCAAGGTCACGCTGCCGATATTCAGCCAGCGGTGCGCGCCCTTCACTTCCGGTCCGAATTCCAGCGCCGCGAACACCAGCAGCATCGCCGCCAGATAGATGAACAGGGCGAGGCGCCGCACGTGGCGCGGCGACAGGAACGAGGTAGCCACCAGCACGATCAGCGCCGGCGCCAGGAAGAACACCTGGCGATTGACGAAGTGGAAGGTGCTGAGCCCGAGGCGCTCGGCCACCGGCGGGCCGCCGGCCATCAGCAGCACCAGGCCGCTGACCATGACGGCTCCGAGAGCGACCAGCAGAACCCGGTCGACGGTCCACCACCACTGCCCCAGATAGGTGCGTTCGGCGCGCGACGCCATGGACGTGTCTTTCTGTTCCGGCGCCTGCGGCGGACGGCGGCGACAGCCGGGTCCGGGCAAGCCATGATGCGAAACCGCGCCCTGGTGCCGCCGTCCCCGTGGGTTACGCCCCTGGGACGGCCGCGTCAGCCCGGATGGGCCGCCAGCCACGCGGCGACGAGCCGCCGGAAATGATCGCCGCGCGCCTCGAAGTTCGGATACTGGTCGAAGGAGGCGCAGGCGGGCGACAACAGCACCACCGCTTCCGGCAGGCCGGAGGCGACCGCGTCGTCCGCCGCCGCCGCGAGGGCCCGGTCAAGGGTCTCACAGCGGGCGTATCCGACTTTCCCGTCGAGGGTCGCGGCGAATGATTCGGTTGCTTCGCCGATGAGATAGGCTTTGCTGATCCTGGCAAACAAACCGTTAAGAGAGGCGATGCCGCCGGCCTTGGCCTTGCCTCCAGCGATCCAGAACACGCCGGATGGAAACGCCGCCAGCGCCTTTTCCACCGAATCGGCGTTGGTGGCCTTGGAATCGTTGATGAACGTCACATGGCCGCGCCGCGCCAGCTGCTCCATGCGGTGGGCGAGCCCCGGAAACGTGGCGAGCCCGGCGGCGATCACCGCCAGATCGACGCCAAGGGCAGCGACGGCGGCGCTGGCGGCCAACGCGTTCTGGGCGTTGTGACGGCCGCGCAACGACGACGAACCGGCAAGATCCGCGAAAACCACGCCATGGCGCAGCAGCTTCGTCCCCTCGCAGGACCAGCCCGGCGCAGCCGGCGCATCGCTGCGCACGCGTTCGACCGGCTTGCCGCCCGCCTCCAGCCGGTCGGCGACGGCGCGGGTCCAGTCGTCCTCCACGGCGATCACCGCCGTATCGGCGCCGGCGACCAGCCGCTCCTTCACCGCCGCGTAATGGGTCATGTCGCCATGGCGGTCGAGGTGATCCGGCGTCACGTTCAGGAGGACGCCCGCGGTGGGGTTGAGCGACGGCGCCAGATCAATCTGATAGGACGAGCACTCCACCACATGCACGCGCCCCATGTCCGGCGGCGGCAGCGACAGGATCGCCGTGCCAATATTGCCGCCAAGCGCCACCTCGCGGCCGGCGTGGGTCAGCAGATGGGCGATCAGCGCCGTGGTGGTGGATTTGCCGTTGGTGCCGGTGATGGCGATGAACGGCGCCTCAGGCGCGCGGGCCGCGCGCTCCCGGCAGAACAGCTCGATGTCGCCGATGACGGGAACACCGGCCGCCCCGGCCAGCTTCACCGTCCAGTGCGGCTCGGGATGGGTCAGCGGCACGCCAGGCGACAGGATCAGGGCGGCGAATTTACCCCAGTCGGCGTCGCGCAGATCGGCGACGGCGACGCCCGCCGCTTCCGCCCGCTCGCGCGAGGCGGCGCTGTCATCCCAGGCTGCGACGTCGGCGCCGCCGGCCAGCAGGGCGCGGGCCGTGGCGAGGCCCGAGCCGCCGAGGCCAAACAGCGCCACGGCGCGGCCGGCGAACGCCGCAACAGGCGTCATCGCGCCCTGGATCCCGGTCCCCTGGGTCGTGCTCTCCTGGGTCGTGGTCATGGAAGAACGCGCCTCAACGCAGCTTGAGCGAGGACAGGCCGATCAGCGCCAGCACCACGGCGACGATCCAGAAGCGGATCACCACCTGCGGCTCCGTCCAGCCCAGCTGCTCGAAATGGTGATGGATCGGCGCCATCTTGAACACGCGTTTGCCAGTGAGCTTGAACGACGCCACCTGGATGATAACCGACAGCGCCTCCAGCACGAACAGGCCGCCAATGATCGCCAGCACGATCTCGTGCTTGGCGGCCACCGCCATGGTTCCCAGCAGGCCGCCAAGGGCCAGCGAGCCGGTGTCGCCCATGAAGATCTGCGCCGGCGGCGCGTTGAACCACAGGAAGCCGATGCCGGCGCCGATCAGCGCGCCGCAGATCACCGCCATCTCGCCGGAGCCAGGCACGAAATTGATCTGCAGATAATCGGCGAATTTCACGTTGCCGACCAGATAGACGATCAGGCCGAAGGCGGCGGCGGCAATCATCACCGGCACGATGGCGAGACCATCGAGGCCGTCGGTGAGGTTGACGGCGTTGCCGGCGGCGACAACCACGAAGGCCCCAAAGACGATGAAGAACCAGCCAAGGTCGAGCATCACGTCCTTGGCGAAGGGGATCGCCAGCGAGGTCGCCATGTGCGCCGTGGCGCCGCCGCCGGCGTGACGCTCCACGGTGACGATGGCGAAGCAGGCGGAAGCGGCGATGATGAACTCGATGGCGAGCCGCGCCTTGCCGGATAGGCCGGCGTGGCTCTGCTTCGTCACCTTCAGATAGTCGTCATAGAAGCCGATGGCCCCGAAGCCGACAGTCACAAGCAGCACGATCCAGACGTAGGGATTGGCCAGATTGGCCCACAGCAGCGTGGAGACGATGACCCCGGAGAGGATCATCAGGCCGCCCATGGTCGGCGTGCCCTTCTTCGCCAGGTGCGACAGCGGCCCGTCGGTGCGGATCGGCTGCCCCTTGCCCTGGCGGATGCGCAGGCTGGCGATGATCGCCGGGCCGAACAGGAACACGAAGAACAGCCCGGTGGCGATGGCCCCGCCGGTGCGGAACGTGATGTAACGGAAAACATTCAGGGCGCTGAACGACGTCGAATAGTCGGCGAGCCAGTACAACATGGTGAAGCTTTCTTTGTTCAGAGCCCTGTTGGGAATGCGGCGGCCAGGCGCCGGACCAACCCGTTCGACATTTTCGCGAGCCGCTCAGTCCCTGGAGGCGTCCGCGGCCGGGAAACGCGCCTTCAACGCCGTGACGATGCGCGAGACCCGGGTGCTGTTGGAGCCCTTTACCATCACCACGTCGCCGGCGTGAACGGCGGCGACGATGGCCTCCTCCAGCCCGGCGGGCGCGGCGCAATGCAGCGCCCGGCGCGCCGGCGGCAACGCCTCCCACAACGCCTGCATCATGGGGCCAGCGGCATAGACCAGATCGATGTCATGCGCCTCCAGATCGCCAGCGAGGCCAGCGTGCAGCGCCCCGCCCTGCTCGCCCAGCTCCAGCATGTCGGCCAGCACGGCGATGCGGCGGCCGCGCGGTCCCGGCTCCACATTGCCCAGCGCGGCAATGGCGGCGCGCATCGAGGCCGGGTTGGCGTTGTAGCTTTCATCAATCAGCAGGAACGCCCCGCCATGGGCGGCAAGCCGGGTGCGCTCGCCGCGCCCTTGCGGCGCGCTCATCTGGCCAAGCGCCAGGGCGGCCAGCGCCACGTCCGCGCCCAGAGCATGCACCGCCGCCAGCACGCCGAGGCTGTTGATCACCATGTGATGGCCCGGCGCGCCGACCCGGCAGGTCGCCGGCTCGCCAAAAACGCTGGCTTCGACAATGGAAAGGTCCGGCTGGAGAATTTCCCGGATCA
Organism: Camelimonas sp. ID_303_24; assembly: GCF_053543495.1. Lineage (NCBI taxonomy): Bacteria > Pseudomonadati > Pseudomonadota > Alphaproteobacteria > Hyphomicrobiales > Chelatococcaceae > Camelimonas > Camelimonas sp. ID_303_24. The sequence continues at coordinate 428,013 of NZ_JBLLJM010000005.1, forward strand.
GCCGCACGTCGGCGCCGGCGGCCTCGCCAAACGTCAGGATGCGGGCCGCGCCGGCCCGCTCCGCCAAAGCGCGCAAGCGCGGCGCATGTGGATTGTCGACATTGATGATGGCGGCGCCGTCCGGCTCCAGCCCCTCGAAGATCTCGCCCTTGGCGTCGGCGATGGCCTCGACCGAGGGGAAGAATTCCAGATGCACCGGCGCCACGGTGGTGACGATCGCCACATGCGGCCGCACCATGGCGGTCAGGGCGCGGATTTCGCCCGGCGCGCTCATGCCGATTTCGAACACGCCGAATTCCGCGTCGCGCGGCATGCGGGTCAGGGTCAGCGGCACGCCCCAATGATTGTTGTAGCTGGCGACCGAAGCATGGGTGCGGCCCTGGCCAGCCAGCGCCAGTCGCAGCGCCTCCTTTGTGCTGGTTTTGCCCACCGAGCCGGTGACGGCGACGATGCGCGCCCGCGAGCGCGCCCGGCTGGCGCGCCCGGCTGCCTCCAGCCCGCCCAGCACGTCCGGAACCACCAGCAGCGCGCCCTTCGCGGCGACCAGCGGCGCCAGGGCCGCCGCGTGCGCCTCGTCGATCACCACGGCGGCGGCGCCGGCTTCCAGCGCGGCGGCGACGAATTCATGCCCGTCGCGCGCGAGGCCGGTGATGGCGAAGAACACGTCGCCAGGCTGGATGGAGCGCGTGTCGATCGATGCGCCGCTGATGGCTTCGGGGAGCGCGCCAATGACGCGGGCGCCCATCGCCTGCCGCAGTTCCTCGCCGGTCCAGAGCGGCGATGCCTTCGATGTCATGCCCTGCATTCTCCAAAGGAGCGCGTGTGTTGAACGCCTGCGCGCGTCAAAGCGTTTTCCAGCGAAATGGACGCCACCTCGCGCGAAAAACCGCGTCAAAATCAATAAGGCAAGGCAGCTTCAGCGCGAACAGCCCCTGCCCGGACCGGCGGACGCAACAGCGACTCATATCCGCCGATGATGTCCGGCTTATCCATAGTCCGGTGGTCTTAACAAATCCGCCAGCGCGCGCCCCCCGCGTTATGCCGGAGCCTTCCGCGCGGCGGCGCGCACCGCCTCGTGATCCGAGAACGGCAGCACGTTCTGGCCAACGATCTGCCCGGTTTCGTGGCCCTTGCCAGCGATCACCAGCACGTCGCCGGCTTGCAGCCCGGCGACGGCGACGGCGATCGCCTCGCCACGGTCGCCGATCTCACGCGCCCCGGGGGCGCCAGCGAGAATGGCGGCGCGAATCGCCGCCGGGTCCTCGGAGCGGGGGTTGTCATCGGTGACGATCGCCGCGTCGGCGTACCTGGCGGCGATTTCGCCCATGATCTTCCGCTTGCCCGGGTCACGGTCGCCGCCGGCGCCAAACACGCAGATCAGCCGGCCGCTGGCGAACGGGCGCAAGGCCTTCAGCACCTCGCGCAGGGCGTCCGGCTTGTGGGCGTAATCGACGATCACCAGGCCGCCATTGACCTCGGCCACCCGCTCCATGCGCCCCGGCACGCCGCGCAGCCCGGCCAGGGCCGGCATCACCACATCTGGCTCCTCCCCGGTGGCGATGCACAGCCCGGCGGCGATCAGCGCGTTCTGCGCCTGAAAGCCGCCGCACAACGGCAGGCTGATCTCATAAGTGACGCCCTCGACGCTGACGCTCAATTGCTGGTCGAAGCCCTCGGGCGCGCATGCCAGCAACTGGATGTCAGCCCCGCTCTCACCGACCGTCAGGGTGCGCATGCCGCGCGTGCTGGCGATGAGCAGGATCTCCTGGCCATGGCTGGAATCGGCGTTAACCACGGCGGCCGCCGAGGCCGGCGCCACCTCGGAGAACAGACGGGCCTTGGCGTCGAAATAGCTTTCCTCGTCCGGATGATAGTCGAGATGATCGCGGCCGAGGTTGGTGAAGGCCGCCGCCTGCAGCCGCACGCCGTCCAGCCGGCGCTGGTCGAGCCCGTGCGAGGAGGCCTCCATGGCGAGGTGGGTGACGCCGTCCGCCGCGAGGCTCGCCAGGGTCCGGTGCAGGGTCAGCGGATCGGGCGTGGTCAGCGAGCCATACGCGGCGCCAGAGGGGCCGATGACGCCCACCGTGCCAAGCGACGCCGCCTTGCGACCACAGGCGGTGAACAGCTGGCGGGCAAAATCCACCACGGAGCTTTTGCCAGCCGTGCCGGTCACGGCGACAACGCACGGCGGCTGCTCCGGGTACAGCGCCGCCGCCGCCAGCGCCAGGGCATGACGCGCGTTGGGCGCCTGGCCCCAGGCAACGTCCTGCGGCAGATCTTCCGGTCGCGGTCCTTCGCCAACGATGGCAATGGCCCCGCGCGCCGCCGCGTCAGCCACGAAACGCCGGCCATCGTCCTTTGCGCCAGCCACGGCCACAAAGACGCCGCCAGGGACAACCGCCCGGCTGTCCGCCGTGACCTCGCTGATCGCGCGCGCCGCCATCTCGCCAGTGAACAGGCCAGGAAAAACCTTCTCCAGCCGCGCCGGAACCGGCGGGGCGCTGGCGACTGGCGTATCGATCATGGAAAAACTGCTCCCGATCCGCCCGGCGCGAGCCGGCGCGTCTGCATCAAGACGACAACATAGAGCATGATGCGGCAAAGTGGATACCGCCGCGCACCGGGGAAGCGCGCAAGGGAAGCGCGCGTCGCCCGGATCAGTTCACCGGGATGGACCTGACAGGCGTCGCGAAGCCGTCACCGCGTGCCCCAGGCGCCAAGCCGCACCATGTTGGGGAACGGGTTCTTCGGCTCCTCGAAGATTGGCGGCAACCCGAGCAGCGGCGCGACGCGGGCAATGATCCTGCCGGTGGTCACGCCAGCGTTCCACGCCGCCGTGGCGTAGCCGTAGGTTTCCGGCAGGCCCTGGGGCTCGTCATAGATGGTGAGGAACAGGTACTTCGGCTTGTTGGCCGGCGCCACCGACATGAAGGTGGTGAACAGCCGGTTGCGCGCGTAACGCCCGCCGATCACCTTTTCGGCCGTGCCGGTTTTGCCGCCGACGTAATAGCCCTGCACCCGCGACTTTCTGGCCGAGCCCTTGTAGCCGTTGAGGCGCATGATGTAGCGCATGGCCTCGCTGGTCTGTGGCGACACCACCTGCTTGCCAATGTCGGCGGCTTCCTCTTCGGTGCGCTTCAGGAAGGTGGGGGCCATCAGCTTGCCGCCGTTGAGCAGCGCCGCCACGGCCGCCGTCGCCTGAATCGGCGCCACCGCCAGGCCGTGACCGAATGAAATGGTCATGGTGTTCAGCTCGCCCCAGCGGGCGGGAACGATCGGCGCGGCGCTTTCCGGCAGCTCGGTCTGCATGCGGGTCAACTGGCCCATCTTGCGAAGGAAGGCCTTGTGCCCTTCCACGCCCACAGCCAGCGCCATGCGCGCAGTGCCGATGTTGGACGAATGCAGGAAGATCTCGGGCACCGTCAGGACGCGGTTGGTGCCGTGGTAGTCGCGGATGGTGAAGCGGCCGTAGTGCAGGCCGCCGCGCGCATCAAAGCTGGAGTTGATGTTCACCTTGCCCGAATCGAGCGCCATCGCCGTGGTCAGCGCCTTGAAGGTGGAGCCCATTTCATAGACGCCCACCATCATGCGGTTGATGCGGTCCTTCTCCAGCGCGTCGACAGGATTGTTCGGGTCATAGTCCGGCAGGGACGTCAGGGCGATCACCTCGCCGGTGTTGACGTCCATGATCATGGCGGCGGCGGCCTTGGCCTTGAAGTGGGCCATGCCCTTCACCAGCTCGTCGCGCACCGCGTGGGTGGCGCGCAGGTCCAGCGACAGCTTCACCGGCTTCAGGTCAGCGGCGCTGTTGGCGAAGCCCAGCCCCGCCAGATCCTTCAGCCCCTGATTGTCGATGTATTTCTCAATGCCGGCGATGCCCTGGTTGTCCACATTGGCGAAGCCGAGAATGTGGGCGCCGACCGGGCCATTGGGATAAACGCGCTTGTTTTCGGGCAGGAAGCCGACGCCCGGAATGCCCAGGCGATGCACCTCGGCGCGCTGCTTCGGCGTCATCTCGCGCTTGATCCAGACGAAGCCCTTTTTGGTCGACAGCTTCTCGCGCAATTCACGGGCGTTCAGATCGGGCAGCACCGCCGTCAGCAGTTCCGTCGCCTCATCGGCATCCAGAATATTGCGCGGCTCCGCGAAGGCCGAATAGGTCTTGATGTCGGTGGCCAGCAGCAGGCCGTTGCGATCGACGATATCCGGACGCGCCACGCCGACGGTGTTGGCCGCCACATAACGCTCCGAAGCGGGCGGCGGCATGACGGCGAAGGTCGCCAGCCGCACGATCACCGCGCCGAAGATAACGACAAACCCCGCGCCGACCAGCACGATGCGGCCATTGGCCTTGTCGGCCCGCATGCGGAACATGTCGCCAATCATGGCCCGGGCGGCGCGGAGGAAACCGCGCCAGGTCATGGCGCCGCCACGCGTGATCCCGGTTTTCATCTTGCCGGCGCCAGCGGCCAGCATCGCCGCGACGCCGGCCCGCATGCCGGCGAGGCTGAAACGCGACGGCCCGCCGGGCTGGCTGGCGCCGCCGCCCGGTTTGCCGGAAGCGGACGCCTGACCCGACGCGCTTTTGCCGGAAGCGGCCTTTCCTGAAGGCCCGCCCGCTCGGGCGAAAACGCGCGCCGCCGACGCCTGCAGCCCCCGCCACAGACCCTGGCCATCACCTGAGCTTTTGCCAGATCTTTTGCCAAACGCTTTGCCCGCGGCCGCATGCCCGGCGGCGCCCGGCGCGGGCTCCACGCCAGGCATGGCGGACTTCTGCGTCGCCGCGCCTTTGGGCAGGGGAACCCCTTTGGGCAGGGGCGCCCCTGGGGATTGGGCAGCTCCTGGGGGCTGGGGGGCGCGCGGAGCCGCGCCCGGCAGCCGGGGACCAGCGCGGTCAGGCGATTTGCCGCCAGGGGGCGTGGAGCGATCCTGCAACATTACCTCCCTGGCGTGCGTGCGGACGCGGGCGTGCGCGAGGCGGCGCGCTGCTCCGGCGCCGCTGGCGCGCTTTCGGCGCCGGCCGACGGCGTGGTGGTGGGCTCGGAGAGCCCCAGATCCGCCAGCTTGCGCCCGATAGCGTCAATTTTCTCCTGGCGCTGTGGCAGATCGCCGGCGCGCACCAGCTGGTCGATCAGCAACGGCTTCAGGTCCAGGTGTCGCTCCGCCAGGATCTGCAGGCGATCCGGGCGGGTCAGGCGCTGCCACTCAGCCGCCAGCACCGCGTTCGTGTCTTTCTCACGCTTGATCTGGTGCTTCAGCTTCGCGACCTGTTCGGCCAGATAGATGGTGTCGTATTTGATTGAATAGGCGTAGACCGCCGATGCGATCAGGGCGCCAATCGCTGCGATGTGGAAGATGCGGAGGATCATCGCGCTCTCCGTCCCGTCGGGGCTGGCAGCATCGCCAGGCTGGTCACGTCGCTGTCCTCGTCCTGGGCGGGCGCGGCGGTGCGCGTCGCGGCGCGCAGCTTGGCCGAGCGGGCGCGCGGATTGGCGCGCAGTTCGTTTTCCGAGGCCGTCACGGGGTTGCGCGTCACGGCGCTGAAGGTGGCAGCCGCGACCGGAGCCAGCGAAGGCGCGAAGCGGTTGCCGCCGCCGCTCCGCCCCTGCCGGCGGGCGAAGAACTGCTTGACGATGCGGTCTTCCAGCGAATGGAACGTCACCACCACCAAGCGGCCGCCAGGCGCCAGCAGGCGCTCGGCCGCATGCAGCGCCCGGACAAGTTCGCCCAGTTCGTCGTTCACCGCGATGCGCAGGGCCTGGAACGTGCGGGTTGCCGGGTGTGGCCCATTGGGATCGGCGCGCACCACCCGCGCCACCAGATCGGCCAGGGCGCGCGTCGTGAGGATCGGCGCTTCCTTGCGCGCCGCGACAATGGCGCGCGCGACCGCGCGCGAGCGACGCTCCTCGCCGAAATGATAGATGATGTCGGCGAGGCGCTCTTCGCTTTCGCGATTGACCAGATCGGCGGCGCTGTCGCCAGACGAAGCCATGCGCATGTCGAGCGGCCCGTCAAAGCGGAAGGAGAAGCCCCGCTCCGCCTGGTCGAGTTGCATCGACGACACGCCAATATCGAGCACGACGCCATCCAGCGGCGGCAACCCCAGGTCGCGCGCCGCCTGCTCCATGTCGCCGAAGCAGACCTCGACCAGTTGCAGCCGCCCGCCAGAGGCAGCGACCAGCGCCTGCCCGCCGGCGATCGCGGAGGGATCGCGGTCCAGCGCCGTCAGACGCACGTCGGGATGGGAATTGAGGATTGCCGCGGCGTAACCGCCCGCGCCGAAGGTGCCGTCGAGGAATGCGCCGCCGCGCGCCGGCTGGAGGGCTTCGAGCACCTCCCCCAGGAGCACAGGCACATGCCGGGCCGGTCCGCCATCGGCGTCGGCATTGCCGTCGCCGTGACCCGTCATGCGCCTGACGCCCCTGGGGAGAGAGACGTCGCAGACCGGGCAGGCGAACCACTCGCCCCAGACCGGCCCAGATTCTTCTTCAATTCGCGCACCCGCGCCCGCGCCTCGTCCAGGTGCGCCCGGAAACGACCCGGCTCCCAGACCTGAAACTTGTGTCCATGCCCCACGAAGGTCACCGTATCCGTGATGCCCGCGTGGGCTTTCAGCGCCTCGGAGAAAGTCACCCGGCCTTCCGGATCGACCTTCAGAATCTCGCTCGTGCCAAGCAACGCCGTCGACAGGAAATCCCGCTCCTCCGAATAAGGAGACAGCGTCTCCAGCAGCGCGTTGATTTCCGCCAGCAAGGCGTTGCCGCCAGCATCCAGCGCCGGGGCGTCCAGCCCCGGATGCACATAAAGCCCCTCGAAACCGTCGCGCGCCAGCACAGCCCGGAACGGCGCCGGGATCGAAACCCGGCCCTTGGAGTCGAGCCGGTTGGTGAAGTTGGACACGAACCGGTCCATCGCCGCCAGCCGCCCTGACCTTGCAGCTCCCCGCAACGCCGAAACCCGCGCCGGAGCTGGCGGCGGGCATCGCCCCACGCACGTCCGCGCACGCTCCAGAGAAGAGCCGCGGCCCGGATGACGCCAGCAGCGGCGTCACATCTTCATGCGGGATGATTTGGGATACCATGGGATATCTTGGGCGTCAATGGAATCAAGGGCTTCTGGACCTGGCGTCGCCGATTCGGAAACGCACGGTCCCGTCACCCATTGTCGCCCTGACAAGGTTAATGAATCTGCTATCGGGCGCGGGTCCGGACGCGGTTTTCCAGCTGTCGCGACTGACGCACAAAACGGGTCGATTGCAGGGGAAAGGGGGCGGCCCGGGCGGAGCGCCGGCATGCGCCTCGCCCAGCCGGGCGTGCGGGCGTGCGGCGAGAGCACGGACGGCGCTATTGCCGATGGCGTGCGGGCGTGCGGGCGTGCGGGAGCCCCGACGCAGCCGGGGGCCGCGAAGCAACCCATGCCCATGTTTTGATACGATGCGATTTGCGGACGCATGCGCCACAAGCGCCACAAGCGCCGCGCGCCGGGGACAGCGCGCCTCAACGGACCTGTCAACAGCGCCGGGGGGCGCCGCGGCCACCATCCGCGCGCCTATCGCGGGACGCGGCGGCGTCCGTCGCTCCGGAATGCGCATCCATCGCACAAATCAGGAAAAAAGCGCCAGTCAGCCTGTAAGCCGGGTTCTGTAAGGCCCTGCGCCGCGAACGGCGCAAGACGTGACGACCATTCCTCTGGGACGACCGTTACCGATCGCCTCAAGCAACCAACCCGGGCGATCTGGCCGGAAAAGCCCGCGCTTGCGCGCACGTCGCCCCTATTTGGTTTTGCTCCCGGCGGGGCTTGCCATGCCGTCTGCGTCGCCGCATCCGCGGTGCGCTCTTACCGCACCCTTTCACCCTTACCGCCGGCGGACCGGCGGCGGTTTGCTTTCTGTGGCGCTTTCCCTGGGGTCGCCCCCGCCGGACGTTATCCGGCGCCGTTTTTCCGTGGAGCCCGGACTTTCCTCTGCGGGGCAGCGGTCGTCCGGCCAACTGGCGCGGGTGGTGTGCCGTCGAACGGGCGGCCAGTCAATAAAAAACGCTCCCCGCCAGAAACGGGGAGCGCAGAAACATCGCGCGGAACGGAAGCCGCCGCCAGGGCGGCCAGCCGGACCAGCCAGGCGCCATGGCCCGGCGTCAGGCTCAGAACGCCGCCATCATGGTGCGCACCCGCGAGCAATAGCGCGCCGCGTGGGAGGTCATGCGCTCGGCCCGGTGGCCAGCCTGATATTTCAGGATGGTGCGGCAGGTGTCGCCGCCGGCCAGCCGGTAGGCCATGGCCAGATATTTCATGCCGTAGCGCAGGTTGGTGTCCGCATCCATCAGGCCCTGGGCGCCGCCGCCATACCCCACGGCGCGGGCCGTGTTGAGATGAATCTGCGACAGGCCAAGATAAGGGCCGTTGCGCGCCGACGGATTGTAGCGGCTTTCCACGCGCACCACCGCGTCAGCGAGCGCGACCGGAATGCCATAGGCGCGGGCGTGCCGCTCGATCAGCGGCGCGATGCTGGCCCTTGCGGCGGCGTCGCGCGCCGCGCCGCGCGCATGGCGACGGCCGCGCCGGGGCTCGTCTTCGACAGGAGCGCCAGCGGTTTGGGTCGTCCCGCCCTGCGGCTTTCCAGCAAGGAACTTGAACAGGTCGAAACCACCGCCGGACGGCGCGGCGGGCGCGGCGGCAGGCGCCTGCAGCGCGGCCTGGCGGGCCTCGTCGGCGGCGTCAGCCGGCTGGGCCGGCGAGGTCATCGCCACCTGGGAGGCGCCGCTATCAAGATCATCGGGACGCGCGGGGGGCAGCGGGGCGCGGGCCGCAAGGCGCGCATCCGCCTTCATCGGCGCCTCATCCGCCTGAACGGGAGCTGTCTGGGCCTGAACCGACTGAGGCTGAACCGACTGGGGCTGAACCGACTGGGGCTGGGCCGACTGGGCCGGAGCCTCTTGCGCCGCCGCCTGCGTCTGCGTCGCCGGAACCGCCGCGGTCTGGGCGCCGCCGTCCAGATCAGCCGGGCGCTGCGGCGGCAACGGCGCGCGCATCACCGCATGGCGCGGCTTTGGCGCCGCGCCGGCGGCAGCGTCCTGCGCCTCGCCAGCGCCGCCACTCACAGGAAGCGACGCCGGCGCGACAACCGCGCCAGCCGCGTGCGCATGAACCGGACCGCTGGTCTCGCCTTCAGATTTCTCGCGTTCGGATTTCTTGTCAGAGCTGTTTTTGGGCGCGCTCTTGGGAAGATTTTTGGGAGGATTTTTGGGAGTGGGCTTTTCCGCTCCGGACTTTTTCTCCGAAGGTTTGGCGCCCGAAGGTTTGGTTGCTGTAGCGCCATCGCCCTTACCCGACGCGTCGCCGGCTTTCCCCCAGGGCGAGCCCTTCGAGTATCCATGCCCCCCAAAACCGGTGAGCGGCCCCGGACCCTGGGCCACGACTTCGCCAGTCGGCGCCTGCGCCATCGCGGCGCTTCCACAAGCCAGGAAGCACGCCAGCGACAGGGCTGTTGTCGTTTTCAAATTCAAACCGCGTTACCCCCAGAAGGTGGTGGACCCGGAGCATCTCCGGTGAAGCACGCCCGCCTGTCACCCACGATACGGCGCGGCGCACGGGCCGCGACGCGGGTTCATTGTTATCGGCGACGAGGCGCGATGCCCGCGGCCCGCCAGCTTGCCGCCGCCCATGATTGTTGACGCATCGCCCCACCCAGGCGCTTTGCCTCGCCGGCGATCGTCAGCACAAACTTTCCGCCAATTGCGGCAGGGATCAGGCAAGGGCCGATCCAGCTCCGCAGTGTTTTTAAGGTTACCGATTGGCTACCAACTCCCGCACTGTTGCAGCAAACAGGCTTTTTTTCAACGATTTCGCGATCAACCCGCTGTTCTGAGCTGGCGAACCCAGCGCCAAAACCCTTGCGTCATCTGGGATCGCGGCCGGCATTTTTCTCGCCTGAACGGAGGTGTTGACGGGGATAATCTCGCCATTCCGGCGCCACGCTTCACCGCCAACCTGGTGAGCATCCGGGTCCTGGCTGGCGACGACGACGCCCCAATCCCGGCGCCGTTGCCGGGAACCAAACTGCTTCCGGGCGCATTGACGGCACAGGTCAAGCTGCAACTCCGAGGGAGAGGATCGATGAAAAAACTGCTGGCTATCGGACTGGTGACGATGGGACTGGCAGCCTGCCAAACCCCCGGCGAACGCGCGGTTGGCGGCGCGGCCATTGGCGGCCTCGCCGGCGCGGCGATCGGCGGCGCGGCTACGGGAACCGGCGGCGGCGCTCTTGCCGGCGCGGCGCTTGGCGCGGGCGCAGGCGCGATTGTCGGCGCCGGAACGGCCAACTGCCGCAGCTACTACTATGGCGGTCGCCGCTATCAGGAATGCTACTGATACCCGCGAAATGACTGCTGGCGCGCCTTCTCCCCTTGCGGGCGCGCCTCCCCCTGCGGGCGCGCCTTCTGGCCCGGGGGTGACAAACCACGCCCGGTCGACGCCATCAGGCAGCCTTCCAACCCGGCGCAGTCGGGTTGGCCCCCTGGATGACAGGCTGCGACGCCAAATCCGGCGTCGTTTTTTTTGCGCGAAACCTCCTGCGGGCGCCTCGAAAATTACGCGTTCTGATGTTCCCATGCAGGTTCGATGACGCCTGATTCTCCTTTATTCCTTATCTTTTCCAGTTGCCGCACGCCCCGCCGCCGCCAGTTGGCCGACGCCTGGGCGGGCGCGTTTGACCGTGGAAGCGGCCAATGAGCGTCTGGGGAAAACTCGGCGGCCTGGGGCTCGGCGCGGTGCTTGGCGGGCCGCTTGGCGCGCTGGTGGGCGCCGCCACCGGCCACATGCTGCTCGACAGGAGCGACAGCCCCGGCGCCCAGGCCTGGGCGGCCACCGGACGGTTTCTGGAGAGCACCGGCCTGTTCGCGCCTGGCGGCATTTTCGGGCCGCCGCCGCCGGAGGTGGTCTACGCCACCGGCCTTGTGGCCCTGTGCGCGAAGATGGCGCGCGTCGATGGCGTGGTTACCCACAACGAGATCGCCGCCTTCCGCAGGATCATCGACGTGCCGGTGGAGGACGTGCCGCGGGTCGAGCGCCTGTTCGATCTCGCCCGCCAGACCACCCATGGCTTCGATGCCTACGCCCGCCAGCTCGCCAGCCATTTCGCCGGCAACCGGCCATTGCTGGAAAGCGTGCTCGACGCCCTTTTCGAGATCGCCCGCGCCGATCACGCCATCCATGAGGCGGAGCTGGCGTTTCTGGAAGAGGTGGCGCGCATTTTCGGCTTCAGCCACGATGAGTTCGTCGCCATCCAGGCCAATCACGTGGCCATGCCGGACGATCCCTGGCGCATCCTGGGCGCCCGCCGCGACATGAGCGCCGCCGAGCTGGCGCAATGCTATCGCAGGCAGATGGCCGAGCACCATCCGGACCGGCTGATCGCCGCCGGCATGCCGCAGGAGGCGATCATCGTCGCCAACGACCGCGCCGCCGCCATCAACGACGCCTACGCCCGCATCCGCGCCCTGCGCAGCCAGAAGAAGGCGGACGCCGCCTGACCTGCGCAGCCTGACTTGCGCGGGCCATGTCTTGAGCTTTGCCCGCGTTCAGGTGAAACAGGCGAAGCATCTCCCTGCCGCCCGCACCGGCGGCATCCAACGCTTGCCCCGTCCGTGCTTGCCATGTCTGCGCTTGCCACGTCCGCGCTTGCCATGTCCGCGCATGGCGGATTTTCAGGAGCCTTCATGTCCCGTCTGGAACCTGACAGCCCGGTCGCCGCCAGGGTGTTTCCCTCGCCAAATCACGGTGAACGCGCCGGTGGCCAGGCGCCGCGCCTGCTGGTCCTGCACTACACCGGCATGCCGGACGCGGGCGAGGCGCTGCAGCGCCTGTGCAATCCGGTGGCGGAAGTTTCGGCGCATTATTTCGTGTTCGAGAATGGCCATGTGGTGCAGATGGTGCCGGAAGCCCGGCGGGCCTGGCACGCCGGCGCCAGCTTCTGGAATGGCGAGACCGACGTGAACTCCGCCTCCATCGGCGTCGAGATCGCCAACGCCGGCCACCCTGGCGGCCTGCCGCCCTATCCCGACGCCCAGATCGCGGCGGTGACGCGCCTCGCCCAGGACATTATCCAGCGCTGGTCGATCCGCCCGGAGAACGTGCTGGCCCATTCGGACGTGGCGCCCCTGCGCAAGGACGATCCGGGCGAGCTGTTTCCCTGGGAGCGCCTCGCCCAGGCTGGCGTTGGCCATTGGGTCCGCCCTGCGCCCATCAGCGGCGGCCGCTTCCTCAGCCTAGGCGAAAGCGGCCCGCCGGTGGAGGCGTTGCAGGCCATGCTGGCGCTTTATGGCTATGGCGTCGACATGAGCGGCGACTATGACGCCGGCACCGAGGCGGCGGTGCGCGCCTTCCAGCGGCATTTCCGGCCGGAGCTGGTCGATGGCGTCGCCGACGCCTCCACCATCACCACCCTGCGCGACCTCATCGCCAGCCGCCAGGGCCCGCTGGTGGCCTGAAGGGCCGCTCGCCTTGCGGAGCCGGCGGCCCGGGCGTATCTACAAAGCGTGAGCATCCGTTCACAACAGTCCGGGGAGTGCCCTGCCCCGGTGGCAGGGCTGAGATGGCGCGACGCCAAATCCTTTGAACCTGATCCGGCTGGCGCCGGACCGGAAAGCCGCAATCGCTTCCCGGACCAATCCGGCGCCGACTCAAGGCACGGGCCATTCCTGGACGCTTTCAGGCGCCCAGGAATGGCCCGCATCGGCGGAGGGACGGCATGACAACGGCGAACACCCAGCCTCCAGACAAGTTGCGCGACGGGCCCGCTATTTCGGTGGTTGGCGCCGGCGTCGCCGGAAGCTGGTGCGCGCTGGCGCTGGCGGAGGCTGGCTGCGCTGTCACCCTGTATGACCAGGGAGCCGGCGATCTGGCCGGCGCCACCAGCTACTGGGCCGGCGGCATGCTGGCGCCTGATTGCGAGGCCGAGGTTTCCGAGCCGCTGGTGATGCGCCTTGGCCACCGCTCCCTCGCCCTGTGGCGGGCCGCGTTCCCAGACGCGGCGTTCCATGGCTCCCTCATCGTCGCCCATCCACGCGACCGGGCCGACTTCGAACGCTTCGCCCGCATCACCCCTGGCCATGAACGGATGGGCGCAGCGGAGATCGCTGCGCTCGAGCCGGCGCTGGAGGGGCGGTTTCGCGACGGTCTGTTTTTCCCGGCGGAGGGCCATGTGGAGCCGCGCCGCGTCGTGCCGGCCATCCACCAGCGGCTACGGACGCTGGGCGTCGGCCTGCGCTTTGGCGCGCCGGTCGAGCCGGAAGCGCTGGAAGGTCTGGTGATCGACTGCCGGGGCATGGCGGCGCGCGACGCCCTGCCGGCCCTGCGCGGCGTCAAGGGCGAGGTGGTCACCATCGAAACGCCGGAGATCAGCCTCAGCCGGCCGGTGCGCCTGCTGCATCCACGCTGGCCGCTCTATGTGATCCCGCGCCCCAACAACCGTTTCGTCATCGGCGCCTCGACCATCGAGAGCGAGGACGACCGCATCTCCGTCCGCTCGGCGCTGGAGCTGATGAGCGCCGCCTTCGCCATCCATCCGGCGTTTGGCGAGGCGCGCATTGTCGAGATGGGCGCGGGGCTTCGGCCGGCCTTTCCGGATCACGCGCCGCGCATCACCGTCCAGGGCAGCATTGCCCGCGTCAACGGCCTCTACCGGCACGGCTTCCTGATGGCTCCGGCCATCGCCGAAGCCGTGACCCGCTGGATCGTCGCGGGCGTGCGCGACGACGAACTGTTTCATATGGCGGGCCACGCGACGGCCCGCGCGCTTGAGGAGGCGACGCCGTGAACGACAATCTGACCGATGCGCCCGTCCTCAGGCTCACCGTCAATGGCGAGAGCCGCCAGGTGGCCGCCGCCAGCGTGCGGGCGCTGCTTGACGCTTTGGACTATGACGGCGAGTTCATCGCCGTTGCCGTCAACCAGGCGGTGGTTTCGCGCGGACGCTGGGGCGAGGATTTGCTGCGCGACGGCGACGACATTGAAATCGTCTCGCCGCGACAGGGTGGATGACCGGCATGCTCAAGCTTTATGGCGAAGAAATCGCCTCGCGCCTGATGATCGGCACGGCGCTATACCCCTCCCCCGCCGTGATGCAGGCGGCGGTGCGCGCCTCGGGCGCCGGCATTCTCACCGTGTCCGTGCGGCGCGAGACGGCGGGCGGCGCCACCGGCGACAGTTTCTGGGCGCTGATCCGCGAACTGGGGCTGAAGATCCTGCCCAATACCGCCGGATGCCGCACGGTGCGCGAGGCCGTGACAACCGCCCAGCTTGCCCGCGAACTGTTCGGCTCCTCCTGGATCAAGCTGGAGGTGGTGGGCGACGACGACACCCTGCAGCCGGACGTGGTCGCGCTGGTTGAGGCCGCCGACATCCTGATCCGCGACGGCTTCCAGGTGTTCCCCTATTGCACTGAGGACCTGACGGTGGCGACCCGCCTCGTTGACGCCGGCTGCCAGGTGGTGATGCCCTGGGCCGCGCCGATCGGCAGCGCCAAAGGCATCGTCAACCCCGGCCCGCTGGCCCTGTTGCGCAACCGCTTTCCGGATATCGCCCTTGTGGTCGACGCCGGCCTCGGCGCGCCCTCCCACGCCGCCCACGCCATGGAGCTGGGCTATGACGCGGTGCTGCTCAATACGGCGGTGGCCAAGGCCGGCGATCCGGTGGCCATGGCCCGCGCCTTTGGCCAGGCCGTCGCGGCGGGCCGCACCGCGTGGGAAGCCGGCCTGATGGCCCCGCGCGACTTCGCCTCTCCATCAACGCCTGTTCCAGGGACGCCGTTCTGGCATGCTGCAAACTCCTGACCGTTTCTATCCCATCGTCGACAGCGTCGCCTGGATCGATCGCCTCGTGCGCTGCGGCGTGCGCACGGCGCAGCTTCGCGCCAAGGATCTGGACCACGCAGCCGCCGTGGCGATGATCCGCGAGGCGCTGGCATTGACCCTGCCCGCCGGCGTGCAACTGATCGTCAACGACTACTGGCAGGCAGCCATCGACGCCGGCGCCGGGCATCTGCACCTGGGCCAGGAGGATCTGGCCGAGGCTGACCTCACCGCCATCCGCAACGCCGGGCTGACGCTGGGCGTCTCCACCCACGACGAGGCGGAACTGGAGACGGCGCTGGCGGCGCAGCCCGATTATGTGGCGCTCGGCCCGATCTGGCCGACAACCCTGAAAGTCATGCCCTTTGCCCCCCAGGGGCTGGAGCGGATTGGCGAATGGAAGCGTCGGGTTGGCGCGACGCCATTGATCGCCATCGGCGGCATCACCCTGGAGCGCGCGCCAGACGTCTTCGCTGCCGGCGCGGATTCCATCGCCGTGGTCAGCGACGTGACCATGAACGCCGACCCGGAAGCGCGGGTCGCCGCGTGGCTGGCGCTGGCCAGCCCCGGCGTCTGACCGGCGCGCCCCCGCGTCACGCCGGCGCCTCCTGACTGAACAGCCCCTCCACATCAACCGGGCCAGCCCGCGCGGCTGGCCCTTTGCCATGCGTGCGCGCTCCTTTGGGTCCCGAACGCCGGCGCGCCTTCGTCCGGCTCATGGCGCCTCCCGCCCGACCCATGGCGTTGCCCGCCAGGCGGAACTGGCGCGCCCAAGACAGGCGCCCATGCAGGCGCGCCAGTTTGGCGGGGCGGAAGCAACGCGACCCGGTCGGGATACAGCCCACGCCTGGCCCCGCCCGGGAGCAAATCATTTCCCGACCGTGAATCGTCTGCATTTTTCACGACGACGGATTGTCGCAGGAAGCCCATATCCACAGCCCGCTCTGGCGTGGCCCGGATTGTTGCGCGTTGCTTGCGCACAGCGCCGCCACAACATGAGGAGTCGCACGGCCAGATGGTTCACTCTTGCCACGTTCAGTATCAGCGCGTGGAGACAAAGTATTGCGCTCCACAACCCCAACCCGGCCGATAAAGGAATATAGTCAAGCAATGTGCACTCATGTCGCAGGTTCACCGTTGCAGGTGAAACCGTGCGCCACATTGTGGTCACGACCCGCCATTTTCTGACGCGATCCGCAACAACAAAGGACGGATCGTTGCTATCCAGGAAACAAGTATTTGCCGCCACCCTGGTCGGGTTCACGGCGTTCACCACATCGGCAGCTTTCGCAGATACACCTTCGTCCCGCCAACCCGGCCAGCACGGCGTCGCCAGCTGGTATGGGCCCGGCTTCTACGGTCGCAAGACCGCCAGCGGCGAACGCTTCACGGGCAAGGCCCTCACCGCCGCGCATCGCACCCTTCCCTTCGGCTCCATGGTTCGCGTCACGGACAGGCGCTCCGGCCGCTCCATCGTTGTTCGCATCAATGATCGCGGCCCCTTCAAGCGCGGCCGCGTGATTGACCTGTCCGCCGCAGCGGCCCGCGCCCTCGGCATGGGCGGCGTCGCGCCTGTGGTGGTGACGCCGGTGGTCCGCACCGCCGCCAACGAAGCGCAGACAACCAACCGCTAAAGCAGTTCTCGATCAATCCAGATCGCAAACTGCTCTAACTTCCTTGTTTTGAGCGAACTCTGATCGATCACCTGATTCCAGCTGATCGGAAAGCGCTCTAACGCCCTGGAACTGCCCTTCGCGCCACCCCGGCGCGGGCAATCGCCAGACATGAAAACGCCGCCCGCGTGTTGCTTGAGGGCGGCGTTTCGATTCATCCAGCCGCCGGCGCCTGCCTGGCGGATACTGTGGGGCCTGCGGCGCTCAGGCGGCGCTTTTCGCGTAGGCCGCCGGGTCGTAGTTCAGCACCGGCGCCAGCCAGCGCTCAACCTCGGCGATCTCCATGCCCTTGCGGCGGGCGTAATCCTCCACCTGGTCGCGCTCCACCTTGGCGACGCCGAAATAATAGGCGTCGGGGCACGACAGGTAGAGACCCGACACCGAGGCGCCCGGCCACATGGCGTAGCTCTCGGTGAGCTTGACGCCGATGCGCTTCTCCGCCTGCAGCAGGTCGAACAGGGTCGCCTTCTCGGTATGGTCCGGCTGGGCCGGGTAACCGGGCGCCGGGCGGATGCCGTCATAGGTCTCGGCGATCAGCTCGTCATTGCTCAGGCTCTCATCCGGCGCATAGCCCCAGAACTCCTCGCGCACCCGCTGGTGCATGCGCTCAGCGAAGGCTTCGGCGATGCGGTCGGCCAGCGCCTTGACCATGATGGACGAATAGTCGTCGTTGGCCCCCTCGAAGCGTTTGGCGATGCGGTCTTCCTCCGGCCCGGCGGTGACGACGAAGCCGCCCACATAATCCGGCCTGCCGATGCCTTCGGGCGCGACGAAATCGGCCAGCGCGAGGTTCGGGCGGCCATCGCGCTTGCTGAGCTGCTGGCGCAGGGTGAAGAACGTCGCCAGCGTCTCCTGACGGCTTTCGCCGGTATAGAGACGGATGTCGTCGCCGACGGCGTTGGCCGGCCAGAAGCCGATCACCGCCTTGGGGGTGAACCAGCGCTCATCGACGATGCGCTTCAGCATGCGCTGCGCGTCCTCATAAAGCTGGCGCGCCGCCTCGCCCTGCTTCGCATCCTCCAGAATGGCGGGGAACCGCCCCTTCAGCTCCCAGGTCTGGAAGAACGGCGTCCAGTCGATATAGGGAACCAGCTCGGCCACGTCGTAGCTGCGGAACACCCGCTCGCCGAGGAACGTCGGCTTCGGCGGCGGCGCCGCCCAGTCCACCTTCATGGCGTTGTCGCGCGCCTTCACCAGCGGCAGGCGATGCTTCTCCGCCTCGGCGCGGGCATGACCGGCGGCCACCTTTTCGTATTCGGCGCGCACGCCGGCCACGTAATCCGCCGCCTGCATCTGCGACAGCAGGCTGGAGACCACGCCAACAGCGCGGCTGGCGTCGGCCACATACACCGCCTGGTTGCGGTGATAATTGGGGTGGATCTTCACCGCCGTGTGGACGCGGCTGGTGGTGGCGCCGCCGATCAGCAGCGGAATGTCGAAGCCCTCGCGCTCCATTTCCGCGGCCACGTGCACCATCTCATCCAGCGACGGGGTGATGAGCCCGGAGAGGCCGATGACATCGACTTGTTCCTTGCGCGCCACGTCGAGAATTTTCGCCGCCGGAACCATGACGCCGAGGTCGATCACCTCGTAATTGTTACAGGCCAGCACGACGCCAACGATGTTCTTGCCGATATCGTGCACATCGCCTTTCACCGTCGCCATCAGCACCTTGCCGGCGCTGGAGCGGCCGCCGCCGCCCGCCGCCTTCTCTTCCTCCATGAACGGCATCAGCCAGGCCACCGCCTGCTTCATCACGCGGGCCGACTTGACCACCTGGGGCAGGAACATTTTGCCGGCGCCAAACAGGTCGCCGACCACGCCCATGCCAGCCATCAGCGGCCCCTCGATCACGTCGAGCGGGCGGGCGGCGCTGAGGCGCGCCTCCTCGGTGTCGACGTCGATATATTCGGTGATGCCGTTGACCAGGGCATGCTCCAGACGCTTCGCCACCGGCCAGGTACGCCAGGTCAGGTCGGCCTCGCGCGCCTGGCGGCCGGCGCCGCCGCGGAATTTTTCCGCCACGTCCATCAGCCGCTCGGTGGCGTCGGGACGGCGGTTCAGCACCACGTCCTCGCAGGCCTCGCGCAGGTCCGGATCAATCTCGTCGTAGACGGCGAGCTGGCCGGCGTTGACGATGCCCATGTCCATGCCGGCGCGAATGGCGTGCAGCAGGAACACCGCGTGCATCGCCTCGCGCACCGGCTCATTGCCGCGGAACGAGAACGACAGGTTGGAGACGCCGCCGGAAACATGGACGTGCGGCAGGGTCTGGCGGATGCGCTGCGTCGCCTGGATGAAGTCGACGCCGTAATTGTTGTGCTCCTCGATGCCCGTCGCGACAGCGAAGATGTTGGGATCGAAGATGATGTCCTCGGGCGGGAAGCCGACCTGCCCGGTGAGGATCTTGTAGGCGCGCGTGGTGATCTCCACCTTGCGCTGCGCCGTGTCGGCCTGGCCCTGCTCGTCGAAGGCCATCACCACGACGGCGGCGCCATAGGCGCGAACGATGCGCGCCTCGTGAATGAACTTCTCCTCGCCTTCCTTCAGCGAGATCGAATTGACGATGCCCTTGCCCTGCAGGCACTTCAGCCCGGCCTCGATCACCTCGAACTTCGACGAGTCGACCATTACCGGCACGCGGGCGATGTCCGGCTCGGCGGCGACCAGATTGAGGAAGTCGGTCATGGCCTGCTTTGAATCGAGCAGGCCCTCGTCCATGTTGACGTCGATGATCTGGGCGCCGTTGGCCACCTGGTCGCGGGCCACTTCGAGGGCCGCGGCGTAGTCGCCGGCGGTGATCAGCTTGCGGAACTTCGCCGAGCCGGTGACGTTGGTGCGCTCGCCGATGTTCACGAACGGAATGTCGTCGGTGAGGGTGAAGGGCTCCAGGCCCGACAGGCGCAGCCGCGGCTCCACTTCGGCCACGACGCGCGGCGCCTTGCCGGCAACGGCCTTCGCGATGGCGGCGATATGGGCCGGCGTGGTGCCGCAGCAGCCGCCCACCACATTCACCAGACCGGAGGCGGCGAACTCGCCGACCAGCGCCGCCATGGCCTCCGGGCTCTCGTCATAGAGGCCGAATTCGTTGGGCAGGCCGGCGTTGGGATAGGCGCAGACCAGCGTGTCGGCGACGCGCGACAGCTCCTGGATGTGGGCGCGCATTTCCCGGGCGCCGAGGGCGCAGTTGAGGCCGATGCTGAACGGCCGGGCGTGGCGCAGCGAGTTCCAGAAGGCCTCCGGCGTCTGGCCCGACAGGGTGCGGCCGGAAAGATCGGTGATGGTGCCGGAGATCATCAGCGGCAGGCGCACGCCCTTTTCCGCGAATACCTGCTCCGCCGCCACCACCGCCGCCTTGGCGTTCAGCGTGTCGAAGATGGTCTCGATCAGGATGAGGTGCGAACCGCCGTCGACCAGGCCGCGAATCTGTTCGGCATAGGCGTCGCGCACCTCGTCGAAGCTGACGGCGCGGTAGCCGGGATTGTTGACGTCCGGCGAGATCGACAGGGTGCGGTTGGTCGGCCCCACGGCGCCGGCGACGAAGCGCGGGCGGCCATCGCGGCGCTCCGCCTCCTGCGCCGCCTCCAGCGCCAGCCGGGCGCCATCGCGGTTCAGCTCGTAGACGATGGCTTCGAGGCCATAGTCGGCCTGGGCGATCGACGTGCCCGAGAAGGTATTCGTCTCGACGATATCGGCCCCGGCCATGAAATATTCGAGGTGAATCTCGCGGATGGCGTCGGGTTGGGTCAGGATCAGCAGGTCGTTGTTGCCGCGCAGGTCATGACCATGATCGCGGAACCGTTCACCGCGAAAATCCGCTTCCGAGAACTTTCGCCCCTGGATCATCGTGCCCATGGCCCCGTCGAGCACCAGAATGCGCTCGCGGGCAGCGGCGTTCAGGGCGGCGCGCACGGCGTCGCCGTCGGCCGGGCTGGCGGCGGGGATGATCGGCTGGGTCGAGGTCTTGGTCATGGCTTGATCCGGATGCGCGACAGGGCGCCGGCTGGAGCAACGGTCTGGCGGCGCTCCAAAGGCGGGCGGCGCTGCATTGCGTTCTAACATGAAAGGTTCCCAGACCGCCGCAGGCCGTCCGGGAACCGGAGTGGCGTCAGCCCGCCGGCTGGCCGGAAGGTCCGGCGGCCGGGCGCAGGCCAAGCAGGTGGCACACCGCGTAGACCAGATCGGCCCGGTTCATGGTGTAGAAGTGGATATCCTCCACGCCCCGGTCAATCAGCTCCGCCGCCTGCTCGCTCACCACGGCGGAGGCGATCAGCCGCCGGGTCTCGGGGTCGTTGTCCAGCCCCTCGAAACGCTGGGCCAGCCAGCCCGGCACGCTGGCGCCGGTGCGGGCGGCGAAACTGGCCGCCTGGGTGAAGTTCTGCACCGGCAGCAGGCCGGGCACGACCGGAATATTGACGCCGCGCGCCCGCGCCCGGTCAAGGAAGCGGAAATAGACGTCGTTGTCGAAAAAGAACTGGGTGATGGCCCGCGTCGCGCCAGCGTCGATCTTGCGCTTCAGCATGTCGATGTCAGCGTCGAGATCGGGGCTTTCCGGATGCTTTTCCGGATAGGCCGACACCGACACCTCGAAGTCGCCGATGGCGCGGATGCCGGCAACCAGATCGGCCGAGGACTGGTAGCCCTGCGGGTGGGCGTGGAAGGCGTGGCCCGGCCCCTCGATGGCGTCGCCGCGCAGCGCCACGATGTGGCGCACCCCGGCGGCGTGATAGCCGCGGATCACCTCGTCCACCTCATCGCGCGAGGCGGCGACGCAGGTGAGATGCGCCGCCGGCGTCAGCGCCGTTTCGTCGACAATGCGCTTCACCGTGGCGTGGGTGCGCTCGCGGGTGGAGCCGCCGGCGCCATAGGTAACGGAGACGAAGTGCGGCCGCATCGGCTCCAGCCGCCGGATGGCGCTCCACAACTGCTCCTCCATCGCCGGCGTTTTCGGCGGGAAGAACTCGAAGGAGGCGCGCGGAACGCGGACGCTGTCGCGGCTCGGGCGAAACCCTCCGCCATCCCCTCTACCAGTTCCTTGGGCAATCATCATGCAACCCCTGAATTCTGGCCGTCCGGCGACCAGTCGGTAATGACGCGCGGATCGCGGGCCAGCCACAGCACAACCGTCAGGCCGCCGGCGGCGCCCACATCAGCGTCTGGCGCGCCCGTGGTCGGCAGCCGCACGCTGCGCTGCAGCTCAAGCCCGGCGGCGGCAAACCACGCCGCCATCTGCGCATCGTCAAACCCCAGCCGCCGGTGCTGATGGCCGGTGCGGAGAAACTCGTGTTCATGCGTGGCGAAATCGACCGCCAGCAGCCGCCCGCCCGGCGCCA
Organism: Camelimonas sp. ID_303_24; assembly: GCF_053543495.1. Taxonomy (NCBI): domain Bacteria; kingdom Pseudomonadati; phylum Pseudomonadota; class Alphaproteobacteria; order Hyphomicrobiales; family Chelatococcaceae; genus Camelimonas; species Camelimonas sp. ID_303_24. The sequence goes on from NZ_JBLLJM010000005.1 coordinate 449,862, forward strand.
GCGCCGCGGCGGCCTCGCGCAAGGCGCGGCCGGGATCGTCAAGAAAATGCAGCACCTGATGCACCATCACCAGGTCGAAAGCGCCGCGCTCCACGTCGAGAGCATTGATGTCGCCCTGGCGCAATTCGGCGCGGGTGACGCCAGCGCGCTCCAGATTGGCGCGCGCCACCTGCAACATGGCCGGGCTGGCGTCGACGCCGACAAGGCGCTGCGCCTGGGGGGCCAGCAATTGCAACATGCGCCCGGTGCCGGCGCCGAGATCAAGCAAGGCGCGCACCGGCGCCGGGCCGACCAGATCGCCAATCGCCTGCTCCACCGCCGCCTCCGGCGCGTGCAGTGCGCGCAACTGGTCCCATTCCGGCGCGAGGCGGGCGAACCAGGCGCTGGCGGCGCGGGCGCGCTCCTCGCGGACCTGGGCCAGGCGCTCAAGGTCACGCGCCAGCAACGCATCGTCCTGCGGCAGGGCGTCGACCAGCGCCCGCAACGGCGCGGGAAAACCGCCGCCGCCGGCAAGGCGGAAAAACGCCCAGGCGCCCTCGCGGCGCCGCTCCACCAGCCCGGCCTCGCACAGCAGGCGCAGATGGCGGGAAATGCGCGGCTGCGACTGGCCAAGAATGTCCGTGAGATCGGAAACGCTGAACTCGCCCCGCGCCAGCAGATACAGGATGCGCAGGCGCGTTTCCTCCGCCGCCGCCTTCAGCGCGGCGAGGATGGCGTCAAACGAGACGTTGTCAGCAACGGACACGCGCAACCCCACGATAGCCAACCGGAGAGCGCAGCACGCCCCGTCGCTGGAAATCAGCGTTGCGAAATAGATATAAACATATCTTTATATGGTCAAGCGCCGAATGCGCCCACCCTGGAGCCTTTTCCAGCCACAATGGACCGAAAGAGGCTCCCGCATCCTTTATCCTGGGCGCGTTGTGGCCGATCAGGCGATGCCGTCGGGCCGGAACCGCCCTAGCGGGTGGCCGCCGCCGTGCGGGAAATCGGCAGCTTGCTGTTGCGCCGCACGGCGATCAGCAGCACGCCGCCGAGCGCGATGGACGAACCCAGCACGGTGCTGACCGTCAGCTGGTCGCCCGTCATCGCCATGCCGAGGGCGATGGTGAACAGCGGGCACATCAGGGTGAGCGGCGCGATCAGGCTGGCCTCGTATTTTTTGATGAGGCCATAATACGTGGTGTGGGCGCAGACCGAGACAACCAGCGCCGCGAACATCACGGCGAAGAACAGCATCCAGCCGCCATTGATCGCCCGGGGCAGCACCTGCTCCTCAAACAGCAATGTGCCAAAAGCCAGCGGAATGGCGCTGACCAGCCCCACCCAGGCCTGAAACTGCAGCGGCCGCACCTTCGACATCTGCCGCATCATGATGGCGCCAACCGAAGAACAGACCGCGGCCGCCGCGACGAAGGCGAGGCCCGTCGTGGCGCTGACGCCGCGCGGGTCCCACATCACCAGCATGGTTCCGCTGAACGCCAGCAGAATGCCCAGCCGGCGCCGCCAGCCAATCACCTCGCCAAGCACGATAACCGACAGGATGGTGGTGATTGGCACGCCAAGCTGGCTGACGATGGCGGTGGCCGATGGCGTCGCCGTCGCCAGGCCGATGAACACCAGCGCGAAACTGCCCGCGCCCATGCACAGGCCAACAACAATGATTCGCCACAGCGGCTTTGGCGCCGGCAACAGCCACGGCAGACACACCAGCGCCACCACCAGGAAGCGCGCCGCGGCATAGAACAGCGGCGGCGCATTCAGCTCCGAGATCACCACTTTGCTGAGCACCGTGCTGAAAGCCCAGGCAAGACAGATCAGCACGAGGAGGACAAAATCGCGGATGTTCATGGAATGACCCGGGCGGATGACCTGACAGTCGCGGCCAGATGTGATCCGCGACCGGCGCACGCGGAACGGCGCACGCTGGGCCTCGTCACATCCTGTTGAAGGGACGGCAGGCTGCCCCTGGATCGAAACCCGATCCAGGCTGTCCTGTTTTGAGCGAATTCTGATCGACCAGACGATGTCGGCCAGTCGGAAAGCGCTCTAGCCCCGGGGCCGCGACCGGGCAATGACATATTGGGCTCACTGCCAGATTTTGCATGACTGCCAGACGATGATATGTGCGCGACGCATCACGGGCGGCGTTGGCATGCAATTTGCACAAACAAACGCCCAATTGCCGACCCAAATGCGGGTCAGGTTGCCATGATGCGCTTCGCCTGCTGGCTGGGTCGCATTTTTCGGGATCGGTCGACGCCTGGGCCTGTCAGGCCTGACGCCAACGCCGGAATGACAGGGACCCAGCAATGCGCCTGGAAACGTCAGACATCACTGACACGCGGCGGCAGATGGCGGGGGCCTTGCCGGCTGCCCCACGGGCGCGCGGCGTCGCCCAACCGGACATCGCCCCACCGGTCGGCGCGCCGCCGGACGCCCGGCCGAAGGCTGACGCCCCCGCCGCGTCCCGGCGGGTTGAAACCATCGACATGTGGCGCGGCCTCGTGCTGGTGGTGATCTTCATCAACCACGTTCCCGGCAATCTGCTGGAACACCTGACGATGAAGAACTTCGGCTTCTCCGATTCCGCCGAGGCTTTCGTCTTCGTCTCGGGACTTGCCGTCGCCCTCGCCTATTTCCCGAAGCTCAACGCCGGCGACTGGCTCGGCACGGCGCGCCGCTGCGTCAAGCGCGCCATGAAGCTATATGGCGTGCACCTGCTGCTCACTCTAGCGGCGCTGGTGATGTTTGGCCAGGCATTCCTCGCCACCGGCATCACCGAGCTGGCCACCAACCATGGCCGCGACATCAGCTTCATGGAGCCGGCGCGGGCCCTGGCCGGGCTGGTGCTGCTCAGCCACCAGATCGGCTATTTCAACATCCTGCCGCTGTACATCCTGCTGATGCTGGTGGCGGTTCCGCTGCTGATGCTGGCCTGGGTGCGGCCATTGCTGGCGCTGGCGATTTCCGTAGCGGTCTACGCCTGGTCGCGGTTCAGCGATTTTGGCCTGCCCACCTGGCCCATTGAAGGCCGCTGGTTCTTCGACCCGCTGGGCTGGCAGCTGCTGTTCACCGTCGGCATCGTCTGCGGCGCGGTCTGGCGCGGCCGCAAGCTGCCGTTCTCCCCCACCCTGTTCGGCCTCTCGGTCGCGTGGCTGCTGGTCAGCCTGATCGTGGTCACCAACGGCTTCGGCCAGTCTCCTGGACTTTATGATGAGGCGCGCGTCTGGGCCGACCTCAGCAAGACCGATCTCGGCCTTGGCCGCATGTTCCATTTCCTGGCGCTGGCCTATGTGCTGTCGCAGATGCGCGTTGGCGAAGCCATCCTGCGCCTGCCTGGCGCCGACAAACTCACCCTGATGGGTCGTCACGGCCTGGCGGTGTTCGCCGCCGGCTCGCTGGCCAGCGCCCTTGGACAAATTCTGCTTGCAGTCAGCCATGGTTCGCCCATTGTGGGGGTCGTCTATGTCGCCGCGGGCATTGTCGGGCTCGTGGCCTTTGCAAGTTGTCTTGAATGGTTTTCAACCGCACGCTCTCAGCGGGCCAGCGCCCATCAGTCCCATGCTCACGGCGGCGCCAGCCAGCGCAACGGCGCCTGAGCCTGATTGCCGCTGTGTTCCTTGGCGGTCTGATGCCCTTCGCGGCGCTGTCGCATGCGGGCGCGGCGGAAGGCGCCCTGCCGGCCATGATGGCGGCGGCGGGAGACGCCATGATGGCGCCGCCGAAGTCCGTCGCCCTGGCGCCGACGGCGCCTGGAAGCGAGGGCCTGAAGTCGGGCGAGTCAAAGGAGCGCGGCGCCATTGAGCGAAAGATTCCGGAGCTGTCCCATGGCGATGCGCCGGCGCGTCCCATGATGCGCCCCCGCCTCAGCGCGCCGGATTGCGTCTCGGCCCGTCCGTTGCTGGCCACCTCAGGCACATTGCGGCACACCGGCCAGAGACTGGCCGAGGGCAAACCGCTGCGCATTCTCGCCATCGGCTCATCAACCACGGAAGGCATCGGCTCCACCGCGCCAGACCGGACCTACCCGGCGCAGCTTGAAAAGGAAATCGAGCGGCTGCTGCCGCACGCCAGGGTGGACATGCGCATCTCCGGCGTCGGCGGCGAAACCGCCGTGCAGACCCTGGCCCGACTGGAGCGTGAGCTGGCGGCGCACAATCCGGACCTGGTCATCTGGCAGGTGGGCACCAACGACGCCCTCTCTGATGTGGGCGAGGAGACTTTCAAAACCCTGCTGGACAAGGGCATCGCCTCGGTGAACGCTACCCACGCCGACCTGGTGCTGATGAACCAGCAGTTCTTCCCCTCCATTCGCCACAAGGCCCGTTACGAGCGCTTCGTCCGCATGGTGCAGGACGCCGGCCTGAAGAAGCGCGCCTGCGTCTTCAATCGCTATGCCCTGATGCGGCAATGGGGCGAGGATTCCGCCGACACCCTGCGCGCCATGCTGTCGTCGGATGAATTCCACATGAGCGATCGCGGCTACGCCTGCATGGCCCGCGTGCTCGCCGACGAGATCGTCCGCGCCGCCTGGCAGGATCACGCCGACACCAGCGCCATGTAACGCCGCCGGATACCCCGCCCGTCACGCTCCGGCTTGCGCATGGCGCTACAGATCCTGGGGCTTCAGGTTACAGGCGCTCCAGCTCGCGAACGCCCCAGGCCATATCTGCGGGGCGATGCGGTTGCATCAGCAGATGAGCCCGGCGCGAACCTCCCGCTCAAGCCCGTCGATCAGGGCGTCGCCCCTGCCAACGGAAAGGCGCCGGATGCGCCCGGCGCCCATATCGGCAGGCGCCGGCATCGCAGCGGGCCATGAGCCCGCCCCGTCATCGCCACCAAAGCGCCCCGCCGCGCCCACCCCGGATCGCGCAGGCGGCCGGCTGGCCGCTGCGCGCTCCGCGCCGCCGTCGCCGGCCTGGTCGCCGGGGCCGAGCATCTCCCGCGCGATCGGCCCGACCGGACCCAGATCCATCAGCGGTATGCCGGCGTCGTGAGAAACGTAACTCATCACCGCGTCCAGCGCGCCTTCGCCGGAACCGTTGACAAGGCCCTTCACACTCAGATGCACCGAGGCCGTCCGGCCAATCCCCCCGCCGCCCAGGCCCGAGATCCAGTTGAAGGCATAGGGATGGAAACCGTAGCCAACAGCGGCTCCGTTGCGGCCCCCAACCTGACGATTAAAGAGATCGACGGACAGGGCTGGCCCGTCGAGCCTGAACAGGCCGCCACAGAAATGCTGGAGCCCGTCGCCGCCGGGAAACGGCAGATGCGTAATCAGGTCCCATTGCTTCGTCCTGGCGTTCCAGCGAAATTCAAAGGAGAAGTTCCCGAAATCGAGATAGCTACCCGCCCCGCGCCCTGGATAAAACATCAGACCATAGTCTTCCATTGAAGCGACCACTCCAGCACGCTGACAGCTATAAATTCACAGTTATAAGTTATCCTCCAGCAACCTTATGGGCATAAATACTATACCTATGCCCTAAACAGCCTCTACCGCGCCATCGTGCAATAATTTCTCATAGAGATTTGAGAGTTTTGCCCTCTCGCGCGCGCCAGCCACCGGCAAATCGTCCCGGACTTCGTGCTCGGCAATCGGTCCATGGAACCGGACCGGCGCGGCGACGCGCCCTGACTGAATGACAGGCCCGTTCACCATATACGCCCGCAGCCAGCGCCGGACCGGGACGCTGCCCTCAATCTCGTCCATGGGGAATGGGGGAAGCGAGGAGAAATTCACACTCCGCACGACCCCGCGATAGGCCAGCACCGGCATGTCCCCCAGTTTTTCCGAGACCTCCTGGGCGAAGGAGCGCCGCAACAGCGCATCCGATCCGCCGTGACAGGAAACGAGGTGAACGCCCCGAAACCACGTCTCCCGCCGCAGACCATCAACAAGCGTAGCAATGTCCCCGGCGTCCAGCAACCGCCCGCCCACTACCATGCCCAGGGAAACGCCGTCCCCACCGGGCGCTCCATGCGCCGTCAGGTTCAGCCAGGGCTCGCCATGGTCCCAGCCGACGAAGCCGAAAGCGTCGGTCTCTCCATCCGACACCGCGTGGAACACCATGCGCGGCGTCTGGCGCCCGGGCCACGCGGCCCCGCTGAACGGGCGTGGCGCGGGCCGTTTCCTGAACCAGTCCATCCAGCGCATGATGCGCCCTTTCGCCATTTGGCCCGTTGCTGTGCAGTCATGGCGCGGCCCGGCCTGAACAGCAGCCTGGCCGACCGGCATTCGCTCAGAACAAACGGGGGCATGCGCAGTCTCCAATCCGCCTGAATCTGAAGCTGTCACGAACAACCCGCACGGATGATCATGCCATTGTCGCGCGCGACGCGGGCGTCATTTCGCAGGGCGCCCGGCCTTACGTCAGATCACAAAACCGCAGACGCATCCATGACCTGAAAACCTCAAGGCCACCCCAGGTTTCACCCAAATCCGGCGAGCCGAGCCAGTCGGGTTTGGGTGTTACTCAGGCTCCCTGACCAGTTCCCCCTGCCCGACGGTGAAGGCGCGCAGCCGCAATTTGCTGCGATGGTCGCCGGCGCCGTTCTGGCCATCGGGCATGCGGCCACGGAAGTAAGCCTTCTGCCAGCCGGCCCGGGCCGTGTCCGGATCGCCCTGCTTCAGGCCATCGTTAAAGGCGTCCCGTTCGCGGGCCCAGCGCCGGTATGAACTGTTCAGATCGCCATCCTGCTGGATTGCCTCGAACGATGGGCGCACCGCCTCCAGCGCGCCGCGCGCCACCGGGAAGAAATGGCACACCGGCTCACCGGCCTCGAACACCACCGGATGGCCGGGCCGGGTGAACAGCCAGTTCATGGTGAAGGTGTAGGGCGCCCAGTCGGTCTCGATCACGCCAGTCAGCGGCGCGATGCCGTCTTTTGGCCGGTTGAACGGCCCGGTGACAAAAATGTCGTACCCCGGCTCGGTGCGGAACAGCACCGGCACATGAAAGGTCAGAACGCCGCTGCCGAAATGGCTGACCGCCATGCTGTCGCCATCGCAACTCACCTGGATGGCGTCGGTATCCGCCCGCCCATCCCATACCGCGACAAGGCGCTGCCGGCACAGCACCTCCCAGCCATGACAATTGGCGATATTGAGCGGCAGGCAGCGGTAGGCAAAGCGGTTTGGCGTTGCATCCATCCACGCCCGCTCCAGCGGCGCCGGACGGATCGTGATGGTCTGCCCCTCCAGTACATAGCCGGTCAACTTCATCTTCACCCCCCCAATAATAATTGCACACAATACACAACAATACGCATCAACCATATTATAAACTTGCTAAATTCATGCAAAATACTGCCCGCCCGGCCGTGGGGCGCGCACCCTGCCTGCCTTGATCGGCGACGGCCGCCGGGCCATGTTTCAAACCTCTGCTTCAGCCTGGGACCAGCCGTCATTGACGGAGGCAGGCGGCAATGACGGAGACAAAGGCGGAGGAAACAAGCTGGAACAATCTGGCGAAACCCGGCCCGGGGCGCATGCGCTGGCGGCCAGGATGAATGCGTTTGCAAACTGTACGCGCGTTTCCCTGACACCAGGTCGCGTTCACTTTGCCGGAAGGCGCCTCAACACCCCCACAACAAGAGACAACACATCAGGAGAGGAGCGTCATGTCAGGGAATTCAGCAGGTCCGGTTCGCGTCGCGGTCGCCCAGGCGGCGTCCTTGCCCACCGACACGGCGGGCGCGGCCCGCAAGGCCGCGGCATTGATCCGCGAGGCCGCCGGCAAGGAGGCGCAGCTCGTGGTTTTCCCGGAAGCTTTTCTGGGTGGATATCCCAAAGGCAACACCTTCGGGGCGCCAGTCGGCATGCGCACGCCGGAGGGCCGCGAATCTTTCCGTAAATACTACGATGCGGCGATTGATCTGGATGGCGACGAAGCGGCGATCATCGCCGAAGCGACCGCGGCCACCGGCATGTTCGTGGTCATTGGCTGCATCGAGCGCGATCTCGGCACCCTATATTGCACGGCGCTGTTTTTCGACGGCGCGCGCGGCCTCATCGGCAAGCATCGCAAGCTGATGCCCACCGCCGCCGAGCGGCTGATCTGGGGCTTCGGCGATGGTTCAACCATGCCGGTGTTCGAGACGCCCATCGGCCGCATCGGCGCGGTGATCTGCTGGGAGAACTACATGCCGGCCCTGCGCATGCACATGTACAGCCAGGGCGTCAGCATCTATTGCGCCCCCACCGCCGACGACCGCGAAACCTGGCTGCCCTCCATGCGCCACATCGCCCGCGAGGGCCGCTGTTTCGTGTTGTCATCGTGCCAGTACATCCGTCGCGAAGCGTGGCCAGAGGACTACCCCTGCGCGCTCGGCGACGCGCCCGAAACCGTGCTGCTACGCGGCGGCAGTTGCATCATCGATCCTCTCGGCGAGGTGCTGGCCGGCCCGGTTTTCGACAGCGAAACCCTGCTCTACGCCGACATTGATCCGGCGGCGATCGCCCGCGGCAAATATGACTTCGACGCCACGGGCCATTATGCGCGCCCGGATATCTTCCAGCTGATTGTCGACGACCGGCCAAAGCGGGCGGTCAGCCGCCTGTCAGAACGCGCCGGCGACTGATGCACAAACCCGCCAGGCCCACCTCATCGGGTTTTGGCAAAGCCCGGACGGCGTTTGGGCTTGCAGGTCACGGCGGCGACGACATCTCCGTGACCTGGCGTGAGCGGCGACCTTGGGGGCCCTTGTTGGGACCTTTTGGGGGGCCTGGCGTCTTGTAACGACCTTGCAACTGAAGAACCCCGGCATCCGCCCGGATTATGCTTCAGATCGGCCGGACAGGCCCCGCTGCGCTTCAGCCAGACCGGAATGTGACCCCAGGCATTGCTTCCGCCGCCAGCACAGCGCGCAAACGGGCAAAAACCTCCGGCGACTGGGGCAATCGGGCGTCGCCCATGCGCGTCACCGGCGCCAGCAATCGCAGGCTGTTGCTGACGAACACCGCGTCAGCGCCGCGCAAATCCGCCAGCCCCAGCGTCTGCTCGCCGGCAACGAGGCCGGCCGCCGGCGCAAGGCGCAGAAGGGCGGCGCGGGCAATGCCAGGCAGCGCGCCGGCGCTCACCGGCGGCGTCAGCAGCCGCCCGCCTGACAGGGCGAACATGTTGCCGACGCCGCTGCAGGCGACATCGCCGCGCGTGTTGAGAAACAGCGGCTCGTCGCAACCGGCGGCCCGCGCCTGGCCGGTTTCCAGAACATTGTCCAGATAGGCGAGCGTCTTGATCCGCGACGTCACCGAGGTTTCGTTGCGCCGCACCGGCGACAGCCAAAGGCTAAGCGGCTGGAACGCCGGCAAGGCCGCCATCGCCGCCCGGGAGGCGATCACGGTCGGCGCCGCCTGCTCCGGCGGAGCGACGCCGCGCGGCCCCGGCCCACGCGTCACCGTCACCCGCAGCGAGCCCGCCGCCAGCCCGGCGGCGGCCAGCGTCATGGCCCCGTCAATGCGCTGGGCCAGACCGCCCTCCGTCACAGCAAGGCCAATGGCGGCGCAGGCGTCGCACAGCCGCCGCAGATGCGCCGCGCGCCACACTGGCGCGCCATCGATCACCAGGGCCGTATCGAACACGCCATCGCCCAGCAGCAGGCCCCGGTCGGTCAGGTCAAAATCGGCGCGCGTTCCGGCAAGCGGCTCGCCGTTCAGCCAGATCATGCCCGTCTCCATCATGCGCGCCTCCATGCGTTGGCAAGGCGGATAAAATTGGCCAGCAACGCATGTCCGTGCGTTGTCAGCACCGATTCCGGGTGAAACTGCACGCCATAGGTCGGGTGCCGCAGGTGCGACAGCGCCATGATTTCTCCCAGCGGGCTGCTGGCGTCGATCCGCAGATGCGCCGCCATCGCCGGGCGCGCCTCCACCACGAGGGAATGATAGCGGCCGACGTCCAGCGGCTCCGGCAGCCCGGCGAACAGCCCCTGCCCCGTGTGCCGGATGGTGGTGGCGCGCCCGTGCATCGGTTCGCGCGCCCGGGCGATAACGCCGCCGAACGCCGCGCCGATGCACTGGTGGCCAAGGCAGACGCCGAGGATCGGCGTTCGCCCCGACAGTTCGCGCACAATCGCCAGCGAAACGCCCGCCTCATCCGGCGTGCAGGGCCCCGGCGACAGCAACACCCCGTCGATGCTTCCGCCGGCGCACATGGCGGCGATCTCCCCGGCGCCGATCGCGTCGTTGCGGACGATCCGCGTCGGCGTCCCCAACTCCTCGCAATAGCGGGCAATGTTGAAGACGAAGGAGTCGTAATTGTCGATGATCAGGAGCATGCGCCGCTCGCGTGGCGGGCGAAGGCAGAAAACAGCCGCGCCGCCTTGGTTTCCGTCTCGTCGAATTCCTGCGAGGGATCGGACAGCAGGGTGACGCCGCCGCCCGCCTGGAACACCGCTTCGCCATTGTGGAGCGCGACGGTGCGGATGGCGATGTTCAGGTCCATGTCGCCGTCAAAACCAATGTAGCCGATGGCGCCGCAATAGACGCCGCGCGCCGCGCCCTCGATTTCGGTGATGATGTCCATGGCGCGGATTTTCGGCGCCCCGGTGATCGAGCCGCCGGGAAAGGTCGCGGCGATCAGGTCGACGGCGTCGCGCCCCGCGGCCAACCGGCCGCGCACGCCCGAAACCAGATGATGCACATTGGCGTAGCTTTCCAGGGCGCACAGTTCATCGACCTGGACGCTGTGCGGCGCGCAGACCCGTGAGAGATCATTGCGCAGCAAATCGACGATCATCACATTCTCGGCCCGGTCTTTCTCCGAAGCCAGCAGGGCGGCGGCGGCGGCGGCGTCAGCCACCGCATCGGCGCCGCGCCGCGCCCGGCCCCTGATAGGGCCGGGTTTCAACCAACCCTCCCCCCCGGGCCGTGTTATTATAAAAAAAATAACCAGCCGACGAATTAATAAGATTGTATATATATGTGGTGCCCGTATAATTAAAAAAAGGGGGGGGGGGGGGGGGGACCCCCACCCCAGCGCCCCCCCGCGGCGCCGTGCCCTTGATCGGCCGGGTTTCCACCATCCCGTCGCGCAGGGTCAGGAACCGCTCCGGCGAACTGGAGGCGATGGCGACATCACCGAAATTCACGAATGCCGCGAACGGGGCCGGATTTTCCCGCCGCAGGGCGCGGTAGAAGGCCAATGGATCGAAACCGGCCGGCAAAGGCGCGCTGAAGCGGCGCGCGATATTGGCCTGAAAGATATCGCCAGCGCGGATGTATTCCCGCACGCTCTCGACGGCCGCGAGCCAGGCGGCGCGATCATGGCTTGCCCGGAAACCATCCGGCGGAATCGCCTGAAAGCCCGCGCTGCGCCCCGCCTCGGGCCGCAACGCCGCCTCCAGCAAGCGGGCGCGCATGGCCTCGCCGCGGCGGCGCGCCCGCTGCTCGCCGGCAGCGCCGGTTTCAGGAAAGCCGGAAGAATGGATCGTCGCCTGGCCGGTAGCGTGATCCAGCGCCACGACCACGTCATAACATCCTAGCGCCATGTCATCGACGCCAGACGCGCCGCGCGGCTCCGCGAGCCGCTCCAGCCGGCGGCCAAAATCATAGGCGATATAGCCGGCAAGCCCCCCCCGGAACGGCGCCGGATCGGCCGGATCGGGCGGCAGGCGATACTGGTCGATGAGACGACGCAGGGCGACAAGGGGAGCATCGGCAAGCGGCGCGCCGTTCCAGAACGCCTGGCCTTCGCGCACCCGGAACATGCCGAACGGCTCCGCCGCCAGAAACGACCAGCGCGCCACGGGGAAGGCCCCGGCGTCCGGCGCCGGCGCGGCGGTGTCGAGCAACACCAGCCCCGGCGCATCGCCGGCCGACAGGCAGGCGGCCGCCCAGACCAGGTCCGGGCAGGTCAGATCTGGAGAAAACCGGCCCTCAAGCCGGAGGTCGCAGCGCCACACGCGTTCACAATCCCGGACGGCGACGCCCGCCGCGCCTATATCCCTAAAGCATTTTGCCAGCGAAGTGGATACCACTCCGCGGGCGGGACATGCGCCAGCTCAGGATGCAGGGGCCGGGGCGCTTGCCGGCCGTCCAGGCGCCGCCGGTCCAGGACCAACGAATTTTGCCAGGCCCAACCCGCCGGCGCCCGCCCCGATGGCAAGGGCGCGGGCGGCGGCGGGCGGCGGGCGACGGACTGTCTTACACGAACAGCGCGATGGTCTGCCGGGCGATGGCCAGCAGTTTGCCGGACGGCGACCAGATGGCGGTTTCCTGGGTGGAGTAACCCTCGCCGATATCCTCGGCGAACATGCGCAGCAGCCGCCACTCATCGGCGTCCTGGTGCGCCTCGGCCGTGAAATCGACCATCCACGTCATGGTGCTGATCGGGCCGAACTCGCGCAGCAGCGCCATCGCCGTGGGCGGCGGCGCATCGGCCAGCGCCAGCAAGGCGGCGGCGGAACTGCCGGCTGCTTCGTCGCGATGCCGCAGCCAGATCAGATATTCCGGCTCGGATGAACCGGACATGGGCATGACCCCGCCGGCGGTGCGGAACTCGAAGTGCGATGAGAACGCCGGCCCCTGGCGTCCACCAAAGAAATCCGATGAATCTTCAATGGCAGCGGCGCGGGGAAAGGGCTTGCCATGGAACTTCAGGCGCGATTCCCGCGCCGCGCCATAGGTCAGCAAGGCCCGGGTGGCCACGCCCTGGTCGCTGACCAGATCAACGCCGATGCAGGCGGCGGACTTGCCGCGGCGCAGCAACACCGGGCGGGCTTCCAGCGCGCCGCTGGCCGGACCAATGAAGCTGAACTGGGCCGAGCGCAGGGGCGGCAGATCCGGGTCCATCTGCGCCGCGGCCTGGGCGCACAAGGCGGCCGACATGCCGCCATAGGTGGTGCGGCCCTGTTGCCAGTCCTCGCTCACAAACGTCGAAAAACCCTCGCCGGCGGGCTTCATCCCCGCCATCAGCGTCGAAAAAGGCGTCATCCGTACAACCCTGCCCTGGCGCATGATGCGATTAATCATGCGAAACGAATGAGTTGGAGCGGGGCTGCGGTTCAACCTGAACGCATGGCGCTCCAGCGTATTCCCACCGGAGCGAGGCCCGCTGCACGTGAGAAAAGCGCATTCATTCAAAGAGATGGAACAGAACCCCGATCTGGTCTGATCGGGACCCGCTCCAGATATCGCGCCCTCCTGGAGAGACCGCCCCGTTATGAAGCGCAACCGGCCAGCAGGGCAACCGGGCGGGAAGCTAATGTGCAGATACATGATGCGTCAACAGTAGCGCTGACAGCCAGCGGCCTCTGCCAGCCGTGCTTCTGCCCAAGTGCGACAGCCCGCCGCACGAGCGAGCGCATGCCTTGCCCCAATTTGGCAATGGAAAAATGCTGCCGGCAAGGATTGCCGACGCCGCGCGGCGGTCATAGGCTGGGCCACAGCGACGCTCACGATGTGGGCGCGCCGGAGCCGGTCCCCTCACGCCAGGACGCGCGGCGTCGTACGCGAGGCGGGAACCGCCTCTTTTCCAGAGCCTGAAGCACGACCCTGGCGACGCCAGTCATGGCTTCGCCCACCGTGGCCTCAGGCGCTGCGCTGTGGCGACAGGCCCTGCGCCTGCCGCTGGTCCCAGGACGAGGTGGAGCGGCAGTCTCATGGATTATGTTGCGTTTCTGCTCAAATCGCTTGTGAAAACGGGTACACTCAAAGTTATCGGCCCCGATGGCGTCCAGACGGTCTGGGGCAATGGTCAGGGCAGACCGGTGGTCATCCGCGTCAGCGAGAAGCTGTCGCGCCCTGGCCTGTTGCTAAACGCCGACCTGCTGATGGGCGAGGCGTTCATGGACGGCGATCTGGAGATCGTCGAAGGCGACATCTACGATCTGCTGGAGCTGGCGGCGCAGAATCTGTGGACCAGCGGTCGCACGCCGCCAACCGAAGTCCTGAACCAGACCTGGCGCCGGCTCATCCGCCGCGCCCAGCAGTTCAATCCGGTGGGGGCCTCACGCCGCCAGGTGGCGCACCATTACGACCTCTCCGCCGCCCTGTTCGACAATTTTCTTGATCCGGACCGCCAGTATTCCTGCGCTTACTTTGCCAAACCCGACGACAGCATCGAACTGGCCCAGGCGCAGAAGAAACGCCACCTCGCCGCCAAGCTGATGCTGGAGCCGGGACAGAAGGTGCTGGACATCGGTTGCGGCTGGGGCGGCCTTGGGCTTTACCTCGCCCGCGCCGCCGATGTGTCGGTCAGCGGCATTACCCTCTCGGACGAGCAATTGCTGGTGGCGCGCGAGCGGGCGACCGAAAGCGGCCTCGCCGACCGCGTCGATTTCCGCCATTGCGATTACCGCAACGAGCGGGGCCGCTACGACCGCATCATCTCGGTCGGCATGTTCGAGCACGTCGGCATCAACCATTACGACGGTTTCTTCCGCAAGGTGCGCGATCTGCTGACCGGCGATGGCGTCGCGGTGCTGCACGCCATCGGCCGCTCCGACGGGCCGGGCGCCACCAACGCCTGGATCCAGAAGTACATTTTCCCGGGCGGCTATTCGCCCGCCCTGTCGGAAGTGTTGCCGGCCATCGAGCGCGCCGGTCTCATCGTCACGGACATCGAAATCCTGCGCCTGCACTACGCCGAGACGCTGAAGGCCTGGCGCGAACGCTTCAACGCCAATCGGGAGGCCATCCGTTCACTGTACGATGAAAAATTCTGCCGGATGTGGGAGTTTTACCTCGCCGGCTCCGAGGTCACCTTCCGCCATGGCGGCCACATGGTGTTCCAGATCCAGATGGCGAAGAAGGTCGATACGGTTCCACTGACCCGCGACTACATGTTCGAGGCGGAAAAACGCCTGCCGCTGTTCCCGGAAGGGATTGCCAATCCACACGCCGCCCCGCTGCCGCCGCGCCCGGCGCCTGTCGGGACTCCCGTGGGCCCGGAAGCGGATGCGCAGGCCGCCCCGCCAACCGGCGCGGCCACAGCCGCCAGCCCGGCGGCCGGACAAAACCCCGCGCGCCGGAACGCTCCCGAAGAACACACGCCCGAAGAACGCGTTTCCGGAGAAACCGCCCCCGAAAAACAGGCAGGTCCTGAAGAACAGGAACGCCCCTGGGAACAGGCAACGTCAGCCCCGGACCGGCAAGCGCAGAGAGCGGTCTCCGCCGCGGCCGGGAGTTGACGTAACCTCAGGCCGCTGCCCCGGACCAGAAGGCGCCGCCGGTTGCATGCAACCCCGCATGGCCAGGGGCGCCCCCGGCCATGCGATGGACGCGCCAAGCGCCGCCCTGCCCTCAGGCCGCGCCCCCGGCCCTGAAGCAGGCGGAGACGATGTCCTGGGCTTCGGCCTGGATCTGCTTCAGGTGTCCATCGCCGAGGAAGCTTTCGGCGTAGATCTTGTAAACGTCCTCGGTGCCGGAGGGACGCGCGGCGAACCAGCCGTTTTCCGTCGTCACCTTGACGCCGCCGATCGGTTCGTTGTTGCCAGGCGCGCGCGACAGGCGGGCGGTTATCGGCTCGCCGCCCAGCGTGTCGCGGGTGATCTGCTCCGGGGTGATCGCCTTCAGCACCGCCTTCTGGGCGGCGTTGGCCGGGGCGTCGATGCGAGCGTAGACTGGCTCGCCAATCTCGCGGGTCAGATCGCGGTACAGTTCGCCCGGGTCCTTGCCCGTGCGCGCCGTCATTTCCGCCGCCAGCAAACCGGCGATCAGCCCGTCCTTGTCGGTGGCCCAGACGCCGCCGTCGCGGCGCAGGAACGAGGCGCCGGCGCTTTCCTCACCGACAAAGCCAAGCGAGCCGTCGATCAGCCCCCCGACAAACCATTTGAAGCCCACCGGCGTCTCGACCAGCCGGCGGCCAAGGCGCGCCACGGCGCGGTCGATGGCGCTGCTCGACACCACCGTCTTGCCGACGCCCACATGCGCGCCCCATTGCGGCCGGTTGGCGAACAGATAAGCGATGGCGACGGTGAGGTAATGGTTGGGGTTGAGCAGGCCGACCGACGGCGCAACAATGCCGTGCCGGTCCGCGTCCGTATCATTGGCGAAGGCGACGTCGAAACGCTCACGCAGGTCAATCAGCCGGGCCATGGCGTAAGGGGACGAGCAGTCCATCCGCACCTTGCCGTCGTGGTCGACGGTCATGAAGCGGAAGGTCGGGTCGACCGCGTCATTGGTGACGGTTCCATTCAGGCCATAGCGTTCGAAAATCGGCTCCCAGTAACGCACGGCCGCGCCGCCCAGCGGATCAACGCCGATGCGCACGCCCGCACTGCGCACCGCTTCCAGGTCAATGATGGAGCCCAGGTCCGCCACATAAGGCGTGATGTAGTCATGGCGCCGCACATGGCCGCTGGCCATGGCCCGGGCGAACGGCATGCGGCGCACGTCGGCAAGGCCGCCGCGGATAATGTCATTGGCGCGGTTCTGGATCAGGTCGGTGATATCGGCGCCGGCCGGCCCGCCATGGGGCGGATTGTATTTGAAGCCGCCGTCCTCCGGCGGATTGTGCGAGGGCGTGATGACCACGCCGTCGGCAAGGCCGCTGTCGCGCCCCCGGTTCCAGCACAAAATGGCGTGGGAGATCACCGGCGTCGGCGTCCAGGCCAGGTCAGCGTCGACGCACACCTCCACGCCATTGGCCGCGAACACCTCGATGGCGCTGGCGAAGGCGGGCTCCGACAAAGCGTGGGTGTCCTTGCCGATGAACAGCGGCCCGTCGACGCCCGCAGCCTTGCGGTGCTCGCAGATGGCCTGGGAGATGGCGAGGATGTGCGCCTCGTTGAAAGCAGCGTCGAACGCCGAGCCGCGATGGCCCGAGGTGCCGAAGGCGACCCGCTGGGCGGGATTGTCCATATCGGGCTTCAGCACAAAATAGTCGGTGACCAGCCGTGGCGTGTTGATCAGCTGCGACGGCCCGACCTGCTTGCCCGCCAGCGGGCTGATGGCGCTCGACATATAAGCTCCCTTTTGCCAGAGGCATTGCGCCCGGAATATTGCCGGGCGGTCCCGGCCGGGCGCAATCCCGTCATGTGATATCCGGCTCGCGAAACACGGCGGCCCGCCGCAGCCCGGAACAATCCAGACAAGCGGATACACAGGCCGCGGTCCATTGCAATCGCCCAATCGCGGCGCCGCAGTGGCGCCGCTGCGTCGCCCGGGCGGTCGTCAACAAATCTTGCAGCAAATCTCCAGCAGCTTTTGCAGCAGCGCTCCAGCAGGTCCCGCAACCGCGCCCGCGACCTCCCGCCACAGCGCCGCGCCAGTTCATACGGGCATCAGCTGTTGAAACGCTGGCGCCAGGCTGTATGGTAATTTCAGGAATTTCTGAAATTACCGTTTGGCCTGTCATGTCCATGAACCTGCCGCCGCTCGTCCAGTCCTTCGTCCTCCATTTCGGCGAAATGGGCAGCCGTTGGGGCATCAACCGCACGGTCGGCCAGATCTATGCCCTGCTTTATGTTTCGCCGGAGCCGCTCTGCGCCGACGAGATTGTCGCCGCGCTTGGCATTTCCCGCTCGAACGTCTCCATGGGCCTGCGCGAATTGCAGGCCTGGAGCCTGGTGCTGCTGAAACACCTGCCGGACGACCGCCGCGATTTCTTCACCACGCCGGACGATATCTGGGTCATTCTCCGCACCCTCGCAGAGGAGCGCAAGAAACGGGAAGTCGATCCCACCCTTTCGGTGTTGCGCGAAATTCTCATGGAGCAGCCGGCCAGCGACGTCGAGCGGCACGCCCAGCAACGCATGGGCGAAATGCACAACATGATCGAACGGCTGACCAACTGGTACGATGATGTGAAGCAGCTTGATCAGGAAAGGCTTGCGACCTTGTTGACCCTCGGCTCGCGGGTCACCAGACTGCTTGAAACAACAGACCGGATCGTGTCCCTCGGCCGGAAACGGCGCCCAACCACGAAGGGCTGAGGCCATGCGCGGCAATTCCTGGCCAGCGGAAACAGGCGGCGCGCCCCATTGCCGGGAACCCGGCGGCGTAGCGCCGGCGCCCCCGCGCGTCGCCGGATCCGGTCATGGCGCCGCGCCGGCGCCTGCGGCTTCCCCTCATGACATGGCGGCGGATGCGCCGGCCGGCGGACGGGCAGGCGCCGCGTCCTCCGGTGAAGAAACTGCCGGCAACCCTCCTTCCGCCCGTGCAGGAATGGGCGTCGCCCGCAAGGCCGCCCTGATCCAGACCGCGGCGGCGCTCGTCTGGCTGCCACAGGCGGCGCTGATCGCCTGGGCGGTCGGCGGCCTCGCCCATGGCGCGCCGGCCAGCGCCATGCTGGCGCCGGCGGCTGGCGTGCTGGCGCTTGGGCTGGTGCGCGCAGCGCTCGACGCGCTGGGCGTGCGCTACGCTTTCCAGGGCGCCCGGCCGATCCTCACGGCGCGCCGGCTGGCGGCCTGCGAGGCCGTGGCGGCGCGCTCGCCGCTCGACGTCAACCGGGTGGCCTCCGGCGAGGCCGCCGCCATCATCGGCGAGCAGGCCGAGGCGGTGCAGGCGTGGCTCTCCCGCTTCCAGCCGGCCCGCCTGAAAGCCAGCATCGCGCCGCTGGTCATCCTGGCCTGCGTCATCCCGTTCTCCTGGGTCGCGGGGCTGATCCTGCTCATCGCCGCGCCGCTGATACCGCTGTTCATGGCCCTGATCGGCTGGCGCGCGAAGGCGGCCAGCGAGGCGCAACTGGTGGAAATGGGCGCGATGAACGCCTTCCTGCTCGACCGGCTGCGCGGCCTCGCCACCATTCGTACTCTCGGCGCCGTCGAAACCACGGCGACGCGCCTGCGCGCCAATGCCGAAAGCGTGCGCCGCAAGACCATGGCGGTGCTGCGCATCGCCTTTCTGTCCTCGGCGGTGCTGGAGCTGTTCTCGGCCCTCGGCGTGGCGCTGGTCGCCGTCTACATCGGCTTTCACCTGCTCGGCGAACTGCCCTTCGGCGCCTGGGGCGGCAAGCTGACGCTCGCCCAGGGTCTGTTCATCCTGCTGCTGGCTCCAGCGTTTTTCGACCCGCTGCGCGAACTTTCCGCCGTCTGGCATGACAAGGCCGCCGGCGAAGCGGCCATGGTGGCGCTGGACAGGCTGTCGGCGGCTGGCGGGGGGGATGGGGCCATCCCACTGCCTGGCGCATGGCGGACGCAGCAACCGGGCGACGCCACCGTTTCCCCGCCCCAGGCCGCCTCCCCGCCGCAAGCCCTTTCCCTCCCTCAGATTGATTACCTGTCTCAGGTTGCTCCGCTACCTCAAGCTTCCTGCCCCGCCGGCCCCCTCGCGGTGACCGCGCATGGCCTCGGGTTCCGCTATCCTGGCGCAACGGGCCCGGCCTTGCCGGATGGCATCAGCATCAGCATCGCAGCCGGCGAACGGGTGGCGTTGCTCGGCCCTAGCGGCGGCGGAAAATCCACCCTGCTGGCGCTGCTGGCCGGCCTCGCCGCGCCCCGGCGCGGCGTCATCACCATTGGCGGGCAGCCCCTCGATGATGCAAACGTCGCCGGACTGCGCCAGCGCATGGCCTGGATCGGCCAGCAACCGCACGTCTTCACCGGCCCGCTGGAAGGCAATGTCAGTCTTGGCCGCCCGGCGCCGGACGCCAGGGCCAACGCCCGGCAAGCCCTGCGCTGGGCCAGTCTCGCCGACGTCGCCGCCGGCCGCGGCGGCGCCATCATCGGCGAGGGCGGCGTTGGCCTTTCTGGCGGCGAGGCGCTGCGGCTCGCCCTGGCCCGCGCCGCGTTCAATCACGACGCCGGCCTCGTGCTGGCCGATGAGCCGACGGCGCACCTTGACCGCGCCACCGCCAGCGCCGTGACCGAAAGCCTGCTGGACCTCGCGGTGGGGCGCACCCTGATCGTCGCCACCCATGACCCGGAGCTGGCCAGCCGCATGGACAGGACAATTCATCTGGCGGCGACAGGCGCGCCGGAGGAGCGGACATGACCACCCCCGTCTCGCCCCCATCCCGCCCCGCCCCATCGCGCAGCTCCACCCTGTCACATGGCCTGTGGGCCGTGCTGAAACTGTTCTGGCGGGGCCAGCGCAATCGCCTGTTGCTCGGCGCGGCGCTGGCCGCCTGCACCGTGCTGGCGGGCATCGCATTGCTCGGGCTTTCCGGCTGGTTCATCACCGCCACCGCCATCGCCGGCCTGATGGCGGCGACAGCCCTCGCCTTCGACGTGTTCGCGCCATCGGCCGGCATCCGCTTTCTCGCCCTGACGCGCACGGCCTCCCGCTATGGCGAGCGCCTCATCACCCATGACGCCACCTTCGCGGTGCTGGCCGCATTGCGCGAGCGGGCGTTTCGCGGCTGGGCCCAACCCGGGGCGGCCCGGCAATTGCTGCTGCGCCCCGCCCGCCTGCTGTTTCGCCTGACCAGCGACATCGACGCGCTGGATTCGCTCTATCTGCGCATTCTGGTTCCCGCCGCCGCCGCGCTTGGCGCGGCCCTGGCGGCTGGCGTCACCCTGGGAATGGTCAACGGCTGGTTTGGCCTGCTCGCCGGCTTCTGGCTGCTGATCGCCGGCCTTGGCGTGCCGGCGCTGGCGGCCCGCCGGGCGCTGACGCCATCGCGCCGCCGCAGCAGCGGCCTGGAAACCTTGCGCCAGCGCATCATTGATCTCACGGCCGGCCAGACCGATCTGGTCATGGCCGGACGCATGGCGGCGGCGCAGGCCGGCGTCGCCGACGCCGACGCGCGCCTTGCCCGCGCGGACAATGCGCTGAACCGCATCGAAGCCCGGGTCACGGCGGCGTTCGGCGTGGCAACGGCGCTGCTGCTTGCCGCCGCCCTGCTGACGGTCGCGGCCCTTGCCGAAAGCGGGGCCATCGGCGCGCCTGTCGCCGCCATGGCCGTGCTGGTGGCGCTTGCGGCGCTTGAGCCCTTCGCAGCCCTGCGGCGCGGCGCCATGGAACTGGGCCGCACGTTGCTGGCCGTGGGCCGGCTGGCCCCACGCCTCGCCGACCAGCCGGCGCCGCCGCTCCGGCGCGTCCCGGCCGATGACGGCGCAGCCGCGACCTTGCGCCAGGTCTGCGTGCGCCATCCAGGCGCCGCCCGGCCCGTGCTTGTCGACGTTGATCTGACTGTCGGGTCCGGTGAGCGCATCGCCATCATTGGCGCCAGCGGAGCCGGCAAATCCACCCTGCTGGCGTTGCTGGCGGGAGAAGTGGAGGCGGCCTCGGGTGAGGTCCTCAACCGGCCCGCCAGCCTGCTGACCCAGCGCACCGAACTGTTCCAGGACAGCTGGCGGGGCAATCTGCAACTGGCGGCGCCCGAGGCGGACGATGCGACGCTGATGAAGGCGCTGGCGGCGGTCAGCCTCGACGATGTCATCAGAAGTCGCGCCGCCGGGGATATGACATCACCGCTTGACGCCCCTTTGGGCGAAGGCGGGGCTGGCCTTTCGGGCGGCCAGGGCCGGCGGCTGGCCCTGGCCCGCCTGCTGCTGCGCGATGCGCCGCTCTGGCTGCTGGATGAGCCGACCGAGGCGCTGGACGCCGCCACCGCCCGCGACGTGCTGGGATGCGCGGCGCGGCTGGCGGGGGCGCGCGCCCTGGTCATCGCCACCCACCTGCGCCGCGAGGCCGAACTGGCCGACCGGCTGCTGGTGATGCGCCACGGCCGCCTGACGGCGAGCGCCCGGCGCGGCGAACCGGCGTTCGACGCGCTGCTCGCCGGGCTGCGGCCGGACTGATTGGCGCCGGGCGTCGCCCGGCGCGCCAGCCCGTGCTGGCCTTGAAGCGATTGGCATAACCGCGACGGCGAGTTCGTCGCGCCAGGGCGTTTTCCGACCAGGCGACATCGTCTGGTCGATCAGATTTCGCTCACAACAGCAAAATCCTGAGCGGTTTCTGGCCATGTGGACCGGAAGCCGCCCAGGCGCAGAAACACCGGGCCTTGAACCCGGTCCGGGCGAACGCCCGGGACGCCGGCGCGCGTTCCGGCGGCAGCTTCGGGAACCATGAAGCGGCGCTCCAGCCGGAGCCCTGCCGGCGCTGGCAACAGCGCCAGCGCAGACCTTCCGGCGCGGCGCGGCTGCATTGCTTGCACGCCGGGTGTTGCCCGGCCAGGCGCTGACGTCCGCCCCGTCGGGGCGGATCAACCAGGGGGCCAGGGCAAATGTCCTGGCGAAACAGATGGAACTGGACATTGTCGCCCTGTCGCGACTGCAGTTCGCGTTAACGGCGCTATACCATTTTCTGTTCGTGCCGCTGACGCTCGGGCTCTCCATTCTCGTCGCCATCATGGAGACGGTCTATGTGATGACCGGCCGCCCCATCTGGCGACAGATGACCAAGTTCTGGGGCGTGCTGTTCGGCATCAACTTCGCCATCGGCGTGTCCACCGGCATCGTCATGGAATTCCAGTTCGGCATGAACTGGAGCTACTACAGCCACTATGTCGGCGACGTCTTCGGCGCGCCGCTGGCGATTGAAGGCCTGATGGCGTTCTTTCTGGAAGCGACGTTCGTTGGCCTGTTTTTCTTCGGCTGGGACCGCCTGTCCCGCGTTGGCCACCTGACGGTCACCTGGCTGATGGCGCTCGGCACCAATTTCTCGGCGTTGTGGATTCTGATCGCCAATGGCTGGATGCAAAACCCGGTTGGCGCGGTGTTCAACCCGGAAACCATGCGCATGGAAGTTTCCAGCTTCTATGACGTGCTGATGAATCCGGTGGCCCAGGCCAAGTTCGTCCACACCGTCTCCGCCGGCTATGTCTGCGGCGCCATTTTCGTGCTTGGCGTCTCGGCCTGGTACGTGCTCAAGGGCCGCCATCTGGCGCTGGCGAAGCGCTCGATGACCGTGGCGGCCTCGTTTGGCCTGGCCGCCTCCCTCTCGGTCGTGGTGCTTGGCGACGAGAGCGGCTACCTCACCAGCGAACACCAGAAGATGAAGCTGGCCGCCATCGAGGCCATGTGGGAGACCGAGCCGCCGCCGGCTTCGTTCACCCTTGTCGGCTTCCCCGACCAGGCCGCGCGAGAGACCCATTACGCCATCCACATTCCGTGGGTGATGGGCCTGATCGGCACCCGTTCGCTCGATACCCCGATCATGGGCATCAACGAACTGACGCAGCGCGCGGAAGGCTTCATCAAAAAGGGCGTCATCGCCTATGACGCCCTGCAAAAGATCCGCGGCCTGCCGCGCGGCGCGGCCATCCCGGAAGATCTGCGCAAGTCCTTCGAGGAAAACGGCAAGGATCTCGGCTACGCCCTGCTGCTGAAGCGCTACGTCGACGATCCCCGCCAGGCGACGCCGGAGCAGATCCTCAAGGCGGCCAATGATACGGTTCCCATGGTGGCGCCAATCTTCTGGCTGTTCCGCATCATGGTTGGCTGCGGTCTGGTCTTCATCGCCCTCACAGCCGCGTTCTTCATCCAGTCGGCCCGCCGGCGTCTGGAAGGGCCGCGCTGGCTGTTGTGGCTGGCTGTGCTGGCCATCCCGCTGCCATGGATCGCCATCGAGGCGGGCTGGATGGTCGCGGAGCTGGGGCGCCAGCCCTGGGTCATCGAAGGCGTGCTTCCGACGGCGCTCGCGGTGTCGAGCCTTGGCGCGCACACCGTGCTGATGACCATCATCGGCTTCACGGCGCTCTATCTCGTCCTGATTGTCATTGAGATGAAGCTGATGCTGCGCGCCATCCGCAAGGGGCCGGAGCCGGATCACGATCCGGAAGCCGCCCTCGTCCCGGCCGTCCTCGCGCCCGCGGAGTAAGTCATGATCCTTCACGAACTGATCTCTTACGAACACCTGCGCCTGATCTGGTGGGTGCTGCTTGGCGTGCTGCTGATCGGCTTCGCCATGACTGACGGCTTTGATCTTGGCGTCGGCGCGCTGCTGCCCTTCGTGGCGCGCACCGACGTGGAGCGACGCGTCGCCATCAACTCCATCGGGCCGGTGTGGGAAGGCAACCAGGTCTGGCTGATCCTTGGCGGCGGCGCGATCTTCGCCGCCTGGCCCCAGCTCTACGCCGTATCGTTCTCGGGGTTTTATCTGGCGATGTTCGCCATATTGATGGCCCTGATCCTGCGGCCGGTGGGCTTCAAATACCGCTCCAAAATCGACAGCGCGCGCTGGCGCAATGGCTGGGACTGGGCGCTGTTCATCGGCGGCTTCGTGCCGGCGCTGATCTTCGGCGTGGCGGTCGGCAACGTGTTGCAGGGCGTGCCGTTCCGCCTCGACGACACCATGCGGATTTTCTACGACGGGACCTTCTTCGGCCTCCTCAATCCGTTCGCGCTGCTGTGCGGCGTGCTCTCCGTCTGCATGCTGCTCACCCATGGGGCGGCGTGGCTTGAGGTGAAGACTGAAGGCGCGGTGCGCGACCGGGCCCGGAGCATCGGCTCGGTCACGGCGTTACTGACGCTGGCGCTGTTCGCGCTGGCCGGCGTCTGGCTGTACTACGGCATCGATGGCTATCGCTTCACCAGCGAGGTCGTGCGCGGCGGCGCCTCCAACCCGCACGCCAAAACGGTGGCCCTGGCGCCCCTGGCCTGGTTCGCCAACTACCAGGCGGCGCCGTGGACGCTGATCGCGCCCGTTCTCGGCATCCTCGGCGCGCTCGCGACCTTCATCGCCATGCGGGCCCGGGGCGAGATCTCGGCCCTGCTGTGCAGCGATGTCGCCATCTTCGGCATCATCGCCACCGTCGGCGTCTCGATGTTCCCGTTCATCCTGCCGTCCTCGGCCGATCCCAATGTCTCGTTGACAGTGTGGGACTCCTCATCAAGCCACCTCACCCTGTTCATCATGCTGTTCGCGACCGCGATATTCCTGCCGCTGATCCTCATCTACACCGCCTTCGTCTACCGGGTGTTGTGGGGCAAGGTTGACGCCAAGGCCATCGAATCCGGCGACGGTCACGCTTACTGAGAAAGGGAGGACGATCGCATGTGGTATTTTTCCTGGATGCTCGGACTGCCGCTCGCAGCCGCCTTCGCCGTGCTCAACGCCATGTGGTACGAGCTGATGGACGATCAGGCGAAGGCGAAAGCCGCAGCTATGGCCCCTGTCCCCGACCAGCCGCGCAGCTGATCCGGATCACGCGCCAAACACATTGCTGAAATGCGAAAGGCGCCCCTGTGGGGGGCGCCTTTTTTGCGTCTGGGGCCGAATAGGCACCCATGGCTGGCCAGGGCCAGCGACCGTCAGCCAGCCTCGCTTTCCAGGCGGGCGATCGCCAGCATCTCGCCGGTAATCTGCGCCAGCTCCTGCGGCGCGATCACATAGGGCGGCATGGCGTAAAGCAGCTTTCCGAACGGCCGCAGATAGACCCCGGAAGCAAGCGCACGGGCATGCACCCGCGCCGTATCGAGCGCTTCGCGCATCTCGATGACGCCAATAGCTCCCAGAACGCGAACATCGGCGACGCCGGACAACGCCCGCGCCGGCTCCAGCTCGCGCGCCAGTTGACGGGCAATGGCTGCAACCTGCCCGCGCCAATGCCCCCCGGCCAGCAGATCGATGCTGGCGCAGGCGGCGGCGCAGGCCAGCGGATTGCCCATGAAGGTTGGCCCGTGCATCAGCAGCCCCGGGTCGCCAGCAGAAACATCGTCCGCAACGGCCCGGCTGGCCACGGTGGCGGCGAAGCCCACGTGGCCGCCAGTAAGCCCCTTGCCAAGGCAGATAATATCCGGCGCAACTCCTGCGTGATCCATGGCGAACATCCGCCCGGTGCGGCCGAAGCCAGTGGCGATCTCGTCGAAAACCAGCAAGATCCCGTACCGGTCACACAGCGCGCGCAGGCCGCGCAAGTAGCCTGGCTGGTAGAAGCGCATGCCGCCGGCGCCCTGCACCACCGGCTCCACGATAAATGCTGCGATACGCCCGCTCTCGCTGGCGAACAGGCGCGCGACCTCGCCGAGGCCATTCACTGCCGCATCGTCATTCCAGGCAGCGTCGAAGGGCAGAGGCGGCGCTGGAACAAACAGCTGCGGCTGCAGGCTGGCCCCGAAACTGCCATGCATGCCGGTTACGGGATCGCACAGCGCCATCGCCTTCCAGGTGTCGCCGTGGTAGCCGCCGCGGACTGTGGCGAACAGCGTACGCCCGGCCTCGCCCCGCGCCGCCTGGGCCTGACGCGCCATTTTCAGCGCCACCTCCACCGCCACCGAGCCGCTGTCAGCGTAAAATATGCAATCCAGCCCCTCGGGCAGCAGGCCCACCAGCCGGCGCGCCAGCCCGATGGCAGGATCATGGGTCAGCCCGCCGAACATGACATGGGGCAGGCGCCCAAGCTGGCTGGCCATGGCCGCCAAAATCGCCGGATGGCGATGGCCGTGAATGGCGCACCACCATGACGACATGGCGTCGATCATCCGCCCGCCGTCGGCGCGCTCGAGGTAGATCCCTTGCGCCGCAACAATGTGATGCAGCGGCGGCGGCTCCCGCATGCTGGCATAGGGCCGCCAGATGTGCCGCCGGTCGAACGCCGCGTCGCAGGACATGGCGCTGGTCAAGACCTTCGTCATCGCCCACCCCCTTGCATGAGCGCCCGGACGGCGGCGACATCGATCTGCGCAAACGCCGACGCCAGCGCCGCCTGCTCAAGCTTGACGACCGGCAGCCGGCCAAGGTTGCGGCAACGTCCGAGGGCGCAAATGATCGCCTCGCTGTCTGGCGCCGCCTGCCCGGAAAACAGCACCCCGGCCACATGGCATCCCCGGCTGCGCAGGGCCTCGAGCGACAGCAAGGCGTGATTGATTGTCCCGAGCGACGTGCGCGCCACCACAACCACCGGCGCGCCCCAGCTGGCGAAAACATCCGCATAAACCGTGTCGCGGGTCAGGGGGGTCAGGACGCCGCCCGCCGCTTCCACCACCAGCGGGCGCGGCGAGGCCGGCAAGGCGAGGGCTTGCGGGGCAATCGTTACGCCTTCACGTTCCGCCGCCAGGTGAGGCGAAGCCGGCAACGCCAGCCGCCACGCTTCGGGCAGCGCCGGACGGCCGCTCAGACGCACAACCAGCTCGCTGTCAGTTTCGTCGTCGAGCCCCGCCTGCACCGGCTTCCAGTAGGTCGCGCCAAGCGCCTGCACGAGGCCGGCGCTGACAATGGTCTTGCCGACGCCGGTGTCGGTTCCGGCCACCACGATCACCCCGTTCATGCCTGTGCTCCCTGAAGACCGGCAAGTGTTTCGAACAGGTTCGTGACGTTCTCGCAGGTGACGTTTCCGGTAATGGCGATGCGCAGCCGCGAGGCTCCCGAAGGCACCGTCGGCGGGCGGATGCCGCGAACGTCGAAGCCCTGGGCCTGCAGCGCAGCGGCCAGCTCCATGGTTCGGCCGTCCTCGCCAATGATGACGGGGATGATCTGGGTTTGCAGTCCGGAGAGGCCGCAGCAGCGCGCCGCCTCAGCATGGGCATGGGCGATCAGTTCCAGCGCCCGCTGGCGCAACTCCGGCCGGTCCCGCAGCACGCCAAGCGCGGCGCGCGCCACCTCGGCCATCAGCGGCGATGGCGCCGTGGCGAAAATGAACGGCCGCGCCCGGGTCACCAGAAGATCGACAAGGGTGCGGTCGCCGCAAATCAGGCCGCCGCTGGCGCCCAGCGCCTTGCCGCAGGTGTGCAAGGTCAGCAAGCGCACCCCGGCGGCCTCAATGCCATGGGCCAGGCCTGCGCCATGCGGGCCGTACAGGCCGGTGGCGTGCGCCTCGTCAACCACAAGGATGGCGTCATGGCGGCGCGCCAGCGCAGCCACATCAGCCATCGGCGCCTTGTCGCCTTCCATGGAATAGACGCTTTCGACCGCCAGCCAGACCTCGCCCGCGCCCCCCGCCGAGCGCCACGCCCTGATGCGCTGGTCAGCGTCGGCCATGTCGTTATGAACGAAGGCGACCGCCGGGCCACGGCGCAGACGCAACCCCTCATGGACGCTGGCGTGGGAAAGCGCGTCATAGACCACCAGATCATCCTTGCCTGGCAGCGTGGCGAAGATGGCCTGATTGGCCTGGAAGCCCCCGCCGAGGTAGAGCGCGGCCTCCGCCCCGAACAATTGCGCCGCGTCCTGCTCAAGCGCCTCATGCGCAGAATGGTTGCCGCGCAGCAGCCGCGATCCGCCCGACCCCACGGGAATTCCCGCCGCCAGGGCCGCCATGGCGGCGTCGCGCAGCACGCCGGATGCCGCCAGCCCCAGATAATCATTGGAGGCAAAATCGAGGCCAGCAGCTGTCTGCAGCCGTCGCAAACGTCCTCTTCGCGCCAGTTCGGCGAGATTGGCGGCATGCGCCGGATAGTGCGGCCGGGCTGGCTGCGCCCCACCGCGCGCAACGCTGTCTGAACTCGCCATTGTCTGGCCTCCTTCTCTGCTGTGCCGAGCAGGGATAGCCAGCCGCGCGCGCAGCGTCGAATCTGCTGCTGAAATTATCTATTATTCTACGTAGTTGATGTATAAAATAATTTTACGGATGCGTCGCATCATGGCTGATGGAAAATCCAGCCTGACCACGCTCAGCCTGTCAACATTCTCGCTGAAGCCTGCACTTTATCTATAAAATCGACAGCGCCCTGCCCGACCCTGACGCAAGAAGGCCCGGAACAAGGTTCCGGGCCTTCCATAAATTCAACGCATCCCGCAGCTGCGGGCGCCAGGTCTTACCAGCAGCCCCAGGCGTTGCAACGGCGATAGCCGTAATAGCCATAACGGGGACCGGAATTGGCGCCGAGAATGGCGCCGCCCACCACGCCGGCAGCCGCGCCAACGGCAACGGCGGTAGCGGCCTGGTCGGACTGGCGACGGCTCTGGTCAAAGGCGGCCGCGACGCAGCGGTCGTAGGTGGCGGTGCCAGGGCGCAGGCCAGTCTGGCGGCAGGTCATCTCGGCGGTCACCGCCGATTCCTGGGCGCTCTGACAACCAGCCAGCATCGCCGCGACGCCAACAGCCGCAGCGGCGAGAGACCAACGAAATGACGACATGCGCTTCCCCGTTAAAAATGTATGTCCGATACCCCGGCAAACAATATCCCGCTCCAATTGTCAATGGAGGTTCGCGCCAGTTCGCATGAAATACAGCCACGGCCAAGCCTTCAATACCTGCGATCGCCCACAACGCTCAAAGTTAAAACGTAATCGTTGATGCAAATTTACAAATATTTTTTCGAAATACGCAAACTCGTCAAAATATTGACCCAACTCTCATGATTCAGCTGCATTGTCGCCATATATGGACAGTGCGGCCGCCAGCGACAATTGAACCCGCCCACCCATGACCGGGCGCCGCCGACGCCGGCGGAATGCGGATGACTGGCCGGATTTACTTTTCGTTAACCATTTTGGATGATCCGCGATGCTCGGCAGGCGCAGACAGCGCGCGCCCATGACCCATCGTCCCCATGGCCCCGAAGCCACACTCTCCCGATGACATTCGCGTGATCCCCACGCGTCGCCGCGCCAGCCAGGCCGCCTGTTTCCGGGGGCGACAAATTGCCCGACTTAATTGTAGGACAATCGTGCGCTACAAAAAACCCGCAACAGGAGGAGTACACCGTGGCCGTGACCGAAACCCAGCTCGCCGAACTTCAGGCCCGCCTGAAGGCTTTCATGGCGAAGCACATCTATCCCAACGAGCAGCGCTACTACGCGGAAGGCGAGAAGCTTGGTCCGTGGCGGGTGATCCCTGTCGTTGAGGAACTGAAGAAGATCGCGAAGGCGGAAGGCCTGTGGAACCTGTTCCTGCCTGACGATCCGCGCGGCGCCGGCCTCAACAACCAGCAGTACGCCACCCTGTGCGAGATCATGGGCCGCTCGATCATGGCCCCGGAAGTGTTCAACTGCTCGGCCCCCGACACCGGCAACATGGAAGTGCTCGTCCGTTACGGCACGCCAGCGCAGCAGAAGCAGTGGCTGGAGCCGCTGCTGGCGGGCGAGATCCGCTCGGCCTTCTGCATGACCGAAGCCGATGTCGCCTCCTCCGACGCCACCAACGTCCAGCTCGAAATCCGCCGCGACGGCGACGACTACGTGCTGAACGGCCGCAAGTGGTACACCACCGGCGGCACGGATCCGCGCTGCAAGATTTTCATCGTCATGGGCCGCAGCAATTTCGAGCCCGGCGCCAGCCCGCATGCGGTCCAGTCGCAGATCCTCGTGCCCCGGAACACCCCTGGCGTGAAGGTCATCCGCCCGCTGCCGGTGTTTGGCTTCTATGGCGTGCCGGACCGCGCGTCTGAAGTGTGGTTCGACAATGTGCGCGTCCCGGCTTCGAACATGCTGCTGGGCGACGGTCGCGGTTTCGAGATCGCCCAGGGTCGCCTTGGCCCGGGCCGCATCCACCACTGCATGCGCCTGATCGGCATGAGCGAGCGCATCCTTGAGCGCATGTGCCGCCGCGCCGACGCCCGCGTCGCTTTCGGCAAGCCGGTTTCCGAGCAGACCGTCACCCTGGAGCGCATCGCCGAGGCGCGCATCATGATCGAGCAGTGCCGCCTGCTCACCATGAAGGCCGCCTACATGATGGACACGGTTGGCAACAAGGAAGCCAAGCAGGAAATCGCCATGATCAAGGTGGCGGCGCCCAACATGGCCTGCAAGATCGTCGACTGGGCCATCCAGGTGTTTGGCGGCGGCGGCACCAACAACGACCACTATCTCACCGTCTGCTACTCGCTGGCCCGCGCCCTGCGCCTGGCCGACGGCCCGGACGAGGTGCATCGCAACCAGATCGCCCGTCTGGAGCTGAAGCGCCACCGCAACACCGATCCGGACGTCACCGGCGGCCGCGGCCTTGGCTTCACCCGCCAGGAGGCCCAGGAGTTCGCCGACGCCGGCCTGTGGGCGCGCCCGGCTGACTGGGCCGAGTAACTCCTGACCGGGTAGCTCCTGACCGGGCAGCTCCTGGCCGGGTAACTCCTGGCCGGGCAACCCCGGCGGGCAGATCGCGACATGGCGCCCTGACCCGGCGCCCGTCGCGCCGGGTCAGGGCGGGATGCCTTCAGGCCGCCGCATCCTGCGCATATTCCACGATGGGCCTGACTATTGGCGGACAGGCGACGTCCGCCTGTTTGCCTCACGCCGGTCCGTCAGGACGCCGGCGCACCCGACCCGCCGGCGGACGCACAGCCCGCCGGCTTGACGACGCGCTGCGTCGACGCCGGCGCCCGCGGCAGCAGACGCTCCGGACGGATGGGGCGAGCGACGAGCCCGCCACCGCAATTGGGGCAGATCCCGCCCAGGGTCTGGTCCGCGCAACTGGCGCAAAACGTGCATTCGAACGAACAAATCCGCGCATCAGGGCTGGACGGCGGCAGGTCGCGGTCGCAGCATTCGCAATTGGGGCGCAGTTCCAGCATGGGGCTCCTCCTTCAGCACGTTGACATCCTATATGGCAAACGCACGGTCACATACTGGCGCACCTGCCGGCGCACGCACCGCCGCCCAGAACGCCTCCAGCTTTCGCGACAGCCTGTTCAGCGCCATCGTGCGCGGCCTCTATGAAGGTCGCTACGCGCCGGGACAGCGGCTGGTGGAAGCCGATCTGACGGCGGAATATGGCGTCAGTCGCGGCCCGGTGCGCGAAACCCTCAGCCGCCTCGCCGCCGAGGGCATCGTCACCCTGTCGCCAGGGCGCGGCGCCGCCATCCGCAAACTGGGGTGGCGGGAAGCCGTTGATCTGCTGGAATTGCTGGAAGCGCTGGTTGGCCTCGCCGCCGCCGGCGCCGCGCGCCGCGCCGCGAGCGACGCCGCTGGCGCCGCGCGCCTGGAGGCGGCGGCCAGCCAGCTTGCGGCGTTCGACCACGCCACGCTCACGCCAGGTTACGCCCTGGCGCGCGACCGTTTCTACGGGGCGCTGGTTGACCTCGCCGGCAATGCTGAACTGGCCCGCGTCATGCCGCGCGTGCAATCACACCTGCTGCGCATCCAGTTCCGCGCCCAGGTGGCGCGCTACGACGAATTGCGGCATCAGGATTACGGCGTGATCACCGGCGCGGTTCTTGCCGGCGACGAGCAGAAGGCCCGCGCCGTCACCCAGCGGCACTTCCGCCGCATGATCGACGTCATGCACGAGAGCCAGCAGCAGGCCTGACCCCCGTCATCCGTCAGGCCTTCAGCCGGTAGCCGGTGCGGAACATCCAGCCGATGACGGCGAGGCAGGCGACCATGAAGCCAATCGTCATGAAGAGGCTGACGACAATGTTGACGTCCGAGGTTCCGAAGAAGCTCCAGCGGAAGCCGCTGATCAGGTAAACCACCGGATTGAACAGCGACACCGAACGCCAGAACGGCGGCAGCATGTCGATGGAATAGAAACTGCCGCCAAGAAACGCCAGCGGCGTCACCACCAGCATCGGCATCAGCTGCAGCTTCTCGAAATTGTCGGCCCAGATGCCGATGGCGAAGCCAAACAGGCTGAAGGTAACGGCGGTGAGCACCAGGAAGCCCAGCATCCAGAACGGATGCTGCACGCTCAGCGGCGTGAACAGCGCCGCGGTGGCCAGGATGATCAGGCCGAGCACCACCGATTTCGTCGCAGCCGCGCCCACATAAGCGGCGACGATCTCAACCACGGAAATGGGCGCCGAGAGCTGCTCGTAGAAGGTGCCGACGAAACGCGGAAAATAGATGCCGAACGACGCGTTGGAAATGCTCTGGGTCAGCAGCGACATCATCATCAGGCCTGGCACGATGAAGGCGCCATACGGCACGCCATTGACCGCGCCCATGTGGCCGCCGATGGCGGCGCCAAACACCACGAAATACAACGCGGTGGAAATCACCGGCGCCACCACGCTTTGCAGGATGGTGCGGCGCGTCCGGTCCATTTCATAGCGATAGATCGCCGCGATTGCGCGCAGGTTCATTGGGCGCCCTTCACCAGGTCGACAAAAATATCCTCAAGGGAGCTGCGCCGCGTGTCGATGTCGGCCACGGTCAGCCCCTCGGCGGCGATATCGGCGAGCAGGCCGGGCATGCCGGCCTGCACCCGCGCCGGCTCGTAAATCCAGGTCAGCGCCCGGCCGTCATCGCCAAGGCGCACGCCCCGCTCCGCCAGCCGCTGCGGCAGCGCCGCCAGTTGCGAGGCCAACGTCACGGTCACCTGCTTGCGCCCCAGCTTGCGCATCAGCGCGTCCTTCTCCTCCACCAGCATCAGGCGGCCGCGATTGATGACGCCGATGCGGTCGGCCATCTCCTCGGCTTCCTCGATGTAATGGGTGGTCAGGATGATGGTGACGCCGGAATCCTTCAGGCGGCGCACCAGCCGCCACATGTCGCGGCGCAAATCGACGTCGACGCCGGCGGTCGGCTCGTCAAGAAACAGAATGCGCGGCTCATGCGACAGCGCCTTGGCGATCATGACGCGCCGCTTCATGCCGCCGCTCAACGTCAGGATCTTGTTATCCTTCTTGTCCCACAAGGACAGGTCGCGCAGCAGCTTTTCGATCAGCGCCGGGTTCGGCGGCTTGCCGAACAGGCCGCGGCTGAAGCTGACGGTGGCCCAGACCGTCTCGAACGATTCGGTGGCCAGCTCCTGGGGCACCAGACCAATCTGCTCCCGCGCCTGGCGAAACCCGGCGATGCTGTCATGGCCATCAACCGTCACCCGCCCGGTGGAGGCGTTGACCAGTCCGCAGATGATCGAGATCAGCGTCGTCTTGCCGGCGCCGTTGGGTCCAAGCAGGGCGAAGATTTCGCCCCGCTCAATATCGAGACTGAGCGGATGCAGGGCGGTGAAACCGCCCTTGTAGGTCTTCGAAAGATCGGAGATGGACAGAATCGTCGACATGGGCGCCTGTATACGCCGCCCTGTGATCCGTTACAGGAAATATTTTTGCAGGCCTGCCATGCTGGCCGCCGCCTCCGGCCGCCCCATCGTCAAACCCGCCTCCGCCAAACCCGGAAACGGTCCAGGCATGACGGGCGGGCAGGAACGCTGGCGAAAATCACGCCTCCGGGCGCTTGATCGGCCGCAGGGCGGCGGTGGAGCTGGCGCGGGCGATCAGTTCGCCATCCATGTCGCGCAGTTCACCCTCCAGGAAGGCGATTGACTTGCCCCAACGGGTGATCCAGCCGGTGGAGCGGTATTTGCCGGGATGGGCGGCGAGCAGGAAGCTCACCTTGATCTCCAGGCTGGGCACAACAACGGTGAACCGCGATTTGGCGATGCAGGCGTGGGCCATGGCGGCGTCGATCCAGCCGGTGACAATGCCGCCCTGCACAACGCCCCCGCGCGGATGCCCGACCACCGAATGGCAGTGATCCTGGGTGGCCGTCCACTCCATGGTGGTCGTGTCAGTCGCCACATCGAAACCGGCGATGCCGCCGCCAAGGGTGCGCAGGCACGGATTCACGTTGTTGTGGAAGGTCTGGAGAATTTCCTGCTCGGTCACGGGCGTTTCCTGTCTGTTGTTTCCTTCCCATGCCCCGCTGCATCCACGCGGTCAATGCCCGGCGCGCCCGCCCGGCGCCGCTGGCGACGCTTGACCCGCACCGCAGGCAGTGCGTATGAATTCAGCGTATATTTATTATATAAAATTCAAAATTGTTAGTGGCAATTATTATAAAAGAGGCAACATGCCGTATATTGTCGCAATTATCGCTGGAATTTCCGGCTTTCTATTTGGATATGATGAGGGCGTTATTGCCGGCGCGCTGAGTGGGCTCCGTCAGGAATTCACGGTCTCGCCGCTGATGGAAGGTTGCACGACTGCGGCGGTGCCATTCGGCGCCCTGTTCGGCTCGCTGGCCGGAGGCCGGCTCGCCGATCGTTACGGCCGGCGCGGCGCCCTGATTCTCGCGGGCATCCTGTTCGCCGTCGGCGCCGCGCTTTCGTCACTGGCCTGGGACTGCCCGTCCCTGGCAGCCGCGCGCCTGGCCATTGGCCTCGCCATTGGCCTGGCGGCCGTAGCCGCTCCCCTCTACATTTCGGAGAACGCGCCGGCCCGCCATCGCGGCATGCTGGTGTCGTTCTACCAGCTGGCGATCACCCTCGGCATCCTCGGCGCCTATATCGCCGGCTATGCGCTTGAAGGCAGCTGGCGCACCATGTTCGCCATCGGCATGGCGCCAGGCGTCATTCTCGCCGCGGCCATGGCGACCATGCATGATACGCCGCGCTGGCTGATGCTGCGCGGACGGACGGAGGACGCCCATGCGGCCCTGGTCCACAACGGGCTTGCCAGCCAGGCAGGCGCCGAGCTGGAGGCAATCCGCCGCTCCATCGCCGCAACGCCGCAAGCCGCCCGCTGGTCGACGCTGTTTTCCCGCCGCGTCCTGCCCGCCACCATTGTCGCTGTCGGCCTGTTCGTGCTGCAACAGCTGAGCGGCATCAACGCGGTGATTTACTACGCGCCCCTGGTGTTTCGCGAAGCCGGCTTCGACAGCCACGGCGCCCAGCTCCTCGCCACCATCGGCATTGGCGCGGTCAATGTGGCGATGACCCTGGTGTCGATGGCCCTGATCGACCGGATCGGCCGGCGCCGCATGCTCTACATCGGCTTTGTCGGCTCCGCTCTCAGCCTCGCCGTGATTGCCTGCGCGGCGGCCAGCGACAGCCCGTGGCTCAACGCGGTGGCCTTTGCCGGCCTGCTGGCCTACATCGCCGCCTTCGCCATCTCCATCGGGCCGCTGCCCTGGCTGATGATGGCGGAAATCTTCCCGATTGACGTGCGGCCGCTGGGCATGGGGCTCGCCTCCATCGCCAACTGGACGTTCAATGCCCTCGTGGTGTTTGCCTTTCCGGCCCTGCTCGGCGTCATTGGCCTTGCGGGCGTCTTCGCCGGCTTCACCATCGCCTGCCTTGTCGGGGTGGCGTTCACCTGGGCGCTGGTGCCGGAAACCTCCGGCGCGTCGCTGGAGGACATCGAGGCGCAGCTGTCATCCGGCGCGCGTTTCCGCGACCTCACGCGCTCTGCCTGAACCCTGGCGTTTGGTCCCGGCATTTTGACGTCTCGCATGCTCGCGCAAAGCGCATCACGGCTTTCGTGAGCATGCCCATCTCGCGAACGGGAGCTGTCCTAACCGCTTCCCACCACGCTGGCGGCCACATTCACCCCCAGCGCCAGCACCGCCGTATTGAAGAAAAAGGCGAGAACCGAGTGCCCGGTCACCAGCCGCCGCATGCGCCGGCCGGCGACGCAGACGTCGGAGGTCTGGCAGGCAACGCCGATCGTCAGGGCGAAATAGGCGAAATCGAAATAATCCGGCGACGTCTCGTGATCGGGGAACAGCAGCCCTCCCCCATCCGCCTCATACCAGGCGTGGGCGTAATGCAGCGTGAACGCCACGTGCATGAACGTCCAGGCGCTGAAGATGGTCAGCACGCCAAGGGCGATATGCCAGGATCTGGGACCCGCCGGCAGGCGCGGCGCATTGCCGAGCACCGAGGCGATGGCCACCAGGCAGGCGCTCGCGGCTATGCACGAAACCAGCAGGATAATGGCCGCTCCATCATCCTGTTGCGCCGCACGCCGCCGCATGCGGGCGGCGTCCGAGCGCAGCATCATCACCACCGCCAACACCAGCCAGAGCACCGCGCCGACGTTCCAGGCAACCAGCAGCCGCGCCGGAGCGGACATGGTCGCCACCCAGGGGAGCCAGCCCGCCGCCAGCCATGTGGCGGCCATTATCAGAAACGCCAGAAACGTGCGGGCGCGGCCCCGGACAATGCGAACCAGGCGCGGGGCCAGACCGCGATGATGCTGATGGCCGCCGTCCGTCATCGGTCGCTCCGCTCAGGCCCGCCGCGCCACGATGAACCGGCGCGGGAACGGCAGCAGCGTCGTCCCGTCGCGCTGGGGCGGATAGGCCTCGCTCACCGCCTGGGTATAGGTTTCCAGAAACCAGGCGCGCTCATTGGCGTCCAGCGGTTCAAGGAACGGGCGCAGCCCGGTGCCCATCACCCATTGCGTGATGCCGGCCGGACTGGCCATGCGATGGTGATAGGTGACGCACCAGATGTCGAGATCGCTGCACAGGCCGCCGAGCGCGTCGTAACAGACGCTCACCGGCTCCAGCGGCAGGCGCAGGGCAATCGCCCCCGCGAGCTTGCTGGCGAACGGCGCCTTCGCGGCGATCTCACGCATCAGCCGGTGTGAAGGCTGCTCCAGATTGTCCGGCATCTGCACCGCCAGCACCGCGCCGCCAGGCAAGGCCGCGAGAATCCGCGCCATGGCGGCCAGATGGCCAGGCACCCACTGGAACACGGCGTTGGCGAACAGCACGTCGGCGTCGCGTGGCGGCGTCCAGGTTGCAAGATCCGCCTCGGCGAAGCTGATTTGTGGCAGGCGGCGGCGCGCCTCGTCCAGCATGTCGACGGACGAATCCAGTCCTTCCAGCCGCGCCTGCGGAAATCGGTCGGCCAGCAGTTCGGTCGAATTGCCGGGGCCGCAACCCAGATCGATAACCCGCGACGGCGCGGCGCCGCGCGCCGGTCCATAGCCATCGCCAGGAACCCGGGCCAGCAGATCGCGCGCCGCACGTGTGCGCTCGTCCTCAAACTTCAGATATTGCTCGGGGCTCCAGGCGGTCAAGGCGTTGCTCCCTGTTTCGCGGCGGCCGCAATGGCCTTCAGCGTTTCCGGCGTCGGCCAACAATCCGCGCGCAGGCCATTGGCCTTCTGGAAGGCGCCAACAGCGAGGCGGGTCTTCATGCCGGCGAAGCCGTCAATCTTCTCACGGTAGAGGCCGAGCCGGGTCAGATCGCGCTGCATGGCGGCCAGTTGGCCGGCGGAGGGCTGCGCGACCTGGCCCCAGGGCGTGGCGAACGGTCCGCCGCCGGCGATCCGGTCAGCCAGATGGCCCACATACAACACATAAAGGTCGGAAAAATTGTAGGCCTTGAGCACGAAGTAATTCGGTCCGACCAGAAAACCGGGGCCATGAACGCCAGCCGGCAACAGCAACGCCAGTTGCGCACCGCGCCCGGGCGCCGGCCCGTTCTCCGGCCGGTAGCCGGCTGCTGACCATTGCGACCAGGGGCGCGGCGCATCCGGGTCGGCCATCGTGCAATCGGCCCGCGCCGGCGGCGCAACCTCATGGGCCCAGCGCTCGCCAGGCCGCCAGCCCTCGCCGCGCAAATGGTTGGCGATGGAAGCCAGGGCGTCGGGAACCGAGCCCCAGATATCGGCCCGGCCATTGCCATCCAGATCGACGCCATAACGATAGTATTGCGACGGCAGCATCTGGGTCAGCCCCATCGCCCCGGCCCATGAGCTTTTCATCGCCTGGCGGCTGACCACGCCATCGTCCAGCATCTTCAGCCCGTAGAGAAACTCCTGGACGAAGGTCTCGCGGCGGCGGCCGGTCCACGCCTGGGTGGCGAGGGTGCGCAGCCCGTCATATTTGCCGGTGTTGGCGCCATAGCCGGTTTCGCGGCCGAAAATGGCCAGCGCCACCGGGCCTGGCACGCCGAAACGCTGTTCGATCGCCGCGAGTTGCGGCCGGTAGCGCGCCGCCAGGCTGGCGCCTTTTGCCGCCGTCGCCGCCATGGCCTGGTCGGAGAGATATTGCGCCGGCGTGGCGCTGAACTCACGCTGGCCGGCATGCGAGGGCTTGCGGGGACCGCGATCGAGATTGGGCAGGGTGAGATCGGGCGTCAGGCCGGCGGTCTCCCGCTCCCAGGTCGCCGCCGAAACGCCCAGCGCCAGCGCCTTCGGCCGTATGGCGGCGAGAAACCCGGCGAAATCGCCGCTGGCCTGCTGGCCGCCGGCACCCCCGGCCATTTTCTGGGCGCGAGCCTCGCCCGCCAGCCCCGTCGCCAGCCCCGCCGCCAGTCCCGCCGCCAGCACCATGGCCAGCCCCGACCCGCGCCTCCATCCCGCGCCGCGCGCCATCATTCACCCTTTCCGCAGAACCATGCCCGCCGGCGCTGCCCTCAGCGCCGGGGAGTGACTATATTACTGGTGACGGAATATGGTCGCGGACAGATGAAACATTTCTTTTCGACAGAGTGGAAACTGGCGGCCCTGGCGGCGCTCCTTGCCGCGAGCGGCGCCTGGACGATGTGGACAGGGCCGGCTGCGGCTGGTCCGGTCGAGGATGCGCTGGCCTATTGTCGCTCGGCCGGCGACAACAACATGATTAACGCCGTGCCGCCGGACATGCTGGACCAGGCGGCAAAAAAGCTGGGCGTCATCCTGCCCGGGCATGAGCCGGTGCGCGCCGTCTGGCGCTGCATGGACGGCAATATCATGGTGTGCATTGCCGGCGGCCGGCGCTTTTGCGGCCGCGCCGACACCCAGGTGGTGCCCTCGCCCGAAGCGCGCAAATATTGCCATGAGAACCCCAGCGCCGTGGACGTGCCCAGTTGGGCCACCGGCCGCGACACCATTTTCGCCTGGCGCTGCGAAGGCCCGGAGCCGATCGTTTCAGGCGCCGTGCGCTCTGTCGACAAACGCGGCTTCGTCAAGGAGTACTGGCAGGTTTACGACCCGCAGGCGGAACGGCCGGACGCGCAACAGCCGGCGGCGCCAGAGCCGTCGCAGAAACCCTGAGCCGCAGGGGCGCTCATCCGGTCAGGCCGGAACAGCCGGTGGGCGCCGCGCATTTGGCGCCATGCGCTGGTTTTGCGCCCCTTTGCCTGGCGCCCTTTTGCCTGACATCGCTGCCCGACACGGCCTGAGCGGCCCCGCAAATGAAAACGGGGCGCAACCGCGCCCCGCTCCATCACCGCGAAAGTTCCGCGCTCAGCGCGAGAACTTCTTGTACTGGATGCGCTTCGGCATCACCGAGTCGGCGCCGAGGCGGCGCTTCTTGTCGTTTTCGTAGTCCTGGAAGTTGCCTTCGAACCACTCCACATGGCTGTCGCCCTCGAAGGCGAGCATGTGGGTGGCGATGCGGTCGAGGAACATGCGATCGTGGCTGATGACCACGGCGCAGCCGGCGTAATCTTCCAGCGCCTCTTCCAGGGCGCGCAGCGTGTCGATGTCGAGGTCGTTGGTCGGCTCGTCGAGCAGCAGCACGTTGGCGCCGGACTTCAGGATGCGGGCGAGGTGCACGCGGTTGCGCTCACCGCCCGAGAGCATGCCGACCTTCTTCTGCTGGTCGCCGCCCTTGAAGTTGAAGGCGCCGCAATAGGCGCGCGAGTTGATTTCCTTCTTGCCGAGGTAAATCACCTCGTTGCCTTCGGAAATCTCTTCCCACACCGTCTTGTTGTCGTCGAGGGCGTCGCGCGACTGGTCGACATAGCCAAGCTGCACCGCGTCAGCCACGGTGATCGTGCCCTCGTCAGGCTGGTCGGCGCCGGCGATCATGCGGAACAGCGTCGACTTGCCGGCGCCGTTGGGGCCGATGACGCCGACGATGCCGCCCGGCGGCAGCTTGAACGACAGATCGTCGATCAGCAGCTTGTCGCCAAAGCCCTTCCTGATGCCTTCGAATTCGATGACCTTGTTGCCGAGACGTTCGGCCACCGGAATGATGATCTGGGCGGTCGTCGGCGACTTCTCGTCCTGCTTGGCCAGCAGCTCTTCATAGCGCTGGATACGGGCCTTGCTCTTGGTCTGGCGGGCCTTCGGCGAGGCGCTGATCCACTCGCGCTCACGATCAAGGGCGCGCTGGCGCGATTCTTCCTCGCGGCCTTCCTGCTTGAGGCGCTTCTGCTTCTGCTCCAGCCAGGAGGAGTAATTGCCCTCGTAGGGGATGCCGCGACCGCGATCCAGCTCGAGAATCCAGCCGGTGACGTTGTCGA
This sequence comes from Camelimonas sp. ID_303_24, assembly GCF_053543495.1. Classification (NCBI taxonomy): domain Bacteria; kingdom Pseudomonadati; phylum Pseudomonadota; class Alphaproteobacteria; order Hyphomicrobiales; family Chelatococcaceae; genus Camelimonas; species Camelimonas sp. ID_303_24. Next base: position 490,413 of record NZ_JBLLJM010000005.1, read on the forward strand.
GGAAGTAGCGATCGTGGGTGACGATCAGGATGGCGCCTGGATAGGTGCGCAGATGACCTTCCAGCCAGTTGACGGTTTCGGCGTCGAGGTGGTTGGTCGGCTCGTCGAGCAGCAGCAGCTCCGGCTGCTCCAGCAGCAGGCGGCACAAGGCGACGCGGCGGCGCTCACCGCCAGAGAGCTTCTCCACGTTCCAGTCGTCGGGCGGGCAGCCGAGCGCTTCCATGGCCTGGTCGACCTGGCTGTCCAGATCCCACAGGCCGAGGGCCTCGATCTGGTCCTGCAGTTCGGTCATCTCGTCGGCGGTCTCGTCCGAATAGTTCATGGCGAGTTCATTGTAGCGATCGAGGATCGCCTTCTTTGACGCCACGCCGTCGAGCACGTTCTCACGCACGGTCTTGTCCGGATCGAGATGCGGCTCCTGCGACAGGTAGCCGACGCGGGCGCCTTCCGCGACCCAGCCATCGCCGGTCCAGTCCTTGTCGATGCCCGCCATGATCTTGAGCAGGGTCGATTTACCGGCGCCGTTGACGCCCAGCACGCCAATCTTGGCGTCCGGGTAAAACGACAGGTTGATGTTCTCCAACACCTTCTTGCCGTTCGAATAAGCCTTGGTCAGGCCCCGCATGTGATAGATGAACTGACGTGACATAAACTCGGCTCCACCCCCGGAAGGGGCGCTGAAGGGACTGGGCCGGCGCACGGCCGGCGCGGATCGGGAAAGCTGACGCATATCTAGCGGCCGTCCCCCCCGATCGCAAGGCGGGGACGGGTTCTGGCGGCGTTTTGGCGCGATTCCGGCGGCCTCCCGGGCTGATCCGCCGCCGGCGCGCGGCCAGAACGCGCTTCCGGGCCATACCGACCGGAAGCTGCGCCGGGTTTCATTGTGGTGCGCGCATCCGGCCGGAAAGTGCTCAGCGCCGGCCCGCGGACGCGACATTCTTCCTTTGCATCCAGCGGGCGGACATGCACTCCTGTTGCCAAAGCCCGGGCGACAGGGCGGCGGCGCCAACGGCTGCTTTACAAGATCTGGCGCACGACAGATGCAGGAGGAACGCACATGAGCGCGGAGACGGGCGACCAATCGCCGAAAGCCGGCATGCTGGGCCTCGATGGCCTGTTGCCGGAGCGCCTCTCCCGCCGGGGCTTCGTGGTGATGACGGCGCTGATGAGCGGCTTCACCATGGCCACGGCCCATGCCCAGGCCAATCCGCCGGTAAAAACCGCCGCTGATGGCCTGGTGGCCGGCGAGGTCAAAATTCCGGTGAAGGACGGCGAGATCCCCGCCTACCGGGCCATGCCGGAAGGCGCCGGCCCTTTCCCCACAGTGCTGGTGGTCGAGGAAATCTTCGGCGTGCACGAACACATCAAGGACGTGTGCCGCCGGCTGGCGAAAGCGGGTTATCTGGCGGTCGCGCCAGAGCTCTACGCCCGGCGCGGCGACATCTCCAAAGTTACTGATGTCCAGGTGTTGCTGCGCGATTTCATCACGAAGACGCCGGATGCGGAGGTGATGTCCGACCTTGACGCCACGGCGGCCTGGGCGGCGCAGCACAAGGGCGACGCGAAGCGGCTTGGCGTCACCGGCTTTTGCCGCGGCGGGCGCGCTGTCTGGCTGTACGCCGCCCATAATCCTGCGCTGAAAGCCGGCGTCGCCTGGTATGGCCCGGTGGGCGGCCAGACATCGCCGATCCAGCCAAAGACGGCGCTGGATGTGGCCGGCGATCTGAAGGCCCCCGTGCTCGGCCTGTATGGCGGCGCCGACACCGGCATCCCGGTCGCCAGCATCGAGGAGCTGAAGAAGAAGGCGCTGGCCGCCGGCAAAACGGTGGAGCTGGATATCTTTCCCGACGCGCCGCACGCCTTCCACGCCGATTACCGGCCGACATATCGCAAGGAAGCAGCCGAAGCGGGCTGGAAGCTGATGCTGGCGTTCTTCAAGAAGCACGGCGTGGCGTGAGCTGCGACGCCGGCGGCGGCGGACTGATGGCGAAGGCCACTGGCCGCGCCCGACGTTACCTGCGGGGTAATCGCCCTGGGGCCTGAAGCAGGCGACACGTGGGATGGCGGAGCGTCCGGAGCAGCCCCGGCCTTTGCGGCCGCAAGCTTTTGGGGGCCAGAAGCTTTTGGGGGCTGGAAGCCTGTGGGGCCTCCAGCCTCTGGCGCGGCCGACAGGCTCTGCTACAACCGGCGCGGCGCCTGAAACGACGGCGCCAAAGCAAAAACAGGGCAAAGCCCGGTTCAAAAGGCAACGGACGGGAGCGTCATGAGCGCACGACAGCAATCACACCAGCCAGACGCGCGGCAACGGGGCGGCTCCCGGTCTACGGACGCGGCGCGCCAGGAGTTCCGGCCATGACGTCCGCCACAGATACGTCCGAAGCCGCCGCGCTCGCCGCCTCGGCGCGGCGCGGCTGGATCGTGGTGGCCGCCGCCTTTGTCGTGATGTTCTGCGGCCTTGGCGGGCTCTATGCCTTCCCCGCCTTTTTCAACGCCTTGCAGCAGGACTTTTCCGCCAGCCGCGCCGCGCTGTCCTGGGTGTTTTCCGGCGCCGTGGCGCTGTATTTCACCGTTGGCGTGATTAGCGGACCGCTGGCCGACAGGCTGGGGGCCCGCCCTGTGGTGCTTGGCGGCATCGCGCTTGTCGGCTTCAGCCTGATGTTCGCCGGCATGGCCAGCTCCATCACCATGGTGGCGCTGGCCATCGGCCTCGGCGTTGGCCTTGGCATCGGCTTTTCCTACGTGCCGGCGGTCAGCGCCGTGCAACGCTGGTTCCTGGTCCGGCGCGGTTTCGCCTCCGGCATCGCCGTATCCGGCATCGGCCTCGGCACGCTGATCATGCCCAAGGTCGCCGAGTATCTGGTGACGAACGTGGGCTGGAGCGGCGCCTACACCATCCTCGGCCTGTTCGTCGTGCTGGCTGGCGGGGCGGCGGCGCTGTTCGTCGACAACGCCCCGGAAAAGCGCGGCATGGCGCCGGACGGCAAGCTGCTGCAGGGCCCCCTGCCCTCGCGCAACGAACTGCCCGGCATGAGCCTTGGCGAAACCGTCCGCTCATCCCAGTTCCGCATCCTCTATCTTGCTTCGCTGCTGGCGTCGGTGGGCCTGTTCATCCCCTTTGTTCACCTGACGCCGTCGGCCCAGGATCGCGGCGTCGATGCGTCAACCGCCGTCACCCTGTTCGCGCTCATCGGCATCGGCTCCACCGCCGGCCGCTTCCTGATCGGCGGCGTCGCCGACCGCATGGGCCGCCGGCGTTCGCTGGCGCTGATGTTCCTTGGCCTCGGCCTGATGATGGGCTGGTGGATTTTCGCCAGCAGCGCCATCGGCCTCGCCGTGTTCGCACTGGTGTTCGGCCTCTGCTACGGCGGCTACGTCGCTTTGGCCCCGGCCCTGCTGGTCGATGTGTTTGGCCCGCGCAACGCCAGCGGCGTCATCGGCATCAGCTACACCGCCGCCGCCCTTGGCTCCCTGCTGGGTCCGCCGCTGGCGGGATACGCCTTTGACCTCTCCCAGAGCTATACGGTTCCCATCGCCATCGCCGGCGCGCTGGGGCTGATCGCGGCCGTGCTTGTCAGCCTGATGCCGGAGCCCCATCCGGCCGGCTGAGCGAACGCCTGCCGCCTCTCCGGCGCGCGGCGTCGCATCCACCGGGAAAAACAAAACCCGGTTCAAGCTGAACCGGGTTTTTTGTTGACCGGGGTGTTGCAACGATGCGCGTGACGCCCCTCAGCGGGTCATTTGCGCCTTCAGATCGCGCTTCAGCACCTTGCCATTGGCGTTGCGCGGCAACGGCTCGGCGCGGATGTCAATGCGCACCGGCGTCTTGAACGCCGCCAGCCGCCCGGCGGCGTGCGCGATCAATTCCTGTTCGGTCACATCGAAGCCCGGCTTCAGCTGGACCACGGCGCCCACCTCCTCGCCCAGCACCCGGTGCGGCAGCCCGAACACCGCCGCATCCATCACCGCCGGATGGCTGTACAGCGCGCTCTCGACCTCCGTGCAGTAGATATTCTCGCCGCCGCGGATCACCATGTCCTTGGCGCGGTCGAGAATATAGATGAAGCCCTCCTCATCGATGCGCACCAGGTCGCCGGAGTGCAGCCAGCCATCGGAAAAGCTCTTCGCCGTCTCTTCCGGCTTGTTCCAGTAGCCCTTCACGACGTTGGGGCCCTTGATCCACAATTCGCCGATCTCGCCTGGCGGAACGTCGGCGCCATCCGGACCAACCACCCGCACCTCGCACACCGGCACGGGCATGCCGACGCTGTCGGGCCTGGCCAGATACTCCAGCCCCTGATTTTGCGAGGTGACCGACGAGGTTTCGGTGAGGCCATAGCCATTGCCGGCGCCCGCCGTGGGGAAGGTCTTCTTGACCAGCTTTGGCAGTTCCGCCGGCGCCGGCGCGCCGCCATAGGATACGGCCTCAAGGCTCGACAGGTCGTATTTGTCGAAATCCGGATGCTCGATGATCTGCCAGGCGATGGCTGGCACACCGGTGAAGCCGCTGGCCTTCTCGCGCTGGATCAGCTCCATGCCGCGTTTCGGATCCCACTTGTACATCAGCACCAGCTTGTTGCCGGACAGGATGGTGGGGATCATCGCTGAATGGCAGCCGGTGACATGGAAAAGCGGCACCGGCAGCAGGAAGGCCTTTTTCGGCAATGTCGCCGGGTCCGGCAGGGGCAGCCCCGCCAGCAACAGCGCCTTCGCCTTGCCATAGCCGACGCTGACCGGGTTGGAGCAGGTGTTGCGGTGGGTGCCCAGCACCCCCTTGGGCATGCCGGTGGTGCCGGAGGTGTAGAAGATGGTGGCGTCGTCGTCCGGCGCGATGTCCGCCGCCGGCAGGCTGGCCCCATCTGCGAGGCTCACCACGTCGCTCCATGGGACGATCCCGGCGCCGAACGGCTTTTCCGGCCGGGTCCCGATCACCGCCCGCATCGGCAGCATTGCGAGACGGTCGCCCAGGCGGTCGATGCGCTCGCCGTCGGCGACCAGCACCGCCGCGCCGGAATCGTTGAGGCAATAAGCCAGCTCTTCCGCCGTCATCCAGGCGTTGAGCGGCGTCGCAAGGGCGCCGATGGCCGTGGCCGCCCAGAAGGCGATCGACCATTCCGGATAATTCCGCATGGCGATGGCCACCCGGTCGCCCTTGCGCACGCCAAAGCGCGTGACCAGCGCCGTCGCCAGCGAGCATACGGCGTTGAAGTGCTGGCGATAGGTGAGACGCTCGTCTTCGAAGACGATGCACTCGGCGTCGCCGAAGGCCGCGCTGGTCTCGATAATGGCGCGCAGGCTCGGCGGGGCGCTCTTCCAGACCCGCGTCGGCAGGCCGCGAATATCAATGGTCTCGAACGCGAACGGCGCATTCGGCGCCGTGAGTTGCGCGATCGCCTCCGCCGGCGACATGGCGAAAGCCGGCGGCGCGGCGACGGCGCCCGAAGCGCCCCCCTGGGAACTGGCCGAAGCAGCTTCTGCCATTGCGTATCCTCACCTGTATTTGTGATTTGCCATATTTTGGGGAAGTTGACCCCAATCGGGCGGTTACGGCAAGCAACCCGCAGGCTAAATATGTGGCCCGGTTGCAACACATACACAGTCATGGCGCAACTCCGCCACATTACTGGCGCCGTCTTCGGCGGACCTGGCCACAATGCGCGGAGTCATTGTCAAAAATTTTTCCGCCACCGGCTCGGGAGTTTCGAGGCTTCGCCAGGGCAACCCGGGGCAGGCTCAATAACAGGCGCCAGCAAGCGCGATGAATTTCCTGCCCAAAATTGTCTATCTGCAATTTTCTTATAAGTAATTCTATGATTGTAGAATTATTTTCCCAAATATTACATTTTTGCGACAGATTTTACAAATAAAAACTTTTAAAATCCGCAAATTATCCTGATATCAACGCCTTTGCATTGCGTCAGCCCTTGTTGCAAGACTGTCATATCGCGTCGCTATCCCCTCGACAGCCGGCGCCAAAAGTCCGGAAACGCACTATTTTGTCATTGGGCCGAGGGCGCCCATACTTCTGGAGTTTCCATCGTGAGCATCGTCAGAGCGCTTCTGCTCGGTTCTGTTGCGTCCCTTGGCGCTGTCGCTGGCGCCAACGCCGCCGATCTTCCCATGACGAAGTCAGCCCCCGTGGAGTACGTGAAGGTTTGCAATACCTTCGGCCCCGGCTTCTTCTACATTCCTGGCACGGATACCTGCATCCGCGTTGGCGGCCGCGCCCGGTTTGAATACCAGTATTCGGGCCCGCTGAAGACCTCCAGCGCGGACAAGTCCAGCTTCCGCGCCATCGGCCGCATCCAGGTTGACGCCCGCACCAGCACCGAATGGGGCGCGCTGCGCACCTTCGTCCGCTTCGAGATGGCCAGCCGCACCGGCGGCTGGGCCCTGCGTTCCGGCTCCGCCGAGCGCAACGCCCAGGCTTTCGGCGCCACTGGCGTCGATACCTACGGTCGCGCCCAGAAGTATGTCGAAGCCGACAAGGCGTTCATCCAGTTCGCTGGCCTGACCGCCGGCCGCTTCGGTTCGTTCTATGACTTCTACGGCCATGAGCTGGAGCTGATCGGCTCCACCGCCAGCTCGGAAGTCCAGAGCACCAACGGCATCGCCTACACCGCCAAGCTGGGCAACGGCTTCAGCGCCACGGTGTCGGTCGAGGATCCGACCTTCCGCCGCCAGCCGCTGTACTTCGGCGGCAATACTGGCCCGATCATCACCGGCGGCAAGTATTACGCCAATGTCGGCGCGACGTTCGATCCCGTCACCGGCCTGCCCACCAGCTACGCTTCGGTGGATATCGCCCAGCGCCTGAACGTTCCGGATTTCGTCGGCGTGCTGCGTCATGACGGCTCGTGGGGCTCGGCCCAGCTGTCGGGCGCCCTGCACCAGGTCGCCGTCGGCAACTTCACGTCCGCCGGCACGGCCGGAACCTACGCCGCGCCGGTGCGTCCCGACGCGGCCTGGGGCTACGCCATCCAGGGCGGCGTGAAGTTCAACCTGCCGTTCATCGCCAAGGGTGACCAGCTGTGGCTGCAGGCGGCTTACGGCAAGGGCGCCATGGCGTACACCGGCGTCAGCGCCCTGCTCGGCGCCGACACGCCGACCGGCCAGAGCTTCGGCCGCTTCGCCGTCAACACCATGGACGGCTACGTCAACGCCTTCGGCGACATCAAGCTGAGCACCAGCTGGACGGTCACCGCAGCTTTCCTGCACTACTGGACCCCGACCATCCGCCAGGCCGTGTTCGGCAGCTATGGCAAGCTTGAGTATGGCTCCGGCGCCCGCAGCGCTGTCGGCCCGCTCTACGCCGGCCTTGGCGGTTCGCTGATCCCGGCCAACCTGGCCTTCACGCCCCAGCAGACCGTGAACTTCAACGACGCCTCCACCCTGCGCGACTGGGCCGTGTTCACTGTCGGCACCAATCTGGTGTGGTCGCCGGTCAAGAACCTCGACATCGGCGCCGAGGTAAACTTCTCGCAGGTCAACATCGGCAATGGCCGCGTGTCCGACACGAACAACCGCATCGTGACCCGCGTCAACGGCGTCAACTACGGCCGCACGACCAACACCGACAACGTCTGGCAGGGTCGCCTGCGCATCCAGCGCGACTTCTGATCGTCCCAACTCACTCCGGGACCACGGGGAGCCTTCGGGCTCCCCGTTTTTTTTTGAGGTCAAGGGAACCGGACGTTTTCGGGCTGGCAAAGCCCGCCGGCATGTCCGGCGCGCGTGGCGACGGGCCATGAACTGCGCCCGGCTCACTGGCTACAACCTCAAGCCAGCGTGTAGAAACAGGAGGCGGCAAAGCCTGCGGGCCACGCCATCGCGCGGACCGGGCCACATCCGGGCAGGGGCCGCGACCGAAAAGCCAGGCGTCCGGACGCTGGCAGGCGCGCCGGCATCCCGGACCGGCGTCCTGCCCCGGCCAGCGCCCGGCGCATGTCCCCGGACAAGGCGGCGCAGCCTCGTCCGGATCACACCGCCAGGATGCCGTCTCCATGTCGTTTGTTCCCGCGCCGCGCCCCGACTCCCGCGTCTTTTACGGCTGGTGGATCGTGGCGGCGATGACCGTGCTGCTCACCACCATTGGCGGCCTGGCGTTCTATAACCTGTCGGTGCTGCTGCAGGCTTTCGTGGCCGAGCGCGGCTTCCCTGTCGCCATGGCCAGCAACGCGACGGCCCTGTTCTTCCTGTCATCCGGCATCGCCGGCATCATCACCGGCCGGTTCATCGACCGGATCGACGCCCGCTACTTCATCATCTGCGCGGCGACGCTCAGCGCCCTCGCCCTCTCCGTTATCGGCTGGGTGCGCACGCCCTGGCAGCTTTACCTGTTCTACCTGCTGTTCGGCCTGGCCTATGGCGGTTGCGGCCTGGTGCCGGCCATGACCCTGCTCACCCGCTGGTTCGACGCCCGGCGGGCCACGGCCCTGTCCATCGCCATGACCGGGCTGTCGCTGGGCGGCGCCCTCATCACCCCGATCACCGCCTGGCTCATTGGCCGCGTCGGCCTTGCCGGCGCCGGCCCCTGGCTCGGCGCGGTTTTCTTCATTGGCGTCGCGCCGCTCACCCTGCTGGTGCTGCGTCCCTCGCCCGAGAGCATGGGCCTCAATCCAGATGGCGCACCGGTCCGTCCCGGCCACCAGCCAGGCCTGGTCCGCACCGGCTTTACCTGGCCGCAGGCGCGCGCCAGCCGTTTTTTCTGGGGGATCTCCATCGCTTACGTCTTCACCATGTCGGCGCAAGTTGGCGGCATCGCCCACCTCTTCAGCATGATCGCCTCGCGCGCCGGCCACGAGACCGCGGCGCTGGGGGTTTCGCTGCTCGCCTTCGCCAGCATTACCGGCCGGCTCAGCGGCGGCGTCATCCTGCTGCGGGCGCCCAGCCTGCCGTTCACGCTGATCTCGATGTTTTTTCAGGCGGCGGCGTTGCTGCTGGTGTCGTTCAGCGAAGACCGCATCCTGCTGCTGACCGCCGTGGTCCTGTTTGGCCTGCCGGTCGGCAACCTGCTGATGATGCAGCCGCTACTTGTCGCCGAGGCGTTCGGGACACGCGAATATGGCCGGATTTACTCGGCCCACTCGCTGATCACCATGGCGGGCGTCGCTGGCGGCCCAATGGTGCTGGGCATGCTGCATGACGCCTTCCACGACTATGGCGCGCCCTATCTTTTTGCCGCCATTCTGGGTTTCGCTGGCTGCGTGACCCTGATGCTCTCGGGCCGGCCACCCGCGGCGCCCGCCGCAGGACAGTAAATCATCCGACAAAAGACGCATAAACCCGCATAGCATACTCCAGCCGGCGACGATTGACGTAACTGAGGAGCCTTGCGCACACTCTATCCGCAATGTAACCAGCCATATTATTGACCGCTCTGTCCTGACGGGCGTCTGATCTCACGGAGGAGCCAGTGACTGGGCGCGCCGTGCTGCGAAGGGGACCGTCTGGCGTGACGGGAGTGACCGGTTTGGGGCTGTTTTCAGATCGCGGGGAGCGCAAGAGCCTTCCCTTCGCCCAACGTCTGCTGTGGCTTGTCATTTCCCTGATCGTTCCGGCGCTCGCCATCGCGGCGGGCGGCCTTTATTCCGCCTATGACGCGGAGAAGAGCGCCACGGAAGAAATCCTGCTGCAGACGGCGCGCACCCTCGCCCTGCACCTCGACCGCGAGCTGAAAAAGCTCGAGACATCGATGCAGGTCGTTGTGCAGCAGCCCCTCCCGGCCACGGATCAGCAGGCGGCGTTGCGCCGCCGGATCAATGAGCAGACCCTGCTCGAAGGGGTGCGGATTTCGCTCGAGCGCGCCAGCGGCGAGCTGGAGTTTTCCGAAAGCGAGACATTGACCGCGCTGCGCGGCGCGCCGGCCCGGCAACGCGCGCTGCATGACTCCCTGCTCACGGGCAAACCAGTGATTTCCATTCACCCGGCGCCATCGGTCGATGGCCGCGTGGTCATCATTGACGCGCCATTTCCCGGGGACGGCCCCGAGCGCCGCATCATGAGCGCCGAGATTAGCTCCTCCGTGCTGGCGCGCTTCCTTGCCGGCAACGGTTTCGGCTCCAGCGAATGGAACGGCGCCGCCGCCGGTCCGCTCGGCGACATCGTCGCCCGCACCCGCAATGACAACCTGTTCAGCGAACCGCTTGCCCCGCCCGCCCTGCGGGTGAAAATGGGGCAGCACGACGAAGGGGTGATCAATCTCGAGCGACAGGGCCAGGCGACGTCCACCGCCGTGTTCAGCAAGACGCCGCGCTATGGCTGGTATTTCATTCTCGCCTATCCGCAGCACCGGCTGGAGGCGGCGTTCAACCGCTCCCTGGCATGGTTGGGCGCCCTTGCGCTCGTCGCCATACTCGGGCTTCTGCACGTCATCTACCTGTCCCGGCAGCTTTTGCGGCCGGTGGCCCGGCTCAGCGCCTCCGCCGGCCGCCTGGCGCGCGGCGACATCATTCCTGGCCGCCGCACCGGCGTCACGGAGTTCGATGAGGTGCAGCGTGCGCTCCGCGACGCCTCGCACCAGTTGGCCAGGCGCAATGCCGAGCGCGACCAGGTCGAAGCGATGCTGCGCGCCAGTGAACAGCGCCTGCGCCTGGCGATGGAAGCCAGCGAGCTGGGCGCCTGGAGCTTTGATCCCGAGACCAATGAACTGACAGGCTCCGATCGCAGCCGGGTGCTGATGGGCATCCCCGCCGGCCGGCTGGATCTGCATACCCTGGGCGCCGCCCTGCACCCCAAGCATCGCGCGGAGCACTCCAACGCCATCGCCAGGGGCATTGGCGGACGCGAACAGTTCATCGTCGAGATCTGCGTGCAATGGCCAGACAGCACCACGCACTGGATCGAAGTGCGGGGCCGGCCGGTGATGCGGGCAAGCGGGCAGCCCACCGTCGTCGGTCTCGTCCAGGAAATCACCGAACGCCGCACGGCGGCAGACCGGCAGCGCATGCTGTTGCGGGAGCTGAACCACCGGGTGAAGAATTCGCTGGCGACCGTGCAGTCGATCGCCCTGCTAACCCGTCGCTCCACCGCCGCCGACCAGGCCTGGGAGGCCTTCGAGGAGCGGCTGGTGGGCCTCGCCAAGACCCACGACCTGCTGACCGCCAGCGACTGGCGCGGCGCCTGGCTGGACGAGGCTCTCGCCTCGGAGCTGAAGCCGTACCAGAACGCCGCCCACACGCGCATCATGACCGAGGGCCCGCGCATCCGCCTGCGCCCGCGCGCCACCCTGACCCTGTGCATGTGCTTCCATGAACTGGCGACCAACGCCGCCAAATACGGCGCCCTGTCGACCGACGCCGGTCGCGTTCAGGTCGCCTGGTCCATCACGCCCGCAACCGGCCCGACGCCGGCGCAGCTCGTGCTGACCTGGAAAGAAAGCGGCGGCCCTGAGGTGACGCCCCCAACCCGGCAGGGCCTTGGCTCCCGGCTTCTCGATCGCGGCCTGCGTCGCGAACTGGGCGGCAAGGTCGAGATGACCTATGCGCCCGCCGGGGTCGAATGCCGCATCGAGCTGCCGCTCGACGCCATCGCCGCCGTCAGCCTGGACGACGCCGCCGACGCCGCCTGATGCGCCCGGATGGAGCCTGGCCGGGAAATCCGCTGCCCAACCAATAACTGGCGCCACAAAAAACCCGGAGGAGCCGTGGCTCTCCGGGTTCTTCATCCTGCTCTTTGGCGTGGCCTCAAGCCCCCAGGCGCATCAGCCGCCGGCCGGGCCGAAATTGCCGCCCATGCTGCGCCGCAGCTTGGCCATGCCGCCGATCCAGCGGTCGTAGTTCTCCGTCTTCTTGCGCATGTAGCCAAGCACCTGGGCATGGGGCAGGATCAGGAAGCGCTCCTCATCCAGGCCTTCCACCACAACGTCAGCCAGTTGCGCCGGCGTCAGCACGCCGTCCACATGCTGGGGGCCCTCGCCGCCGGCGCGCAGCATCGGCGTATCCACCGCCTGCGGGCACAGCATCGACACGCGGATGCCAGCGTCGCGGTGGGTGATGGCCAGGATCTCGCCGAACCCGACCGCGGCGTGCTTGGTGGTGGCGTAGACGGCGCTGCCGATCTGCGACAGCAGCCCGGCGGCCGAGGCGGTGTTGAGGAAATAGCCGCCGCCGCGCTGCGCCATGCGCGGAACCAGCGCCCGCGCCGCATAGACATGGGCCATCACATTGATGTCCCAGCTCTTCTGCCAGATTTCGTTGCCGGCCGCCCCGACGAAGTTCGGGTCAGAACGGCTGAAATCGCCAATGCCGGCGTTGGAGCAGAACAGGTCGATGGGGCCAAAGCGCTTCTCGACGTCGTCAATCATGGCAACCAGCTGCGCCTCATTTGAAACGTCGCAACCGTAGGCGGCGCTGGCGCCGATCTCGGCGGCGGCTGCCTTCACCTTGGCTTCATTGATGTCGCAGACGATCACCGCCTTCGGGTTTTCCTTCAGGAACCGCTGGGCCAGGCCCTTGCCGATGCCGTCAGCCCCACCCGTGATCACCACCACCTTGTCGGCAAGCTTCATGGAAAACCCTTTCTGCGCAGGCGCATTTTCCGGACAGCCCGCCGGAAAATCGCGTCGAACCAAAAAAACATGCACGGCAAGTCCGGCCATGCCGGGCCGGATTTGCCTGAACCGCGTCAGTAACCGTTGGCGCGCGCCAGACGATCGGCGTGGAAGTTGCTGTCGCCGAGCAACTCCTGCGCCACCCGCGCCCGCTTCATGTAAAGGCCGATGTCAAAGGCGTCGGTCATGCCGTTGCCGCCATGCATCTGCAGGCCTTCCTGCACCGCCAGCTCAGTGCTGGAGCCGGCGCGGGCCTTCGCCACCGCCACGATGGTCGCCGCCTTCTCAGGGCTGGCGTCGAGCGTCTGCAGCGCCTTGATGACGGCGGCGCGGGTGACCTCCAGTTCGCTGAACAGATGCGCCGAACGGTGCTGCAAGGCCTGGAACTCACCGATGATCCGGCCGAACTGGCTGCGCTCCTTCATATAGGTCTGGGCGATGTCGAAGGCCTGGCCGCCGACGCCGGACAGCTCCGCCGCCAGCACGGCGCGACCCACGTTCAGCACCCGCTCCAGCAGCTCATAGCCACCATCGACCGGGCCCAGAGCGGCGTCGGCGTCAACCTGGACATTGTCGAAACTGACGCGGGCGGCGTTGTGGGCGTCGACCATCACCGTGCGTTCGCGGCTGACGCCGCCAGCGTCGCCGGCAACGAGGAACAGGGTCAGGCCCTGGGTCTCGCCTGGCTGGCCGGACGTGCGCGCCGCCACGATCATCAGATCGGCCACATGACCGTCCACCACGAAGGTCTTGGCGCCATTGAGCGTGAAGCCGTTGCCGGTGCGCCTCGCCTGCAGCGCCGTCTTCTCGGGCCTGTGCTTGGCGCCCTCGTCCACGGCCAGGGCGCCGATGATCTCGCCGCCGGCGATCTTCGGCAGCCACGCCGCCTTCTGGGCGTCGGAGCCGCCCTGCAGCAGCGCGCTCGCCGTCAGAACGGCGGTGGAGAGGAACGGCGTCGCCGTCAGGTTCCGGCCGATTTCCTCGGCCACCACCCCCGCCTCCACATGGCCGAGGCCCACGCCGCCGAAATCCTCCGGGATCAGCACGCCGGCAAAGCCCATTTCGGCGAACTGCTTCCACAGATCGCGCGAGAAACCATCAGCGACGCCGGCGTCGCGCAACTGGCGCAGCGCCGCCACCGGGGCCTCGCTGGCGAGAAAGCTGCGGGCGGTGTCGCGCAGCATGGTCTGTTCGTCATTCAGCACAAGCGCCATGACTTCTGTTCCTGTTACATGGCGGCGTCTCAACCGGCCTGCCGCCGGGAAACGCCGCGCCTGTCAAAACACGGGGCGAAACACCAGGAGGGCGTTACGCGCCCGGCAGCTCGAGAATGCGCTTGGCGAGAATGTTGAGCTGCACTTCGGAGGTGCCGCCCTCGATCGAATTCGCCTTGGTGCGCAGCCAGGCGCGCGGCGCGGCGCCATGCTCGGAACGGTCGCTCTCCCACTCCAGCGCGTCTGAGCCGCCAGCGGCCATCAGCGTTTCGTGGCGGCGCTTGTTCAGCTCCGAACCGTAATACTTCAACAGCGAGGAATAGGCGCCGTGGATTTCACCGCGCTTGGCCATGTCGCCGGCCCGCTCCATGGCGAACTCGAAGGCAATTTCATCCACCTCAAGGCGGGCGACCTGGCCGCGCAGCAGATTGTCGTCGAGCAATCCCTGGTCGTTGAGGCCAACATGGGCGGCGGCGACCTCGTGCACCGGCCGGTGGGCGCGCCCACCCATGGAGCTGATCGAGTTGCGCTCATGGGTCAGCAGGTATTTGGCGATTTCCCAACCCTTGTTCGGAATGCCGACGAGCTGGTCCTTTGGAACCTTCACGTCGTCAAAGAAAGTCTGACAGAACGGCGAATTGCCGGAAATCAGCAGGATTGGCTGGGTGCTGACGCCAGGCGAGGCCATGTCGAACAGCAGGAAGGAGATGCCTTCATGCTTGGGCGCGGTCGGGTCGGTGCGCACCAGGCAGAAAATCCAGTCGGCCTTGTCGGCGTAGCTGGTCCAGATCTTCGAGCCATTGACGAGAAAATGATCGCCCCTGTCCTCGGCCCGCGTTTGCAGCGAGGCAAGGTCAGAGCCCGCGCCCGGCTCGGAATAGCCCTGGCACCAGCGGATCTCGCCGCGCACGATCGGCGGCAGATATTTTTTCTTCTGCTCCTCGGAGCCGTATTTCAGCAGCGCCGGGCCAAGCATCCAGAGGCCGAACGACGACAGGGGCGAGCGGCAGCCGAGGTCGCGCATTTCCCCGGCGAGGATCTTGGCCTCGTCGCGGGACAGGCCGCCGCCGCCATAGGCGGCCGGCCACTCCGGCGCAGTCCAGCCCTTCGCGCCCATGCGCTCCAGCCAGACGCGCTGCGCGTCATTGCGGAAGGTGGGATTGCGCCCGCCCCAGACCGTGTCTTCCTCGTCCTCGGTCGGCGCGCGCATTTCGGCCGGGCAGTTCGCCGCCAGCCATGCGCGGGTTTCGGCGCGGAATGTCTCAAGATCAGCCATCATGCCCTCGTCATGAAGACGGGCCGTATGGGATCGCGGGGATCGCTGGCCTTGCCCAGCCGTCCGCCTCTCGCCCGGCCCGATCGCGCCACGGCGCCGCCAGACGGTTCCAGCCGCCAGCGGCGCGCTTCCGGCGCTGGAATCGGGCGTCCTGCAAACGCGGACGCCCGAAGGCGCTCAGTCCATGGTCACCACAACCTTGCCCATGGCCTTGCGGGCGGCCAGATGGGCAATGGCGTCGCCAGCCTTCGCCAGCGGGAACCGCTCCGACACGTGCGGCTTCACCAGGCCGCGCTTGTAGAAGTCCATCAGCTCCGCGACGCTTTCGGCGAAACCGGCGTTGTTGCGGGCCACCCAGGCGCCCCAGAACACGCCAACCACCTGGCAGGACTTGAGCAGGGTCAGGTTGAGCGGCAGCAGCGGAATGCCGGCCGGGAAGCCGACGACAAGGAAGCGACCCTCCCAGGCGATGGCGCGCAGCGAGGCTTCAGCGTAATCGCCGCCGACGCCGTCATAGATCACATCGGCGCCATGCTCGCCGCAGGCGTTCTTGAACAGCTCGGCCAGCTTCTTCCTGCCGTCCTTGTCGAACGGCCCCTGCGGATAGATCACCACGTCGTCAGCGCCGTGCGCCTTGACCAGGTCCG
Source organism: Camelimonas sp. ID_303_24 (assembly GCF_053543495.1). Taxonomy (NCBI): domain Bacteria; kingdom Pseudomonadati; phylum Pseudomonadota; class Alphaproteobacteria; order Hyphomicrobiales; family Chelatococcaceae; genus Camelimonas; species Camelimonas sp. ID_303_24. The sequence goes on from NZ_JBLLJM010000005.1 coordinate 506,097, forward strand.
CCTTGTCCTGGCTGGAGACGGCGCCGATGACGCGCGCGCCCATCGCCTTGCCCAGCTCCACCGCCGCAAGGCCAACGCCGCCAGCCGCGCCCAGCACCAGCAGGGTTTCGCCAGCCTTCAGATGACCGCGTTCCTTCAGCGCGTAATGGGAGGTGCCATAGGTCAGGATGAACGCCGACGCCTCGTCGAACGGCATCTCATCGACCATGGGGATGCAGCGGAAGCCGTCCACCAGCACCTTCTCGGCCATGCCGCCGTGCCCGGTCGAACCGATGATGCGGTCGCCGACCTTGACGCCCTTCACCTCGGCGCCAACCGCCTCGACCACGCCAGCGACTTCGCCGCCGGGCGAATACGGGCGCTGCGGCTTGAACTGGTATTTGTCCTCGATCATCAGCGTATCGGGGAAGTTCACGCCGCAGGCCTTGACCGCGAGCAGCACCTGCTTCGGACCGGGAACCGGATCCGGAACCTCCTCAAGAACCAGGGTTTCGGGCCCGCCAACGGCCTTGGTGAGGATCGCCTTCATTCTGTGCTGCTCCGTCCTTCGACTGCCACGCGGCCCCATGCTGGATGCACGGTCGCCGCTGTTTGCAACTGGTCGCGGCCGCCTGGCCGCATTGCTGGTTAAATGTCCGGGCGCCGCGGTCAGACCACGGTGACGCCGCCGTCGATAATCAGGGACTGTCCGGTCATGAAATTGCCGGCCGGGCCCGCGAGGAACACCGCCGCGCCGGCGATCTCGTCCGGAATGCCAATGCGACGCAATGGCGCCGTCGAGGTTGTGCGCGCCAGATTGTCCGGGTCTTCCCACAGCGCCTTGGCGAAATCGGTCTTGATCAGGCCCGGCGCGATGCAGTTCACGCGGATGTTGTCAGGGCCATACTCCGCCGCCAGATTGCGGGCGAGCTGCATGTCGGCCGCCTTGGAGATGCAATAGGCGCCAATGACTGTCGAGGCGCGCACGCCGCCGATCGACGAGACAATGATGACGCAGCCGTCCTTGCGGGCCCGCATCTGCGGCGCCGTCATCTGGATCAGCCAGTGATTGGAGACGATGTTGTTGTCGAGAATCTTGCGGAAGGCGTCGTCCGGCAGCTTTTCCATCGGCCCGTAGAACGGGTTGGAGGCGGCGTTGCACACCACGATGTCGATGCGGCCCCATTTGGCGTTGGTGGCGTCGACCAGGCGCTGCAGGTCTTCCTTCTCGGAAATGTTGGCGGGAACCGCGATCGCCCGCTCTTCGCCATGCCGGTCGTTGATGACCTTCACCACCTCTTCGCAAGGGCCAGCCTTGCGCGAGGAAATGACGACCCTGGCGCCATGCTCGGCCATGCGTTCGGCGATGGCGCGGCCAATGCCGCGGGAGGAGCCGGTGATCAGTGCGACCTTGCCGGTCAGATCAAACAATGTGCTCATGGACGCTTCCTGTCTCCCTGAAGCATGACGCGCCGGAATGGCGCGGGGCGCGGCTTTTGTCCGTCTGCCCGGGTTGTCTGCGACGTCGGTCCAGCCCGCGAAATCCGCCCGGCCTGGTGAAGCCGGACCGGAGCCACGCTGGCCAGGCCCATTTGCACGCGCCGCGCCCCGCATCAGGCGAAACAGCGGCGCTGCTGGCGAACGGTTCAGGGAGCCGGCGACCAGGGCCGCCGCCTCCCGTCATGTCAGGCGCCGGCCTTGACCGCGTAGGCCCAGGCCATGTCGGCCAGGGGCTCCGCGCGCTTGCCGGCCTCGGCCGCGCGGGGGCTATTGGCGGTGCCGTCGCGCACGCGGCCGGCAATGCCCTGGGAAATCGCCGACAGCCGGAACAGGTTGTAGGCGAAATACCAGTTCACATCCGGAATGCCGGAGCGGCCGGTGGCCTTGCAATAGATCTCGATGACCTCATCAACGTCGGGGATTCCCAGCTCCCTGAAGTTGACGCCGCCCAGCGAGGCGCGCCCGTCGTGCTCCATCACCCAGCCCATGATGACATAGGTGAAATCGGCCAGCGGATCGCCCAGGGTCGACAGCTCCCAGTCTAGGATCGCGCGCACGCGCGGCTCGGTGGGATGGAAGATCATGTTGTCGAGGCGATAGTCGCCGTGCACCACCGACGTATGGGTCTGCTCCGGCACGGTGCGGGGCAGCCATTCGATCAGCTTTTCCATCGATTCGAAGCGCGATGTCTCCGAGGCGCGGAACTGCTTGGTCCAGCGGTCGATCTGCCGGGAGAAATAGTTGCCTGGCTTGCCGAAGTCCGACAGGCCAATGGCCGCCGGATCGTAGCTGTGCAACTTCGCCAGGGTTTCGATCTCGTCGCGATACATCACCGCGCGCTGTTCCTTGGGCACGCTCGGCAGCGTGCCGTTCCAGAACACCCGGCCCTCCTCCATCGACATGACGTAGAACATCGTGCCGATGATGCTGTCGTCCGTGCACAGCGCGTAGGCGCGGGCGACGGGGAAATCGACCGTGTTCAGGGCCGAGATCACCCGGAACTCGCGGTCCACCGCGTGCGCGGAGGGCAGCAGCTTGCCCGGCGGCTTGCGCCGCAGGACGTATTTGCGCGACGGGGTGATCAGACAATACGTCGGGTTCGATTGCCCGCCCTTGAACTGCTCGACAGTGAGCGGGCCCTGATAGCCCTCCACATGGTCGGCGAGCCAGGCGGCGAGACGCGCCTCGTCGAAACGATGGCGCTCCTCAACCGGCTTGGTTCCGGAGAAAACCTCCTCCGCGACTTCCTTCTTGTCCAGCACTTCGGTGTTATCCTGCGTTGGAATGACGTGCGAATTCGATCCGCGCGATGGCGCGGTTGTGCACCTCGTCCGGGCCGTCGGCCAGGCGCAGCGAACGGATGCCCGCCCACCGGACAGCCAGACCGAAATCGGTGGTGACGCCGCCGCCGCCGTGGGCCTGGATGGCGTCGTCGAGGATCTTCAGGGCGACGCGCGGACCCGCCACCTTGATCATGGCGATCTCGAGCGCGGCGGCCTTGTTGCCCACCTTGTCCATCATGTCCGCCGCCTTGAGGCAAAGCAGGCGGGTCATTTCGATATCGGTGCGGGCCTCGGCGACGCGCTGCTCCCACACGGACTGCTCGGAAACCTTCTTGCCGAACGCCACGCGCGACTGCAGGCGCTTCACCATCTTCTCCAGCGCCACCTCGGCAACGCCAATGGTGCGCATGCAGTGGTGGATGCGGCCCGGTCCAAGGCGGCCCTGGGCGATCTCGAAGCCGCGCCCCTCGCCAAGAATCAGGTTCTCGGCGGGCACGCGAACGTCCCTGAACACCACTTCGGCGTGACCGTGCGGCGCGTCATCGAAGCCGAACACCGGCAGCATGCGCAGCACTTCGATGCCGGGGGTGTCCATCGGCAACAGGATCTGCGACTGCTGCTGGTGACGCGCGGCCGACTTGTCGGTCTTCCCCATGAGGATGCCGATCTTGCAGCGCGGATCACCCAGGCCAGATGACCACCACTTGCGGCCATTGATGACGTAGTGATCGCCATCGCGCACGATCGAGGTTTCGATATTGGTGGCGTCCGAGGAGGCGACCTCCGGCTCGGTCATCAGGAACACCGAACGGATCTCGCCGTTCATCAGCGGCTTCAGCCACCTGTCCTTCTGCGCCTGCGTGCCGTAGCGATGCAGCACTTCCATGTTGCCGGTGTCGGGCGCCGAGCAGTTGAAGACCTCGGAGGCGATGCCATAACGGCCCATTTCCTCGGCGCACATGGCGTATTCGAGGTTGGTGAGGCCGGCGCCGCGATATTCGCCTTCGTCATGTTCGGGATTGGGAGCGAGGAACAGGTTCCACAGACCTTCGGCTTTCGCCTTGGCCTTCAGGCCTTCCAGCACCTGTGAGACGCGCCAGCGGTCCTTGCCGACCAGGTCCATTTCCTTGACGTAATCAGCTTCCGCCGGAACGACATTGTCCTGAATGAACTTGCGGACACGGTCGCGCCAATACGACTCACGCTCGGTGATGGTGAAGTCCATCTCGTTTCCTCTCCCGTTTGCGCCGGGGCTTTGGGCGACCCGGTCCATATGTTTTCCGCCTGGCCAGAATTAACAGCAGGGGCCAGTCCTGAGAACAGATATTTTTTATGCAAGAAATCACGTTGACAAGAATGACGTCGCACGGATCCGGCGGGAACGCCAGCCCACGCCGTGAATGCGCGGGCCCGGCAACCGCACCGGCCGCATGGCTCCGGCCTTCCTTCTTGCTCCTTCCGCCTCCTTCCCCGCACGCCAGACTTCCCCGCACGCCAGCGGCGGCGCGAGCGGGAGAGCGCGGCGCCAGAAGAACATCACGGCAAGGCGTGACAACATGGCGCCACGACGCGCCGCGCCATCGCCAAACGTCCATCCAGCTTGACTCAGGCCCGCCGGCCCTGAAAAACCGGGATAAAATATTTGATCAGATATTCGGGGAGAACGATCCTGGAGTCACCAGCCGAAACCACCGTCGACGCCGGCGCTGTCGCGCAATCCGCCGCGCCGCCATCCCTGCTTGCCCCTTTCCATGGCGCCTCGCCGCCGGCGCCGGCGTGGTTTGACGAGGCCCTGAAAAATGCGCCCGCGCGCGATTTCGTCGCGGTGCGCGGCGCCAGCGTCGAGATGTTGACCTGGGGTGAACGCGGCAAGCCTGGCCTGCTGCTGCTTCACGGCAACGGCGCCCACGCCGACTGGTGGAGCTTCATCGCGCCGTTCTTCGCCGCCGACTACCGGGTCGCCGCCATGTCGTGGACCGGCATGGGCAATTCAGACCATCGCCCGCAATACAATCTCGACATTTTCGTCGAGGAAATCATGACCGTGGCCCGCGCCGCCGGGCTGTTTGACGCTGGCAAGCCGGTGTTCGTCGGCCATTCGTTCGGCGGCCTGCCGCTCACCGCCTGCGCCTCCCGCCACGGCGCCGAACTTGCCGCGGCGATCACTGTCGACTCACCGGTGATGTCGCCCGAACGCAGGCGCGAGCGCCGCTCAAGGCGCGGCCCGCTGAAGACGCCACAGCCGAACCGGATCTACCCGACGTGGCAGGAAGCCATGAACCGCTTCCGCTTCCAGCCGGTGCAGCCCTGCGACAACCTTTACATCGCCGATTTCATTGCCCGCGGCTCGCTGAAGGAGGTCGCGGCCACCGCGGATACGCCGGCGGGCTTCACCTGGAAGTTCGACCCGTTCATGTGGAAGGGCTATCACGACGGCGCGCCGCACATCGACATGTCCACGGCGCAATGTCCGGTGGCCATGATCTTCGGCGAGAAGTCGATTTTCCTGACCGAGAAAATTATCGACTACGCGATTGAAGTGGCGCCGCCAGGCTCGCCCTGCGTGATGATCCCGGAAGCGCACCATCACATCATGGTCGACCAGCCGCTGGCTTTCGTTTCCGCCCTGCGCGGGTTGCTGGCCGGCTGGCCGCGCTGAATGGCGCAGCCTGGGCCGCGCGTCCACCGGGCCGCGCGTCGTCCGCCATGACCGCGTCAGGTCGGGCCAAAGGAGAAAGCCCATGGATCTTCATCTGACAGGGCGCAAGGCGCTGGTCACCGGCGCCTCCAAAGGCATCGGCTTCGCCATCGCCAGGCAACTGGCGGCGGAAGGCTGTCGCCTTGTCCTGACCTCGCGCGACGCAGCCCGGCTTGACGCAGCCAGATCCGCCATTCGCGCTGAAACGCCAGGCGCGGACGTCGCCATTTTCGCCGCCGACATCGCCCGCGACGCCAGCGCCGCGACGCTTGCCGACGCCCACGGCGACGCCGACATCCTGGTCAACAACGCCGGGGCCATTCCACAGGGAACCCTGCAGGACGTCGACCAGCAACGCTGGCGCGAGGCCTGGGACCTGAAAGTGTTTGGCTTCATTGGCGTGACCCGCGCGTTTTACGCCCGCATGGCGGCGCGGCGCGCCGGCGTCATCATCAACATCATCGGCATGGGCGGGGAGCGGCTCGACGCCCATTACATTACCGGCGCCGCCGGCAACGCCTCGCTGATGGCGTTCACCCGCGCCCTGGGCGGCGCCAGCCACCGCGACGGCGTCCGCGTCGTCGGCATCAATCCGGGTCCCATCGCCACCGATCGCATGGAAACCCGGCTACGCGCCCACGCGGAGCGTCAGTTCGGCGACGCCGGGCGCTGGCGCGAGCTGACGGCGGACATGCCATTCGGCCGTCCAGGCGCCCCGGAAGAAATCGCCGCCGCGACGGCCTTTCTCGCCAGCGACCGCTCGGCCTATACAACGGGTGCGATTCTCACTATCGACGGCGGCCTCGCAAACGCCTCCTGAGCGCCTCCCGAGCGCCCGCCGCGCGCAAAATCCGGCCCGGCTGAGCCGGAGAAGCGTTATGCTCGACCTGAATTCCCGCGCATTCCCGGCATGGCGGCCATCGCCGCGCCGGACAATGCGCCCGACCGCGAAGGACACCTTCCCTTGACGACCGACGCCACCCCGAATGACGCGCCGAAAAGCAACGCCCGCTCCGTTCTCATGGAAACCGGCGAATGGGCCGGCTGGCGGCGGCCGGACCGCGACACCTTCGACACCCGCTCCGGCCCGTTCTACCACCGCCGCGATCCCGACGGCTCGGTGCGTTGCGCCTTCCAGATCGAGAAGCGTCACCTCAATGGCATCGACGTGGCGCACGGCGGCTGTCTGGTGACGTTCGCCGACCACGCCATCTTCATGTTCGCCCTTGACCACCTGCGCGGCGGCCCGTCGGTCACCGTGTCGCTGAACAGCGAGTTCATCGGCGCCGCTTATGTCGGCGATATCGTCGAGGCCACCGGCGAGGTGCTGAAAGCCGGCGGCTCGGTGCTGTTCGTGCGCGGCGTGCTGAAGGTGGGCGAGCGCATCATCCTGAACTATTCAGGCGTCATCAAGAAGCTGAAGCCGAAGGCCGCCATCCCGGCCTCGCGCGACCCCGACCAGGGCGTTGACTGATCCCCGGGCGCATTGTTTCAGGGATATTGATCCCCGGGCGCTGAGGGCCCGGCGCTTCAGCGCCCGGCCTCCAGATTGGTGATGACCCGCCGGTTCTGGGCGGTGCAGGAGGCGTCAGCGCAGGCGCGGACGATGCGCTGCTGCTCGCGGCCATAGGATTTGGCCCGCAGGCGGTTCGCCGCCACGCCCTTCGATACCAGATAAACCATCACCACCTCGGCCCGCTGCTGGCCGAGCGTCATGTTGCTGGCGTCGGTGCCCGGGTCATCGGCGAACCCCTGGATCTTGGCGTTCCATTTGGGGAAGCGCTTCAGCCAGGCCGCCTGGCTGTCCAGGGTGTCGCGGGCGATATTGGTGAGTTGCGCCGACCCTTCCGTGAAGAAGACGCGGCGGCCCACATTGACGATGAAATCTTCATTGCCGCCCGGCTGGACATTGACGCCGGCGCCGACCGGCGCATCGGTGACCTTGCCGGCGGGCTCCGCCGGCGTCGTCCAGACGGCGGGCGTGGCCCTGGGCGGCGCGGGCTGGGCGGCGACCTGCTGCGCAGGAGCCGACTGAAATGGAGTCGGGGCCGCTGCCTGCGCCGCTGGCGCCGCCTGCTGCTTCCCGGTCAGGCGCGCAAAGCTGAAGCGTTCGGCGGCGCAGCCGCCCAGCATCAGCGCCAGAGCGGCGCCTGCGATGGTGATGACGGCGCCGGATCGGTTCATGGTCATGTAAAGGGCCCGCGAAACAGGGATCGGGTCACAGCCGGCGCGGATCGCGCCGGCTCAATGTCGCGCTGAACGTCATCTGGCGACGTTATTGCCGGCGGCGCGGGCGGCAATGTGCCGGAGCACCAGCACGCGCGTGCCCTGGGGGCAGCGCTGGTACAGGTCGATGACGTCTTCCGGGAACATGCGGATGCAGCCACTGGAGGCGTCGGCGCCAATCGACCACGGCTCCGTGGTGCCATGCAGCCGGTAGCCAGTGTCCTGGCCGTCGCGATACAGATACAGCGCCCGCGGTCCCAGCGGGTTGTCAATGCCGCCTGGCATGAAGCGCGGCAGGTTGGGCCGGCGTTTCAGCATGTCGGCGGGCGGCGACCACGGCGGCCAGATCGCCTTGCGGTCAATCTGGGCCCGGCCGAACCACTGGAAACCTTCCTTGCCGACGCTGACGCCATAGCGCAACGCCGTCCGGTTCTCGAAGATCACGTAGAGAAAGTGGTGGCGCGTATCGACCACGACCGTGCCCTGCGGCTCGTCCGAGTAATACTGGACGAGCTGGCGGCGCCAGCGCGGATCAATGACGCTGAAATTGGTGCGCCGGTAGTTCTGCCCGTGATCGGCGGCCGTGCCGGCGAAGTAACGCGCGGTATCCTGGGGGCGCGCCAGCACTGGCCCGGCGGCGCCGGCGATGACCGTGGCCGCAATACCCCTGACGATGCCCCTTCGGCTGATGTCCCCCACGCTCCGCCCCCAATGTTCAGGCAAGTGTTCAGGCCGGTGTTCAACCCGGTCTTCCGCCTGTTGGGCACAGTGGCTTTGATTGGTAAATTTTGCGCTAACCAGGACGCTGGCGCGTTAACACAAAAGGTGTTGACAGGACTGAATGCCTTTCGACTGACGAACATTGACATTCGTCAGTCGTCAGATACATCTGTCGCCAAAGCCCGCATTGCGGCCGCCTGATGAGACCCCGCATGACCCGCCTGTCCAGTTTTGTGCGATCAATTCGTATTCCCGGCGCTGGCCACGCTCCGGCGAGCCCTGATGGCGCCGCCCGCAGCGTCCGGTGGCGCGGCGCTCAATGGCGCGGCGCTCTTGCCCCGGCGGTCGCGCTTGCCGGCCTGACAACCCTCGCCGCCTGCAATGACAAGGCGCCCGCGAAAACTGATGCTGACCGGCCGGTGCTGGTGGCCACGGTGCGCTATGGCGACGAGGATCCGGCCCGGACCCTCGTCGCCACCATCCGCCCGCGCATCGAGAGCGACCATGGTTTTCGCGTCGGCGGCAAGGTGGCGCGCCGCGCCGTGGAGGTGGGCCAGAGCGTCCGCGCCGGCGACACCCTCGCCGTGCTCGATGATATCGACCTGAAGCTTCAGGCCGAGCAGGCGGAGGCCGAACTGCGCGCCGCCACCGGCGCCCTCACCCAGGCCACCGCCGCCGAAAAGCGCGCAGCTGACCTGCGCCAGCAGGGCTGGTCCACCCAGGTCGCCGTCGACAACAGCCGCGCCGCCGCGGAAGAGGCGCGCGGTCGCATCGCCCGCGCCCAGCGCGCCGTCGAACTGACCCGCAACAGCATCTCCTACGCCCGCCTGAAGGCCGACGCCGATGGCGTGGTGACGGCGACCCTGATCGAGCCTGGCCAGGTGGTGGCCGCCGGCCAGCCGGCCATCCGCATCGCCCGCAGCGGCGAGAAGGAGGCGATCGTCGCGGCGCCGGAGATCATGCTGGACCGCATCCGCAAGGGCGATGCGACGCTGGCCCTGTGGGCGCGTCCCGACAAGACCTTCAAGGCCCGCCTGCGCGAGCTGTCGCCGTCGGCCGACACCGTCACGCGCACCTACCAGGCCAGGTTCTCTTTGCCCGACGCCGATAGCGACGTGCAGATCGGCATGACCGGAACCCTGTCGGTGAAGGCGGCGCATTCCGACCGCGTCGCCCGCCTGCCCCTCGCCGCCCTGCTCAACCAGAACGCCGGCCCCGCCGTTTATGTGGTGAAGCCCGATGGGGCCGTGGCGCTGACGCCCGTGCAGGTCAAGGCCTATGACAGCCAGGACGTCATCATCACCGGGGGCGTGAACCAGGGCGACAAGGTCGTCGCCATGGGCGTCCACAGCATCGATCCGGCGCGCAAGGTCCGCGTCGTCGACGGCCTGAGCTTCTGAGGCGGGGCGATGAAGGGCTTCAACCTCTCCGCCTGGGCCGTCCGTCATCCGGCCCTGATCCTGTTCCTCATCATCGCCGTCAGCGCTGGCGGCCTCATCTCCTATCTGCGGCTCGGCCGCGCCGAGGATCCCTCCTTCACGATCAAGGTTGTGATCGTGACGGCCATCTGGCCAGGCGCCACCGCGCGCGAGATGCAGGAGCAGGTGGCCGACCCCATCGAAAAGAAGCTGCAGGAGCTGCCGTATTTCGACAAGGTCATCACCTATGTGAAGCCCTCGTTCACGGCGATGCAGGTGGCTTTCAAGGACACCACGCCGCCGAAGGACGTGCAGCAGCTGTTCTACCAGTTGCGCAAGAAAATGAGCGACCTGAAGCCGTCGCTGCCATCAGGCCTGATCGGCCCGAATTTCAACGATGAATACGGCGACGTCGACTCGATCCTCTACATGATGACCGGCGACGGCGCCGACTACGCCCAGATGAAGAAGGTGGCGGAGGGCCTGCGCCAGGCGCTGCTGCGCGTGCCCGATGTCACCAAGGTCAATCTGTACGGAACCCAGGACGAAAAGATCTTCGTCGAGTTCTCGCACGCCCGCCTCGCCACCCTTGGCATTCCGGTGCAGTCGCTGTTCGACAGCCTCGCCCGCCAGAACGCCGTGGTTCCCGCCGGCGTGGTCGAGACCAACGCCCAGCGCGTGCCGCTGCGCGTCACCGGCGCGCTCGACGGCGCCCGGGCGGTGGAGGAGACGCCGGTGGAGGCCAACGGCCGCGTCTTCCGCCTCGGCGACATCGCCACCGTGACGCGCGGCTTCAAGGACCCGCCGGATTACGTCATCCGCCAGGAGGACAAGCCCGCCATCGGCATCGGCGTGGTGATGGCGCGCGGCGGCAATATTCTCGATTTCGGCGAGAACGTGAACGCCGCCAAGGACCAGTTCATGGCCGCCGCGCCCCAGGGCGTGGCGCTGACCCAGGTGGCCGACCAGCCGCTGGTGGTGGACCATGCGGTCAGCGAGTTCGTGCGCTCGTTCATCGAAGCGCTGGGCATCGTGCTGCTGGTCAGCTTCCTCTCGCTCGGCTGGCGCACCGGCATCGTCGTCGCCCTGTCGGTGCCGCTGGTGCTGGCCATCGTCTTCATCGTCATGGCCGCCATGGGGCTGGACCTGCACCGCATCACCCTGGGCGCGCTGATCATCGCGCTGGGCCTGCTGGTCGACGACGCCATCATCGCCATTGAAATGATGGTGGTGAAAATGGAGCAGGGCGTGAACCGGATGGAGGCCGCCGCCTTCGCCTGGACCTCCACCGCCTTCCCCATGCTCACCGGCACGCTGGTCACCGCCGCCGGCTTCCTGCCCATCGGCTTCAACAACTCGGCCACGGGCGAATACGCTGGCGGCATTTTCTGGGTGGTGGCGATCGCCCTCGTCGCCTCATGGTTCGTGGCGGTGATCTTCACGCCCTATCTCGGCGTCAAGCTGCTGCCGGACATGGGCAAGGGGCATCACGACCCCAACGCCATCTACCAGACCCGCCTCTACCGGGGCCTGCGCGCCGTCGTCACCTGGTGCGTCGACCACCGGCTGACCGTGGTCGCCGCCACCGCCAGCGTGTTCGCCCTCGCCATGTTCGGCTTCACGAAGGTGGAGCAGCAGTTCTTCCCCCTGTCCGAGCGCCCGGAGCTGTTCCTGCAAATGCGCATGCCCGAGGGCACCGGCATGGGCGCCACCACGGCGACGGCGAAACAGGCGGAAAAGCTGCTGCACAACGACCGGGACATCGCCACCTACACCACCTATGTGGGCCAGGGCAGCCCGCGCTTCTGGCTCGGGCTCAACCCGCAGCTGCCAAACGAGGCTTTCGCCGAGATCGTCATTCTGACGAAGGGCGTGGCTGAACGCGAGCGCGTCAAGGCGCGGCTCGACAAGGCGATCGCCGGGGGCGCCCTCGCCCAGGCCCGGGTGCGCGTCGATCGCTTCAATTTCGGCCCGCCGGTCGGCTTCCCGGTGCAGTTCCGCGTCATAGGCCCCGACACGGGCAAGGTGCGCGATTACGCCAATCAGGTGCGCGACGTCATGCGCGCCAACCGCAATGTCGTCGATCCGCATCTGGACTGGAACGAGCAGAGCCCCTCGGTGCGACTGGTGGTTGACCAGGAGCGCGCCCGCGCCCTTGGCCTGACGCCGCAGGACCTTTCGCAATCGCTGCAGACGCTGCTGTCCGGCGTCACCGTCACCACAGTGCGCGATGGCGTCGAGAAGGTCGACGTGGTGGCGCGCACGCTTCCTGCGGAGCGCCTCGACCTCGGCAAGATCGCCGACCTGTCGGTGATGACCCGCGGCGGCGCCTCGGTGCCGCTCGCCCAGGTCGCCCGGCTGGAATACCTCCACGAGGAGCCGATCATGTGGCGGCGCAACCGCGACATGGTGATGACCGTGCGCGCCGACATCGTCGACGGCGTCCAGGCCCCGGACGTGACCATGCAGATCTGGCCGAAGCTGAAGGCGATCAGCGACGCCATGCCGCCCGCCTATCGCATCGAGATGGGCGGCGCCATCGAGGAGTCGCAGAAGGGCAACGCCTCGCTGGTGGGCCTGATCCCGCTGATGGTCATCATCATGCTGACGTTGCTGATGATCCAGTTGCAGAGCTTCTCGCGCCTGGCGCTGACCTTCATGACCGCGCCGCTGGGCATTATCGGCGCGACGCTCGGGCTGCTGCTGTTCCGGCAACCATTTGGCTTTGTCGCGCTGCTCGGCCTCATCGCCCTGGCCGGCATGATCATGCGCAACACGGTGATCCTGGTGGACCAGATCGAGACCGACGTCGCCCATGGCGCAACGCGGCGCCAGGGCATCATCGAGGCCACGGTGCGCCGCGCCCGCCCGGTGGTGCTGACGGCGCTGGCGGCGATCCTCGCCATGATCCCGCTGTCGCGTTCGGCCTTCTGGGGACCGATGGCGACGACAATCATGGGCGGCCTGTTCGTCGCCACCTTCCTGACCCTGCTGTTTCTGCCAGCATTGTACGCGATGGCCTTCCGCAAAACGCTCGATACCAAACCAGACGTCTCCAGCAACCACGCGACGCCGGAGCCAGCATCCCCATGACCCGGAATGAAGAGCGCAACCCTGGCGACGCCTCCAGCAGCCAGGCGGACAGCCACGCCGCAGCCAGACAGCGTGTTCTGGCCACCGCAGAGCAATTGTTCCGCGAATACGGCTACCAGAAAACCACGGTTGCTGACATTGCCCGGGCCATGGATATGAGCCCGGCCAATATCTACCGTTTCTACGAATCCAAGCGCGCCATCTTCGAGGCCGTCGCCATCAGCCTGCTTGATGGCGTCGAGCATGCGCTTGAGGCGATCGCCAACGCGGAAACCCCGGCTGAGCCGCGCCTGCGCGCTTTCCTTGACGCTGATCATCGCCTGTCGACGCAGTATTTCGTCGGCGACCCACGCGTCCGCGACATGGTCGCGGTGGCGATGAATGAACGCTGGCCGGTGATTCAGGCCCATGTGGAGACAATCCGGCTGATGGTCGAGCAGATTGTGCGCGATGGGGTCGCGGAAGGCGTATTCCATGCGCATGACCCCGCCGTCGCCAGCGCCTGCCTGATGACCGGCTGGATGCGCTTCTGCCACCCCTTGCTCATCAATGAACCCTTCGTGCAGGGCCCGGAACTGGAGCAGATGGCGGACTTTCTGATCTTTGGCCTGAAGGCTGGCGGGTAAAAAGGCGCAGACTAAATTCAGACTCACGGTCAAGGCTTACTCTGGATTTCGGACCAGTTTGCCGCCTGGACAGGCTGCCGACGGCGTTGTGTCAGGCGGCGACTTTCACGTTCTCGTTTGCAACATCCCGTTAAAGCCCCTTCATGATCGTGATGCCTTATCGCGTTTGTCTGATGCACAAAAATTCTTGAGGCGCTCCGTCCCCGCGCGGACACAGTAAATGTCTGCAATTGGTGACTGCGGTCATCTGCTTTCGCTCGCATAGCTTTGCGATGGACACTTTAGCCCCAAAACCATTTAAGGAAGCCGCGCTTCGAGCGTTCCCGTCCAACATTGCGCCTTTAGCGCATGAAGCTGCTTCTGAGCTAACGCCGTTCGTTGATGACACCTACAGGCAGAATTCTGACGCCCTCAACGTGACGGGGAAGATGGTTGCCATTCCTCGACGTTTACATTTCGTCGGCCTGTCTGCTTGCAAAGACGGGCTGGGGAATTTCAGCCTGGCGTCGCGCTGTCTTATCACCCGTTCAACAGATGGCTACTTACGTCAACAGGCCCTCCGGTCGATCATTGACCACCAAAGCGTATGGATCGCGCCATTCGTCCTCATCTTGCTCGGTGAATATGTAGTCGAGATCGTCAAGGACATCCGGGACGCGCTTCCGGCCCTGGATCAGTCCGTCTACGCAAACCTCATCCGTGAAAACCAGCAGGCTGTGCAGTTGCTCCGCGAGCGGGCTATTAGCTATTGGGATGCCTACTACCGTCAGAGGTACCGCGACAAACAGGACTATCCCGGACTTCAGGCTCTTCAAGAAATGGCGACCTGGGCGACGTGACAATGTTCGCAATGGGTTGAAAGCGGCCTTCTAACGGGCCTGTCGGTTTGCCCCTACCCGGATAGCGCTGGCGTTTCGTCATGCGCGCGATTTTTCGTCAGTTGCCCGCGCATAAGGTCGGTCGAAAGTCATGCCGCTACCTTTGTCCAGCGCTTTGCCTCCACGACAGACGCGCGTTTGATTGACATGCGTCCCCACTCCCCCTTGCGGTACCCGCTCGTATCAAGCATTGACAGCGCAACCTGTTTCTGGCGCTCGGTCCGTTCATCCTGAACCGCATCAGGCGCCAGGTTCTTAACGACGCATGATCTGGCGCAGCAGCGGTCTCCGTTTTATGCGCATCATGCTCCAGGAGACCCTTATGGCCTATCGTTCCAGCTGGATGACCGACGACATCGCGAGCTTCAGCGAGCAGTTCCGCCGCTATCTGCAAACTGAGCTTGCCCCGCACGCCATGCGCTGGCGCGAGGAGAAGATGGTTGATCGCTCCGCCTGGCGCGGCCTTGGCGACATGGGCGCCCTGCTCTGCTCCGTGCCGGAGGAATACGGCGGCATGGGCCTGAGCTTCGCCTGGGACGCCGCCGTGATGCAGGAGCTGGAAACCTGGCTGCCCGAGATGGCCACCGGCGTCAGCGTGCACTCCGTCATCACCGCCCATTACATCAATGCCTACGGCACCCATGAGCAAAAGCTGAAGTGGCTGCCGAACATGGCCAAGGGCGAATGGGTCGGCGCCATCGCCATGACCGAGCCTGGCGCCGGCTCCGACCTGCAGGGCGTGCGCACCACCGCCCGTCGCGACGGCGACCACTATGTCATCAATGGCGCCAAGACCTTCATCACCAACGGTCAGCTCGCCGACATCATCGTCTGCGTGGTCAAGACCGACCCGACGAAGGGCTCGAAGGGCATCTCGCTGATCGTCATCGAAACCGAAGGCGCGGAGGGCTTCCGTCGCGGCCGCAACCTCGACAAGATCGGCCTCAACGCCTCCGACACCTCCGAGCTGTTCTTCGATGAACTGCGCGTGCCGGTCGCCAATTTGCTGGGCGCGGAAGAAGGCCTGGGCTTCGTCCAGCTGATGCAGCAGTTGCCCCAGGAGCGTCTCGGCCTGTCGATCCAGGCGATTGCCGCCATCGAGCGTTCGGTCGCGATCACCACCGAATACGTCAAGGAGCGCAAGGCGTTCGGCAAATCCCTGATGGATTTCCAGAACACGGCGTTCAAGCTGGCCGAGCGGAAGACCGAGGCCACCATTGGCCGCGTGTTCATCGACCATTGCATCGAGCGCCTGATTGCCGGCGACCTCGACACCGTCACCGCCTCGATGGCCAAGCAGTGGGTCACCGACAAGCAGAGCCAGACGGCCGACGAGTGCCTGCAATTGCACGGCGGCTATGGCTACATGCAGGAATACGAAATCAGCCGTCGTTACATCGACGCGCGCATCCAGCGCATCTATGGCGGCACGAACGAGATCATGAAGCTGGTCATTTCGCGTTCGCTCTGAGATTCCTTGCGAGCGCGGCTGGAACGCGTTTCAATATTTGCCGTGAGAAGCGCGCACAAGCAGCTCCGCCACCTGGCAAGTCGCCTGTGTGCGAAAAATTCCAGACCACGCCGCAACAAAGGCCTGTCGCGGCCCCACCTCTCGCTGGCAAACGCCCGGATGTATTATCCGGGCGTTTTATTTTGCCGCCGGACACAACGGGACAATACTGCAGAAACGCCTGAAAACCTGCCTGGCTGCTCAATCAGCGGGAAAACCGCGCCAACGCTCTTGAACACGGCGGCAAAATCTGCATCTCATATAAAATATACATAAAACCAAAAAACAAGCACGGGTATGGAAACAGAAACCAACCACCAGGGGGGCGTCCGCACCGAAAGTCTTGCCTTGCAGGCCTACCGGCACTTTCGCAGGCAACTGATGGCGGGGCGGTACAAGCCGGGCCAGAAAATCAAGCTGAAAGAGGTCAGCGAAGAACTGGGCATCAGCGCCACGCCCATTCGCGAGGCGCTGGGACGTCTGGTTTCCGAGCACGCCCTGTTTCAGGTAGATCGCCGCTCGGTGCGCGTGCCCGTCATGGACGCCGAACGCTACCGTCATATCAGCGACGTCCGCGTGCTGCTGGAAGGCGAAGCCGCCGCCCGCGCCGCGCAACTGGCGACCCAGGAGGACATCACCAGCCTGGTGGACATCCACGAGGCGCTTTGCGTCGCCCACGAACAGGGCAAGGCGGAGGAACTCATGGCGGTGAACGAGCGCTTTCATCAGGCGCTCTGCGCGATCGCCGCCATGCCGGTGCTGCACCACATGGTGGAGAACCTCTGGCTGCAATGCGGCCCGACGATGAACGCCTTTCGCGACTATCCGCCCCGCGCGCCACGCCAGCGCCACGCGCATCTGATGATTATAGCGGCCTTGCGCCAGCGTGACCCGGAGGCCGCGCGCAAGGCGCTGACCCTCGACATCCGCGCCAGCGTCGAGCGGATCGTCGCTTATCTGGACGAGCACAAGATCAACGCCTGACGCCAGGGGCCCGGCAAGCGCGCCCCATCAGGCCCAGGCGAGGCGCGGGCCGCGCCAGGCATGCCTGGCAAGGGCATGCTTGCTGATGTCAGTTTGCGGACACCCGACGCCATGGCGTCCCGGCAGTTCTCCATGGCGGGCAAACCCATCGGGCGCCGCCTTGCATGCATCCGTCAGGGCTCATCCATCGCCCACCGCCCACCGCCCACCGCAAGCGCCACGGCTTGCGCGGCGTGCGCCAGCGCCGTTCAACAGGCGCGCCCAGGCTCAGCCTCAGCCCCCCGGCCCGCGATAGGCGCGTCCTGGCAACGATGGATCGAGCCCGCGCGCGGCCGGCTGCCCTCCCATTGGTCCCGGCTGGGAGCCGGGGTGGGCGGCCGGACGCGGAAGCGGCGCGGCAGGGGCAGAAACCGCGCCGCCCTGGGCCGGACGCGGCACTTGCGGAACCGGGGCTCCACCGCCCGGCCCGGGCAGCGGCGCCACGGACGGCCCGGTCTGGATCGGCGCGGCTCCTGGAGCGGGGCCCAGATAACGTGCGCCGCCGGGGGTCTGATAACCCTGCAGGGGGGCCCGGACATTTGGCGCTGGCGTCGCCTGCTCGACCTGGCGACGCTGCGGCGCCGGCTCCGCCCTTCGCCTGGGCGGGGCGGCGGCCGGTCGGGAGACGCGACGCGGCGCGGCCTGGCGCGGCGCGGACGGCTCCACGTAGCGGCGCGCGCGCGGCGACTGGGCCCGGCGAGGTTCGCTGCGGCCGTTCCAGCGTCCCAGCAAGCCAGATTGCGGCTGAAGATCGTCATTGCCGAGGAGCGGCCGGTATCCGAAGCGGGTCTCCTGCTGCGGCGCGGAGCGAACGCGCCCGGATCGTCGCGTGCTGCCAATCGGATCCGTGCGGCTGTAGCCGCGCAGCAGGCCAATCAGCCCACCCGGATTTCCACGCGCCGGATCCAGAATGGGCCCGCCCCGGGCCCGACGCCGGCCTGACGCCTGGGCAAGCTGTATGCGCGGCGTTTCATCCGCCAGCGCCTGCTCCGGTTCGATCGGCGACAGCCTCAGCCCCGCCGCGTCTCCCACCAGAGCCGGAGCTGGCGTTACGGGCGGCGTGAGCATGATCTGCTCACTCATCTCCGCCAGCTGGTCCAGGGTCGCCCTGGCGCTGCACAGGCGGATGCGAATCACCGCTGGCGTCGCGGCTTTCAGAATGCCCGTTTCCCCAGGAAAATCGCGGATCGACTGCCAGGCGAAAAGGCAGCGCCCGCCCCCGGCAGGCGCGCCGATGGAGACATGCATGGCCCCGTAGCGGCTCTTCAACATCCGCCCCGGCAGCGGCGTCATGGCGACGCCAGGAAAGCGGCTGGCCAGTTCGGATTCGAGTAGCGCCGGGGACGGCGCAACGGCTTCCTGGCCAAGCGCGATCTCAAGCGTGTTGGCGCCCATATGGCCGCCCGACAGAACAATACGCTGGCGGACCCCCGAACCGGCGCCGTTCTCCTCCACCGCCATGACGCGCCCGGCCGATGGCGGCAACGAGGCAAGCGCGGCGGAGGCAGGCATGGCGCCAGCGCTTGCGCCTGCCAGAACCAGCATGACGGCGCCTGCCATCGCCGGGCGACAGGTCGACGTCACGCGCATCCGGCTCCTGCTCCGCACCAGGCCACTGAACGGCATATCCACCAGCAACTCCATCAACGACCGTCCAGAAAACAGCGGGCCAGCGGCGTTCTCACCACATGGCGCAACCCGGACGCACCACAGAAAGGTGGAGCGGGTCAGCTCATGTGGGAGAGGAGCCTTGCCCTCACGCCCAGGTTCGACGCGCTTTCCTACCACAAAGTGGTATCTACTTTGCTACGACCCGGAGAAAATCCACCCAGACTGAACCAGAGCTTCCCGATCCCTTGAAGCGGCGAATTCTATGCGCGCAAAGTATCGCCGGCCTGGCTGGTCAGCCAGCGGCGACGCGGCGTGACGTTCCGGAAGCAGCCATCAGGACCATCGGGCCGGCGACCTGCTTTCGGCTTTGGCGCCCGTCGACAAAATGGGGGTGGCGCAGTTCATGGAATCACGCAACCAACGACGGCCTTTCTGGCTATGCGGTGAAACGTATGCGTTCGCCCATTTTGCTCCCGGCGTGAAGTGACGCCGGACCGGACGTCAGGGTCGCTCCACCCGGGGGGCCGGTGAACTTGCATCGCCGCACGCATCCGCTCTGCCTGGCCTGCCGCATCTGTTCAAAGCGGCGCCAAATTTTCCCGGGAATACCCTAACGACCGCCGATGTACTGGTCCGCATGCCGCTGCTCGGCCCACAACGTGCCCGCAGGAGCCGGTTGGGTGGCGTAGGTCGGCTCGGTCGCCGTCGTCAGGCCATTCCACGCGGGCAGAAGTGAAAACCCGTAACGTTCGTAGGGCATCGGCCCGACGCCAGGCACCCGACGGGCCACGAGAGGCCACGGCCCCTTCACCGGCTCGACCAGATAACCCGTCGCCGCCGGGGCATAGGGAGACCCAACAACCGCGCCAGCGTCCACCCCGGCGTAACGCAGCGGATTGGCCGGATTGACGCTGATGGGGAACTCCTTCGCCGTCAGTTTTGGTTGCGCCGGCGCGCCCTGTAACGGCTGGCCGCGCAGATCCACGCCACCCATCGCCGCATCCGGGGCGGGCACACGCGGGACCGAACCTCGCAGACCGGAGCCCGCGAGCCCCTGGTTTTCCGAAGCGCCCCCCGCCTGCATCCGGGCGATCTGCTGCTGGTAGTTCTGGCCAAGGTAGTTGACGCCATCCTGCGTCTGGGGGGCGGCGACGTCCTCCACAGCGGCCTTGCGGCGGCCTTTGCCGCGGCGCTGCTCGGCCTGCTGACGCTCCTGCAGGTCGCAGGGCGTTGGCGGCTTGATGGTTCCATCGGGAAACACCAGCTCGACCACCTTATAGAACAGCCCGTCGTAGCGGTTGATGACATCTGCCAGGGTTTGCCGGTCCTTCATGCGGTCCAGCGCCAGGGCGTAGCCGTAGGCCGTCGCCTCCTTGGGATACCAGGCCATCGCCCGCGAGAACCACTGGAGCGCCACATCATACTGACAGGAGTTGTAGGCATACCAGGCCAGACCCTGGGCCGCCTCCCCGGACGTGATCTGCATCGCCACCTGGCCATAGCGCGCCAGACGCTCGGGCTCGATGTAGGGCGGAATGGTCTTGGTCAGATCGCGTTCAAGAATATCGACATACAGGATCATGTTGTTGATCAGCGAATTGCGCCAGGCGTAGGCCACCTCTTCCGCTTCCCGATACATGGTCAGGTTGACCAGGGTCAGCGCCAGGCCATGGGCGACCATGGCGTCGCCGCCCCTGTCGATACTGGTCTTGAACCACTCGAACGCCTGCCGATAGTCTTTCTGGTTATAGAAATACCACGCGACAAGCGCCGCCTGGGCACCGTCATCAACGCTCCTGGCGTACTCCGCGAAACGGTGCAATTCGGCTGTATCGACCGGCTGGGAGCGTTCTTCCTTGAGGAAGGCGCTGATCCGCGCGCGAATGATGTCGATGGCGATCGGCTCCAGTTCGCTGACTCCGTTGACCGTGCGCGCCATGGCGACCAGTTTGTCGACGTCGTTCATGGGCAAAACGGCCATCGCCTTTTGCACGGTCGCGATGCGCTCCTGCGCATTATCGTTGGTTGACAGGATCAGCCTGTAGGTTTCCAGGGCCTTCTCGGGCTGGCCGGAACGCGCCTCCGCCGCCGCCACCAGCCACAGCAGGTCCAGCTCCAGGTCGCGCTCGTTGAGCCCGGAATCCCGCAAAGCCGAAAGCACCAGCTTCTCACGCCCCTCGCGCGAGGCTTTCTCGATCTCCATGCGAAGCAGCTTGCGGGCGATCTTGTTGCGCAGATCGCGCGACGGTTGCCAGCCCGGCTCGCTCTTGCGGCGCGCCTCAATCCCCGCCTTCAGCTCGTCCAGACGATCCGCCGCGAACAGCGCCCAGAACGGCTCCTCGTCGCCGGACGTATGCTCTGCGGTATCATAGATCTCCGACGGCGGGGTCCAGCCAGGGTACAGCCGCTGGATGCGGTGCAGTTCGGCGTCCGCCCGCTCTTTCTGGCGGCTGAGAATGTAATACCGCAGGGCCGAAAGGTCCGGCTGCACGCCCGGGCGCGCCACCGGCCGGCCATCGGCCGCCTTTTCCGTGAGCAGTCGCCCGCCATTCGCCGCCGGAACCGGCCCGACCTGGCCGCCAGACTGCGCCCCGTCCAGCTGGATCATGCCCTGGCTGGCGCCCTGGCCAGAAGGTCTGGCGAGCGGCTCCAGAGAAGGTTGCTGCGAAGGTTGCTGGGCCTGGGAAGGTTGCGGCGCCAGCAGGGCCAGCCCGAGAGCCGCCAGCATGGCGGCCCGACGACCCGGGCGCTGGCCAGTCCTCCGCCCCACCGCGGCGTAATGCTTGCGCCGTTCACGCCTCATCGCCCGCTCCCCCGCAGACAATTCGGATAACGCATCTGCATGGCGATCACGGACATCAAATGCAAAATGGCCGGATAGTAGTTCTCGTTGGCGCGCGGACGAAGGAAGTCATCCGGCGCCGGCGCGCCATTGACGGCGCACAGGGTCAGCGCGGCGATCGCCGCATAGCCGCTTTCGCTCATGCCCTGCACGCGCCCACCCCTGACGTCCACGACCCCGGTGCCCTTGCCGCCCGGCGACCACAACTTCACAAATGGCGCGTAGTCCGGTCGGTCGCCCAGACCCGCCCAGGCCATGTAAAGCGGAATGCGGATGGCGTTGTAGCCAAAATTCTGGGGAAATCCTTCAGCCGGCCTGAGGGTCGCGTTCCTGACCGACATCCATTCCGTCGGCAGTTGCGCCGGACCAAACCGTCCCCGCGCGAGCAGCTCCATGCCCGACCGGCTCAGGCCCGACCAGTCGATCTCGGGCGCAATGAGATAGAGGCGCGGAAACGCCGGGAACACCCAGTAGGACACGTTGACGACCGGGCCATCGGCCCGCTGTTCCGCCCCGAAGCCAAAAATCGAGGGCAACAGCAAGGCGCCCCAACGGGTCTTGAACAGCACCGTCTTGCGCCCGACTTCAACCGCGATGCGCCGCCCTTCGACCCGGTAGGCGACGTTGTTCCACAACTCTCCCGCCTCGGCGAGCGCCCACGCAACGAGGATGTCGCCGTCCGTGGCGTTGTTCATGTCGCCAACGCCCGGCCGCTTGTCCGGATCCCAGCGCCAGGCAATCAGCTTGTCATCGCGCACCATGAGATTGGCGCGGGTCCAGCCCCAGATCCGCTCGAACCCCTCGCGGTCATTGGCCGCGACAGCTGCGAGCATCCCATACCCCTGGCCCTCGCTATGGCTGATCATGCCGTTGGCGGTATCCACCACGCGCCCCTGATCCGTGACGAAGCGCGCCTTGAAGGCCGCCCAGATCTCGGGCGACTTGAGGGCGCCGCCAAGCGGGATCAACCGCGTATCCAGCCGCAACTCCGGCAGTTCGGCCGCGGCCTGACCATTTCCAGGCTGAACATTTCCAGGCTGACCTGGCGCCTGCTGGTTCTGCACCTGCTGGCTCTGGGGCGGCTGTGCCGGCGCCTGCGCCTGCGCGGCGCCGCACGTCATGGCAAAGCCGCCAGCGCCAATGAGCATAGCGTGAAACAGACTTTTCAGGCGGTGCGATCGCGGGCCAATGCTATTCACTGCTTCCGTCCAATGTTACGCAACAGCCACGTGGTCGCGCCGCCAAGGAGTATGGCGACGAGCAGGGACGACACCACGTAGAAGCTTGGATTATGCGACAGCCAGCTCGCGGCCACCAGTCGCGCATTCACAAGCGAGAACACGGTGGTGGGCATAAAGTGCGTTTCACGCGGCGCGATGATTGTCACTTCTCCCGAAGCGGCGTCGAGCAGCGTCTTCTGCCCTGCGACCTGGGACCATACCAGCGGGTCCGTCAGACAGGCCGTGGCGTCGAACAGGTCGGCGCCATTGGGGGCGGTCACCAGCGTCAGCGCCGCGGCCTTGCCGCCCGTCAGCACGCTCTGGGCCATCACCAGCGAGGTCGGCGCCGGCACCTGGCTTGTCTGCCGCGCCTTGCCGCTGGCGTCCTGCACCAGCGACTTCGCGCCATTGGCCATGCCGGCGCCGAGGGAAACAAGATTGTTGAACAGGCCCCGCACCTGGGCGAGCAGGCTGGTGCGGCCGTAAATGTTCTCATTCCATTGCGCCAGCACATCGCGATCCGGCAACCCGGTGGTATCGAAGCCAGGCTTGCCGGCTTCCGGCGCCGCCTGCGCCTCCAGGCGCGGCGTGACGACACCCGCGTCGCTCACCTTCGGCATCATGCAATAACCCGGCAGGTTCCGGGTCAGCGCCGCGCGCTGACGCGCCAGCTGCGCATAGGTCGACAATCCGGCCGGATCGGCGGCCGCCGGATTTTGCCTGTTGGCCCAAGCAGATTTCAACGCTGCGGCGTCAACGCCAACGGCGGCAAGCGTCGCATCTGAAAGCGCGCCAGCCGGCGCGACAACGAGCGTGGAGCGCATGCTGTCGGCAGGCGGCGTCACCGTCACGTCGAGGTCCATCACCCTGTCGGCCGCCAGCGCCATCTGGGCGGCCAGGGTCGCAGCGGCGCCCACGGCGCTCCTGTCCGGCGAGGGCAGGAAGAGCTGTGTGGGCTCGCCAAGCGTCAACGGAAAGGCGGCGGATGCATACAGCGCCAGATTGGGCATATCCGCCACACGCGCCAGCGTCGGAATGATCAGTTCGCTGCTGTCGAGCAGCAGGAAGCGTTTGGACGCGCCAATGGCGGCGACCGGGTCACAGGTCTTGTCGGCCGGCGACGGCACGCGCGCCAGAATCTCCACCCGGTTGAACCCTGGCTTCAGGCGCCCGAGCGGAAACGGAATTTCGTTGCTGCGAAACACCTCGCCATCGCGGCGCGACAGCACCGTGGTGGCGGCGTCACGGCCATTGACGCTGATGGAAATCTGCGGCTCCGGGCCAAGATCCGCCACATAGCCGCCATCAAGACGCAGCCGCACCTTGGCGTAATCCGAGGTGTAGAAATCCGGCGGCAGCACCAGATCAAACGCCACGCGGAACAGCCGGCCGTTGAACTCGACGCTGGGGATGTTGAGCTGGCGCAGCGATATGCGTCCGGCGCCTGCGACGCGCAGGCCCCGGTAGTTCGCCAGCGCCGCCAGGCCAGATGGCGAGCCGCGCGCCTCCTCCGGTCGCGCCAGGCTTTCCAGCGCCTCAGCCAGATCCTGATCGGTCTGGCCGGTCACCACCAGCATCGGCCGGCGGCCGGCGCCTGCGGGCAGCAACGCGACGCGCGGCCCGGTGACCGCGCCCAGCCCCTCAACGCCGGGCTGACGCGCGATATCCTTGTAGACGCCGACCAGAAGATTCATGCCGGCGTCGCCCTGGGCCGCTGGCCCCATGTCGACCACCGGCTGCAGGAACCGGCCGCGCAGGGCCACGCCCTGCACCGCCTTCATCACCTGATCCATATTGCCGATGCTTGTCCGGCCGGGAAGCACCGCACGCACCGGGAAGGCGCCAAAGTTGTCCGGCGCCAGCGACGCCACGTCCTGGGCGTCAAGCACGCGGCCAGGCAGCCCCGACACCAGCAGGCCGGTGTTGGCCGCATCGATCTGGGTCCACAATTCATAGGTCGCGCCAAGCGAGCAGTCGACGCGATGGCGCATGTCCGCCGTCAGCCGAACGGAATTCCAGCCAGGGCGCATCAGCTCTGGCGGTATGTCGAACACCACATAGCGCGTGCCGCTGGGCGCCTGCAGATTGGTCTGGCCCAGCACCACGTCATTGACGATCAGGGTCAAAACCGAGGCTTCCGGCATCACGGAAATGGCCGTCAGATAACTGACGCGGAACCGGAGACGGGACCGGGCGTCGCTGTCGGTCAAATAGACCGGCCATTCGGTGGCGTCGATCTCGCCGCGCAAACGGTAGCCGTGCAGATTGACCGGCATGCGGCGCAACTGCACGCCCGCTTCGCGCAAGATTTCCCCATCCTGACCCGGCGCGCTCTGGATGGTGGGCGCCGAGCGACCGTCATCCGCCGCGGAGCCGCGCGGCAGGAATGACCGGATGCGCTGCGGCATTCCGCCAGGCGGCGCTCCAAAAACCACCCGCCGGCCCTGCAACGTCGGGCTTGGCGCCGCCGGCCCGCCTGATGACGCAACGGGCGCGGCCTGCTGCGGCTGGGATTGCTGCGGCTGGGATTGCTGCGGCGGTTGCTGGAACTGCGCCGGCGCTTCCAGCGGCGCAGGCGGCGGCGCGGCCTGCTGCGGCGCGCCCCCCCTGGAGCCGGACTGCAGTGGGCCGGCCGCGTCCAGCAACCCCTGGGCGCGCAGACCAGTCGCCAGCGACACGGACGCCGCGAGGGCGACGACAGGCATGGCCAGCCGCAGGGACCGCCACATCGGGAATGAAGCCAGGCGCATCCTGAACACCTTCGCCGCCCCCCTCATCGCGTAGCCAGAACAGAAGCGGGATCGGTCACGAGGCCCGATGGCAGACGCTGCCCCTCATCGCGCGGACCCACTGGCGGCGGAGCGCCTTCCGACGCCGCGCCGGCTGGCTGCTGACGCGGCTTCAGGGCATAGCTCAGGGCGCGGAATGGCCCTATCAGGCCCCACTTCATCATCAGGGCCGTGCCCCGGATGATATCCATATGCTTGCGGCGACTTTCGAGCCACCGCGACAGCGCCTCGCGCTGCCCGTACATCAGATCCGCCAGCACGGCGTAATGGCGCGGCTCCAGCGGACCAAACGGCGTCAGCAATCCACCCTGCTCGCCTTCGCGGTTCTGCCGGGAGAAAATCACCGGCAAGCTGTCACGGGCGGGCATGGCGCCCACCGGCTGGATCAGCAGACGCCCGGCGAGATCGCCGGCCGGCAGATCACGCGGCGCGTCCGCCATCAGGCGCAGCACGCAGTCGGCGCTCGACACATTGTCGATCATCACCGGAATCTTGTGACCACCGACCATCAGCACGCCGCGACGCTCGATATCCAGCGACGGCTGGCGGGAGGCGGTGCGGCGCTCGGCCACCGCGCCGAGGCAGGCGCCGGCGATCATCAGGTTCAATGCGTTCCACAGTCCGACGATAATCATCGCCGCCGAAACGCCCGGCTCGGTGAAGAAGCGGTAGATCACCACCACCATGGCCAGCAGCAACACGCCAAACAGCACGAAGAACGGCCACGCCAGCTCCGAGAGATGATCGTCGAACGACACGTCGTTCTTCGCCGTCACATTGAAGCTCGGCTTGCGCGGGTTCAGCAGCACCGCGCCAATCGCCCGAACCAGGAACATGCCCTGGAGCGTCTCATACATCTCCGACACCCACGGCCAGCGCACCCGGCCATACAGATAATTCTGCAGCATCAGAGACGCGATCATGTAGGTGAAGGTGAAGGCGATCGACTCATCAACCGTGGCGACGAAAATGCGCAGGTCGAGGAAGATGTAGAGCAGCGGAATGAGCAGGAAGATCAGGCGCGGCACCGGGAAGAACCAGAAGCTCATGCTCGACAGATAAGAAATCCGCTGCATGAACGACAGGCCGCGCTTGAAGGCCGGATTCTTCAGCATCAGGATCTGGAACATGCCCTGGCACCAGCGTGTGCGCTGGCCAATAAACGAGACAAAAGTATCCGGCTGCAGGCCGGCCACCATCGGCTTGTCCACGTAGACGCTGTGCCAGCCGCGCGAGTGCAGCTCGAACGCGGTCTCGCAATCCTCGGTGATCGTCACGCCATGGAAGCCGCCAGCGGTTTCCAGCGCCTCGCGCCGCAGCACGGCGGCCGAACCGCAGAAGAAGGCGGCGTTCCATTTGTCGAGGCCGCGCTGGGTGACCGAGTAGAACATCTCGTTCTCGCTCGGCATGTGCCCGAAGGTGCCCAGGTTTTTCTCAACCGGATCCGGATTGAGGAACACGTGCGGGGTCTGCACCAGGAACAGCTTGGGATCTTCGACGAAATAGCCGACGGTTTCCTGCAGGAACTCGCGGAAAGGCACGTGGTCAGCGTCGAGAACGAGAATGAGATCGCCGGACGAGTGCTGCAGGCCGTTGTTCATGTTGCCGGCCTTGGCGCGCTCATTGCGCTCGCGCGTCAGATAGCGGACGCCAAGTTCCGCGCACAGGGTCTGCAGGGTGGCGCGGCGCTGGCGGGCGGCCAGCGCCTTTTCCGGATCACGATCCCCGCACTTCTGGTCGGTGCCGCCGTCATCCAGGAGCCAGACATTCAGCTTGCCCGCCGGGTAGTCCATGGCCCGCGCTGCCGACAGGGTCAGCGCCAGCATCGCCGGATCCTCGTTATAGGACGGCACGAAAACGTCGACGCTGGGCGCCTCGCTGTCGCCAAGACGGCGCGCGCGCGGACGCTTCAGCGGATCCGCGTTGATCACCAGGGTCATGGCGAGGAAGAAAACGCAGTACAACTCGCCCATCAGCAGGATCAGGCCCGCCGCGAAACCCGGCGCATCCGTGGCTGGCGGCAACGTGTTGGTGATCCGCCAGAAGGCGTAACGGATGACCAGAAGCGTGCCGAGAGCGAGAAAAATCTGGCGCGACAGAAACCCCGTCATGAACAGCCAGACCGCGATCATCCCGAAAATGACGGCCAGCCCCAGCACGAGCTGGATCGGCACGCCGACGGGCAGAGTCAGGAAGACAAGGGTGAGGCTACCGAAAACAATCCAGGCTAGCCACCTGAGCGCTGCTACCATTTCCTCTCCCCTCCCGCCATGACTGATGGCTCACGGAGAATTACGAAAATGTGAAGTGCAGCAGATTATCGCAGATTGCAACAGAAGATAGTGGCGCAACGCGCTAGCTGCGTCTCGTCGTCCATCCGGCGTAGATGACTCGCCATTCAGTATACGCCAACGGGTCAAAAGGTCACGCGTGAGTCAACAAGGACATACCCGCCAGGCCCGCGCCGGCTGTCGCGCACATAGCCGCCCGACAGGCCAAACTGGAAGCGGCCAAATGTGAGGCCGCTGATATGCGCGCCGACACGCCACTGCTTGTAAAAATTGTCGCCAAGCATCGAGAACTCGGGACCAATGAACGTGCGGTCGTACAGGGCGTAACCCGCCTTGAAACGGGTGTAATAGGCGTTGGCGTGGGTCGAGTACGAGCCATATGCCGACACCATCGTATAGGGCGTCGGGTTGGCGTACAGCTCGCCGACCACGCGCAAACCATAGCCGTGACCGCGGGTGCCGTTGCTCGGATCGACCGGGTCCAGCTTGATGTTCTGGTAGTTGAAGCCGATGTAGGCGGCCACGTGAACATCGGGCTCGGCCCATTCATAGCCCACAAGGGCGGAGCCAGACTGCTGGTTGCCGATGATCTTCGTATCGTCGCTGCGATATTCGAATGAACCGACCTGCCCTTCCACACGGGCGCGCCAGCCGGAAACCTGTTCCAGATCGCCAGTCAACGCCGCCGTGACCGAGGTATTCGCGAAGATCGAATTGCTGGTGGTCGCCGTGACCGAGGTGTCGATCGCGATGATCGAGCCAGCGGGCTGCGCGCCGCTTCCCGAGCCATAGCCGGACGTCCAGTCGGCCGCCTGGGCGGCGCCCGCCAGGGCTGTCAGGGCCATCGTCGCGCCCGCCACGCGCACGGCGCGTGAGGCGGCTGGAACGAGACAACGCGCGTGATCGACCTTGCCGGATGCCATCTGCCTGCTTCCCATCCGAGAGCCTGGCAGAAACGCGCCAGACCAAACCTCTCGCCCAATGGGTGCCCGGGATTGGTTAACTGGACGTTAAGGTTAAGGCCTATTTTCACGGTGTCGTGATCGACACACAGCCAAACGTCAACAGTTTCAATGAAAACCGCCAGTCACACTTTCTGGGATTGAAGTCCTGCGATCTGTGCGACATTCGGCAAACCTGTCACAAGTCGCCACGATTGAAGCGCTGGCGCGCGAAAACCGCGCGCCAGCCAGCCGGACGCCCGAATCACCCCGGCGTCTGACGGGAAGCCCGATCCCGTCGGGCAGGAAGAAAACCCAGCAATTGCGGGTCTGCGAACATCTCCGCGACGAGGCGGCCAATGCCGGGCGCGAAACGCATTGCCAGGGAACCTCTTGCCAGGGAACGCCCTGCCAGAATGCGTCCTGTCAGAGAGTGTCCTGCCGGAGCCTGTCCTGCCAGCCCCCTGCAGGGAACAATGGACAACGGCGCCGCCCCCGGCCATCGCCGGCGGGAGGGCTGACCAACAAAAAAGGCGACCCGAAACGGATCGCCTGCGCGTCTTGTGCTGTCCGGACGGCGAGCCCGTCCGGAGCAATCAGCGGCGACGGAAACCGCCACGCTGCGGCGGACGGCCGCCAGGACCACCTGGACGCTCGTCCTTGTGGCGATAGACCAGACGGGCCTTGTCCAGGTCGTAAGGCGACATCTCAACAGTAACCCGGTCGCCGGCCAGCGTCTTGATGCGGTTGCGCTTCATGCGCCCCGCCGTATAGGCGATCACCTCATGACCGCCCTCAAGCTGGACGCGGAAACGGGCGTCCGGCAGGATCTCGGTGACGAGACCATCAAATTCAATCAGTTCTTCCTTGGCCATACAGTCTCTTCTCGCATCATACGGGGTACCCCCGCTCCTGCATCCGCCCGGAAAACAGCCTGACAGCACATGCAGGCGTCAACGCAATGGACGGCGGGACAGGCGAAAGCCCGGCGCCGTCAGCCCGACGCGTGGTGCGGGCGCTCATAAACGCCCGGTTGCTTGCCCGCCTATATGGCGCAGATCGGCTGCAATATAAAGTGCCTGGGCAATCCGCAGTATCAAATATTTACGACAGGCGCGCAGAATAGCCGCCGACCGCAGCGCCCGCATGCACCAGCGCCGCCGGGCGCGACCCAACTGGAGGCGACCATGCTGGCGACAGCGCATCGCGCGCCTGCCCCCGGCAGCCCATCCAGAACCCGGCCCCGCCCGCAAGAACTCCAGCCGGCCAGAGCCTCAACAGCACGCATCAACAGCAGACCCCAATAACAAGCCACACCTTCAGGCATGGGCGCGAAAACCTCGCACTGCCGGTGAAACAATACGGCGGCCGCAGAGAATGCGACGTCGGCGGAGCCAGGGCCCCGCCGACGCGATATCGCCGACAGTTCACGACTGAACGGAAGCGCCAGAGCCGTTACCGCCACTATGGACCAGCGCCGGCTGCTGTTTTCCGGAGTTTGAACGACCGCTGACCAGCGGGGAACGCTGTCAAACGCACGACCAGGTGCGGTTCACGAACCCGATGCGCTCTTGCCTGACATTACTGGACGCAACACCCGGAAGCGATTGCTGTCCACGTGAACCATCCTGGACGGAACCACTCCATATCAGCGTGTTCTCATGTCAAAGCGCTCTCCCGGCTCATCTGGCCAGATGCAGGCGCGCTCCCGTAATAACACCAGATATACAATCATCATGCCTGAATAATCTCTCAACCCCGCAAGCATACCGACACAAGAGAGACGCATCGCTCAATAATGAATGCACGTGGAGCTGCCGCCAGGGTACGCTCAGGCGGGCTGGAGACTTCCCGCGGCCTGCTTGCCCGTGCGCCGGTCGACCTCGACCTCAAAACCAACCTTCTGCCCCTCCATCAGGCCGCGCATGCCGGCGCGCTCAAGCGCCGTCGCATGCACAAACACATCCTTGCCGCCAGCATCCGGCTGGATGAAACCATAGCCCTTCTGCTCATTGTACCACTTGACGGTGCCAGTCTGCATTGATCGTCCTTTCGATCCATATGCGGGTCGACATTTCTTCAGTACGCCGCCACCAGCGCGGCCGGAAAAGCGCCCCACACTGCATCTTGTAGCCAATTTCGTCGCCACCACAGCTAACGACATGAAATTAATATCAACTAAAAACGATCGGCTCAAGAATTATTTCTAAAAATACTCTATCTATACTTGATCGCTTCCATCCACATCGCGACACCGGGGCAGACGGATGCGCCTGCCCCATGTCGGCCTCACTTGTCGGCCTCACTTGTCCGCTACGCTTGCCCGCCGCGCTCCGGCCGTGCGATTCAGCCTGGGACGCCGGTCCCATGATCCAGGCGCGAAAGTCAGCTTGTTGCGGGCGGCGCCCCGGCTTGCTAGAGGCTGTCGGGCGGAGAAGCCGGCCGGGCGCGCGGACGCCCGCCGGCCCATGACCGCCACAGGCGCATGACCGCCACAGGGGCATGACCACCGCAGGGACATGACCGCCGCAGGGAGCAGACGCATGAAGTTTCGCAAGACCATGGCGATGGCATTCGCCGCGCTTGCGCTTTCGGGGCCGGCGGTTACGGCGGGGGAAGCCCAGCTTTCTGGTGAGGTTCGCGTTGGCGAGCTGAATTCCTATTCCACCCTGCCGTCTTTCACCGAGCCATACCGGAAGGGCTGGCAGCTGGCCGTTGAAGAGGTCAATGCCGCTGGCGGCATCAATGGCAAGAAGCTGACGGTGATTTCCCGCGATGACGGCGGCAAGCCGGCGGAGGCGCTCACCGCCGCCAACGAGCTGGTTTCCCGCGAGAAGGCGGAGATGCTGGTTGGCGCCTTTTTCTCCAACGTCGGCCTCGCCCTCAGCGATTTCGCCAGGCAGAAGAAGATCGTCTATCTGGCGGCCGAACCGCTGACCGACGCCATGGTCTGGTCCCAGGGCAATCCCTATACATTCCGCCTGCGCGCCTCCAATTACATGCAGGCCCGCATGCTGGCGGAGGAAGCGGCAAAGCTGCCGGCGAAGCGCTGGGCGGTGATCGCGCCCAACTATGAATATGGCCAGTCGGCCGTCGCGGTCTTCAAGAAGCTGCTCTCGGAAAAACGCCCGGATATTGAATGGGTCGCCGAGCAATGGCCGCCCCAGGGCAAGATCGACGCCGGCCCGGTGACCCAGGCCATCGCCGCGGCGAAGCCGGACGCCATCCTGAACGTCATGTTCGGCCCCGACCTGGTCAAGCTGGTGCGCGAAGGCAACGCCCGCGGGCTGTTCAAGGACCGCGCGGTGGTCAGCTTCCTCACCGGCGAGCCGGAGTATCTCGATCCGCTGAAGGACGAGGCCCCGGCCGGCTGGATCGTCACCGGCTATCCCTGGTACGACATCAAGACGCCGGAGCACGCGGCGTTCCTGAAGGCCTACCAGGCGCGCTTCAATGACTACCCGCGCCTTGGCTCGATCATTGGCTACAGCGCCATGCATTCGGCCGCCGCCATGCTGCGCAAGGCCGGCGCGACGGACGCTGACAAGCTGATTGAAGCGGGGCGCGGCCTGTCGCTGACCACGCCCTTTGGGCCAATCACCTTCCGCCCCGCCGATCACCAGTCCACCATGGGCGCCTTTATCGGCGTCACGGGCGTGCGCGACGGCAAGGGCGTGATGATGAACCCGGCCTATCGCAAGGGTGAGGACTACCTGCCGTCCGAAGCCGAGGCCGCCAAAATGCGCCCGGCGGGCAACTGAGCGGCGCAACAGCCGGCGCGGGAATGCCGGAACCGAACCACCAGCTCCTGATGCATTGCCTTCACGCCGGGCGGCGTTCACCCTGCCTGGAGCCAGCATCCGGGGAGCGGAGCGTGACAGTGGCCTGCCGGACATGAGTTTCTGGATCGCCCAGTTTCTGACCGGCCTCGCCAGCGCCGCGTCGCTGTTTCTGGTCGCCTCGGGCCTGTCGATCATTTTCGGCGTCACCCGCGTGGTGAACTTCGCCCATGGCGCCTTTTACATGATCGGCGCCTATGTGGCCTGGTCGCTCACCGAGCGCCTGTCCGGCGCCTTCGGCTGGTGGGGCGGCGTGCTGCTGGCCGCCGCCGCCGTGGCGGCGCTGGGGGCGCTGGCCGAGATCCTCGTGCTGCGGCGCATTTACCAGGCGCCGGAGCTGTTCCAGCTGCTCGCCACCTTCGGCCTCACGCTGGTCGCCGCCGATCTGGTGGTGATGCTGTGGGGGCCGGATGAACTGGTGGGACGCCGCGCCCCGGGCCTCACCGGCTCCGTGGCCTTGTTCGACCAGATGATCCCAACCTGGGACCTGTTCCTGATCGCCCTGGGGCCCGTGGCGCTGGGCCTGTTGTGGCTGCTGTTCAACCGCACCCGCTTCGGCGTTCTGGTGCGGGCCGCGACCCAGGACCGGGAGATGGCGGCGGCCCTCGGCGTCAACGAAAAATGGCTGTTCACCGGCGTTTTCGCCCTCGGGGTGTTTCTTGCCGCTCTCGCCGGCGCGCTGCAACTGCCGCGGGAATCCGTCAACCACCACATGGATCTGCGCATCATCGTCGACGCCTTCGTCGTGGTGGTCATCGGCGGCCTCGGCAGCATCACCGGGGCGTTTGTCGCCGCCCTTCTGGTTGCCCAGCTCAACGCCTTCGGCATCCTGCTGTTTCCGAAAATCTCTTTGGTCATCATCTTCCTGGTGATGGCCGCCGTGTTGGCCGTGCGCCCGTGGGGGTTGCTGGGTCGGCCCGACGTCGCCCAGCGCCCGCCCGCCGCCACGTCGGCCCGCCCGTGGCGACCACTTGGCGGCGCGGGGCGCCTCGCCATGGCGGCGCTCGTGCTCGCCGCGGCGGCGCTGCCCTTCGTCAGCGGCGACTATCTGGTCATCGCCGCCACCGAGACGCTGATTTTCGCCATTCTGGCGGTCAGCCTGCATATCCTGCTGTCGGTCGCCGGCGTCGCCTCTTTCGGCCATGCGGCGTTCTTCGGCCTGGGCGCCTATGGCGTGGCCCTGGCCGTAAAGGGGCTTGGCCTCGGCATGGGCGCGGCGCTGGCCCTGGCGCCGCTGGCGGGGCTCGCTGGCGCTGGCCTGTTCGCGCTGGCGGCGGCGCGCCTCTCCGGCGTCTATCTGGCGATGCTGACCCTGGCCTTCGCCCAGATTCTCTGGTCCATCGCCTTCCAGTGGGTCGATGTCACCGGCGGCGACAATGGCGTGCTCGGCCTTTGGCCAACCGGCTTCGCGGCGCAGCCGGCGGGTTTCTACTGGCTCACCCTGGGCCTTGCCGTGCTGGTCATCGGCGCCAGCCGGGTGATCGTGTTCTCACCGTTCGGCTATGGCCTGCGCGGCGCGCGCGACGAGGCGCGGCGCGCCGCCAGCATTGGCGTCAGTCCAGGACTGATGCGCTGGTGCGCCTTCGCCATCGCCGGAACCGGCGCAGCTGTGGCGGGCGCCCTGTTCGCTTTCCTGAAAGGCAGCGTGTTTCCGGATACGCTGGCCATTCCCGTATCCGTCGATTCCCTGGTCATGGTGCTGCTCGGCGGCGTGCAGACCACGCTCGGGCCGCTGGCGGGCGCCGTCGCCTACAAGGCGCTGTCGATCTGGCTGCTCAGCCAGACGCAATGGTCGAAGCTGGCGCTTGGTCTGGTGATCCTCGTCGTGGTGCTGGCCTTTCCGCGCGGCCTTGTCGGCGTCATCAACCAGTGGCGCGACCGCTGGCTGACGAAGCGACGGCCTGGCCATGGAGAGCCTCCATGACGGCAGCGATGAATGCGCCTCCCCTGCTCGCAGCGACAGGCCTCGCCAAAGCCTGGGGCGGCGTGCGGGCCGTGGACGACGTCAGCTTCTCGGTCGCAGCCGGCGAGATCGTCGCGCTGATCGGCCCTAATGGCGCGGGAAAGAGCACCTGCTTCAATCTCATCAACGGCCAGTTACGACCGGACGCCGGGCGCGTGCTGCTATCCGGCCGCGACATCACCGGCGCCGGCCCGGCGCGCGCCTTTCGCGCCGGCGTCGGCCGCACCTTCCAGATCGCCGCCACCTTCGCCTCCATGACCGTGCGCGAGAACGTGCAGACGGCGCTGGCCGCGGCGCGCGGGCAGATCATGCGCCCCTGGGGCGCGGGGCGGAACATCGCCCGCGACGACGCCATGCGCCTGCTGGCGCTGGCCGGCATGGCCGCCCAGGCCGAGCGGCCAGCAGCCGAACTGGCCTATGGCGACGTGAAGCGGCTGGAGCTGGCCATCGCCCTGGCCGGCGCGCCGCGCCTGCTGCTGATGGACGAACCCACCGCCGGCATGGCCCCGGCCGATCGCGCCGCCCTGATGCGGACGGCGGCCGCCGTCGCCCGCGAGCAGGGCATCGGCGTCCTGTTCACCGAGCATGACATGGATGCGGTTTTCGCCCATGCTGACCGGATTCTGGTGCTGGATCGCGGCCGGCTGATCGCCAGCGGCGCGCCGGCGCAGGTGCGCGACAGCGCGGCGGTGCGCGCCGCCTATCTGGGCGACGGGGTGCTGTTCGCGGCGACCGCCGGCGATCCGCGGGCGGTAACCCCGTCTTCATGACAGTCGTTTTCCAGTATAAGCACATCATCCCCATTATCCGGGAAGCCCTCTCCGCTTCTCTTCGATGAATATCAAGGAAGCATGCATGGCCGCACAGCAACTGCCGTCCAGCCCGCCGCCCGCCAGTTCTCCTCCCTCCAGTTCTTCGCCCGCCAGCGCGCCGGACGCGGACGGGCTACGCGTCGATGGCCTCAACGCCTGGTATGGCCAGGCCCAGATCCTCCACGGCGTCGGCCTCAGCGTCGGGCCGGGGGAGATCGTCGCATTGCTGGGCCGCAACGGCGCCGGCAAGACCACGACCTTGCGCGCCATCATGGGGCTGGTGCGGCGCAGCGCCCGCCAGTTGGAGTTTCGCGGCGCCGACATTGGCCCGATGCCGCCCTTCGCCATCGCCCGGCGCGGCCTTGGCTATGTGCCGGAAGACCGGCGCATTTTCACCGACCTCACGGTGGATGAGAACCTTGAGACCGGCCGGCAGCCGCCCCGCCCGGGCGCGCCGCAATGGACGCCGGAGCGGCTGTTCGAGCTGTTTCCCAACCTTGGCCGTATGCGCGATCGGCCCGGCGGCGCCATGAGCGGCGGCGAGCAGCAGATGCTGGCCATCGCCCGCACGCTGATGGGCAACCCTCACATGGTGCTGCTGGACGAACCGGCGGAGGGCCTCGCGCCGCGCATTGTCGAGGACATGGCGGCGGCCCTGCTGGCGCTGAAACGCGAAGGCCTCAGCCTGCTGGTCGCCGAGCAGAACCTCAACTTCGCCCGCCTGCTGGCAGACCGGGCGCATGTGCTGGCCGGCGGCGAAAGCCGCTTTTCCGGCACCATGGCGGAGCTGGATGCCGACCCCGACGCCCGCGACGCGCTGCTGGCGGTGTAGCCCGCAAACATATGGCGCGCGCCTGGCCGCCAGCGTCGCGATGGAGCTGGCCGGTCTGGGGCAGCGTCCGGGGTAAAAATACGCCAGCGTCATCGAGGGCGGAGATTCCCGAAGCTCGCGAAGCAGGGTAGAAAAATATTTCTTCACGCCGCCCCGGCGCAGAATGGATTCGTTCTATTTCACGGCCAAGTCGCCAATTTAAAATCTTTTCCCGCGCACGATCGGGAAATTATTGAGCGGCGCGGCCTCCCTGTGTTACCCCTCCTGCTCCGCCAGGCGTCCGGGGCTCCCCAGCGCGGCGATGCGGCGCGTGTCCGCCAGTTCGTGGATGAGAGATGAGCAATTTCTATACGGAAAAAGTCCTTGCCGTTCGCCACTGGAACGACACCCTGTTCAGCTTCCGCACCACCCGTGACGATGGCCTGCGGTTCCGCAATGGCGAGTTCATCATGATCGGCCTGCCGGTGAACGGAAAGCCGCTGTTGCGCGCCTATTCCATCGCCAGCGCCAATTATGACCCGGAGCTCGAATTCTACTCCATCAAGGTTCAGGATGGCCCGCTCACCTCGCGCCTCCAGCACCTGAAGGAGGGCGATGAGATTGTGATCGGCCGCAAGCCGACCGGCACCCTCGTGCTCGACAATCTCGAGAACGGCCGCAACCTCTATTTGCTGAGCACCGGCACGGGCCTGGCGCCATTCGCCAGCCTGATTCGCGACCCGGAGATATACGGCCGCTACGACAAGGTGATTCTCACCCACGGCTGCCGCTTCGTGTCCGAGTTGGCCTATGGCGAGAAGCTGGTGAACGCCGTGCTGCAGGACGAATTCCTGGGCGAGGACGCCCGCGAGAAGCTGCTGTACTACCCCACGGTGACCCGCGAAGCCTTCCGCAACACCGGCCGCCTCACCGAGCTGATGCAGAGCGGCAAGCTCTATGAGGATCTTGGCCTGGCTCCGCTCTCGGCCGAGGAAGACCGCGCCATGATCTGCGGCAGCCCGCACATGCTGGCCGACCTGAAGACCATGCTGCTGGAGGCGGGCTTCGTCGAAGGCAACCACGGCGAGGCCGGCCAGTTCGTGGTCGAGAAGGCGTTCGTGGAAAAGTAAGGGCCCGTGGCCCGCATGGGCCGCGCCGCACAGACCGAGCGAAAAAAACGCCAGCCCGACGGGCTGGCGTTCTGTTTTCCGGAACCTGTTTCCAGATCGCGCCAGGCTTCAGACGCCTGGCGAAACCTTGCGAAACCTCTGGCGGGTCCGTTCGCCAGGTTCTGGCGGGAGGCCAGTCTGTGGCCTCACGAGGCCAGGGCTGCCCGCATGCTGGCCTTCGCGGCCTCATATTGCGCCGCCATTTCGTCGACCAGCGCGGCCACCGGCTCCACCTGGCGCACGCCGGAAACCGAATGGCCGGCGCTGCGGATATCGACCCAGCGCTTCGGCCCCGGCGCCTGCGAGCCGCCGCCGAACATTTCCTTGGCTGTCTGGGCGCTGACCTGCTCGTCCAGCCGCTCCGGATCGAGCCCGGCGGCCAGGATCGACGGGCGCAGCATGTTGGTTTGCAAGCCGGTGAAGGCTTTGGTCAGCACCACGTCGTCCATGGAGGACGATACCAGCATCTGCTTGTAGGAATCCGCCGCCATGCTCTCATGGGTGGCGATGAAGCGGGTGCCCATATAGGCCAGGTCGCAGCCCAGCGCCTCGGCGGCCAGCAGCGAGGCGCCGTCGGTGACGCCGCCGGCCAGCACGACCGGCCCGTCAAACATCGCCCGCACCGCCCGCACGAACGCGAAACCGTTCATCCAGCCGGTCTGGCCGCCAGCGCCGGCGGTCAGCAGAACCAGGCCATCGGCGCCCGCCTCCAGCGCCTTTTCCGCGTGCTTCACCGTCGCCACGTCAGCCAGCACCAGCGCGCCAATGTCGTGCAGCGGCTTCACCACCCCCGCCGGCGAACCGACGCTGGTGATGACCATTTCCACCCGGTTGCGCACCAGGCAGGCCAGATCGTCCTGCATGCGCGGCTGGCGGATAATCAGGTTGGGACACCAGGGCGCGTAGGTAGCCCCGCCCGCAGACGACCGCGCGGCGATGTCCTGGAGCCACTGGTCCAGCTCCTCAACCGTGCGGGCGTTGGCGGTGGGGAATGAGCCCACCACGCCGCTGCGGCAGGCGGCGACCACCAGGTCCGGCCCCGAAACGCGCAGCATCGGCGCGGCGATGACCGGCAGACGCAGCCGGCCACGAATCTTGCTGTCGAGCATCGTCTCAGCCCACCATGCGCTGCTGGCCGGCCCAATAGCGGGCGCGCAGCACCTTCTTGTCGACCTTGCCCACGGGCGTCACCGGCAGTTCATCGATGAACTCCACGGACTTGGGCGCCTGGGTCGATCCCTTCTTCTGCTTCACCAGGGCGATCAGTTCCTCATCGGTCACGTCGCCGCCAGCCTTGCGCACCACCAGGGCCTTCACCGCCTCGCCCCATTTGGGGTCCGGCACGCCGATCACCGCCGCCATGGCGACAGCGGGATGGCTGGTGATGGCGTCCTCCACCTCACGCGGATAGACGTTGAAGCCGCCGGTGACGATCATGTCCTTCATGCGGTCGACGATATAGAGATAGCCGCGCTCGTCAGCCCGGGCGACGTCGCCAGTGTGCAGCCAGCCGTGGCGGAAAACCTCTTCCGTCTGCTCCGGGCGCTTCCAGTAACGGCCCATGACCTGGGGCGCGCGCACACAGATCTCGCCCGCCTCGCCGGGCGCCACGCGCTCGCCGTCCTCATTGAGCAGCGCCACATCGCAATTGGACAGCGGGAAGCCGCAGGAGGCGAACAGTTCCGGCCGCGCCGGATCGTGATCGGCCTTGCGCAGCACGGAAACCGGATAGCACTCGGACTGGCCGTAGAGCTGCGAGAACACCGGACCAATACGCTCCAGCCCCTCCAGCAGCCGCGTCGGCGACATGGGCGAGGCGCCGTAGAGCAGCAGCTCCAGCGACGACAGGTCGGTTTTGTCGAGCCCCGGATGATCGAGCAGCACATAGATCATCGTCGGCACCAGCAGCGTGAAGTTGATGCGCTGGCGCGCGATCGTCTGCAGCACCCGCTCGGGATCGAAACTCTTCATCAGCGTCACCGAACCGCCGCGCATCAGCGTCGGCATCACCTTGGTGCCCGCCACATGGCTGATGGGGGCGACAGCCAGGTAGTGCGGCGTGTCCGGCAGTTCGAAATCGGCGAGAATCGCCGGGCTGATGGCGGCGGCGCTGCGATGGTCGCGCCAGACGCCCTTGGATTTGCCGGTGGTGCCGCCGGTGTAGCCGATGACGCAGGAATCATCCGGCCGCGCCAGATCGCGCGGGGTCGTGGAGCCAGCCGCCGCGGCGGCGGCCATCAGGTCAATGCCATAATCCGCCTTGCCGATGGTCAGCACGTGGCGCACGCCGCTGGCCTTCTGCGCCAGATCGGCGCCGCGGGCCGCGTAGGTCTCCGCGTCCACCACCAGCACCTGGATGTCGGCGTCGGCCAGCTGGTCCAGATGGTCCTCCAGCGAGCCGAGCGGATGCAGCGGCGTGGTGCACAGGGCGGACGCCTGCGCCGCCTGGGTGAGGCACCAGGTTTCCCAACGGTTGGAGGTGAGCGCCGCGACGCCGGCGCCGCGCGGCAGCCCCAGCCCGGCCAGCACCGCCTGCATGCGGCCGAGCATGTCGATGACATGGGCGTAAGAGATGTTGCCGGTTTCGGTGACGAAGGCGGTCCGGTCAGGATAGCGCGCCAGCGCGCGCAGGGTCTGTGCGCCGACGGTCGGCTGCGCGTTCAGAAAACTCATGACGTTTCTTCCCGGAATGATTTTTGGATCGTTGGTGATGTTGAGGCCTTTTTCGCCTGCCCGCGCGTCTGGGGCAATGTGATTTTTGCGCCCCCCGCGACTTGCCGTCCGGCCCGGAAGCGACGACCCTGTCGGGCAAAGAGGAAGCGTCATGATCAA
This sequence comes from Camelimonas sp. ID_303_24, assembly GCF_053543495.1. Classification (NCBI taxonomy): domain Bacteria; kingdom Pseudomonadati; phylum Pseudomonadota; class Alphaproteobacteria; order Hyphomicrobiales; family Chelatococcaceae; genus Camelimonas; species Camelimonas sp. ID_303_24. Next base: position 546,171 of record NZ_JBLLJM010000005.1, read on the forward strand.
GCAGCTCAACCGCATCGATATTTCCGTGGCCGATCCAGCGACTGCCTGCGCCGACTACGCCGAACTGTTCGGCGTCCAGCCCCACGCGCGCGACGCCGACAGCGCCCGCTTCCGCCTCGCCAACACGGATGTGCTGCTCCAGCCGGCCGGCGCGACCTGTCGCGGCTTGTGCGGCATGGCCTTCGGCGTCGAGGACCTGGGGCGCGCCGCCAGATTGCTCGACAACCGGGGCGTGGCGTGGACCCGGGAGAACGGCCCGGACGGTCCCCGCCTGCGCCTCGATGACGCGGCGACCCATGGCGCTCCGGTGACGCTGGAGCCGACGCCGCCCCGCGACACGCGGCGCGAGGCGGAAACCGGCCTCGCCGGAGCCGGCGCCATCGTCGGCGTCGACCATCTGGTGCTGCGATCGGCCAACCCCACACGCGCCATGGCCTTCTGGGGCGCCCGGATGGGCCTGAGCCTGCGCTTCGACCGCACCTTCCAGCAGATGGGCGCGCGCGTCACCCTGTTCCGCTGCGGCGACATGAAAATCGAGGTGGCGAGCCGCGAGGACCCGGCGAAGGCGGCGGAAGACGACGAACTGTGGGGCGTTTCGTGGCGCGCCGCTGACATCGCCAGCCTGCACGCCCGCCTCGCCGGCAGCTTCAACCTGTCCGAAGTGCGCCGCGGCCTGGAGCCGGGCACGGCGGTGTTCAGTATCCGCAATCGCACCCACGAGGTGGCCACCATCGCCATTGGCGCGCAAGGTCAGCAGGGCTGACAGGCAGGCGCGAACGCGGGCGGGCGATCCGGCGGGCGCCCCTCGCGCGCTGGTCCGGTTCCGGTCCAGATTCCCGCCAGGACCTTTCGCCAGAACCTTTCCCCAGCCTCCCGGCCGGGCGCCTTGCCATGCCCCCTGCCCATATCCCCGGGCCCAATTGTCAAGCAAGTGTTAGATAGATATAGGTCAGCCCAGATCCGCTGCCTCCCGCAGCAGCCCCTCGCGCAGTCCGCCATGCAGCGGACGCCCGGGATGCGCGGGAGCACTGCAAGACAGGAAACGCCGTGAGCCAGTTTGCCCTTGCCAATGAGCCTGAAGACGTCGCGATGTTCCGCGAGACCGCCCGCCGCTTTTTCGAGCGCGAGTGCGTCCCGCATGTGGAGCGCTGGGAAGACCAGGGCGTCGTTGATCGCGAGATCTGGAACAAGGCGGGCGAGTACGGCCTGCTCTGCGCCTCGATCCCGGAGGAGTACGGCGGAGCTGGCGGCAATTTCCTGCACGAGAAGGTGCTGGTTGAGGAGCAGGTGAAGGCCGGCGTCGGCGGCTGGGGCAATTCCGTGCACTCCGGCATTCTCGCCCACTATGTCTATGGCTACGGCAACGAAGAGCAGCGTCACCGCTGGCTGCCGGGCATGGCCTCGGGCGAACTGGTCGGCGCCATCGCCATGACCGAGCCGGGCACCGGCTCCGACCTGCAGGGCGTCAAGACCACCGCCCGCCGCGAGGGCGACGAATACGTCATCAACGGCCAGAAGACCTTCATCACCAACGGCCAGACCGCCAACCTGATCTGCGTCGTCGCCAAGACCGACCCGTCGCTGGGCGCCAAGGGCATCTCGCTCATCATGGTCGAGGTCGACAAGGTTGAAGGCTTCCGTCGCGGCCGTAACCTCGACAAGATCGGCCAGCACGCCGCCGACACCTCCGAGATTTTCTTCGACGACGTGCGCGTGCCCGTCGCCAACCGTCTCGGCGAGCGCGAGGGCATGGGCTTCATCCACCTGATGCAGCAGCTGCCGCAGGAGCGCCTGATCATCGCCGTGCAGGCCGTGGCCGCCATGGAGCGCGCCTATGAGCTGACCGCGGAATACGTCAAGGACCGCAAGGCGTTTGGCAAGACCATCGCCGACTTCCAGAACACCCGCTTCAAGCTGGCCGAGGTGAAGACCCACGCCCGCGTCGCCCGCGCCTTCGTCGAGCACTGCACCGCGCTGGTGCTGGAGAAGAAGCTCGACGTGGAGACCGTCGCGATGGCGAAATGGTGGACCACCGACACCCAGGGCAAGGTCATGGACGAGTGCCTGCAGCTGTTCGGCGGCTACGGCTACATGCGCGAATACCCGATCTCCCGCATGTGGACCGACGCCCGCGTGCAGCGCATTTACGGCGGCGCCAACGAGATCATGAAAGAGCTGATCGGCCGCAACATCTGACGCCGGCATCTTCTGGCGCGCGCGGGTCGCCGCGCCAGCCTGGCCGCCGGGACTTCCTGAAGTTCCGGCGGGCCTCTGCGACAAGCGCATCCGGCGTCCGCGTCTGGATCAGGCAGCTGCCCCTCAACGCGTCAGTTGAGGCGGCCGCCCTGCTCCACGGCGCGACGACATGGACCGCGCACAGGGAAGAAACAGTTCCACGGAGACCGGCGGCAGGCTGCCAGGCTCCGCGCCAGACGTTGTCAGCGCGCGGAAGCCAGAGGTCATGATACGCGTCGCGAAAGCGCGCTGGGGGAACTGATGAACCAATTCAAAACGCGCCTGCTGGGCGCCATCGCCGCGCTCGCGTGCGTCGCGCCGCTTGCAGCGCCATTTGCCGCGAAGGCAGAAATCTCCGACAACGTCGTCCGCATCGTCGTCATGAACGACCAGTCGTCGGCCTATTCCGACACCTCGGGCAAGGGCTCCGTCGTCGCCGCCCAGCTGGCCATTGACGACCACAACGGCAAGGCCGCCGGCAAGCCGGTGGAGCTGATTTCCGTCGATCACCAGCTCAAGGTTGACGTCGCCCTCGCCCACGCCCGCAAGCTGATCGACCAGGACAAGGTCGACGCCTTCGTCGACATGGCGAATTCGGGCGTGTCGCTGGCGATGCAGAAACTCGTCCAGGACACCAACCGCGTCGCCCTGCATGTCGGCTCGGCCCACGCCGATCTCTACGGCAAGGCCTGCTCGCCGAACGGCGCCCTGTGGCTGTATGACAGCTACTCGCTGGCCAAGGGCCTGGCCAAGGCCCTGCTCGACGACACGCACAAGAACTGGTTCCTGCTCACCGCCGACTACGCGTTCGGTCACGCCATGCAGGACGACATGACCCGCACGCTGAAGCTGAACGGCGGCAATGTCGTCGGCGCGGTGCGCGCGCCGCTGGCCACCAACGATTATTCGTCGTTCCTGATGCAGGCCATGGGCGCCGACGCCCAGGTGCTCGCGCTGCTCAACGCCGGCGCCGACACCACCAACTCCATCAAGCAGGCGGCCGAATTCGGCGTCACCCGCAAGGGCGTCAAGCTGGCGGTGCCGATCTTCACCATCATCAACGCAAAGGGCATCGGCTCCGAGCTGGCCCAGGGCGCCGTGTTCCTCGCCGGCTATTACTGGGACGCCGACGACGCCAGCCGCGCCTTCTCAAAGCGCTATGAGGCGAAGATGGGCCGCCCGCCGGCGCACACCCAGGCCGCCGTCTACAGCGCCGTGTCGCACTACCTGAAGGCGATCGACGCCGGCAACACGGATGAGGCGAAGGCTGTCATGGCGAAAATGCGCGAACTGCCGATCAACGACTTCATGACGAAGAACGGCAAGCTGCGCGAGGACGGACGCGTTATCCGCGACATGCTCCTGCTCGAGGTGAAGGCGCCGTCCGAGGTCAAGTCCGAATGGGACCTGGCAAAGGTCATCCGCAGCATTCCGGGCGATGAAATGATCCGTCCGGTGAACGAAGGCGGCTGCCCGCTTATCAAGTAAGGACAACCGGACGGGCGATCCGCCAACAGGCTGGATCGCCCGTCCGGCGGTCTGACGCCTTGCGCATCGCGTGCGTTCGTGCTTGTCAACGCCAGCGCGGAAAGATGGCGCCAGCAACATCGCGGCCCGTTGATCCGCTACGCGCAACCCGCGCCAACAATTTCGAGACCTTCAAGACCGTGAGGGGGCCCAAGTGACGCATCCATCCATTCACGCCCGGACCAATCCGGACAAACCCGCCTACATCATGGCCGCCACGGGCGAGACCGTGACCTATGGCCAGCTTGAGGCCCGCTCCAACCAGGTCGCCCAGCTGTTCCGGTCCCTTGGCCTGAAGCCGCAGGACCACATGGCGTTCGTGCTGGAAAACAGCGCCCGCTTCTACGAGGTGGCTTTCGGCGCCCAGCGCGCCGGCCTGTACTACACGGCGATTTCCACCCATCTGCAGCCCGAAGAGATCGCCTATATCGTCGGCGACTGCGGCGCGAAGGTCTTCATCACCTCCATCAAGTTCGCCGACCGCGCCGAAGAGCTGCGCAAGCAGCTCAGCCCCGACACGGTGTGCCTGATGATTGGCGGCGTCGCTCCCGGCTTCCGCTCGTTCGAGGACGCGGTGAAGGCCATGCCGGAAACGCCGATCGCCGATGAGGTGACCGGCCCCGACATGCTGTATTCCTCCGGCACGACCGGGCGTCCCAAGGGCGTGAAGAAGCCGTTCGAAGGCACGCCGATCACCGATCTGAACCCGTTCCTGAACGCGCTTGTCGGCACGATGTGCGGCGCCAACAGCGAGACCGTCTATCTGTCGCCGGCGCCGCTCTATCACGCGGCTCCGATGCGCTTCAACATGATGATCATGTGCTATGGCGGCACCTCGATCATCATGGAGAAGTTCGACGCCGAGGAGTACCTGCGCCTCGTCGAGAAGCACAGGATCACCTTCTCGCAGCTCGTGCCCACCATGTTCATCCGCATGCTCAAGCTGCCCGATGACATCCGCACGAAGTACGACATCTCCTCGCTGAAGAGCGCCGTGCACGCCGCCGCGCCCTGCCCCGCCGACGTCAAGAAGGCGATGATCGAGTGGTGGGGACCGATCATCCTGGAGTACTACGCCGGCTCCGAGGGCAATGGCGTCACCATCATCAACTCGAAGGAAGCGCTGGAGCGCCCTGGTTCGGTCGGTCGCGCCCTGGTCGGCGAGATCAAGATCCTCGGCGAGGACGGCCAACTGGAAGGCCCTGGCGACATCGGCCAGATCTACTTCGCCGGCGCGCCTGAATTCAGCTATCACAACGACCCGGAGAAGACGAAGGGCGCCTACAACGCGCAGGGCTGGTCCTCGCTCGGCGACGTCGGCTACCTCGACAAGGACGGTTATCTGTTCCTGACCGACCGCAAGTCCTACATGATCATTTCCGGCGGCGTGAACATCTACCCGCAGGAAACCGAGGACGCGCTGATCGGCCACCCGGCCGTCACCGACGCCGCCGTGTTCGGCGTGCCGAACGCCGAGATGGGCGAAGAAGTGAAGGCCGTGGTGCAGCCGGCCGCCGGCTATGAAGCCGGCCCCGAACTCGCCGCCGAGCTGATGGCCTACTGCCGCACGAAGCTGTCGCCCATCAAATGCCCGAAGAGCATCGACTTCGATCCGGAGCTGCCGCGCACCCCGACGGGCAAGCTGATGAAGCGCATCCTGCGCGACCGCTACTGGCCGAAGGAGGCCAAGGGCCCGGCCGCCGTCGCCTGATCCGGCGCGATAACGCCAAAGATCACGGCCAGGATTACAGCAAGGATCACGCCATCTGAAAACGCCCGGGGAAACCCGGGCGTTTTTTGTTGCCCGCCCCAGAAACGCACCCGGCCAGGCGTTGGGCGAATGGACGTTTTCATCAGCATTTCCGGCGAAGTACTGGCGTGTACCGCCATTCGGATATATCGTCTGCGACCACAATGACTGGGCACGGCGGCGCGCTTTCAATCCGGCGCGGCGGTTGATGCTTGTCCAGCAAAGGTCTGCAGGAGAGACGCCATGGCCGGAAGCCAGTTGCCGCCGTTCCACAAACTGAACTTCATGCCGCGCGACATCGACCTTGAGCGGCGCGCCGACGGCTCCATGATCATGCGGCAGCGTATTCCGCTTCAGGCTTATGAGCGGCACATCCCGGCGTTTCTGGCGCAATGGGCGGTCGAGGCGCCCGACGCGGTGTGGCTGGCCCAGCGTCGCGGCCCCAATCGCGACTGGGAGAAGGTGACCTACGGCGCGGCGAAGCAGCGCGTCGACGCCCTGACCCAGGCGCTGCTCAACCTCGGGCTGGCCGAAGACCGCCCGGTGATGATTCTCAGCGGCAATTCGATCGAGCACGCCCTGATGACCCAGGCGGCGATGCAGGCGCGCCTGCCGGCTGCGCCGGTGTCGCCGGGCTACTCGCTGATGAGCCAGGATTTCACCAAGCTGAGGCATGTGTTCAACCTGCTGACGCCTGGCGTCATCATGGTTCAGGACGGCCCGGCCTTCGCCAACGCCCTGAAGACCCTGGACCTCGCGGGCGTCACCGTCATCCATGTGGAGCGCCCGGCCCCCGGCATCGACAGCCTCGCTTACGCCGACCTGGAGAAAACGCCGGTAACCGGCGCCGTGGCGGAATCGATCGCCGCCATCACCCCGCAGACCATTGGCAAGCTGCTGTTCACCTCCGGCTCCACCGGCATGCCGAAGGCCGTCATCAACACCCAGGAGATGATGACCGCCAACGTCGCCATGGGCCAGCAGGCCTGCCCGCGCGACCCGGCCGAGACCAAGCGTACGGTGCTGGACTGGCTGCCCTGGAACCACACCATGGGCGGCAACTCCACCTTCCATTCGGTGCTGGCCGACGGCGGCTCATTCTACATCGACGACGGCCGTCCCCTCCCCGGCCAGTTTGACGAAACCATCCGCAACCTGCGCGAAGTCTCGCCGACCTATTATGGCAGCGTGCCCGCCGGTTTCGCCGCGCTGGTGTCGGCCATGGAGCGCGATTCCGAACTGTGCGAGGCGTTCTTCAAGGACCTGCGCCAGCTCGGCTATGGCGGCGCCACCCTGCCGGACGACCTGTACACCCGCATGCAGAACCTGGCGGTGAAGTACACCGGCAAGCGCTATGTGTTCTCCACCGGCTGGGGCTGCACCGAGACGGCGCCGACCGCCACCTATACCTATTGGGAGACCGAGCGCGTCGGCCTCATCGGCCTGCCCTTCGCGGGCATGGAGCTGAAGATGGTTCCGGTCGGCGACAAGTATGAGCTGCGCCTGCGCGGCGTCACCGTCACCCCCGGCTACTACCGCCAGCCGGAGCTGACGGAGAAGGCGTTCGACGAGGAAGGCTTCTACAAGATCGGCGACGCCGGCGTGATGGTCGACACGAACCGCCCGGAGGAAGGCCTCGTCTTCGCCGGCCGCGTCGTCGAGGACTTCAAGCTGATGACCGGCACCTTCGTCCATGTCGGCTCGCTACGCGTCGCCGCCGTGGCCGCCATGTCGCCTGCGGCGCAGGACGCGGTGGTCGCCGGCCAGGACAAGGATTACATCGCCCTGCTGGTGTTCCCCAACGTCCTGGCCTGCCGGCAGATCGCCGGGCTGCCGGAAGCCGGCGCCGAGGAACTGATCCGTCACCCGGCGGTGATCGCCACCGTGCGCGACGGCCTGAAGACCTACAACGCGGAGAACCCCGGCTCCAGCACCCGCATCGCCCGGGCCCTGCTGATGTCCGAGCCACCCTCCGTCGATGGCAATGAGATCACCGACAAGGGCTACATCAACCAGCGCGCCGCGCTGGAGCGTCGCGATGATCTGGTGCAGCGCCTGTTCGCCCCCCAACCGGACGCCGAGGTGATCGTGCTCGACGCCCGCACCCTGCCGGAAGGCGCGCAGGTAGCAGCCGAATAAGCCTGCCTGGCGCAGAAAACGGAAAAGGGCGCTCCAGCGGGCGCCCTTTTTCATGTTCGCGGAACCTGCCCCTCAGGACAAAACGCCCTTCAACGCCCGGTAAACTGCGCCGGCCGCTTTTCCAGAAACGCCTGCACGCCCTCGGCGAAATCGCTGGCCCGCCCGGCGCGGCGCTGGAACTGGCGCTCCAGGTCAAGTTGCTCCTCGAAGCTGTTCTCGCTCGATTCCGCATACAACCGGCGGATCAGGCCGAGCGCCACGGTGGGGCCGCTGGCCAGTTCGCGCGCCAGCTTCATCGCTTCGTTCAGCGCCTCGCCGTCGTCGACAACGCGGTTGATCAGGCCCCATTCCAGGGCTTTCTCCGCCGGCAGACGCCCACCCAGCAGCGACAGCTCCAGTGAACGGGCCCGGCCAATCAGGCGCGGCAACAGCCAGCTGGAGCCGCAATCCGGCACCAGGCCGATGCGGCGGAACGCCTGCATGAAATAGGCCGAGCGGACAGCAACGACCAGGTCGCCCATCAGCGCGAACGCCATGCCGCCGCCCGCCGCCGGTCCGTTGACCGCCGTCACCAGCGGGCAGTGCAGGTCGCGCAGCCGGCGCAGGATGGGGTGGTAGGACGTATCGAGCACAGCCCCCGCTTCAGGCGCATTCCCGGAGGCGCGCTCGCGCAGATTGGCGCCGGCGCAGAAAGCGCGGCCTTCGCCGGTGAGCACCACGCAGCGCACGCCATTGGCCGGATCGTCGATAACGTCGAGCGCCTCGCCAAATTCAGCCAGCGATTCCGGCGACATGGCGTTGAGCACCTCTGGCCGGTTGTACGCCAGCACGGCCACCGGACCATCGAGGGTCAGCTTCATATATTTGAAGTTCATGCGTCCTCCCCATGGCGCAAGATCCGTTCAGCTGAACCGGATATCCGCCCTGTTATCTGGTCTGGCGCGCCTGTTGGCTGCGCCATGCGTCGCGCCCTGAAGCGCCCGACCTGTTTTGTATACCCAGTCAAACAAAAAGCCCCGGCTTTCGCCAGGGCTTTCAGATCATTCAGGCAGCGCGGCGTTTGCATGGCTGCGAACGCCGCCTTTCGGCCTCAGCGGCCCTTGAACTGGGCCGGGCGCTTCTGGAGAAACGCCTGGACGCCTTCCGCGAAATCCTCGGCGCGGCCAGCGGTGCGCTGGGACTGACGCTCCAGATCAAGCTGCTCCTCGAAGCTGTTGTCGGTCGATTCGATATACAGCTTGCGGATCAGGCCCAGAGCCACGGTCGGGCCGTTGGCCAGTTCCGTCGCCAGCTTCAGGGCTTCGTTCAGCGCCTCGCCGTCGTCGACGACGCGGTTGATCAGGCCCCATTCCAGCGCCTTCTCGGCCGGCAGGCGGTCACCGAGCAGCGACAGCTCCAGCGAGCGGGCGCGGCCGATCAGGCGCGGCAGCAGCCAGGTGGAGCCGCAGTCCGGCACCAGGCCGATGCGACGGAACGCCTGCATGAAATAGGCGGAGCGGGCCGCGACGATCAGGTCGCCCATCACCGCGAAGCTCATGCCGGCGCCAGCGGCCGGGCCGTTGACAGCGGTGATGATCGGGAACGGCAGGTTGCGCAGGCGGCGCAGGATCGGGTGGTAGACGGTTTCCAGCGCCGCGCCGGCGTCGATCTTGCCGCCGTCGCGCTTGCCCATGTCGCCCTGCAGGTTGGCGCCGGCGCAAAAAGCGCGGCCCTCGCCGGTGAGCACCAGGCAGCGCACGCCGCTGGCCGGGTCCTCAATGGTGTCGAGCGCCGTGTTGAAGTCCTGCAGCAGCTTGGGCGACAGCGCGTTCAGCACTTCCTGATGGTTGAACGCCAGGATGGCGACCGGGCCATCGATGGTCAGCTTCATGCGTTCGAGCGTCATGTTTCCTCCCCTGCGACGCGGCCCGCAGGGGACCGCGCCTTCCACAATGGCGGACGCCCCCTTCAGGAGCGCTCCGCCCGATACGCGCGCCTCAGGAGGCGCAGAACCTGCCCAGGGCGGCGTCCGCCCTGCCGGCGCAGCCTCAGCGCGGCGCCATGCGGATGGCGGCGTCGAGGCGGATGGTCTCGCCGTTCAGCATCGAGTTCTCGACGATCTGCACCGCAAGGCTGGCGTATTCCGACGGGTTGCCGAGACGCGAGGGGAACGGCGCCTGCTCGCCAAGGCTCTTCTGCGCCTCTTCCGGCAGGCCCAGCAGCATCGGCGTCAGGAACAGTCCCGGCGCGATGGTGCAAACGCGCACGCCATACTGGGCGAGGTCACGGGCGACCGGCAGGGTCAGGCCAGCGACGCCGGCCTTGGAGGCGGCATAGGCGGCCTGGCCAATCTGGCCGTCGAACGCCGCAACCGAGGCGGTGTTGACGATGACGCCGCGCTCGCCGTCGCGCAGCTCAGCCTCCATCAGACCCTCGGCCACGAGGCGGATGACGTTGAAGGTGCCGATCAGATTGATGTTGACGACCTTCTGGAACATGTCGAGCGCATGGACGCCCTTCTTGCTGACCACGCGGGCGGCCGGCGCCACGCCAGCGCAGTTGACAGCGACGCGCACGACGCCATGGGCGCTGGCGGCGGCCGCGAGGGCGGCGCGAATATCAGCCTCGCTGGTGACGTCGGCGCGCACGGCAATGCCGCCAATGTCGGCGGCGACCTGGGCCGCCTTGTCATCCTGCAGGTCGACGATGGCGACCTTCGCGCCCTTCGCCGCCAGCGCCCGGGCCGTCGCCTCGCCGAGGCCCGAACCACCGCCGGTGACGATCGCGGAAACGCCGTTGATATCCATGCCACTCTTCTCCGTCGCGCGATTGGCGAAGGCGCCTCTCGCGTTGTTCAGTTCCACTGGCCTGTAACCGATGTGGGATGGAAGACCAAGAGGCGAAACGATATTGGTCAATGCCGCTAGCCCGTCAACCTATCGTTTGTTAGACTGATGTCGCAGCACCGTCGCGCCCCCCGCGACCGGAGGTTGCCGCCAGGGCATTTTCAGGCGCGCCGCACCAGCGGCCGGCGCCAGAAAATCGCGTCAGGACAGAGACAAAGGACGACGCCCCGGCTGATTCGGGCCAGGTCTGGCGTTGGCGCGCCTTTCCCCGGGCGCGGCGTGGCGCGTAGTGGAGGTTGCATGGCCAGATCGACGGGACGTATGCGCAAGGACAATGAGCGTGGCGCCGACGCGGGCGCAGCGGAGCGCCGCAAGCAGATTTTGACGGAAGCCGGCAAACTGTTCGCCGCCCGTGGTTTTGAAGGCGCCTCCATGCGTGAGATCGCCGCCGCCACCGGCCTGCTCTCGGGCTCGCTGTACTACCATTTCGCCTCGAAGGAAGAGCTGTTCGTCGCCGTCTATGACGCCAATATCCGCATGGTGTCGGAAGCGGTGCAAAAAGCGATTGAAGGCGTCGAGGGTGCCTGGGCCCGGCTGGAGGCCGCCGCCATCGCCCACTGTGAAACCCTGCTGACCGGAGACCGGACGGCAGTGCTTGACGTGAAATTCCCGCCCAGCCTGCTGGGCGTGCGCCCACGCCTTATCCAGTCCCGCGACGAGCACGACCGGCTGTTCGACAGCCTGATTGAGCCGCTGGACCTGCCGGACGACGTCAACCGCAACCTGTTCCGCCTGCATGTGCTCGGCGCGCTGAACAGCGCGGTGATCTGGTATCGCCCGTCATCGCACATGTCGCCGGCGGACGTCGCCCGCCACGTCATCGGCGTGCTGCGCTACGTCCGCAAGGGCAACACGCCGGCGGCCTGAAGCTCGCCGCCCTTTCCTGACGCGAAACCGGCCAGCCAGACCTGGATTCGCGCCAGCCCCATCAGCGACGCGGCGTCCATTGTCACTTGCCCCGTTCGAGCCAGCCGGAGAAGTCGCGCAGGGTCGCGGCGCGCAGGCGCGGGCCGACATACTCGCCCGGCGGCAGGTTACGGACCGTTTCGTGAACGGCGAAGACAAGCGTGCGCTCGCCCTTGCGCGCCCAGCCGACGAACCAGCCATGGCCCTGCCGCCCGTCCGCGGTTTTCATCCAGGCGGAGCTTCCCGTCTTGCCGCGGATGGTCCAGCCGTCGCTGGCGGCGAATTCGGGAAGGACGTCGCGGGTCAGTTGCATGGCCCGGGCCGAAGCCGGCAAATCGTTGCGCAACAGGCGGTTGATAAACGCCGCCTGCTCCTCCGGAGAAATTTTCAGCGAAGACGACAGCCAGGCGTTGGTCAGACCATTGTTCTTCCCTGGATCGCCCGAGACATCCTGGTTGCCATAGTTCAGCCGGCCGACCCAGGCGCCGAAAGCGCCCGCCCCATCGCGCGCCGCCAGCCGCTTCACCAGCTCACGCGAGAACCAGACCACCGAATCGCGCTCCCAGATCACCGGGTCCACATCCTTGCGGTCGCGTTCCGGCGCCTCGAACGTCCCGTCGTAACGCCAGACCGGATCGTGCGGACCAGCCAGCAGGCCCGCCTCGAAGCCGATCAGGGCCAGCGGGATCTTGAAGGTTGACTGCGGCGCATGACGCGCGCCGCAATCGCCTTCGCGGTGCACGCGCGCGCCGCTGGCCGCATCCACCACCAGCACGCAACGATCAACGATCCGGGGCGCGGACGCCTTGCCCGCCGGCTGCGCCGAGGCCGGAAGAGCCGCCAGCTGGATCGCCGCCAGCAGGGCCGCCGCCATAAATCCGGCGGCGCGCGAACCCGCGATCGCGCCGTCAAACCATACTCTGCTCATTGGATGCTCCAGGGACGCCGTCAAAACGGATTTCAAAACGGATTGCGTCGCCAGGGCAGCTTCCGGTCACTATGGATCCGGAAATACGCCAGCGTTGCCTGTTTTGCGCGCGCTCTTGCCGGCCAGACGGCTCCGCCTGGCCGGCAATCGCTGCAACATCCCAATCCTGTCGCGTCCCTGGCGATCCGCCCGTGCGCCGTCGCACGCGGCGCCGTCCCCCTTGCGCTGGTCAGACCTGCTCGTCAGCCAGCATCTTGCGCAAGGTCGCCTTGTTGATCTTCTCCAGCGTCGAGCGCGGCAGCTCGGCGACGACCCGCACCTCGTGCGGAACCTTGAAGCCGGCCAGTTGCGCCTTGCAGGCGGCCAGCACCTGGTCCGCCAGATCCGGCGCCGGCTGCTGGCCGGCAAGCGGCAGGATGAAAGCGACCGGGGCTTCATCCAGCATCGGATGCTTTTTCGCCACCACCGCGACCTCGGAGATGCCAGGCACCAGCAGCGCCACGCGCTCGATCTCCGACGCGGCGACATTCTCGCCGCCCACCTTCAGCATGTCCTTGCTGCGGTCGGCGAAGACGAAGAAACCGTCCTCCATCAGCGACACCCGGTCGCCGGTGATGAACCAGCCGTCGTCGGTGAAGGAATCGCGGGTCGCCTGCTCGTTGCCGTCATAGGCGGCGAACAGCGACAGGCCCGGGATGCCCCTGATCTGGAAATCGCCGGTCTCGCCGGCGCCCAGTTCAACGCCATTGTCGTCAACGATGCGCACGGCGTATTCGGGCGCGCAGCGCCCCATCGACATCGGCCGGCTGTAGCTGTGCAACTCGCTGACGGTGCCGTGGGTGATGGTTTCGGTCATGCCCCACCAGCCCAGGGAGCGCACGCCAAAATGCGCGTCCCACGGCGCGTCGCTCACGCCCACGCCCCACGCCCGGTAGCTGTGCGTCGGCACGTCGTGCGCCATCAGCGCCTTGATGCAGAACGGGATCATCGACGCCCAGGTGCAGCCATGCTTCAGGGACACGGGCCAGAAGCGCGAGGCGGAGAAACGCGGCTGCACCACACAGGTCGCCCCGGCCCACAGGCTGGCCAGCAGCGTGTAGGCCTGGGCGTTGGTGTGGAACAGCGGCATGGTCATCAGGTGGGTGTCGCTGGCGCGCAGCTCCTCGTGCACCGCGTTCACCTTGGCGCCCCACAAGGCGTTGGCGTGGGTCCACAGCACGGCCTTGGGTCGCGAGGTGGTGCCGGAGGTGAACTGCAGCGAGAACGGCGCCATCGGATCATGCGGCCGGGCCAGCAGGGCGGACGGATCGCCGTCGATGGCGCTGAAAGCATCCGCCGGCGCGGGGGCGTTGGCGCCAGCGTCCGCGCCATTGTCAGTCTCGGTCACCGCCAGCCAGCGCAGGCCCTTGCACGCCCCGGCGACCAGGTTGGCGAATTTCGGCTGGGTGATGCCGGCGACCGCGCCGCTGTGATCGGCGAAATAGGTCAGCTCATCAGCGCTGGAGCGGGCGTTGGTGGTCACCGCCACCGCGCCGGCATAGGCGCAGCCCAGCCAGGAGACGATCGATTCCGGGCAATTGTCCAGGTGCACCAGCACCCGGTCGCCGGGCCGCACGCCGCGCGCCTGCAGGCCGGCGGCGAAACGCGCCAGCCGGTTGGCGAACTGGGCGAAGGACCAGGCGAGCCCTGGCCCCTCGAATGGCTCCCAGATGATGAAGGGTTTGTCGGCGCTTGCCCGGGCGCGGTAGTCTACCAGCGTGCGGATGTCCTGCCCCGCGAAGGGGTGCCCCAGGCCGGGTCGCAAGGTCGCCATGATAATCCTCCCTCGACGCGCCTCTTTCCGACGGGCCGGTCGATACATAATTTGCGGTGCATTACGCCGGATGCGTTTGGGATTGGCAATGGCGGCGACAGGGACGCTCCAGAGCTGGACGCGTCAGGACCGGACGCACGGCGGGCCACAACGAGGTAAACCAGATGAAGACAGTTGCAGTCGTCGTTGGCAGCGTGCGGGAAGGCTCGCTCAACCAGCAGCTTGGCCGCGCCCTGGCGAAGCTGGCGGAGGGCAGGCTCGCCTTCCGTTTTCTGAAGATCGACGATCTTCCCATGTACAATGACGACCTGTGGAAAAATCCGCCAGCGGCCGTGCTGCGCTTCAAGCAGGAACTGGAGGCGGCCGACGCGGCCCTGCTGCTGACGCCGGAATACAACCGCTCCACCTCGCCGCTGCTGAAAAACGCCATCGACTGGGGCTCCCGCCCCTATGGCAAGAGCAGCTGGATGCACAAGCCCACCGCCATCGCCGGCGCCAGCCCGGGCGCCATTGGCACGGCGACGGCCCAGGCCCATGTGCGCACCACCATCAGCGCCGCCGGCGCCCTGCTGATGTCGCAGCCCGAGCTGTACTTCAGCGCCAAACCCGGCCTGATCGACAGCGCCGATGCGATCACCGATGACGGAACGCGCAAGTTCCTCCAGAGCTATGCCGACGCGCTCGCCGCGCACATCGAACGTCTGACCCGGTGATATCCGGCTCGCGGACGCCCGCCGCGACGGGCGCGGCGCCCGCGGGCGCCAGTCGTGACGCAGGCCTTGAAGCAGGTCTTGAAGCAGATCCTGGCGCTGGCCATCCAGACCAGAGGCGCCCTGATGGCGCTCGCCCCGACACTGTTCGCCTTGGCGTTGACCTCGGCGGCACGAAGATCGAGGCGATCGCGCTGGCCGCCGACGGCCGGGAGCTGGCGCGCCGCCGCGTCGCCACCCCGCGCCATGACTATGAGGCCGGCATCGCCGCCATCGCCGCGCTGGTGGCGCAGGTGGAGGCAGAGGCAGGCTGCCCGCCACGCAGCACCCCGTTGGGCTTCGGCATCCCCGGCTCGCCCTCCCCGGCCAGCGGCCTGATCCGCAACGCCAACTCCACCTGGCTGAACGGCCGGCCGCTGCAACGCGACCTGGAGGCGGCGCTGGGCCGCCCGGCGCTCATCGCCAACGACGCCAACTGCCTCGCCGCGTCCGAGGCCACCGATGGCGCCGGGGCTGGCGCGCGCGTGGTCTGGGCGGTGATCCTCGGCACCGGCGTCGGCTCGGGACTGGCCATTGACGGCCGCCCCCTGACCGGGCGCAACGCCATCGCTGGCGAATGGGGCCACATGCCGCTTCCTGGCGTGAGCGAGGCGGAATCGGCTGGTCACGCCTGTTATTGCGGCCGGAGCGGCTGCGTCGAAACCTTTCTCAGCGGCCCGGCTTTCACCCGCGACCATCAGGCATTGCTGCGGGCCAGCGGCCAGCCCGCGCCAGACGCGATGACCGCGCAGCAGGTCATCGCCGCCATGCGCGCCGGCGACCGCCTCGCCCGGGCGTCGTACCAGCGTTATCTGGAGCGGCTGGCGCGCGGCCTCGGCGCCGTTATCAATGTACTCGATCCGGACATCATCGTGTTGGGCGGCGGCATGTCCAATGTGGACGAACTGTACGTCGATCTGCCCGCCGCCCTGACGCCGCACATTTTCTCGGACGTATTCGACACGCCGGTGCGCAAGGCGGCGCACGGCGACAGCTCCGGCGTGCGCGGGGCGGCGTGGCTCTGGACGGGGACCTGAGCCACGCGCCGTCGATGCGACGGCGCTTGACAATTGCCGCGCGCTCCTGACCATCAGCAACCAAATTCAATCGAATGCTTGTTAGGCTGCGGGCTGTTCTGGCCGCAGGAGCCTGACACACCAGACGAACCTGGCAGGAGGAACGGAAGACCATGCAGGGCCGCATCGCAATCAACATCACCGGCGGCGTCGCCGACGTGAAGCTCGTGCGCAGCGACAAGATGAACGCGCTCGATCACGCCATGTTCGACGCGCTGGTCGAGGCGACCGAAACCCTCGGCAAGAACCCTGACGTGCGCGTCGTGGTGCTCTCCGGCGAAGGCCGCGCCTTCTGCGCCGGCCTCGACATGGGCAATTTCGGCAGGATGGCTGGCAATGGCCAGGACGACGGCAAGGCCGCCGTGCCGCGCAAGCTGGAGCCGCGCACCCATGGCGCCGCCAACCGCCCGCAATACGCCGTCTGGGGTTGGCGCGAACTGCCGGTGCCGGTGATCGCCGCCGTGCATGGCGTCGCCTTCGGCGGCGGCTTCCAGCTCGCCCTGGGCGCGGACATGCGCTACGTCACGGCGGACACGCGCATGTCGGTGATGGAGATCAAGTGGGGCCTGGTGCCGGACATGGCCGGCACCCAGATCATGCGCCACCTCGCCCGCGAGGACGTGGTGCGCGAGCTGACCTACACCGGCCGCATCTTCAACGGCGAGGAAGCCCTGAATTATGGCTTCGCCACCCGCGTCTGCGCCGACCCTTACGCAGAGGCGATGGAGACAGCGCGCCAGATCGCCGACAAGAGCCCGGACGCCATCCGCGCCAGCAAGCGCATCCTCAACCGCGCCGGCATCGTCTCGCCCATGGAAGGCCTGATTGATGAATCGATCGAACAGGGCGTGCTGATCGGCAGCCCCAACCAGGTCGAAGCCATCATGTCCAACATGGAAAAGCGCCCGGCGAAATACGCCAATCCCAAAATCTGATCTGCGCAAGATTTGATCTGCACCAAAATCTGACGCCCTGAATATCTGGGGCGCGGCGCCAGCCAGGCGCGATCCTGCCGGGGAGGCTCAACGCCCCGGCAGGCTGGAGCCAGCCAGCAAGGTTGGCCGAGGAGGAAACACCCCATGATCGACCTGCACTACTGGCCGACCCCGAACGGCTGGAAAATCACCATCATGCTGGAGGAAGCCGGCATTCCCTACCGGCTGGTCCCGGTCAACATCGGCGCAGGCGACCAGTTCAAGGCGGACTTTCAGGCGATCAGCCCCAATGGCCGCATGCCCGCCATCGTCGACACGGCCCCGGCTGACGGCGGCGAGCCGGTGTCGATCTTCGAATCCGGCGCCATTCTCGAATATCTGGCGGAGAAATCCGGCAAGTTCCTGCCGGCGGACGTGCGCGGGCGCTACCGCGCGCTGCAATGGCTGATGTGGCAGATGGGCGGCCTCGGCCCCATGCTCGGCCAGCACGGCCACTTCAAGCTCTACGCGCCGGAACAGGTGCCCTACGGCATCAGGCGTTACGGCGATGAAGCCCGGCGCCTCTATGGCGTGCTCGACCGCCAGCTTGGCGAAACCGGCGCCTGCGTCGCCGGCGAATATTCCATCGCCGACATGGCCATCTTCCCGTGGATCATGACCCACAAGGCCCAGGAGATCTCCCTGGACGCCTACCCGCACATCGCCCGGTGGTACGCCGAACTGCGCCAGCGGCCGAAGCTGCAGGCCGGCCTCGACGTAGGCAAGGACTGGCGCAAGCCAATGACCGACGAGGCCAAAAAGGTCCTGTTCGGCCAGACCGCCGCCGGCGCCGCGCCGACCCGCAACTGATCCTCCGCATCCAGGGCCTTTTCCGATGACCACGATTGAATGCTTCTTCGACTGCTCCAGCCCGTGGACCTACCTGGGCTTCGATTCGCTCATCAAGCTGGCTGGCGAACTGGGTGAAACCATCACCTGGAAGCCGATCATGGTGGGCGGCATCTTCAACACCATCAATCCCACGGTCTATGCCTCGCGCCAGCAGCCGGTGCCGCAGAAGGCCCATTACATGCGCAAGGACCTGCAGGACTGGGCCCGCCATTGCGGCATTGAAATCAACTGGCCCAAGGTGTTCCCGGTCAACAGCGTCAAGGCCATGCGCGGCTGCGTCTGGCTGCTGCCCCAGGGCAAGATGGAGCCGTTCGCCCGCGCCGTGTTCGAGAGCTACTGGCGCGATGAAAACGACATCTCCCAGGATGAGCACCTGGTTCCGATCCTCGACCGGCTCGGCATTGATCGCGACGCCTTCTTCGCCGCCATCGGCCAGCAGGAGGTCAAGGACGCCCTGCGCGCCAACACCGATGAGGTGATCGCGCGCGGCGGCTTCGGCTCGCCAACCATCTTCGTCAACGGCGGCGACATGTATTTTGGCAACGACCGCATGCCGCTGATCCGCGACGCCATCCTGCGCGGCCGCGCCGCCTGATCGCCGTCGCCCCTCCGCCCGGGAGGGGATTTTTCCGCGACGCACAACAACAATAATGACGAAACATGAAGGAAACGCCCATGCCCCGCGCCGTCGTCTGTCACGCCCTTGAAAGCCTCGACGGGCTGTCGCTGCAGGAGGCGCCGCGCGCGCCGGTCGGCCCAGGCCAGGTACGCGTCGAGATCCATGCCGCCGGCATCAATTTCCCCGATCTTCTGATGACCACCGGCGGTTACCAGTTCAAACCCGAGACGCCTTACGTCCCTGGCATGGAGGCGGCGGGCGTGGTGAGCGAGGTCGGGCCGGGCGTCACCCGCTTCAGGGTCGGCGACCGGGTGATGATGGCAGGCAAGACCGGCGCTTTCGCGGAAGAGGCGGTGGCGGCGGAAACCCAGCTGGAGCCCCTGCCGGACGCCCTGTCGTTCGCCGAGGGCGCCTGCTTCCGCGTCGCCTACCTGACGGCCTGGTATGCGCTGAACGAGCGCGGCCATCTGAAGGCCGGCGAGGTGCTGCTGGTGCATGGCGCCGGCGGCGGCGTTGGCCTGGCCGCCGTGCAGATCGGCAAGATGATGGGCGCAACGGTGATCGGCTGCGCCTCATCGCCGGAGAAGCTCGACGTCATCCGCGCCAGCGGCGCCGACCACGCCATTCTTTACGGCGCCGGTCCGTTCAAGGACGAGGTCAAGCGCCTGACCGGCGGCAAGGGCGCTGACGTGGTGTTCGACCCGATCGGCGGCGATGTTTTCGAGCAGAGCCTGCGCTGCATGAACTGGGGCTGTCGCCTGCTGATCATCGGCTTCACCGGCGGCGTCGGCAAGGCCGCGACCAATCTGGTGCTGATCAAGGGCGCCAGCGTGCTCGGCGTGCGCGCCGGTGAATCGGCGAAGCACGATCCGGCCAGCGGCCAGCGCGCCAAAACCGCTTTGGCCGAACTGGCGGCCAGCGGCAGGCTGAAGCCGCACATCTCCCACGTTGTGCCGCTGGAGCGCTGGCGCGAAGCGTTCGAGCTGATCCGCGACCGCAAGGCCATTGGCCGGGTAGTGATCCAGACGCGATAGCCCTGGATGATGTCCGGTGAAACGGCCCCCCGCTTCACCGGAAAACGCCTCAATGCGCCAGCAACAGCGCCCGGTCGGTCTGGGTGATGACGTCCCGCGTCGTCCCGCCCATGAACCATTCCAGCCAGCGCGACTGGCCATAGCCGCCCATGACCATCAGGTTGGAGCCGAGGCGCTCGCCTTCATCCAGCAGCGCCTCGGTGGCGACGCCGGCGTCCAGCTTCACGGGATGAATGGCGACCTGTCCTGATCCCTGCGCCGTCTGCCGGCGCAAATGGGCGGCCAGGTCCTCGGCGGAGCGGTCCGTTGCTTCATCCTCTTTGGTGAAGGCGTAGACGATATCAGTCTGGCGGGCGCTGGCGATCAGCGGCATGGCCTCGGCGACGGCCCGGGTCGCCTGGCGGCAGTCGCGCCAGCCAATCAGGATGCGATCGAACTTCTCCGGCGCATGGGCGCCGGGGGGGGCCAGCAGCACGCCGCGTCCGCTCTCGGTCAGCACCGCCTCGACCAGATCACCCCAATCCTGCTCCGCATCGCCGCGATAGGGGCAGGTAGCGATGAACAGGTCGGCCCAGCGCGCCTGGCGGGCCGCCAGCCGGGCGAGACCGGCGGGGCGGGCTTCAAGGCGGCGCACCTCATAGGGCGCGCCATAGCCGGCAAGCCGCTCGTTGAGCGCCTTTTCGATATTGTCGCCCTCGCGCCGCACCTGATCCTCAATGTCAGCCACGACAGAGACAGCCGCCGCCCCGGCCTCGATCGGCATCACCGTGGCGAACTCCGGCAACGCATTGGTGAACAGCCCGATCAGACGCGTCACGCTGGCGACGCCAACGCTGGCGATCACCGTCCGCGCATGGGCGAGCCGGACCTCGTCCTCCGCCGAGCCGTCGAGGTGCACCATCAGATCCATCATCCCACATCTCCCTGAGAGCGTGTCCGGTGGGAGCCTGCCCACCAGGAGCTTTCCCGGCAACCGCCGCGGGAACAGGCCCCGCCGCCAGAACCACGCGCCGCCGGGGCCGGTATTTTCCCATCTCCAGCGCAGGACAGCACGCCGCGCGGCGCGCGTGAAGCGCCCTCTCAAAACATTTACGCCTTCCCGCCGAACCGTGCTATGCGGGCGTTGCCGCAATATCGGGCCGCAATATTCCAGATGAGCATCATGTCCAACGACGGGGTCGCTGACGGCGAGGCGCCGGAGCTCAATCTTCAGTCATACCTGCCCTACCGCATGGCCGTGCTGTCGGAGGTCGTGGCCCAGGGGCTGGCCAGACAGCATCTGGACCGCTTCAAACTCGCCATTCCCGAATGGCGGGTGCTGGCGACGCTGGGCGCGTTCTCGCCGCTGACCGCCAAGGCGATCGGCCAGCACAGCCGCATGCACAAGACCAAGGTGTCCCGCGCGGTGACCGCGCTGGAGGCGCGCGGCCTGGTGCGCGGCGAAGTCAGCCCGCACGACCGGCGCGAGATCAACCTGTGGCTGAGCGACGACGGGCAGGAGCTGTACCGGCAGATCGTTCCGCTCGCCCACGCTTACCAGGCTGAAATCGTCGCCGGCATTGATCCCCAGGATCTGGAGACGATGACGCGCACCATGGAAATCATTTTCCAGCGCGCCGACGCCTGAGCCACCGCGCGAACTGGACGGGGCCGCGCCCGGGAAGCAACGCGACGCCGCCATGCGGCGGTTGAAGTCGTAATGTTATTTCATTACATACCGACCGTCGTCTGCATCCGCGCCAGTCACGCAGGCGGTCGCCGCCGAGCCGAAAGGCGTTTTTGAGGGAGCCAGTCCATGCACGCCTACCCCGGTCGCACCGTCCGGATAAACCGCAGAGCCATGCTGGCGGCTGCGCTGACGGCTGCGCTGACTCTTGCCTGCGGCGCGCCAGGCGCCCACGCCAGCGATGGCAACGGCATTGGCGCCGACAAGGTTCCCGTTGTCGCCAGCTTCTCGATTCTCGCAGATCTCGCCCGTCAGGTCGGCGGCGAGCGGGTGGAGGTCGCGGCCCTGGTCGGTCCCGGCGGCGATGTGCATGTCTTTTCTCCAGCGCCGGCCGACGCGAAGCGCATCGCCGCGGCCCGGCTGATCATCACCAATGGCCTCGCCCTCGAAGGCTGGCTGCCCCGGCTCATCAGCGCCTCTGGCGCCAAAGCGCCGGTCGTCGTCGCCAGCAAAGGCGTCAACGCCGCCCATCTGGACGGGGACGGGAGCCACCACGACCACGACCATGGCGCAACCCAAAAGCACGACCATGGCGGCCTCGACCCACACGCCTGGCAGGACGTGGCCAATGTCAGGACCTATGCGCGCAATATCCGCGACGGCCTGATCGCCGTCGATCCGGCCGGCCGCGCGGTCTATGAAAAAAACGCCGCCGCGTATCTGGCCCGTCTGGATGATCTTGACGCTGACATCCGTCGCCGCATGGCGGCGATCCCGGCCGACCGCCGGCGCATCATCACCACTCACGACGCCTTCGGCTACTTCGGCCGCGCCTATGGCCTTGGCCTTATCGCGCCGCAGGGGCTCTCCACCGACACCGAGGCTTCCGCCGCCGACGTCGCCCGCGTGGTGCGCCAGATCCGCGCCGAAAAGGCGCCGGCGGTATTTCTGGAGAACATCGCCGATCCGCGCCTGATGCAGCGGGTCGCCAGGGAAACCGGCGTGAAACCAGGCGGGCAGCTTTACACCGACTCCCTGTCGCCGCCGGACGGCCCGGCTCCAACCTACATCGACATGATGCGACGCAACGTCGAAACCCTGGAAAACGCCCTGGCGCCCTGAACGGGCGCCCGCGGCATGCGCGAGCAGAACCACCGCCGCAGACAAGACATCAGATCAGGAGGCCGGGGCCGCGTTCAAAGAGCGGCTTCCCCGATAATGGCGGGCATGTGTTTCCGGGCCACCCGGCCTGCGGCGCGAACAGATTCTGGCGCGCGCCCAGACAACGGCGGCACGATGTCCTGAAGGCTGGCGTCGCCTACTCCCCCTCGATTTCCGCCCGCAGCATCTCCAGCTCCAGCCAGCGATCCTCTGCGGCGGCAAGCTGCTCCTGAAGCTGGCTTGCGGCGGCGGTGAACTTTTCGAACGCCGCCCGGTCTTTGGCGTAGAGATCCGGATCGGCCAGCTTCGCCTGCACCGCCTGCTGCTTGGCTTCCAGCTCGGCCATGGTCTTGGGCAGCGTCTCCAGGGCGTGCTTGTCCTTGAAGCTCATGCGCTTCGCGGCGGCCTTCCCAGCCGGCTTTTCCGCCAGTTTCTCGCCAGGTTTCTCCACAGGCTTCGCGGCGGCCTTGCCCGCATCCGGCTTCGCCGCCAGTTTGGCGCTGGCGATGTCGCCGCCGCGCTGGCGCAGCATGTCGCTGTAGCCGCCGGCGTATTCCTGCCAGCGGCCATCGCCTTCCGGAACCAGCACGGCGTCGACGATGCGGTCGAGAAAATCACGGTCGTGGCTGATGAGGATCACGGTGCCGGAATAGGCGCCCAGCATCTCCTCCAGCACGTCCAGGGTCTCCAGGTCGAGATCGTTGGTCGGCTCGTCGAGCACCAGCAGGTTCGAGGGCCTGGCCATGGCGAGGGCCAGCATCAGGCGGGCCCGCTCGCCGCCGGAGAGCACCTTCACGGGCGTGCGCGCCATTTCCGGCGGGAACAGGAAGTCCGCCATATAGGACACCACATGGCGCGGCTGGCCGCCGACAAAGACATTGTCGCCGCGCCCGCCGGTCAGGGTTTCGGCCAGGGTGGCCTCCGGGTCGAGCAGCGCCCGGCGCTGGTCCAGCGTCGCCAGCTCCAGATTGGCGCCGAGGCGGATCACGCCGCCGTCCGGCGCCAGCGCGCCGGTCAGCAGATTGATCAGCGTGGTCTTGCCGGCGCCGTTGGGGCCAATGATTCCGAGCCGGTCGCCGCGCAGCAGCCGCAGCGACAGGTCGCGGACGATCGCCCGTTCGCCAAAATGCTTGCTGACGGCCTTCGCCTCGATCACCTGCTTGCCGGACAGCTCCGCCTCCGAGGCGGCCATGCTGACCTGGGCCGAGGCCTGGTTGACGGCGCTGCGGGCCTCGCGGCGCTGCTGGCGCAAGGCCGACAGCTCGCCCATGCGGCGCACATTGCGCTTGCGGCGCGCGGTGACGCCATAGCGCACCCAGTGTTCCTCGGCGGCAATCTTGCGGTCGAGCTTCTGGGCCGCGACCTCTTCCTGCTCCAGAACCTCGTCGCGCCAGGCTTCAAAACGGTCGAAGCTGATATCGGCGCGGCGGGTCTGGCCGCGATCCAGCCAGACGATCGACTTGCCAAGTTTTTCCAGAAAGCGCCTGTCGTGGCTGATCAGCACCAGCGCCGTGCGCAGGCCGGCCAGCTCCTCTTCCAGCCATTCGATGCTCGGCAGATCAAGGTGATTGGTCGGCTCATCGAGCAGCAGGATGTCCGGTTCCGGCGCCAGGGTGCGGGCCAGCGCGGCGCGGCGGGCCTCGCCGCCGGAGAGGCTGGCCGGGTGCTCGTCGCCAGTCAGGCCAAGCTTCTCCAGATACATGCTGGCGCGCCAGGCGTCGTCGCCCTCGGACAGCCCCTCCATCACCCACGACATCACCGTGTCATGGCCGGAGAGATCCGGCTCCTGCGGCAGATAACGCAGGGTCGCGCCGGGTTGCAGGAAGCGGGTTCCGGCATCGGGCTCCAGCAGGCCGGCGGCGACCTTGAGCATGGTGGATTTGCCGGAGCCGTTGCGGCCCACCAGCACCACCCGGTCGCCGCGCGCCACCGACAGCTCGGCGCCGTCGAGCAATTGCTGCGTGCCCAGACGCAGCCGCACGCCGGCAAGGGAAAGCAGCGGAGGAAGGGCCATCGAAACCACCTTGTATGCGCGAAATCAGCCGCCAACGCCGGCCTGATAATCCTTGATGTCCGAAACCTTGATGTCCGGCCAGCGCTCCTGCTCATAGCTGAGCGAGAAGGCGGTAGTGGCCATGAACACCGGCTCACGGTCGAGATCGAGGGCGATCGACGAGGTGTGGGCGTTGACGAATTTGTCCAGCTCGCCCGCCCTGTCGCTGGAAATCCAGCGGCAGATCGAGAAACGGGTCGGCTCGAAATCGATCGGCAGGCCATATTCCGCCTGCAACCGCTCTTTCAGCACGTCGAGCTGCAGGGCGCCGACCACGCCGACGATGGCGCCGGAGCCATCGACGGGCTGGAACACCTGCACGACGCCCTCCTCGGCCATCTGTTGCAGGGCTTCCTTCAGCTTCTTGGCCTTCATCGGATCGGTGAGCTTGATGCGCCGCATGATTTCGGGCGCGAAGCTCGGCACGCCGCGGAACACCAGATCCTCGCCCTCGGTCAGGGTGTCGCCGATGCGCAGGGTGCCGTGGTTGGGAATGCCGACCACGTCGCCGGCGAAGGCTTCCTCGGCGATGGAGCGATCCTGGGCGAAGAAGAACTGCGGCGCCGACAGGGTCATCGGCTTGCCGGTGCGGGCCAGCCGCGCCTTCATGCCGCGCGTCAGCCGGCCGGAGCAGACGCGCATGAAGGCGATGCGGTCACGGTGGTTCGGATCCATGTTGGCCTGGATCTTGAACACGAAACCGCTCATCCGCTTCTCGGTTGGCTCCACCATGCGGGTGGCCGCCTGCTGGCCGCGCGGCGGCGGCGCGAATTCGGCGACGGCGTCGATCAGGTCGCGCACGCCGAAATTGCGCAGGGCCGAGCCGAAGAACACCGGCGTCAGGTGCCCCTGACGGAAAGCCTCCAGGTCGAACGGCTCCAGCGCGGCTTCCGCCAGCGAAACGCTTTCGTGGAAGGCGTCGCGCTCATGCTCCGGCAGCAGGCTGAGCAGCTTCGGGTCATCCGTTCCGGTGACGGTGAAACCGGCGTCGTCCTTGTCCACCAGCCGCACGCGGCGGTTGCGCAGATCATAGGTGCCGGCGAAGGAGCGGCCGCTGCCGATCGGCCAGGTCACCGGCGAGGTGTCGAGGGCCAGCGTCTTCTCCACCTCGTCGAGCAGGTCGAACGGATCGCGGGCTTCGCGGTCGAGCTTGTTGACGAAGGTGACGATCGGAATGTCGCGCAGGCGGCAGACCTCGAACAGCTTGCGCGTGCGCGCCTCGATGCCCTTGGCGGCGTCGATCACCATCACGGCGGCGTCCACCGCCGTCAGGGTGCGGTAGGTGTCCTCCGAGAAGTCCTCGTGGCCTGGCGTGTCGAGCAGGTTGAAGACGTGATCGCCGTATTCGAAGGTCATCACCGAGGTGACGACGGAAATGCCGCGCTCCTTCTCGATGCCCATCCAGTCCGAGCGCGTCGCCGCGCCGCCGCGTTTGGCCTTCACCGCGCCGGCGAGCTGGATGGCGCCGCCGAACAGCAGCAGCTTCTCGGTGAGCGTGGTCTTGCCCGCGTCCGGGTGGGAGATGATGGCGAAGGTCCGGCGGCGTTCGACCGCCTGCGCTTCCGGCGAGGTCTGGACGTTCATCAAAATGCGATCTGGCGGCGCAAGGCCGCCGGTTGCTGGCCGCGCCATCGTTGGAGGCGCAACCGCGTGTGGGAATTTGGAGCGAGGCTCTAGCAGGTTTCAACCTCAGGAGCGAGCCATGCGATGCGCCCGGCGCCTATGGCTTGCGCCACTCCATCAGCAACAGCCAGGGCGCGCGGCGGTAGCGGGCGACGCGCGCGGCGTCGGGCCAGGCCGGATCGGGCTCCGGCTCGTCGAAACGGGCGAGCGTCAGCCCCTGGGCCAGCAGCGCCTGCATGTAACGGGAGAGCGGCCGATGCCAGTTGCGCACGCGGACGCCGGCCCACTCCACCCATTCGGCGCGGCTGTCGAGATAGCCGTCAATGGCATAACGCTGCGCCGCGCCTTCGCCTTCCCAGCCGCCGGCGGTCGAGAATGAATTGAGATTGGCGATCAGCAATGCGCCGCCCGGGCGCAACACCCGCGCCATTTCGGCGACCGCCTGCTCCATGTCGTCGATATCGATCAGGGTGAGATAGCTCACCACCAGGTCAAAACTGGCGTCGGGCCAATCAAGCTTTTCGGCCCGGCCGACGCGGTAGTCACCGCCCGGATCACGGGCGCGGGCCATCTCCAGCATCAGCGGGATCGGGTCGACCCCAACCGGGCGGACGCCGGCGGCGCGCA
Source organism: Camelimonas sp. ID_303_24 (assembly GCF_053543495.1). Lineage (NCBI taxonomy): Bacteria > Pseudomonadati > Pseudomonadota > Alphaproteobacteria > Hyphomicrobiales > Chelatococcaceae > Camelimonas > Camelimonas sp. ID_303_24. Next base: position 572,788 of record NZ_JBLLJM010000005.1, read on the forward strand.
TCATCCGGCAGAAGCGCCCCTCGCCGCAGCCAACGTCAAGGGCGTCGCCGTAGCCGCCCGCCCGGACGCGGGCCAGCATCGGCGCATCCAGCACCGCGTGGCGCGAGAAATCGCTGTCGATAGCGGCGATCCACGCCGGCGCCGATTCGCTCCAGCCCGCGCCTGCGCCCCCTCTCCCGCCTTCGCTCATGTCAGCCCCGGCTCACGCAACCCGCTCGTCCACCGGCTCCAGGCGCGACGGCGTTTCGTAGTCGAACACCTGCATGTAATGGGCGATGGCCTCCGGCGCCCCGGTGGCCTTCTGCAGATTGTCCGACAGCTTCACCGCCGGGCGGCCATTGGCCGAGGACACCTTGCAGACCAGCGACGCCGGGCGCAGATCGAGATCCGGCCGGGTGGCGCAGCCCTCGAAATCATTGGTGAGGTTAGTGCCCCAGCCAAAGCTCATGCGCACGCGGCCATGGAAGTGATGGTAGGTCTTCTCGATGGAATCGACGTCGAGCGCGTCGGAGAACACCAGCAGCTTCTCGCGCGGGTCGCGGCCCTTCAGGCGCCACCAGGCGATGATCTCCTCGCCGCCCTCGATCGGCGGCTTGGAGTCCGGGCGGAAGCCGGTCCAGTCCGCCACCCAGTCCGGGGCGTGCTTCAGGAAGCTGGTGGTGCCAAAGGCATCCGGCAGCACCACCAGCAGGTTGCCGCCGTAGTATTTCTTCCAGGATTCCAGCACCGTATAAGGCGCCATCAGGCGCTCGCCGTCGGTGTCGGCCAGCGCCGCCATCACCATCGGCAGCTCATGGGCGTTGGTGCCGATGGCCTCCAGGTCGGTTTCCATGGCGTGCAGCACGTTGCTGGTTCCGAGCAGCGATTTGCCCAGCCCCTCCTTCAATGCCTCCACGCACCAGCGCTGCCACAGGAAGCCGTGGCGCCGGCGGGTGCCGAAATCCGAAATGCGCAGGTCCGGCAGCTGCCGCAGGCGCTCCACCTTCTCCCACAGGCGCGCCTTGGCGCGGGCGTAGAGCACATCAAGATCGAACCGCCCCATGCGACGCATGGCGGCGCGGGAGCGCAGTTCGTTGACGATGGCCAGCGCCGGGATCTCCCACATGCTGGTGTGGGTCCACAGGCCGGTGAAATTGAGCACGAACTGCCCGTCCTCGCGGCGCAATTCGTATTCGGGCAACTGGAAATCCGCCAGCCAGTCGAGGAAGTCCGGCTCGAAGATCTGCTTGCGGCCATAGAAGGTGTTGCCGGCCAGCCAGATCATCTCCTTTTTGGAGAACCGCAGGGTGCGGGCGTGGTCGAGCTGGTCGCGCAGCTCCTGCTCGTCGATGTCGTCCGCCAGGCGGATGTCCTTCGAGCGGTTGATCAGGGTGAAATCGGCGCGCACGTCGCGGCGCAGCCCCCAGATCATCTGCAACATCAGCAGCTTGTAGAAATCGGTATCCAGCAGGCTGCGGACGATCGGGTCCAGCTTCCAACTGTGGTCATACACGCGTCGGGCGATATCGATATGCGCCATGACGGGATCTCCGCGGCGGGGCCCAGGCCCTGCGCCAATGTGACCAAAGGTTCAAAATCCAGGCGCCCTGCCGCCGGTCCGGCCTTCTGGACCCGCCCGCGCCGGGCGCACCGGTTTCGCCCTGCAACATCAGGGTCGCGCTCACAATGTCAAGGCGCTGACGTGTTTTTGGCGGCGGCGGGCATCGCTCGCGGCTTGCGCGCGCGGCGCTTCGCCCTATAGTCCGCGCGCGTATGGCCTGGCCGGAGAACTTCCGGGCGGGCATGTCCAGTTTCCCGGTTAACCCGCGGATCGCGCCAGCCCACACCCTGCCCGGGGCCTGTCCCCAACCGGGCGCGCGCATCCGGTATTTGCGATGGAAAGATCATGACGGCAAAGCGCGTCAACAAGGTTGTTCTGGCCTATTCGGGGGGGCTCGACACCTCGATCATCCTGAAGTGGCTGCAGACGACCTACGGTTGCGAGGTCATCACCTTCACCGCTGACCTCGGTCAGGGCGAGGAGCTGGAGCCGGCGCGCGAAAAGGCGCTGCTGCTCGGCATCAAGCCCGAGAACATCTACATTGAGGACCTGCGCGAGGAGTTCGTGCGCGACTACGTCTTCCCGATGTTCCGCGCCAACGCCCAGTATGAAGGCGTCTACCTGCTCGGCACCTCCATCGCCCGCCCGCTGATCGCAAAGAAGCAGATCGAGATCGCCGAGCGCACCGGCGCGGACGCCGTGTCCCACGGCGCCACTGGCAAGGGCAACGACCAGGTGCGTTTCGAGCTCGGCTATTATGCGCTGAAGCCCGACGTCACCGTGATCGCCCCATGGCGCGAATGGGACCTGACCTCGCGCACCTCGCTGATCGATTTCGCCGAGAAGCACCAGATTCCGATCGCCAAAGACAAGCGCGGCGAAGCCCCGTTCTCGGTCGACGCCAACCTGCTGCACTCGTCCTCCGAGGGCAAGGTGCTGGAGGACCCGAACGACGAGGTGCCGGACTACGTCTTCTCGCGGACGATTTCGCCTCTGGACGCCCCGGACAAGCCGACCATCATCACCATTGAATTCGAAAAGGGCGACGCCGTCGCCATCGATGGCGTGAAGATGAGCCCGGCGACCCTGCTGACCGCTCTTAACAAACTCGGCCACGACAATGGCATTGGCCGCCTCGACCTCGTCGAGAACCGCTTCGTCGGCATGAAGAGCCGCGGCATGTATGAGACCCCCGGCGGCACGATCCTGCTTGACGCCCACCGCGCGATTGAGTCGATCACCCTCGACCGCGGCGCAGCTCACCTGAAGGACGAGCTGATGCCGAAATACGCCGAGCTGATCTACAACGGCTTCTGGTTCTCGCCCGAGCGCGAGATGCTGCAGACCCTCATCGACAAGAGCCAGGAATTCGTCACCGGCGAAGTCCGTCTGATGCTCTACAAGGGCGGCATCCATGTCATCGGCCGCCAGAGCCCCTACTCGCTCTACGACCAGGATCTGGTGACCTTCGAGGAGGGCGCCGTGGCCTATGACCACCGCGACGCCGCCGGCTTCATCAAGCTCAACGCCCTGCGCCTGCGCACCCTGGCCCAGCGCAAGAAGAAGCTCGGCCTCTAAAGCGCCTGCCGATCAGACGGAACCGTCTGATCGGCCAGAATTCGCTCAAACACAGGACCCAGAAGCCCTTTTCCGATCCATTTTGATCGGCAAGGGCTCTGGGGACGGCTCCGGGAAACGCACCGGGAGCAGCTTCGGAAAAGCTCCGGGAGCCGCCCTCAGGCGCTCCCGCACACCCGGCCGACGGCAAACCCAGGCCATATCCAGGCGGGCGCGGCGCGAGCCGGCGCGCCCGGATTCAGCCGCCCCTCCCCGCTCCCAGGCCCCCGATTGCCAGGTTTTTACGCCGGGATGCGGCGCTATTGCGTGTAAAAACAACACGCTTCGGGGGTTGCATCCTGCGCCGCCGGCTTGCATATGGGGGCATCAGCAAAATTGGCGCAGGTCCCCCGGGACCCGGCGGTTGCCGTTGCATGGTCGTGTTCAGCCTGAATGAATCGGCCAGTCGAACAGGCGTTGTCCGTTCACTTTCCGAATTGCGCTGAAACACAGGCAGGCGCCTTTATATGTCACTTCGCAATATCGCGATCATCGCGCACGTTGACCATGGCAAGACCACGCTGGTCGACAAGATGCTGCAGCAGTCCGGCTCGTTCCGTGAGAACCAGCGCGTCGCCGAGCGCGTCATGGATTCCGGCGACATCGAGAAAGAGCGCGGCATCACCATCCTGGCCAAGGCGACCTCGATCGTCTGGAAGGACACCCGCATCAACATCGTCGACACCCCCGGCCACGCCGACTTCGGCGGCGAGGTAGAGCGCATTCTCTCGATGGTCGACGGCGTGATCGTGCTGGTCGACTCGGCTGAAGGCCCAATGCCGCAGACCAAATTCGTGGTCGGCAAGGCCCTCAAGATCGGCCTGAAGCCCATCGTCGCCATCAACAAGATCGACCGTCCCGATGGCCGCGCCAACGAGGTCATCAACGAGGTGTTCGACCTGTTCGCGGCGCTCGACGCCACCGACGAGCAGCTCGACTTCCCCATCCTCTACGGCTCCGGCCGCGACGGCTGGATGGCCGAGGCGCCTGAGGGTCCGAGCGACCAGGGCCTGGCCCCGCTGTTCGATCTGGTGCTCAGGCACGTGCCTGAAGCGAAGGTCGAGCCTGGCCAGTTCCGCATGCTCGGCACCCTGCTCGAAGCCAACCCCTTCCTTGGCCGCATCATCACCGGACGCATCGCCTCCGGCACGGTGAAGCCAAACCAGACCATCAAGGTCATCGACCGTCACGGCAATCTGGTCGAGAACGGCCGCGTGTCGAAGATCCTCGCCTTCCGCGGCATCGAGCGCCAGCCGATTGAAGTCGGCGAGGCCGGCGACATCGTCTCCATCGCCGGCCTGGTCAAGGGCTCGGTGGCGGACACCTTCTGCGATCCTTCGGTCACCGAAGCCATCCAGGCCCAGCCGATCGACCCGCCGACCGTGACCATGTCGTTCCTGGTGAACGACAGCCCGCTGGCCGGCACCGAAGGCGACAAGGTCACCAGCCGCATGATCCGCGACCGCCTGTACAAGGAGGCCGAGGGCAATGTGACGCTGAAGATCGAGGAATCGGCTGACAAGGACAGCTTCTTCGTCTCGGGTCGCGGCGAACTGCAGCTGTCGATCCTGATCGAGACCATGCGTCGCGAGGGCTTCGAACTGGCCGTGTCGCGTCCGCGCGTGGTGTTCAAGCAGGACGACGACGGCAACACGCTGGAGCCGATGGAAGAGGTCGTCATCGACGTCGATGAGGAATATTCCGGCACCGTCGTGCAGAAGATGTCGGAGCGCAAGGCCGACATGATCGAGATGAAGCCGTCGGGCGGCAACCGCCTGCGTCTGGTGTTCCACGCCCCGACCCGCGGCCTGATCGGCTACCAGTCCGAACTGCTGACCGACACGCGCGGCACGGCGATCATGAACCGCCTGTTCCACGGCTACGAGCCCTACAAGGGCGAACTGGCGGGCCGCAACAACGGCGTGCTGATCGCCAACGAGCAGGGCGAGTCGGTGGCTTACGCCCTCTGGAACCTGGAAGATCGCGGCCCGATGATCATCGACGCCGGCGTCAAGGTCTACCAGGGCATGCTCGTGGGCATCCACAACCGCGACAACGACCTTGAGGTCAATGTTCTCAAGGGCAAGAAGCTCACCAACATCCGCACCACGTCGAAGGACGAGGCCGTCAAGCTGACGCCGCCGATCCGCATGACGCTGGAGCGTTCGCTGGCGTGGATCCAGGACGACGAGCTGATGGAAGTGACGCCGAAGTCCATCCGCCTGCGCAAGCGTTACCTCGACCCGAACGATCGCAAGCGCATGAAGAACGCCAAGGAAGGCTGAAGCCCTCCGGCAGCGCAGCAGCAACAGGAAACGCCCGGCCCCGCGCCGGGCGTTTTCTTTTTGCGCCAGGCCCGTCGCCGCCGTCAGGCCCCAGCATTTGCCAGGAGGATCCCTCAAGAAGATTTTTCAGGAGGATTTGTTGCGAGGCTCTGTTGTGAGGCTCTGTTGTGAAGAATTGCCCGAAGACTGGCCGGACGCCCACGAATTTTATGTAAACCCGTTGACTTGACGGGGGATTTTTTCTCCCCGGCATTCGCCGGAAGACGAATACACTTGTCCGTGAGGCCAAATTATCGTGGTGGACACAGGCGCGACAACGGACGCGCCATGTTCTGGAGGTAGACGCATGAGCAGACCCAGGATGCCGGCATGGGCCGCGTTCGCGCTCGCCGCGACGCTCGCCACGCCCGCCCTTCTGACCACTCCCGCCCTTGCAGAGAAGAAATACGATCAGGGCGCCACGGACACCGAGATCAAGATCGGCCAGACCACGCCGCTCAGTGGCCCCGCCTCGGCCTATGGCGGCATTGGCCGCGTCCAGGCAGCCTACATCCGCATGCTGAACGAGAAAGGCGGCATCAACGGCCGCAAGATCAACTTCATCCAGTACGACGACGCCTACAACCCGCCGAAGGCGGTGGAGCAGGTGCGCAAGCTGGTGGAGAGCGATGGCGTCCTCAGCACCTTCCAGATCATCGGCACCCCGTCGAACGCCGCCGTGCAGAAATATCTGAACGAGAAGAAGGTGCCGCAACTGCTGGCGTCGACCGGCGCGACCCGGTTCACCGACCCGAAGAACTTCCCGTGGACGCTCGCCTATAATCCGAACTACCAGTCGGAGGCGCACATCTACGGCAAATATATCCTCGCGAACCACCCCAACGCCAAGATTGGCATCCTCTACCAGAACGACGACCTTGGGAAAGACTATGTGAAGGGCCTGAAGGACGCCCTGGGCGACAAGGCGAAATCCATGATCGTCGCCGAAGCGTCCTATGAGTTGAGCGACCCGACCATCGACGCCCAGATGGTCAAGCTGAAGGCATCCGGCGCGGACCTGTTCTACAACATGTCGACGCCGCGCTTTGGCGCCCAGGCCATCAAGAAGGCCGCCGAGATGGGCTGGAAGCCGGTGCACATCCTCGACATCAACGCCACCCCGGTGAGCCAGACGCTGGTCCCGGCCGGGCTGGAGAACTCGAAGGACATCATCTCGGTCAACTACGGCAAGGATCCGCTGGATCCGCAGTGGGCCAACGATCCGGGCATGAAGCGCTACAAGGAGTTCATGGCCAAGTACGCCCCCAATGAGGATCGCGACAGCGGCATCGCCACCTATGGCTACTCCACCGCCCAGTTTCTGGAGCAGATCCTGAAGCAGGCCGGCGACAACCTCACCCGCGCCAACCTCATGAAGCAGGCCACCAATATCCGGAACTTCACGCCAGACCTGGCGTTGCCAGGAATGAGCGTCGAGACCAAAGACGACTACAAGATCAACAAGCAGTTCCAGATGATGCGCTTCGACGGCAAGCGCTGGGTGCTGTTTGGACCGATCCTGACGGACGACTACAAGCCGGCTCAATGACGTCCTGGCGCAGTCAGTAACGAAAAAGGCGCGCCGTCGATGACGGCGCGCCTTTTGTTGTCCCGGCCCCTGCTGCCCGCGCGGCGGCAGGGGCCGCCTGCATGAGCGGCCGGCCCGAACGGGCCGGCCTGGATCTCACAGCCCTTCGAACAGCGGCGTCGACAGGTAACGCTCGGCGAAGGACGGGATGATGATGACGATGTTCTTGCCGGCGGCCTCCGGGCGGGCGCCCAGCTCCAGCGCGGCCGCCACGGCGGCGCCGGAGGAGATGCCGACAGGAATGCCCTCGACGCGGGCAAGCTGGCGGGCGGTGTCGAAAGCGGTCTGGTTGCCGACCGTGATCACCTCGTCAATGAGGCTGCGGTCCAGCACGTCCGGGACGAAACCGGCGCCGATGCCCTGGATCTTGTGCGGCCCCGGCTGTCCGCCAGACAGCACCGGGCTGTCCTCCGGCTCCACGGCCACCATTTTCACCCCGGGGCGGCGCTGTTTCAGCACCTGACCGACGCCGGTGATGGTGCCGCCAGTGCCGACGCCGGAGACCACATAGTCCACCTCGCCGTTGGTGTCGTTCCAGATTTCCTCCGCCGTGGTGGCGCGGTGGATCGCCGGATTGGCCGGATTGGCGAACTGCTGCGGGATGATCGAGCCGGGAATCTGCGCGTGCAGTTCCTGGGCGCGGGCAATGGCGCCGCGCATGCCCTGGGCGCCTGGGGTCAGCTCAAGCTGGGCGCCGAGCAGTTGCAGCATCTTGCGGCGCTCGATCGACATGGTCTCCGGCATCACCAGAATCAGGCGATAGCCGCGCGCCGCCGCCACAAAGGCCAGGGCGATGCCGGTGTTGCCGGACGTTGGCTCGATCAGCGTCGCGCCCGGCGCGATGCGCCCCTCGGCCTCCAGGGCGTCGATCATGCTGACGCCAATCCGGTCCTTGACGCTGGAGATCGGGTTGAAGAACTCAAGCTTGGCCAGGAGGTTGGCCTTGACGCCCTTTTCAGCCGCCAGACGCGACAGGCGCACCAGCGGTGTATCGCCGATGGTGGCGGTGATGGAATCATAGATGCGGCCGCGACCGGGCTTCTTGCCGTCTGCGCTGCTGGACGAGTTATCCGCCATGACCTGCTCCCCTGTGGCATTTCCGGCGAAGGCGACATCGCTTCGCATGAGAAAATGCGACCCGTTAAAGAAATCCGTTTGCCGGCGACGCCGGTTCAGGCCGGGCGACCGGCCCTTGCCCGCCGACCCGATGAAAGACCGGGTCGACGTTATAACCTGCAGAAAAATGTGCAAATATTTTTTTCACAAATCATATCGTGAAATCCATTGGAGCCGCGACATCGCCAAACACACTGCGGGCTTCAGCATCGCGGCACAGATCCTCAATAGTCACGGAATCGAGCCGGTCGAGGAACGCCTCGCCAGCCTCCTTCACGGACGGCTCGATCACCTGTTCAACCAGCTTCGATTCCGGCAGCGGCGGCAGCCCCTCGTCCTCCTGCGCCGCCATCACGGCGCGCACGATCTGCCCGGCGCTGATGCGCCGCCGCTCCCGCGCCAGCTCATAGCCGCCGCGCGGGCCGCGCACGCCCTTGAGGATGCCGGCGCGCACAAGGGTCTGCAATACGGTTTCCAGATGGCGCGGCGGCAGCCGGTGGCGCGCCGCCAGCAGCTTGGCGGCCACCGGCAAAGGGCGGGCGTGAAGCGCGACGTCGACAACCGCTGCGATGGCAAGCACGCTCCGTCGCGACAACAGCATCATGGCCCTGGTCTCCCTGCCCGCGCGTCCTTGCGGCGGGTCGCATTTTCATCTGGTGGAGACAGTTTTTAACAGCCTCTGTCGTGCAACAAAAGCTTTTCACTCCATAAAGTGTAAATTACGCACGCTGATCGCATGCCGCCGCGGCCGGTTTTCAGGCCACGCCGGTCGAGCCGAAGCCGCCGGCGCCGCGCGCCGTGTCATCCAGGGCGTCAACTTCCCGCAACGCCAGTTGCGGCGCCCGCGCCGCCACCGCCTGGGCAATGCGATCGCCGCGACGGATGATGAATGGCTCCTGCCCGAGATTGATCAGGCAGACGAAAACCTCGCCGCGATAGTCGCTGTCGATGGTGCCCGGCGTATTGAGCAGCGTCACGCCGTGCTTCGCCGCCAGCCCGGACCTGGGCCGGACCTGGATCTCCCAGCCCGCTGGCGCGGCGAAACAGAAACCTGTCGGAGCCAGAACCCGCGCGCCCGGCGCCAGCGTGATCTCGGCATCGATGGCGGCGCGCAGGTCGAAGCCGGCGGCGCCGGCCGTGGCGTAGGCCGGCGACGGCAGACCGGCCGCATGCGGCAACCGGCGCAGCAATATCTCCTGCATCTCCCGCCCGCCGCTCATGACGCCGCGCCAGAACGATCCGCCCCACCGCTTTTGGCGCCACTTCGCGCCAGCGCATCCGCCATGCGGGCGACGAGACGGCGCGCCACCTCGTCCTTGCCCATGGTCGGCCAGTCCTCGATGCCCTCCGCCGTCACCAGATGCACCGTGTTGCGATCGCCGCCCATCACGCCGCTTTCCGGCGAGACGTCATTGGCGACGATCCAGTCGCAGCCTTTGCGCGCCAGCTTGGCCTCGGCGTGGGCCAACACCTTCTCGGTCTCGGCGGCGAAACCCACCACCAGTTGCGGCCGGCCAGCCGTCAGCTTCGACACGGTCGCCAGAATGTCCGGATTCTCGACCAGGCTGAGCGACGGCGCGCCGCCGCCCTGCTTCTTGATCTTTTCCTCCGCCGCCCCGGCGACGCGCCAGTCGGCCACGGCGGCGGTGAACACCGCCGCGTCGGCCGGCAAAGCCACTTCAACCGCCGCCAGCATCTCGCGGGCGCTCTCCACATGCACCACATGCACGCCGGGCGGGTCGGGAAGGTTCACCGGCCCGCTGATCAGCGTGACGTGGGCGCCGGCCTGGGCGGCGGCCTGGGCGATGGCGTGCCCCTGACGGCCGGACGAACGGTTGGCGATATAGCGCACCGGATCAATCGGCTCGTGGGTGGGCCCTGAGGTGACCAGCACGCTGAGGCCGGTGAGCGGTCCCTGCGGCTGCAAACGGCCGAAGCCCGGCGCCGCTGTGGCGCCAACGCCCTGCCCCTGGTAGATGACGTTCTGGTATCCGACCTGGGCTGCGGATCCGGCGCCCGGTCCAGCCAGGGCGGCTTCCACCGCGGCGACAATCTCCAGCGGTTCGGCCATGCGCCCCACGCCAGATTCGCCGCGCTCGGCCATGGTCCCGGCATTGGGGCCAACGAACAGCACCCCGTCGCCCGCCAGCGTCGCGGCGTTGCGGCGCGTCGCCGGATGGCCCCACATGCGTGGGTTCATCGCCGGCGCCATCAGCACGGGCTTGTCGGTGGCCAGCAGAATGTTGGTCGCCAGATCATTCGCCAGGCCGTTGGCGGCCTTGGCCATCAGATCGGCGGTGGCTGGCGCCACGACGATCAGATCCGCCTCACGCGACAGGCTGATGTGGCCGATGTCCGCCTCGTCGGTGAGGGAGAACAGATCGGTGAACACCTTTTCCTGCGACAGCGACGACGCCGACAGCGGCGTCACGAACTGCTGCGCCCCATCGGTCATCACGCAGCGCACCACGGCGCCCCGCTCCTTGAGCCGCCGGATCAGATCCAGCGCCTTGTAGGCGGCGACGCCGCCGCCGATGATCAGAAGGACCCGGCGACCTGACAGCATGGACGTCTCCTTCGCATTTGTTCCACTGACGGGGACCGCGCGCAGACGCGCGCCCCAGGCATTGTCGCCATTGCCTGCCGCATGGGCGCGCCAATGGCAAGACGCCCGGCAAGATCGTGGCAAAATACGCGGCAAGAGGCGCAGCAGGAGGCGCAGCTTGGCGCGCGGCGGCGCGGGCTCCAGAATACGCCCCAAGAATACGCCCCAAGAGTGCGTTCCAGAGGCCCGCTCCAGGAGTGTGTCTCAAGAGTGCGCCTCACCCGCTCGCAGCTCACCCCTCACATGCGCCAGACCAGAACCGCCAGCAGCGCGGCGATCACCCACAGCGCCAGCGTCGCCAGGCGCAGGCCCCGTCCCTCGGCGCGGCCAATGCGATCGGCGCTGTCGGCGTTGATGGCGAAGCCCGCGCCCGTGGTTGCATCCTCAAGCCGGGCCAGCACCCGTTCGCCGCGCTCCAGCGTATCCGGCAGGCTGCCGAGGCGCGAGATCAGCGCCGAGGCGCCGCGGCCGATTTCCTCCACCCGGCCCGCCGGCCCCAGATTGCGCGTGATCCAGGCCCGCACCACCGGATCGGCGGTTTTCCACATGTCGAGATGTGGATCGAGACTGCGCGCCACGCCTTCAACCACCACCATAGTCTTTTGCAGCATCACCAGTTCGGGGCGTGTCTGCATTTCGAACAGGCCCGTCACCTCGAACAGCAGGGTGAGCAGCCGGCCCATGGAAATCTCGTCGGCGCGGCGGTTATGGATCGGCTCGCCGATGGCGCGGATGGCCTGGGCAAAGTCGTCGACGCTGTGGGAGGCCGGCACATAGCCGGCTTCGAAATGCACTTCCGCCACCCGCCGGTAGTCCCGCGAGATAAAGCCGTAGAGGATCTCGGCCAGGAAGCGGCGCTCCTTGTGCCCCAGCCGGCCCATGATGCCGAAATCCACCGCCACCAGTTGCCCCTGGGGATCGATGAACAGATTGCCGGGGTGCATGTCGGCGTGGAAAAATCCGTCGCGCAGCGCATGGCGCAGGAACGACTGGATAATGTTCGCCGCCAGCGCCTTGCGGTCGAACCCCGCCGCATCGACCGCCGCCAGATCGGTGAGCTTGACCCCGTCGATCCATTCGCTGGTCATCACGTCGCGCTCGGTGAACGACCATTCCACGCGCGGCGTGCGGAAGCCCGCGTCGCCGGCGGTGTTGGCGGCCATTTCCGACAGGGCCGCCGCCTCCAGGCGCAGATCCATCTCGATGGCGACCGAGCGCGACAGGGTTTCCACCACCTCCATCGGACGCAGCCGCCGCGCCGCCGGCAAAAACTTTTCCGCCGTACGCGCCGCGAAGCGCATGGCGCCCAGATCACGCTGGAACCGGCCGCGCACGCCAGGGCGCAACACCTTCACGGCCACCAGCGCCGTCTCTGCCCCGGACATGTCGCCAGACGCATCATCTCCGGCTTCGCCAGCCTGTCGCCGGGCGCCAGGCGCGAGGCGCGCCATGTGCACCTGGGCGATCGAGGCCGCGCCGACGGGCTCGCTGAACTCCGCGAACATCTCGTCGAACGGACGGCCGAGCGACTGGGCGACGATGGCCCGCGCCTCCTCCGTCGGAAACGGCGGCATCCGGTCCTGCAGGCGCTCCAGCTCACGGGCGATGCGCACGCCAACCACGTCAGGCCGGGTGGCCATGAACTGGCCGAGCTTGACCCAATTGGGCCCGAGCCGGGTCAGCGCCGCCGCCAGCCGCCCCTCGCCGTGGCTTGCGTCGGCGCCGCGCCGCTCCACCAGCCGCGCCAGGCGCAGGCCGAAACGGCCGGCGGGCGGCAGCATCGCAGGGTCGACCAGCGCCAGCGCGCCCTCGCGCGCGAACACAAAGCCCACCCCGGCAAGCCGGACGCCATAAATCAGGGTGCTGAACACGGTCTCAGAGCTTCCAACCCGAGTGCATGGCGACGACGCCGCCGGTCATGGGACGGGCCTTCACCCGGGCGAAGCCGGCGTCCATGATCATTGCCGAGAACAGGGCGGCGTTAGGGAATTTGCGGATGGATTCCACCAGATAACGGTAGGGTTCGCTGTCGCCAGTCACCATCCGGCCCATGGCCGGGATCAGGTGGAACGAATAGGCGTCATAAATCTTGTCCAGCCCCGGCATGTCCACATTGGAGAATTCCAGGCACAGGAAGCGTCCGCCGCGCCGCAGCACGCGATACGCCTCCGCCAGCGCCTGCTCCAGACGCGGCACGTTGCGGATGCCAAAGGCGATGGTGTAGGCGTCGAAGGAATTGTCCGGGAATGGCAGCGCCTCGGCGTTGCCCTGGACGAATTCGATGCGATCGCCGAAACGGTCGCCGGCCCGCTCCCGGCCCACCGCCAGCATCTCGCGATTGATGTCGAGCACGGTGACTTCGGTGTTCTCGCCGCCGGCCTTCAGGGTGCGGAAAGCCACGTCGCCGGTGCCGCCGGCCACATCCAGCACCTTCAGCGTTCGCGTCGGCGAGGGATTGAGCGCCGCCACCATGTCAGCCTTCCAGGCCCGGTGCAGCCCGCCCGACATCAGGTCGTTCATGACGTCATAACGCTTCGCCACCTTGTGGAACACGTCGTCAACAAGGCCCTGCTTGCTGTCGAGGTCCACGGTGGAGAAACCGAAGTGCGTGCGCGCGCTGGCTTCGCCGCCGGTCGCGTCATGAGTCGGGGCTGTCATGGGGCCATCCTTTCGCAGCCGGCAACATAGCGAAACCTGGCCGGCGCCGCCACGTCTGCCGGCACGGTTTCCGCCCGCTGTTTCCCTGTCTCCGCCTTGCTGCGACTTTATGACGGCGCTTATAAGGAGCAAGCCTCAGGAGCCAGCATGCCCGAATTGCCCGAAGTCGAAACCGTCCGCCTCGGGCTCGCCCCGGTGCTCACCGGCGCGACGATCGCCCGGGTTGAGGTCAACCGGCCAAACCTGCGCTTCCCGTTTCCCGAAGACTTCGCCCGGCGGCTGACCGGCCAGACCGTGATCGCTTTGGGACGCCGGGCCAAATATCTGCTGGCCGACCTGTCCTCGGGCGAGGTGCTGGCCATGCATCTGGGCATGACCGGCCGTTTCACCATTCACGCGCCGGATGGCGATCCGGCGCAGACGCCAGAACGCGTCAGTTCCCCCGGCGCCTTCTACCATAATATTGTCACCGCGCCTGGCGGCCCCGCGCCCTCGCCGCACGATCACGTCCTGCTGCATCTGACGGGCGGCGCCACCATTGTCTATAACGACGCCCGCCGCTTCGGCTTCATGGATCTGATCGACCGCGCCGCGCTCGATTCCCATCCGCTATTTCGCAATATCGGCGTGGAGCCGCTGGGCAACGCCCTGGGCGGCGCCCTGCTGCGCCAGCTGTTCGCGGGCAAGGCCGCGCCGCTGAAGGCCGCGCTGCTCGACCAGCGCCTGATCGCGGGGCTTGGCAATATCTATGTCAGCGAAGCGTTGCACCGGGCGGGCCTGTCGCCCTACCGCAAGGCGGGAACGCTCGACGACGCCGATGCGGAGCGCCTTGCCGGGGTCATCCGCGACGTGCTGACCGAGGCGGTGGCGGCCGGCGGCTCCACCCTGAAGGATTTTCACCACGCCGACGGCGCCCTTGGCTATTTCCAGCACGCGTTCCGGGTTTACGACCGGGCCGGCAGCCCCTGCCCCACCCCAGGCTGCAAGGGCGTCATCACGCGATCGGTGCAATCCGGCCGCTCGACCTTCTGGTGCGAAAGCTGCCAGCGCTAGGGACGGTCCAGCCAGACCGAAGCGCCGAGCCGGCCGGAATTCGCCTGGACCGGAAACCGGGAGCATGATCGGCCCCCGTTCATCCGGGCGATGTTTCAGGGGGGCTGCCCACATCCCGTACCGCCAGACGCCCTGAACCATCAGGCGCCCTGATCTATCAGGCGCCCATGGACGCCGGCGGGCTGGCCAGGCTAGAGCAGGATTGCAGCGCACCCATCAGCCATGACGGGACAGGCGCAAAACGACACACGCCGCGCGGGCCTGGCCCGCTGTCCGGCGTCTCAGGGCAGGGAGTTGCACATGAGCTATGAAACCATCATCGCCGAGACCCGCGGCAAGGTCGGCGTCATCACCCTGAACCGCCCCAAGGCGCTGAACGCCCTGAACGCCCAGCTGATGGACGAGCTGAATCTCGCCCTCGACGCCTTCGAGTCGGACGCCAACATCGGCTGCATCCTGCTCACCGGCTCCGATCGCGCCTTCGCCGCCGGCGCCGACATCAAGGAAATGGAAGAGAAGACCTATCCGGCCACCTATCTGGAGGACTTCTTCGTCACCGGCGATCGCATCGCCGCCCGGCGCAAGCCGATGGTCGCCGCGGTCGCTGGCTTCGCCCTTGGCGGCGGCTGTGAACTGGCGATGATCTGCGACATCATCATCGCCGCCGACAACGCCAAATTCGGCCAGCCGGAAATCAAGCTTGGCGTCATTCCGGGCATTGGCGGCACCCAGCGCCTCACCCGCGCCGTCGGCAAGGCCAAGGCCATGGACCTGTGCCTGACCGGCCGCATGATGGACGCTGAAGAGGCCGAACGCTCCGGCCTCGTCGCCCGCGTCGTGCCAGCCGACAAGCTGCAGGAGGAAGCCTTCAAGGCGGCGGAAACCATCGCCTCGTTCTCGCTGCCATCGGTGATGCTGGCCAAGGAGACGGTCAACCGCGCCTTCGAGACCACCCTGTCCGAGGGCGTGCGCTTCGAGCGCCGGGTGTTCCACGCCCTGTTCGCCACCGCCGACCAGAAGGAGGGCATGTCCGCCTTCGTCGCCAAGCGGCCGCCGAACTTCACCAACTCCTGAGGCTACCGCGCCGCGCGCCGCAACACATCGCGCCGCGTTAAACGAAAAGGCGAATTTCCGGTTCAGCCGGACCAGATTTTGCCCTATGAACGCAACGCCCCGGCGCACCTGACGCCGGGGCGTCGCCATTTTGCCGGCCTGCCCCGACGCTTTCCGGCGAGGCCGCCGCCGCGCATACGGAAAGCGCCCCATGCCAGAAGGCGGGGCGCAATTCCGGCCAGCGCGAGCCGGTTCTGCTCCAGACGCCAGCCCCATGCCTGATATCGCCGCCACCGCCCACGCCCTGCTCGCCACGCCGCTGGACTGGGGCGGCGCGCTGCTTCCCGGCGCCAGCCTCAGCGTCGGCCTTGTCCTGGTCCTGCTGCTCATTGCCTTCGTCGCCGGACTGATCGACGCCATCGCCGGCGGCGGCGGCCTGCTGGTGCTGCCGGCGCTGCTGCTCGCTGGCTTCCAGCCAGCCAGCGCCCTCGCCGTCAACAAATTGCAGGCCGCCTTTGGCTCCGGCTCCGCCACCTTCGCCTTCACCCGCGCGCGGCTGATCGACTGGCGCGCCACCGCGCCCATGTTCGCCCTCGCCGCCGCCGGCGCGATGGCCGGCGCGCTGCTGGTCAGCGCGCTGCCAACCGGCTTCCTGCGGCTGCTGATGCCGCCGATGCTGGTCGCCATCGCCCTGTACATGGGTCTGGCCGGTCGCCCAGGCGATGACGATCGCGGACACCGCATCCCGCCCGCCGTCTTCACCGCCACCGTGGCGCCGGCCATCGGTTTTTATGACGGCGTGTTCGGGCCCGGCACCGGCTCGCTGCTGATGATGGCCTTTGTCGGCCTGCTTGGCCTTGGCGTGGTTCGCGCCACCGGCCGGGCCAAGGCGCTGAACTTCGCCAGCAACGCCGGCGCGCTGGCGATTCTCGCCCTCACCCAGCCAATCGCCTGGCCGCTGGGCCTGCTGATGGGCGTCTGCGCGTGGACCGGGGCCAGAATCGGCGCCCATCTGGCCATCCGCAATGGCGCCCGGCTGATCCGCCCGCTGCTGGTCATCGCCTGTTGCGCCATGGCGCTGCGGCTATTTCTCGACCCGGCCGGCCCGTGGCGATCCATGCTGGGTTGAGTTTGCAGGGGGAATCCGTCCGCGCCGGAAATCTTCTGAATTTCAGCCGCCGCGCGTTGACGCCGGGCCCGCCTGCTCCTATAAGCCAGACCAACAGGACGGCCCGGCGCCGTCCGCTTTGTTTTAACTCTCCGGGCGTTGCCCCTGCCCCGGCAGGCGGCGCCCCGCACAACACAAGGACGGCGCGATGGCCAACACATCGTCGGCCAAAAAGGCGACCCGAAAGATCCTCGCTCGCACGGCTGTGAACAAGAGCCGCAAGAGCCGCATGCGCACCTTCCTCCGCAAGGTTGAAGAGGCGATTGCCGGCGGCGACCAGGCTACCGCCGCCGCCGCGCTGCGCGCTGCGCAGCCGGAGCTGATGCGCGCCGCCCAGAAGGGCGTGCTGCACAAGAACACGGCTTCGCGCAAGGTGTCGCGCCTGGCAAGCCGGGTGAAGGCGCTCAGCGCCTGACATTCGCAGCACTGACATTGAAAGGCGCAGCGCCTTGTCGCTGCGCCTTTTTTATTGTCTTCACGAGGTCGCGCCAGACGTATTTTCTTCCGTCGGAAGGATTGACACACATTCGCTGATATTACAGCGCAGCGACAGACCAGGCAGCGCGCAAGCGGTCATGAAAAGCTTAGCAATGCCATGTGTTTACGATGCAAAGCATCCTGATCCAATCGAATCATCGGCTCTCCAGCCAATTGTGACAGGACGTTTGTATCGCAATCATATGAATGTCACGCGGCCGCCACACCTGCCTTTTCCATCCGGAAACTGACGTACTCCCAATGGCTTGCAAAACGCTACCGAAGGACGGCCCCGGCCATCGGGGCTCCGGCGCCAGCCCCTTGGCTGAAAGTTTCCAACAAGCGAGTTGCGGGGGCCGCGCCCCGCATGTAAGGTCACTTCACTCGGGTCACCCCGGGTTTTCCTCAAGATGTTTTATGTAATTCCACCCTTTGAAGAGGCGGGTAAAACGTGTTTTTTCCGCCATGCAAGAACATGCGCCAGCGCTAGCTGAAGTCGTTATGTTTTGCGTTGACTTGAGTGTGGAAATACTTGTGAGCGTCAGCGTGGCGCCCAGCGCCTGCTGAACGGGGTGGCGTTTGCCTGGAGCATGTTGTGTTTGCACGGGACGGCTGTCCGGCCCCGTAACGAACATTATATGCCCGGCCCCAGCCAACTGAAACCGCGCGTGACCGCGACCGGGGACGGACCGGTCATGCGCCAGAACTGACACGGAGTGCGTAGGTATGCTTAAGGGTGAGATCAGCGCCGCTGGGAATGGTCACGACATCCGGGACGCCGCCGCCGCAGATCACGCCCTCGGGAGCCTTGGCGAGATGTCGCCGGAAGATCGCGCCGACGCCTGGAACGGCGTGCGCCGCCGCCTGCGCGCCGAACTTGGCGAAGACGTGTTTTCGAGCTGGTTCGGCCGGCTGGAGCTGGACGCCATTTCGGGCGATACCGCGCGTCTCACTGTACCCACCCGCTTCCTCAAAAGCTGGATCGAGGCCAATTACCTTGATCGCGTCCTCACCATTTTCCGCACCGGCTTTCCTGGCGCCTCCCGGCTGATTATCGGCGTGCGCTCCGCTGGCGGGGCCGTGATCTCGTCACGCATGCCAGATGAGGCGCCGCGCCCCGCGCCGCAGGCCCAGCCCCAGGCGCTCGCCGCGCCGGCCCGCAACGCCGCGCCGGCCAGCGCGCCTGCGCCCGCCACCGCGGCCCCGGCGGCGACCCCGGTTGCCGGCGCCGAATCCGAGATCGTCGGCAATTCGCTGGACGCGCGCCTGTGCTTCGAGAATTTTGTCGTGGGCCGCTCCAACGCCCTCGCCCACGCCGCCGCCGAACGCATTTCCAGCCATGACGGCGGCGCCCCGCTTTACAGCCCGTTCTTCCTCCATGCGGGCGTCGGCCTCGGCAAAACCCATTTGCTGCAGGCCGTCTCCCAGGAGATGGAGCGGCGCGGCCGCAAGGTCATTTATCTGACCGCCGACCGCTTCATGTATGGCTTCGTCAATGCCCTGAAGTCGCAAACCGCCCTGGCCTTCAAGGAGAAGCTGCGCGCCATCGACCTGCTGGTTCTGGACGACGTGCAGTTCATCCAGGGCAAGTCGATCCAGCAGGAGTTCGGCCACACGGTGAACGCGCTCATTGACGCAGGCCGCCAGATCGTTGTCGCCGCCGACCGGCCGCCGGCCGAGCTGGAAACCCTGGACGAGCGCGTCCGCTCGCGTCTTGCCGGCGGCCTTGTGGTCGAAATGGGACCGCTCGACGACGCCCTGCGCACGCGCATCCTGGAAGCGCGCATCGCCGCCATGCAGGTGAAGCACCCGGCGTTCCAGGTTGGGCCGGAAGTCGTGACCTATGTGGCTTCGGTGATCACCACCAACGGCCGCGACCTTGACGGCGCCGTCAACCGCCTGCTGGCCCACACCACCCTGTCGGGCGGCGAGATCACGGTGGAAACCGCCGAGAACGCCATCCGCGACCTGGTGCGCACCCGCGAGCCGAAGCGCGTCAAGATCGAGGACATCCAGAAGCTTGTCGCCACGCGCTACAACGTGTCGCGCGCCGACATCCTGTCCGAGCGCCGCACCGCAGCGGTGGTCAAGCCGCGCCAGATCGCCATGTATCTGTCGAAGCAGCTGACCCTGCGCTCGCTGCCGGAAATCGGCCGTCGCTTCGGCGGCCGCGATCACACCACCGTGCTGCATGCGGTGCGCAAGATCGAGAAACAGGTCGGCGAGGACCGCTCGCTGTCAGAAGAAGTGGAGCTGCTGAAGCGCATGCTGCTCGACTGAGCCGCAGCGGCCGGCCGCACGCGCCAGTGTCCGCCCCGCGCGGACACGGCGCAATAGCCGGAGCGCGAGAGAGCTGGAGCCGCCGTCGCGGCTCCGGAAGCGGGGAGCGCGCTCCGCCAACCCCGGCTACGCCCCCGCTGGCCCCAGCGGGGGTTTTTTGTTGGGCCCTGCCCACTGCCCACTGCCCACGCATCGCGGCAAAGCCGGAGCGCCCCTGCAAGAAATGAACCCCGAATTCCGCGCAGGAATACATGGGGGAAAAAGGATGGCGGAGCATTCCAGGCAAAGCGCATCGCGCCGCGAACGCTCAGCCCCTGTCAACACACTGCGGCGGCCAGAAAAAAACGACCAGAAATACTGGACATAAGGCGATGGCGCGCCGCGCCGCCCGCACAGTCGTCTCATATTCCTGATTTGCCGCGACGGATGGATGGCGCGGAGACTTTCCGCCGCCGCGACGCAGCCGCGCGCCGCTCAGCCTGCCCGCGCCCGCTTCTCCGCGATGCGCGCCAGCAGAGCCGCGCCGACCGGCAGGATCTTGTCATCGAAGACGAACGACGGATTGTGCAGCGGCGCCGACACGTCGCCGGTCAGCCACACATAGGCGCCAGGCGCCTGCTGCAACATGTCGGCGAAATCCTCGCTGCCCATCTTGGGCGTCTCGTCCAGATGAACCTTTGCGGCGCCCAGCAGTTCGGTCGCCGCTTCCGCCGCCACGTCGCACTGGACGTCGTGATTGTTGAGCACGCTGAAGATGTTGCGCATCTCCACCCGGGCCGTGGCCCCGTAAGCGGCGGCGATGCCCTGGGCCAACGCTTCGATCCGCTGGCGAATTTTCTTGAGAACCCTGTCGTCGAAAGCACGGACAGTGCCGGCAAGCGTCGCCTTTTCGGGGATCACATTGTAGGCCGAGCCCGCGTGGATGCGGGTGACCGACACCACGGCCGGCTGGTGCGGATCAATATTGCGGCTGACGATGGTCTGCATGGCCTGGGCCAGCGCCGTGGCGACCATCACCGGATCGACGCCCGCATTTGGCATGGCGCCGTGGGAGCCCTTGCCGGTGATCTCGATGTCGAAGAAATCCGCGCCCGCCATGGCCGCGCCCCGGCAAATGCCCACATGCCCGCTGGGCCCGACGGGAGCGTTGTGCAGGGCGTAAATCTCGTCACAGGGAAAACGCTCGAACAGGCCATCCGCCAGCATGGCGCGGGCGCCGCCCAGCCCCTCTTCCGCCGGCTGGAAGATCAGATTGACCACGCCGTCGAAATTGCGGGTCTCGGCGAGATAGCGCGCCGCGCCCAGCAGCATGGCGGTGTGGCCGTCATGGCCACAACCGTGGAAGCGACCCGGATTGCGCGAGGCGAACGGCAGGCCGGTCGTCTCCTCCATCGGCAGGGCGTCCATGTCGGCGCGCAGGCCGACGCGCCGCACATTGCCGCCCGAGCGCCCGTCGCCGCTCACCGCCCGGCCGCGCAGCACGCCGACAACGCCGGTGCGGCCGACGCCGCGATGCACCTCATACCCCCAGCTTTCCAGCTTGTCCGCCACAAGCGCGGCGGTGCGGGTCTCCTCGAAGCCGATCTCCGGCCAGGCATGAATGTCATGCCGCCAGGCAACCATTTCGTCCCGGAACGCCATAATGCTGTCCAGCACGCCTTTTTGCACGCTCATCTGGCCGGATCTCCCTGTAAGCCGGAACATTGACGGATGCAGCGGAACAGCTGCGCCCATGCGCCTGGCATGCAAGGCGGCGCGTGGGCCCGACCGGGCTTCGCCGCCGCCACTTTGACGCGCATGATGCGGTGGAGGGCCGGCCCATGTCGAGCCTGCCGGGGGCGGAAAGTCCTGATAGGTCGCGGCCGCCGGCTGTGGACGGCCCCAGCTGTCGCCCCGGTTGCATCTTCCGGGCTTGCGCAGGAAGCGGCAAGATTGCATTGTCTCCAGCCCTGCGCGGGTCCATGCCGGACCCGCCAGGCCCCTCTTCCGGCGTCGGGCTCCCGCCGCCACGGTCCCTCCACAACGTCAACGGGTCAGGCCATGAAAGTCACTGTCGAGAGAACTGCTCTGCTCCGGGCGCTCGGCCATGTCCATCGCGTTGTCGAGCGGCGCAACACCATTCCGATCCTGTCGAACCTGCTGCTGCGGGCGGCCGACGGCGCGCTGAACCTGAAGGCGACCGACCTCGATCTGGAGGTCACCGAAGCTGTCGCCGCCGAAATCGCCCAGGCTGGCGCCACCACCGTGCCGGCCTATGTCCTTTATGACATTGTCCGCAAATTGCCCGACGGTTCGCAGGTATCGCTGGAAAGCGCCGGCGACGGCTCGCAGATGCTCATCCGCGCCGGCCGCTCACGCTTCACCCTGCAGGCCCTGCCGGAAAGCGACTTCCCGGATATCGCCGCCGGCGAGCTGCCGCACCGCTTCGCCGCGCCGGCCGCCGACATCAAGCGCCTCATCGACAAGACGCAGTTTGCCATCTCCACCGAGGAGACGCGCTATTACCTGAACGGCATTTACCTGCACGCCGCCGCCGGCAACGGCGAGACGACCCTGCGCGCCGTGGCCACCGACGGCCACCGTCTCGCCCGGGTGGACGTGGCGGCGCCGGCCGGCTGCGAGGGCATGCCGGGGGTGATCGTGCCGCGCAAGGCCGTCGCGGAAATCCAGAAGCTGCTCGACGGCGTTGACGGCGACGCGGTCATCGAGCTGTCGGCCAGCAAGATCCGCCTGTCCATCGGCCCCGTGGTGCTTACCTCCAAGCTGATCGACGGCGCCTTCCCCGACTACCAGCGCGTCATTCCCGCCGGAAATGACAAGGTCATGGTGGTGGAGCTGGGCGAGTTCACGCCCGCCGTGGACCGCGTCTCGACCATTTCCTCCGAGCGCGGCCGCGCCGTGAAGCTGTCGTTGCAGGAAGGCAAGCTGACCCTGTCCGTGACCAATCCGGACTCCGGCTCGGCCGTGGAAGAAATCAGCGTCGACTATGAGGGCGAGCCGCTCGATGTCGGCTTCAACGCCCGCTATCTGCTCGACATCGCCGCCCAGCTTGACGGCGACACCGCCTTCTTCAAGCTGGCCGACGCCGGCTCGCCCACCATCGTCCAGGATCGCGAAGGCGCTCCCGCCCTCTACGTCCTGATGCCGATGCGCGTCTGATTTTCAGGAGAAGGCCGGCGGCCTGGGGCATATTCGGGCAAGGTGGAGCCCCCCCCTGACCCGGGACCATGCGCCAGGCCTGACAGGGACGGGATCACGGCTCCCCTGATCGCCAGACGATCCGGGGAAGCGGGTCGAGGCCCGGCCCGCCAGGCTCCGGAACAGCGTCATGACCCTACGACCGCGCATCACGCGCCTGATGTTGCGCGACTTTCGCAGCTACCGCGCGCTGGATCTGCGCGCCGACGCCGCGCTGGTCGCCCTTGTTGGCGACAATGGCGCCGGCAAGACCAATATCCTTGAAGCCATCTCGCTGTTCTCCCCCGGCCGCGGCCTGCGGCGGGCCGAACTGCGCGACATGCGTCATATGGCCCAAGGTGGCGCAGCAGTTGTCGGCGCCCGAGTTGGCCAGACCCTGCCTGACCCAGCGCCGGCTGGCGACGCAACCGCCGGCGCCGCGACCTTCGCCGTTTCCATCACCCTTGATGAGGACAGCGGCGGCGTCCGGCTCGGCGCGGCGCTCGAGGAGCGGGCGGGCGCGCTCTCCCGGCGCAGCCGCATTGACGGCGAGGCCGCCCCCTCCCCCGCCGCCTTCGCCGAATATGTGCGCATTGTCTGGCTGACCCCGGCGCTGGATGGCCTGTTCGCCGGCCCGCCTGGCGACCGCCGCCGCTTTCTTGACCGCCTGGTGCTGGCGGTTGACGCCAGCCATGGCGCGCGCGTCAACGCCTTCGAACGCGCCCTGCGCTCGCGCAACCGCCTGCTGGAAGACCCGCGCGCCGACAGCGCCTGGCTCGATGCGGTGGAGCGCGAGGTGGCGGAGCTGGGCGTCGCAGTCGCCTCGGCCCGCCGCGAAACCACCGACCGCCTCGCCGCCCTTGCCGCGACGCGCCGCGACGCGCCCTCGGCCTTTCCCTGGGCGGACCTGCGCCTCGACGGGGCCATCGAGGACATGGTGGCCAGCGCCCCCGCCCTCGACGTGGAAGACCATTACCGGCGTCTGCTGCGCGACGGCCGCGCCCGCGACCGCGCCGCCGGGCGCACCCTCTCCGGCCCCCAGACCACCAATCTGGCCGTGCGCCATGGCCCACGCGACATGCCGGCCGAACTGTGCTCCACCGGCGAGCAGAAAGCCCTGCTGATCGGTCTGGCGCTGGCCCATGCCCGCCTGGTCACCGCCATGAGCGGCATCGCCCCGCTGGTGCTGCTGGACGAGATCGCCGCCCACCTGGACCCGGGCCGGCGCCGGGCGCTGTACCTGGAGCTGACGGAGCTTGGCGCCCAGGTGTGGATGACCGGCGCCGACCCGGCCCTGTTCGGCGAATTGCCCGCCGGCTCGCAGCTGTTGCGGGTGACGCCGGGGGCGGCGGCCCCGTACACCGCGCCGGCCTGAAGCAGCGTCCGCGCCGCCAGCCCACACGCCAACCCATTGGCCAGCCCTCTGGCCAACCCATTGGCGCAACGAAATTTCCAGCCGCGTTCGCCGGACGGCATCTTCATTACGCCCTGGACAATCCGCGCCAGCCGCGACTGGCGCGCTGGCTGTGAAAGGCCTATATAGATGGGGTCGGGATTCGTAATGTACGCGCGCGCGCGCACCCGGTGGCGCTGGCCGGCATTCGCCGGTCTGGCGCACGGCGCCCGCTCCAGCCGTCAGGCGTATGAAGCCCGTCTGCAATTCAGGGAAACAGATGTCAGAAGCAGCCCGTAACGCCGATGCCGAAAGCTACGGCGCCGATTCGATCCGCGTCCTGAAAGGTCTGGATGCGGTCCGCAAGCGTCCGGGCATGTATATCGGCGACACGGACGATGGGTCTGGCCTCCACCACATGGTGTACGAGGTGGTGGACAACGCCATCGACGAGGCGCTCGCCGGCCATGCCACCGAAGTCACCGTCACCCTGAATCCGGATGGCTCCTGCACCGTTACCGATAACGGCCGCGGCATCCCCACCGATCTGCACCCGGAAGAGGGCGTTTCAGCTGCCGAGGTCATCATGACCCAGCTGCACGCCGGCGGTAAGTTCGACCAGAACTCCTATAAGGTGTCCGGCGGCCTGCATGGCGTCGGCGTTTCGGTGGTCAACGCCCTGTCCACCTGGCTGCGCCTCACCATCTGGCGCAACGGCCAGGAGCACGCCATGGAGTTTCGCGGCGGCGATGCGGTGGCCCCCCTGGCCGTCACCGGCCCGTCCAACGGCAATCGCGGCACCAAGGTGTCGTTCCTGCCCTCGCCCGAGATCTTCAGCCAGGTCGCATTCGATTACCCCACCCTGGAGCACCGCCTGCGCGAGCTGGCGTTTCTGAATTCGGGGGTGCGCATCATCCTGACCGACGCCCGCGGCGCCGAGCACAAACGCGAAGAGCTGGTATACCAAGGCGGCGTCGAAGCCTTCGTGCGCTATCTTGACCGCGCCAAAACGCCGCTGGTGGGCAAGCCGATCGTCGTGCACGCCACCCGCGACGGCATCGATGTCGAGGCCGCCCTGTGGTGGAACGACACCTATCACGAGAACGTGCTGGCCTTCACCAACAACATCCCGCAGCGCGACGGCGGCACCCACCTCGCTGGCTTCCGCGCCGCCCTGACGCGCCAGATCACCGGCTACGCCGACTCCAGCGGCCTGAGCAAGAAGGAAAAGGTCTCGCTCACCGGCGACGACTGCCGCGAGGGCCTGACCTGCGTGCTGTCGGTGAAGGCGCCGGACCCGAAATTCTCCTCGCAGACCAAGGACAAGCTGGTGTCCTCGGAGGTGCGCCCCGCCGTTGAGGGCGCGCTGAACGAGGCGCTCAGCCAGTGGCTGGAAGAGAACCCCGCCGAAGCGAAGGTGATCGTCGGCAAGGTGGTGGAGGCCTCCTCGGCCCGTGAAGCGGCCAGGCGCGCACGCGAGCTGTCGCGGCGCAAGGGCGCGCTGGACATCGCCTCGCTGCCTGGCAAGCTGGCGGACTGCCAGGAGCGCGATCCTGCGCTCTCCGAACTGTTCATCGTCGAGGGCGATTCGGCTGGCGGCTCCGCCAAGCAGGGCCGCGCCCGCGAGTATCAGGCCGTGCTGCCGCTGCGCGGCAAGATCCTCAATGTCGAGCGGGCCCGCTTCGACAAGATGCTGTCGTCGGAGACGATCGGCACCCTGATCCTGGCGCTGGGCACGGGCATTGGCCGCGAGGACTTCAACGCGGACAAGCTGCGTTACCACAAGATCATCATCATGACGGACGCCGACGTCGACGGCTCCCACATTCGCACGCTGCTGTTGACGTTCTTCTTCCGCCAGATGCGCGAGATCATCGACCGCGGCCACGTCTATATCGCCCAGCCGCCGCTCTACAAGGTTACCAAGGGCAAGTCCCAGCAGTACCTCAAGGACGAACGCGCCCTGGACGACTATTTGATCGACGCCGGCCTCGACGGCGCCACCATGCGCCTCGCCAACGGCGAGGAGCGCGGCGGCCTTGACCTGCGCACCCTGGTTGAGGAGGCCCGCAACGTCCGCACGCTGCTGTCGTCCCTGCACACCCGCTACAACCGCACCGTCGTGGAGCAGGCGGCCATCGCCGGCGGCCTGCGCGCTGGCATCGTCGACAATGAACCGGAGGCCGCGGCGCAGATCGCCGCCGCCATCGCCGCCCGGCTCGATGTGATTTCGGAAGAGACCGAGCGCGGCTGGACGGGCGTGATCGCCAATGGCGGCTACCATTTCACCCGCATGGTGCGCGGCGTGAAACAGGCGGTGGATCTCGACGCCGGCCTGCTGGCTTCAGGGGAAGCCTTGCGCCTGTCGGAGCGTCAGGCCCAGTTGCACGACGTCTACGCCGCGCCGGCCACCCTGCTCCGCAGGGCGGACATCACGCCGATTCACAGCCCGAACGAACTGTTCGAGGCGGTGACCGCCGCCGGCCGCAAGGGTCTTTCGTTGCAGCGCTACAAGGGCCTTGGCGAGATGAACCCGGACCAGTTGTGGGAAACGACGCTGGATCGCGACAACCGCTCGCTGCTTCAGGTGAAGGTCAAGGACGTCCAGGACGCCGACGATCTGCTGGTCAAGCTGATGGGCGACGTGGTGGAGCCGCGCCGGGCCTTCATCCAGGACAACGCCCTCACGGTCTCCAACCTCGACGTGTGACGCGAAACGGCGGGGCCGCCAGACCCGGGAATGCGCAGCGCCCCCAGCGCCGCATGCCTGCGCCCGTCGCGGTGGGCCAACGCGCTTTCTGCCCTGGGCCAGACATACGTGTCCGGGCATGCGTGTCATGGCATACGCGTCATGGAATACGCGTCCGGGCATGCGCGCCTGGGCCAGTCACAGCCCCCACAACCTTCCGTGGATGGCCGGAACAGGTCCCGGCCATGACGGAAGGAGCGCGGCATGACGGCTTGCGTGAAACGCTCCCCGCCAGCACGGGAGGCGCCCGGAGCCCCTCCAGCAAAGCCGGCGCGACCAGCAAAAATTCCGGCGGCTGCTGAATTGTCGCCTGATTTCAGCGCCATGGCAGATGGCCATGACAAATCTCTCCCCAATCCGGGCGGCCTGCGCCGTCACAGTCCTCGCCGCCGCTCTTGCCGCCTGCGCGCTGCAGCCGGAAAAGCGCGTGGCCCGTGAGGACATTTCCGTCTCGACCGCTGACGCCGCCCGCGCCGCCAGTCTCATCAGCGCCTGGCGCGTCTCGAACGGCCTGTCGCCAGTGCGTCTCGACACGGCGCTCAACGCCCCGGCCACGGAACAGGCCGTCGCCGTCGCCCAGTACGGCAAGCTGACCCACGGCAATTTCAGCGCGCGCATGGAGCGCTATGGCGCGCCCGGCGCCGCAGCGGAAAATCTCAGCGCCGGCTCGTCCGACGTGGCCGACGTCATCAACCGCTGGAAGCGCTCACCCGGCCACAACCGCAACATGCTGCTGCCGGACATGCGCCGCATCGGCCTGGCGAAAGCCACCTCGCCCGGCAAGGGTTACGGCTCCTACTGGGCGCTGGTGCTGGCCAACTGAGACCCCGGATGCCGGGAATAT
This sequence comes from Camelimonas sp. ID_303_24, assembly GCF_053543495.1. Lineage (NCBI taxonomy): Bacteria > Pseudomonadati > Pseudomonadota > Alphaproteobacteria > Hyphomicrobiales > Chelatococcaceae > Camelimonas > Camelimonas sp. ID_303_24. The sequence continues at coordinate 600,430 of NZ_JBLLJM010000005.1, forward strand.
CCCATGGCCGAGGCCAGAAGCGGCCGGGGCACAAAAAAAATGCGCGGGGACAGCCCCGCGCATCGACAACCGTCTGGCCAGAATGCCTCAGATCGCGGCGATAACGGCGATCTCGACCTTGTACTCCGGCGCGGCAAGGCCAGCCTCGACAGTGGCGCGGGCCGGGGTTTCGCCGGGCGAGACCCACTTTTCCCACTCCTGGTTCATTTCGCCAAAGGTGGCGATGTCAGTGAGATAGATCGTGGCGGTCAGGATCTTCGTCTTGTCGGAGCCGGCGGCGGCGAGCAGCGCGTCGATCTGGCCGAGAATCGTCCGGGTCTGTTCAGCGACGGAGGCGCCGCCGGCAACCTGGCCAGCGAGATAGACGGTCTGATTGTGAACCACGGCCTGGCTCATGCGCGGGCCGTTCTCGATGCGGCGAATGGTCATGCCCAACTCCCTGCAGCTCGTTGCTGCGCTTGCAAAAACAGACGGCAGCCGCTCAGGGCCACGCCGCCATACACCAGCCCCACCGGGCCGGAATCAGCGTCCGGCGCGATCAGATGCGCCAGATATACGCATATGAGGCTGCCGCAAACGCCCAATTTGTGACCTGGCGCGCCAGTGTCGGGGAAGAAGCCGTGCTTCGCCCGCAGCGCAGCCCAGGTTCGCCAGCTCAAGTCCGCCAGCCCCAGCCCGCCAGTCACCGGCCCTCTCGGCGCAGCCAGAAAAAACGGCCGCTCCGGCCCGACAACGCCTGCGCCCGTCAAAACCGCGCCGCCCACAAAAAAACGCCCGACGCGAATGCGTCGGGCGCGAAATATTGGTGCCCCTGGCCGGCCTCGAACCAGCACTCCTTTCGGAACTCGATTTTGAGTCGAGCGCGTCTACCAATTCCACCACAGGGGCATTGGGCGCGGATCATAGCGACGCGTCGCCTCAGGTCAACGCCCGGAGGGGCTGGTCCTTCCGCTCTGTCCACTGCCATGCGCAGCGTCCCGGCGCCTCACCGGCGCCGGGACGCTGGAAGTCCGGGGCGCCCCGTCAGGTCAGGAGCCGGCCTGCACCTCTTCCACAGCCGCCGCCAGCAGCCGCTCCATGGTGTCCCGAATCTCGGTTTCGCTGATCGTCACGCCGCCAGCGGCAAGGTCGCCGCTCACCTTGCGGAACACGTCCTCGTCGCCGGCCTCCTCGAAGTCCGCCAGAATCACCGACCTGGCATAGTCGCTCGCCTCCTGGCCCGACTTGCCGAGTTTGCCGGCGACCCATTCGCCCAACAGGCGGTTCCGCCGCGCCATCGCCTTGAAACGCAGCTCTTCATCAAGAACAAATTTACGCTCGAAGGCTTCTTCGCGCTTGTTAAACGACGTCATGTAGAGGGCCCCGACTGGTGTTTCATACGAATTGAGATCCTGATGTAGGAAGCGCGCCCGGGGTTTGCCAGTGGCTGCAGGGCAAAACCCCCGCCTTGTTTTCCAGAGCGACGGCGACAGTCGCCATGCCTGATATTCCGCAACGGCGCCCCCAACAGGTGATCGCAAAAACTGTATACAATCCATATATTTCTGGACAATGCCCTGAAATAGCCGGAAGTGTCTGCCTTCTGCTCACGACCGTGACAATGCGCCTGGCCAGCGCCTTAACTCACTCATTGTGCTTCTGCCCCCGATCGGCTAGGTTGCCCCGGCGGGTCGGATACCCAGAAAGCCCGCTGGCCGCGGACTTCATCCCTTCTCAAGGAGCGACGGCGGTCCCCTATGGATTTTCTTAAGACACGGTATACGCCGATGAATCGTCGCCGTCGTATTTACGAAGGCAAGGCGAAGGTCCTCTATGAGGGCCCGGAGCCTGGTACGCTTATCCAGCACTTCAAGGATGACGCCACCGCCTTCAATGCCAAAAAACATGAGGTGATTGACGGCAAGGGCGTGCTGAACAATCGCATCTCGGAATATATATTCCAGAACCTCAACGACATCGGCGTGCCGACCCACTTCATCCGGCGGCTCAACATGCGTGAGCAGCTGATCCGTGAAGTCGAGATCATTCCGCTCGAAGTCGTGGTGCGCAACGTCGCGGCAGGCTCCCTCGCCAAGCGCCTTGGCCTTGAGGAGGGCACCCAGCTGCCGCGCTCGATCATCGAGTTCTACTACAAGAACGACGCGCTCGACGATCCGATGGTCTCCGAGGAGCACATCACGGCCTTCGGCTGGGCCAATCCGCAGGAAATCGACGACATCATGGCCCTGGCCATCCGCGTCAACGACTTCCTGTCCGGCCTGTTCCTCGGCGCCGGCATCCGCCTCATCGACTTCAAGATGGAGACGGGCCGCATCTGGGAAGGCGACATGATGCGCATCGTCGTTGCTGACGAGATCTCGCCGGACTCCTGCCGTCTGTGGGACGTCAAGTCCGCCGACAAGCTCGACAAGGACAGGTTCCGCCGCGACATGGGCGGACTGGTCGAGGCTTATCAGGAAGTGGCGCGTCGCCTCGGCATCCTCGGCGAGTCCGAGAACGCCCAGGCTGGCGGCCCGCGTCTGGTCCAGCCCTGACGTTTTCGGGAAGATCAGGGCCCTTCGCCCCAATCTGAACAGAAATGACCTTGAAACGGGTCCGGTTCGCCGGGCCCGTTTTTGCGTTTGGAGCCAGCCCGTGACGGAGGCGACGCGCGTCCGGGCAACGCCTGCCATTCATCATCCGGAAACCAGGCGCTGGCACAGTGACCGGGCCCGAAATCGCGGAAAATCTGGCCATGCAAAAAACGCCGGGCCGGATATCCGCGGCGCCCAACAGGGCATTAGACCTCCGGCCAGCCGCTCAATAAGAAGGTCTCCATGTTCAAACGGCTCTATGACTGGACCCTGAGCCTGGCCAACCGGCCAGGGGCAACCTGGGCGCTGGCCCTCGTGGCTTTCGCCGAGAGCTCGTTCTTTCCGATTCCGCCCGACGTGATGCTGGCCCCCATGGCCCTGGCGCGCCCGCGCAAGGCCTGGTTCTATGCCTTTGTCTGCACCGTCGCCTCGGTGCTCGGCGCGCTTGTCGGCTATGCCATTGGCTACCTGCTGTTTGATTCCCTCGGCCAGTGGGTGATCAATTTCTACGGCATGCAGGACGGCGTGGCGAAGTTCCGCGAATCCTATGCCGAATACGGCCACTGGATCATCCTGCTGAAGGGACTGACGCCGATCCCCTTCAAGCTGGTGACCATCATGTCCGGCTTCGCCGAATATAATCTGCTGTGGTTCGTGGCCCTGTGCATCGTCACGCGCGGCCTGCGTTTCGCGCTGGTGGCCGGCGCCATGCAACTGTTCGCCGAGCCGATCCGGCGCCTCATGGACCGCCATGCCGGCGTCATCGGTTTCGCCATCGTCTTCTTCATCATCGCCGGCTTCGTCGCCGCCAGGTTCCTGGTCTGAGGAGGCCGCCATGCTGGCCCGCATGTCCATATCCCGCTGCGCGGCCCTCATCGTCATGGCGGGCGCCATGGCGGTCATCGTCACTTTCCTCATTTTCGAGTATGTCTTCGGTTACCAGCCCTGCCCGCTCTGCCTGCAACAGCGCCTGCCGTGGTATTTCGGCGCGCCGCTGGCGGCGCTGATCGCCGCCACGCCTGAACCGCAGAAGCGCCTGCGCGGCGTCGGCCTGCTGCTGCTCGCCCTCGTCTTCCTGATCAGCGCCGGGCTCGGCGCCTATCACGCCGGGGTGGAGTGGAAGTTCTGGCCAGGCCCCCCTGGCTGTAGCGGCCAGGGCGCGCCGACGGACGCCGCCAACCTGCTGAACCAGTTGCGGTCAATCCGCGTCGTCAGTTGCACCGAGGCCGCCTGGCGCCTGTTCGGGCTGTCCATGGCCGGCTGGAACGTGCTGGCCTCGCTGGCCCTGATGGTGATCGCCGCCACCGGCGCGCTTCGCGTCGCGCAAAGTCCTGGCCGAGGCCAGAGCCCTGGCGAAACCCAAAACCCTGGCGGCAGCCGCGCCGCGCCGGAAACCGCGCCGTGAAGCTGCGCCTGCGGCCTTCCGCCGCCCTGGATCCTGATGTACGCATGAGCGAGATGCGCACGGCGGTGATCGGCGCGCTCGTCGTCATGCTCGGCCCCATCAGCATGTCGCTGTACACGCCGGCCATGCCGGCCATGGTGCACGCCTTCGACACCACGCCGGCGGCGATCAAGCTCACCCTCACGGTCTATTTTGTCGGTTTCGCCCTGGCCCAGCTGGTCTGCGGCCCGATGTCGGATGCTTATGGCCGCCGGCCGGTCGGCATCAGTTTTTTCGCCATTTACCTCGCTGGCAGCGTCATAGCCGCGGCGGCGCCCACCCTGTCCTGGCTGCTGGCCGGCCGCATTCTCCAGGGCATTGGCGCGGCGGCGGGCATCTCGATGTCGCGCGCCATGGTGCGCGACCAGTACAGCGGCCAGCAGGCGGCGCGCATTCTCAATCTCATCGGGGTGATGCTGGCCATCGGCCCGGCGGTGTCGCCGACGCTTGGCGGCGTCATCCTGTCCACCATCGGCTGGCAGGCGATTTTCTTCGTCATGGTGCTCTATGGCTCGGTCGCCATCTGGCTCATTGCTTTTGTCGCCCCCGAAACCAACCGCAACCGCGACCGGGCGCTGGCGAAGCCCGCCGCCGTTCTCGCCAGCTACCGCACCCTGTTCTCCAACCGCACCTTTGTCGCCACGTCGCTGCTCATCGCCATGTCGCCGGGCGGCCTCTACACCCTGGCGGCGATTCTGCCCTTCGTCATGATCGAGAAGGTGGGGCTGACGCCGACGCAGTTCGGCGTGGGCATGCTGGCGCAGACCGGCTCGTTCATGACCGGCGCGGCGCTGGCCGGCGTGCTGCTGCGCCGCATGGACGCCACCCGCCTCGTGCCCATCGGCCTGTTGCTGGTGGCGTTGTCCGGCATCGGCTTCTGCATCGGCCTGCGCATCTGGCCGCCCTCGTTCATCTCGGTGATGGCGCCGACTGCCCTGTGGGCCTTTGGCAACGCCTTCATCATGCCGGGCGCGACCACCGCGGCGCTGGCGCCGTTCCCGCGCATCGCCGGCGCAGCCTCGGCCGTCACCGGCTTCATGCAGATCGGCGGCGGCCTTGCCGGTACGGCGGTGGCGGCGCTGCTGTTCAACGAGCCATACAATTCGCTGCGGGTCATCATGCCGGTGATGTCGGTGATCGCCATCAGCAGCTACGCCTGGCTGGTCTGGCGCGGCGGCGGCCTCGTCACCACCACCCCGACGGGCGAACCGGCGCGCAAGCCGGAAACCACGCCTGCCCGCGCCGCCGGCGCGCCGCCGGAGACCTCCAGCGAGGATCACGGCGACGCCAACGACGGCCACGCCCGCAAGACATTGCGCTGACGCGGCGGGCTGCCTGCGGCGATCGGACTGCGCCTGGTCGCCGCTGTGTGATTGCCTGGGCGGGCAAGAACGGTTAATCCCCCCTTTCACACCCGGACAGTGCGGAGCATCCATGAAGGCCCGAGTCACCGTAACCCTGAAGACCGGCGTGCTCGACCCGCAAGGGAAAGCAATCGAAGGCGCGCTTTCGTCCCTCGGCGTCGCAGGCGTCACTGGCGTCCGCCAGGGCAAGGTCTTTGACATTGAACTCGCCCACACCCAACCTGAGGCGGCGCAAGCGGCCCTGAAGGATGCGTGCGAGCGTCTTCTCGCGAACACCGTCATCGAGAACTACAGGGTCGAAATCCTCTCCTGACGCTGGAGCACGGCGATGCTGGACCCTGACGCCCGGACCGTCCTCGACCTCATGAAGGCAGCCGGACGGCCCGCCATGACGGCGCTGTCGCCCCTGGAGGCGCGCGAGGCCTACCGCAATTCGCGGCGGGCGCTGGGTCCCGACGCGCCGGACGTGGCGCTGGTGGAGAACTTTTCCGCGCCAGGCCCCGGCGGCGTCACGCCGCTGCGGTACTATCGCCCCATCGGTCCCGACGAACTCGCCCCCCTGCCCTGCCTCGTCTATTTTCACGGCGGCGGCTGGGTCATTGGCGATCTGGAAACCCACGATTACGTCTGCCGCCGGCTGGCCAACGCCGCCGGCTGCGCCGTGGTCGCGGTGGACTACCGGCTGGCGCCGGAGCACGTCTTTCCCGCCGCGGTGGAGGATTGCGCCGCCGCCGTGCGCTTCGTCGCCGACAACGCCCGCCGCCTGCATGTCGACCCGCAGCGCATCGCCGTGGGCGGCGACAGCGCCGGCGGCAATCTGGCGGCGGTGATGGCGCTGATGGCCCGGGACGGCGACCTCCCGCCGCTGGTCTACCAGCTGCTGATCTATCCGGCCGTGGACATGCGCGACGCCTGGCCGTCGCAGACGATGAACCTCGACGGCTTCCCCCTCACCGGCGAAACCATGCGCTGGTTCATCGACCACTACGGCGTATCGCGACAGGACCGGGCCGACTGGCGCGCCTCGCCGCTGCACGCCCCTTCCCACGCCGGCCTGCCGCCGGCCTTCGTTCTCACCGCCGGCCACGATCCGCTGGCGGATGAAGGCGCCGCTTATGCCCGCGCCCTTGAGAAAGCCGGCGTAAGGGCCACCTATCTGCATATGAGCGACCAGATGCATGGCTTCCTCACCATGTCGAAGGTCGTGAGGGTGGCCGAAGCCGCCCTCGACATCATGGGCGGCGCGCTCAGCCGGGCCTTCGCCCCCCAACCGTCACGGGACGCATCATGAAAGCCGCCGTCGTCACCTTCCCTGGCTCCAACCGCGAGCGCGACATCGCCCGGGCGCTGAAGCACGCCTCCGGCGTTGCCCCCGCCATGGTCTGGCACGCAGAAACCGACCTGCCCGCCGGCACGGATCTGGTGGTCCTGCCGGGCGGCTTCAGCTACGGCGACTACCTGCGCTGCGGCGCCATCGCTGCCCGCTCCAACATCATGGCGGCGGTGCAGGCCCATGCGGCGCGCGGCGGCCTTGTGCTTGGCGTCTGCAACGGCTTCCAGATCCTGTGCGAGGCGCAGTTGCTGCCAGGCGTGCTGATGCGCAACGATCGCCTGCGCTTCATGTGCAAGCGCCAGAACCTGCGCGTCGAACGCGCCGACACCGCCTTCACCCACCGCTACGCGCCAGGCCAGGTCATCGACGTCTGCATCGCCCACGGCGAAGGCAACTGGACCGCGGACGCCGACGCCCTGGCGCGCATTGAGGGTGAGGGGCTGGTGGCGTTCCGCTATTGCGACGCCAACGGCGTTGTCTCACCGGAAACCAATTGCAACGGCTCGGTCAATTCGATCGCCGGCATCTATTCGGAAAAGCGCAACGTGCTCGGCATGATGCCGCATCCGGAAAACCTGATCGACGCGCTGGTGGGCGGAACCGACGGGCGCGGCCTGTTCGAGAGCCTCGCCTCCCGCATGGCCGCCTGAACGCGCCTCCGCCCCGGCCCGCCGCCCCCTTTGACAGAGCACAGACCGACCGATGACCGCCAAAGCCCCGAAGATTACCCCGGAACTCGTCGCCGAGCATGGCCTGAAGCCCGATGAATACGCGCGCTTCCTTGAGCTGATCGGCCGCGAGCCGACCATCACCGAGCTTGGCATCGTCTCGGCCATGTGGAACGAGCACTGCTCGTACAAGTCCTCCCGCCTGCACCTGAAGGGCCTGCCGACCAGCGCGCCGTGGGTGATCCAGGGGCCGGGCGAGAACGCCGGCGTCATCGACATCGGCGACGGCGACGCCATCGCCTTCAAGATGGAGAGCCACAACCACCCGTCCTACATCGAGCCCTACCAGGGCGCGACCACGGGTGTTGGCGGCATCCTGCGCGACGTGTTCACCATGGGCGCCCGGCCGATCGCGGCCCTGAACGCCCTGCGCTTCGGTTCGCCGGATCATCCGAAGACCCGCCACCTGGTTTCTGGCGTCGTCGCCGGCATCGGCGGCTATGGCAATTCGTTCGGCGTGCCGACGGTCGGCGGCTCGGTGGGCTTCCACACCCGCTATGACGGCAACATCCTCGTCAACGCCATGGCCGTTGGCCTGGCGAAGACAGACGGCATCTTCTACGCGGCCGCCGCCGGCGTCGGCAATCCGATCGTCTATCTCGGCTCCAAGACCGGCCGCGACGGCATCCACGGCGCCACCATGGCCTCGGCCGAGTTCGACGCCAATTCGGACGAGAAGCGCCCCACGGTGCAGGTCGGCGACCCCTTCGCCGAAAAGCTGCTGCTGGAAGCCTGCCTGGAGCTGATGCAGACCGATTCGGTCATCGCCATCCAGGACATGGGCGCCGCCGGCCTCACCTGCTCCGCCGTGGAAATGGGCGCCAAGGGCAACCTCGGCGTCGAGCTGATCCTCGACAACGTGCCGTGCCGCGAAGAGGGCATGAGCGCCTATGAGATGATGCTCTCGGAGAGCCAGGAGCGCATGCTCATGGTGCTGAAGCCCGAGAAGCGCGAAGAGGCCGAGGCGATCTTCCGCAAATGGGGCCTCGACTTCGCCGTTGTCGGCTACACCACCGACACCCTGCGCTTCGTCGTGAAGCACCAGGGCGAGACCGTCGCCGACCTGCCGATCAAGGAGCTGGGCGACGAAGCGCCGCTGTACGACCGCCCGCACATCGCCAACGCCTTCCAGCCGACGATCGACCCGGCCTCCGTCGCCGCGCCGGTGGACAACGCCACGGCGCTCGCCCGCCTGCTGGCGACGCCGGACCTGTGCTCGAAGCGCTGGGTGTGGGAGCAGTACGACCACCTGATTCTCGGCAACACGGTGCAGAAGCCCGGCGGCGACGCCGCCATCGTCCGCATCGAGGACGGCCCCAAGGGCCTGGCCATGACCACCGACGTGACGCCGCGCTATTGCGAGGCTGACCCGGTGCAGGGCGGCCGCCAGGCCGTGGCCGAGGCATGGCGCAATATCACCGCCGTCGGCGGCCTGCCGCTGGCCATCACCGACAACCTGAACTTCGGCAACCCGGAAAAGCCCGACGTCATGGGCCAGTTCGTCGGCTGCCTGAAGGGCATTGGCGAGGCCTGCCTGGCGCTGGATTTCCCCGTCGTCTCCGGCAACGTCTCGCTCTACAACGAAACCCAGGGCCGCTCGATCCTGCCGACCCCGACCATCGGCGGCGTTGGCCTGCTCGACGACGTCACCCTGCACGCCACCGTGGCGCTGCGCCAGGCCGGCGACGTGCTGGCGGTGATCGGCGACACCACGGGCTGGATTGGCCAGTCGGTCTATCTGCGCGACATCTGCGGCCGTGAGGAAGGCGCGCCGCCACCGGTCGATCTGGCGGTTGAGCGTCGCAACGGCGACTTCGTGCGCAGCCTGATCCGCGCCGGCAAGGTGACGACGGTGCATGACTGCTCCGACGGCGGCCTCGCCGTGGCGGTGGCGGAAATGGCCATGGCCGGCGACATCGGCGTCGCGTTCGACGCGCTGCCGGCCGGCATCCCGGCCCACGCCTTCCTGTTCGGCGAGGACCAGGCCCGCTATGTCATCGCCGCCGACGCCGCGACCATCGATGCGGTAGCGGCCGAGGCAAACGCAGCCGGCGTTCCATTCCGCAAGCTCGGCGTGGCTGGCGGCGACGCCATCAACATCCCGGGCGAGGCGCCAGCGAAGGTCGCCGACCTGCGCAATGGCCATGACAACTGGCTGCCGGGCTACATGGCCGGCGAAATCGATCATCCCTGATGGTTGATGCGCGCCCCGCCATCCAGGCGGGGCCGCCCCAGCATTGCTGGAAAACGCTTCCGCATTTTGAGTTCACGCATTTTCCCGATGCCAGGCGACGTCCACCTTGCGTCAGGGAAGTACTTCCTGGAGACATGCGCCATGGCCATGCAGGCCCGTGAAATTGAAGAAATGATCCGCAAGGCGCTGCCGGACGCCATCGTTCGCATCCAGGATCTGGCCGGAGACGGCGACCATTACGCCGCCACGGTGATTTCGGAGGCGTTTCGCGGCAAGAGCCGCGTCGCCCAGCACCAGATGGTCTACGCCGCCTTGCAGGGCAACATGGGCGGCGTGCTGCACGCTTTGGCCCTGACCACGGTGACGCCGACGCAGGACTGAGGCGACGTCTTCTTTGCTGGTCAGGCATTCAGCGACGGGCCGGGGGCAACCCTGGCCCTTTTTGTATCTGCGCGAACCTGCAACCAGACCGTCATGAGCGGCCGGGCTTCACCATTGCGCAGCCAGACAAAACAATAGCCGCCCGAAGGCGGCCAGAAGATCGAACCCTCATCTCAATGAGCGCCCCAGCCAGTCAGCCGGCTGCCAGGCGCGCCCAGACGATCAGGCCAGTGACCATCACAGCCCAACCGATGGGCGTCGCGAACATGATCGAACCGATTGATTTCACTGCGGTCATTTGCCTGCCCCCAAAGTCCTCTGGAGCAACCCCGCTCCATGGCTATTGTTTTAGCCAGCCGCGTTCGCCCCGTAGGTGCTCCACAGCACATGCGCGCGGCCCCGGCCGGGCGCAAAATCCGGCGGGCTGCGTTTCCGGCCGGCGGCGCGACAAATCCTCCCGCAGTCGCTTGCGTTTATGTCTTGCGTCGCACACATGAGGGTGGAGCTTGCGGGGACGTCACAGGCGGGCAAAAACGCCCTATAGTGCGCCCGGCAAATGGATCCGTTCGGCGCCGTTCATCGCGGTTTGACGGGCGGGGTGAGAGCTATTACGGCGGCGTCGGGCGCGCAGAGCGTTGTGACGCAAGGCTTTGCGACAACAGGAACACGACATGACCGACATCAACGCCCAGATCGACAACACCGTGAAGTCCAACGACGTCGTGCTGTTCATGAAAGGCACGCCGGACTTCCCGCAGTGCGGCTTCTCTGGCCAGGTCGCCCAGATCCTCGGCTACCTCGGCGTGACCTACAAGGGCGTCAACGTGCTCGCCGACGACGCGGTGCGCGAGGGCATCAAGGTTTACAGCAACTGGCCGACCATCCCGCAGCTCTACGTCAAGGGCGAGTTCATCGGCGGCTGCGACATCGTCCGCGAGATGTTCCAGGCCGGCGAGTTGCAGGAGCTGTTCAACGGCAAGGGCATCGCGGTGAAGCAGGAGGCCTGAGGCCTAGCTGGCGCGAACAGGCTTACCGCTGCAAAGCCGCCGACACGATGCATACTGAATGTGACGCCCGCGCCCCAGCGCGGGCGTTTTGCTTTATGCGCCGCATCCGCAAGACGCGGCCGGCGTCTCAGAAGCTGAAGACATCGCCAGGCTTCGCCGCCACAAAGCGGTCAGCGTCGATGCCCTCGCGCCGCAGCGCCGCCTCCAGCGCCTCGCGCGGCCGCTCGCGCCCCTCGTCCGTGAGCTGGAACGTGCCCCAATGCATGCCCAGCGCCCGCCCTACTCCGATGTCCCGAAATACCTGCACGGCCTCATCCGGGTTCACATGCTGCGGGGCCATGAACCAGCGCGGCTCATAGGCGCCAATCGGGATCAGCGCCACGTCAGGCGCGCCAAACGCCGCGCGAATGTCGCGAAAAACGCCGCCGTCGCCATAACCGGTATCGCCGGCAAACCAGACGCGCCCCGCCGGCGTCTCAATCATGAAGCCGCTCCACAGCGCCATGCGCGTATCGCGCAACGCCCGCCGCGACCAGTGATTGGCCGGCGTGAAACGGACCGCCACGCCGCGCGGCAGCTCCACCACATCGCCCCAGTCGCCAGTCAAAATCCGGGCGCCGGGCGCGACCTTCAGCAACAGGCGCTCATTGCCAACAGGCGTCACAAACACCGGCTGGCATCGCTTCTGCAGGCGACGCAGGGTCTGCGCGTCGAAATGGTCGTAGTGGTTGTGGCTGAGGAGCACGGCGTCGATGCGCGGCAGATCGGCGAAGCGAACCGCCGGCGCGGTGACGCGCCTTGGACCAAGCAACGACAGCGGCCCCGCCCGCGCGCCCCACACCGGATCGGTGAGAATGTTACAGCCGCCCGCCTGGATCAGCAGCGTGGCGTGACCAACCATGGTGATGCTGACGCCATCCGCATCTGCCTCAGGCGTAACCTGGGTCACGGCGATCTGGCGCGGCCATTGCTCCCGCTGTCCGGACCGCCACCAGCGCCACAGATCGGCAATCTTCCTGTCCGTTGGCGGATGCCGCGGATTCGAGAACCGCCGGCCGTCGAAGTGGTCTGTGATGGGGCCATGATGGTAGCTTTTTGGCATCCGCTTCTGTCCCTGCCCCCGAGCGGCAGCGGTGAAAGCAACTGCCGTCAGCCTCGCATCCGACAGCGAAGCATCTTTTCTACGCCAATCTGCAACTATTCAGTTGCGAAATCGCCATGGATACAAAAAACCAAGCATAAGAATCTTATTTTCGAAGCAGGACGTCAAAGAAAGACGCCTGTGACCGGCCGACGCCATCCGCACGCGCCCCTCACCCCCCAACCGCTCCCTTGATGAGCGCCTTCGCATCCTCCGAATGCCACTCCGCCGCGCCATCCAGGGCGCCGACGAGGCAGCCGTCGCGGTTGATCAGCAGCGTCACCGGCAGGCCGGAGGCGCGGCCGGCGCCGCGCAGGGCCTGGAAAATCTTGCCGGGCGTATCGGCGTAATAGGCCAGGTGGTCGATCTTGTTGTCCTTCAGCCATTCGCGCGGCTTGCCGGCGTCGCGGCTGTCCATGTTGATGGCCAGCACCTCGAAGTCCTTGCCGCCCTTCGCCCCTTGCAGGGCGTTGAGGGCCGGCATCTCCAGCTTGCAGGGCGCGCACCAGGTGGCCCACAGGTTCAGCAGCGTCACCTTGCCCCTGAAGTCGGCCATGGTCTTCGGCGCGCCGGCCGCGTCCACGAATGTGAATTCCGGCAGCCGCTCCGGCCGTGACAGAATGCGCATGCCGGCCATGTCGCCCTTTGCGAGGCCGGCGAGCGGCGCCATGTCCTGGGCCGGGCATTGTCCGCCCGGGCCACCAGAAACATTGCGATCTTGCGCAAGCCAATATACCCCTGCGCCCAGGAGCGCGACGGCGAGAACGGCGACAGCCGCGATACGCGGGGCGCGCGATTTGTTATCTGACACGTTCATGAATCCAGGATCGGGCGGACAATGAGCAACAAGATGTGGGGCGGCCGGTTCTCTTCAGCGCCAGCCGCTATCATGGAAGAGATCAACGCCTCGATCGAGTTCGACAAGAGGCTTGGCCCCCAGGACGTGCGCGGCTCGTTGGCGCATGTGGCCATGCTGGCCGAGGCCGGCATCGTCGAAAAGCCTGACGCCGCAAAGATCGCCGAGGGCCTGCGCCAGATCGCCGGCGAAATCGAAAACGGCGAATTCCAGTTCTCCCGCGCGCTGGAAGACATCCACATGAATGTGGAGTCGCGCCTCGCCGACCTCATCGGCCCCACCGCCGGCCGCCTGCACACCGCCCGCTCGCGCAACGACCAGGTCGCCACCGACATGCGCCTGTGGGTGCGCGACGCGGTTGATGATCTGGATGGCCAGCTCGCCGCCCTGCAGCACGCCCTGGCCACCCGGGCGCTGGAGTTCGCCGGCGCGGTGATGCCCGGCTTCACCCATCTGCAATCGGCCCAGCCAGTCACCTTCGGCCACCATCTGCTGGCCTATGTGGAGATGTTCGGGCGCGACCGCAGCCGCTTCATCGACGCCCGCCGCCGCATGAACGAATGCCCGCTGGGCGCGGCGGCGCTGGCCGGCACCTCCTTCCCCATCGACCGGCACCAGACGGCGGCGGCGCTCGATTTCGACCGCCCCACCGCCAATTCGCTGGATTCGGTGTCCGATCGCGATTTCGTGCTGGAGACCCTGTCGGGCGCCGCCATCTGCGCCGTGCACCTGTCGCGCTTCGCCGAGGAGATCGTGCTGTGGGCGACGCCGCAGTTCGGCTTCGTGCGCCTGTCGGACGCCTTCTCCACCGGCTCCTCGATCATGCCGCAAAAGCGCAATCCGGACGCGGCGGAGCTGGTGCGCGGCAAGGCCGGGCGCGTCATCGGCGCGCTCAATGGCCTGCTGATCGTCATGAAGGGCCTGCCGCTGACCTATTCCAAGGACATGCAGGAAGACAAGGAAGGCGCCTTCGACGCCATCCAGACCCTCTCCCTGTGTCTCGCGGCCATGACCGGGATGGTGCAGGACCTGACGCCGAACCTGCCGGCCATGCGCAAGGCCGCCGGCAGCGGCTACGCCACCGCCACCGATCTGGCCGACTGGCTGGTGCGGGTGCTTGGCCTGCCGTTCCGCGAGGCGCACCACGTCACCGGCCGCATCGTCGGCCTCGCCTCCGAACGAGGCGTGGGGCTGGAGAAGCTGTCGCTGGAAGAGATGCAGTCGGTTGAGGCGCGCATCACCCAGGAGATTTTCACCGTGCTGGGCGTGGAGAAATCCGTGCGCAGCCGCGTCAGCTTCGGCGGCACGGCGCCGGCCAACGTGCGCCGCGAGGCGCGCCGCTGGCTGCGCAAGCTGGAGCGCAATGACAGGGCCGGGGCCTGAGCGCGGCGCCGCGCCCACGCGGCGGCCCTGCTTCCCGGGCCGCCGTTTTCGCAAACGCAAGGTTTCATGGCATAGAGCATGCTCCGGTCAATCTGGACCGGAAGGCGGCTCTGGACCGAGCCGCCATCAGTCAACACCTGTGGGGACCCAGCCCTTGGCTCGCAATACGGCAATCCCTGGCCTGTCGGCCTCCGGCGCGACGCGCTCCGCCCTCATCGTCCTGGCGCTCGGCCTGGCGCTGGCCGGCTGTGGCCGTCGCGGCGCGCTCGAAGCGCCGCCCAACGCCGCCGCGCAGCAGGCCCAGGCCGGCGACAGCCAGCGCACCGGCGCGGTGGTTGGCGGCGATGAGGACGACGACAGCAATGATTCAGTCGTGACCTCGCCGATTCCCGGCGGCCAGAAGAAACGTCCCAAGGGGATCACCATTCCCAAGCGGCCATTCATTCTCGATCCGCTGCTCTGACGCCGGCCGCCCGCGCCGCGACGTCAACCCGTTGAACGGACGCGGCTCCGGCCGGAACCGCGCCGCGCGCCGGATGTCCCGGGAGCCGGCGCTCCCCCTCCGGCCGGCCATGATCTGACGTCGCGGATCTGATGCCGCCAGAAATTCGCGTCGCCAGCAATCCGCGCCGCCTGGAACCTGTCACCGTCTGGACCTGTCATGCGTCACTTTGAATATCGCGATGGCGTGCTGCACGCCGAGGACGTCGATCTCCGCCATGTGGCCCAGGATGTCGGCACGCCGTTCTACTGCTACGCCTCCGCCACCATCGAGCGGCACTATCGCGTTTTCGCCGAGGCGTTCAGCGACGGGCCGGCGCTGGTCTGCTACGCGGTCAAGGCCAATTCCAACCAGGCGGTGCTGAAGACCCTGGCGCGTCTTGGCGCCGGCGTCGACATTGTCTCCGGCGGCGAGCTGCGGCGCGCCCTGGCGGCGGGCATTCCAGGCGAGCGCATTGTCTTTTCCGGCGTCGGCAAGACCCGGGCTGAAATGGCCATGGCGCTGGAAGCCGGCATCCTCTGCTTTAACGTCGAGTCCGAGCCGGAGCTGCAGACCCTGTCTGAAGTCGCGGTGAGCATGGGCCGCAAGGCGCCGGTGTCGATCCGCGTCAATCCGGACGTGGACGCGAAGACCCACGCCAAGATTTCCACCGGCAAGTTCGACAACAAGTTCGGCATTCCGATTTCGCTGGCGCGCGCGGTTTATGCCCGCGCCGCCGGGCTGCCTGGCGTGACGATCCGCGGCGTCGACATGCACATCGGCAGCCAGATCACCGATCTCACCCCCTTCGCCAACGCCGCGAAGCTGATCGCCGGCCTTGCCCGCGACCTGCTGGCCGACGGCCACCAGCTGCATCATGTCGATCTCGGCGGCGGTCTCGGCGTTCCCTACCGCACCGACAACGAACCGCCGCCCCTGCCCTCCGAATACGCCCGCATCATCCGCGAGGAAACGCGCGATCTCGGCCTCACCCTGGTGTTCGAGCCGGGCCGCCTCATCGTCGGCAACGCCGGCGTGCTGGTGACCGAGGTGCTCTACGTCAAGCATGGCGAGGGCAAGACCTTCGTCATCGTTGACGCGGCGATGAACGACCTGATCCGCCCGACCCTGTACGAGGCGTATCACGACATCGTTCCGGTGGTCGCGAGCCCGGCGGATGCGCCGCACATGGTGGCGGATATTGTCGGCCCGGTGTGCGAAACCGGCGACTACCTCGCCCTGGCCCGGTCGCTGCCGCAGCTGAAGGCCGGCGACCTGCTGGCGGTGATGACCGCCGGCGCCTATGGCGCGGTGCAGTCCTCCACCTACAACACCCGGCCGCTGGTGCCCGAGGTGCTGGCGAAGGGCGACGCCTGGGCCGTGGTGCGGCCGCGCGTCACCGTCGACGAGATCATCGCCATGGATCGCCTGCCGGCCTGGCTGGAATAATCCGGGCGGGCGCGCATGATGCGGACATTGCAACAATCGCTTCCGTCGCCGATTGTTGCGCTGCCGCCAGCGGTCATGGCCCCGCCCTGTTCATCGCCGACAGTGGGGTTCTGATCCGGACCAGACAGAGCGCGACGCCAGCCGTCGCGCGGAGACATGGATGACAGCAACGCCGCCATCCGGGCCGCGCGCTGACGCGCCCGGCGCGACAGCCACGTCCAGACGCAGCGACCTGCGGCTGAAGCGCCTGACGCGCCTCGCCCAGGCGGCGCTGTTCTGGGAGCGGCTGTGGCCGGCGTTGTGGCCGCTTGCCGGCGTCGTCCTGCTGTATCTCGCCGCCACTCTCGCCGGCCTGTGGACGGCCGCGCCGCCGGCCCTCGCCCATGTCCTGCGCTCTGGCTTTGCCATCGCCGCCGTCGCGGCCCTGTGGCCGCTGACCCGCCTGCGCTGGCCCGGGCGTGACGAAGCCCTGGCGCGCCTCGACCGGTCGGCGCGCGATGCATCCGGCGCGAGCCTGGCGTCCGCCCGCATCGCCTCGGCCTATGCCGACTCCCAGGCCACGGGCCTCGCCGATCCCACGTCCCAGGCGTTGTGGCGTCGCCACCAGGCCATGCTGGAGCGGCGGCTGGCCGCCTTGCGCCTGCCTACCCCGACGGTGCGCATGGCAGACCATGACCGGCGGGCCCTGCGCGCCATTCCGGTGCTCGCCCTGGTCACCGCCGCCTTTGTCGCCGGGCCGGACTGGCGCGGACGCCTGGCCTCCGGCTTCGCCTGGAACTGGAGCCTCGACCTGGCGGCGGAGAACGCGCGCCGGCTCGACGGCTGGATCGACCCGCCGCGTTACACCCGCCGCCCGCCGGTCATGCTCGATCTGGCTTCCGACGCCCCGCAAGCCGGGCCGGTGCGGGTTCCCGTCAACAGCATTCTTGTGGTGCAGGCCGCGGGCGGCGACGGTCTCACGGTCAACGCCGGCTCCGGCCTCGCGCCAGTGGCCAGCGACGCGGGCGATGCGCCGCCGGCCGGGCTGCAGCGCGTGCGCTACAGGATCACCGGCGACGGCGAAGCCGCCATTCGCGCCGGCGGCGGCGCGCATGTGGTCCGCTTCCAGGCCATTCCGGACCAGCCGCCGAAGGTGGCGCTCAAGGGCATACCCGCCGGCGGCGCCCGCGGCTCGCTCACCCTCACCTATACGGCGACGGACGATTACGGCCTCGCCTCCGGCCACGCCGAGGTGAAGCGCGCCGGCGGCGGCGAAGGCCGCAGTCTGGCGGCGCCGCCGGACATCCCCCTCAACCTGCCGGCCAACCCGGGCGATGGCGCGGAATTGCGCACGGTGGCGGAGCTGGCCTCTCACCCCTGGGCCGGCGCCAGTGTGTCCCTGACCCTGGTGGTGAAGGACGACGCAGGCCAGGAGGGGCGCAGCGAGACGGTGACGCTCACCCTGCCGGAGCGCACCTTCGCCGATCCGCTGGCGCGCGCGCTGGTCGAGCAGCGGCGCGACCTGATTCTCACCCCCGATGTCCGCAAGCGCGTGCAGACGGCGCTGGACGCGCTGCTGATCGCGCCGGAGCTGTTCACGCCGCGATCGGGCATCTATCTCGGCCTGCGCCAGGTGGCGGAGCAGCTGCGCCACGCCGATGGCGACCCGGCCCTGATCGATGTGGCCGAACAGCTCTGGCAGCTGGCGCTGGTGATCGAGGATGGCGACCTGTCGGACGCGGAGAAGCAGCTCCGCCAGGCCCAGCAGGCGCTGCGCGACGCCATCGAGCGCGGCGCCGGCGAGGACGAGATCCGCCGCCTGTCGCAGGAATTACGCCGGGCCATGGACCGCTATGTGGCCGAGATGGGCCGGCAGGCGCGGTCGCGGCCGCAGCAGCAAGGCGACCCCAACGCCCAGACCATCACCCAGGACGACCTGCAGAAGCTGCTCGACCGGATCGAGGAACTGACCCGCCTGGGACAGCGGGAGGAAGCCGCGCGCCTGCTCGACCGTCTGCGGCAACTCATGGAGAACTTGCGCACCGCCAGCCCATCCCAGGGCGGCGGCCAGGGGGGGCAGCAGG
This sequence comes from Camelimonas sp. ID_303_24, assembly GCF_053543495.1. Classification (NCBI taxonomy): domain Bacteria; kingdom Pseudomonadati; phylum Pseudomonadota; class Alphaproteobacteria; order Hyphomicrobiales; family Chelatococcaceae; genus Camelimonas; species Camelimonas sp. ID_303_24. The sequence goes on from NZ_JBLLJM010000005.1 coordinate 618,827, forward strand.
GCGGCGATCAGGGCGCCCAGGGCGAAGCCGGACGCCGGCTCGGCAAGGCGCTTGGCGATCTCGATGAATTGATGCGCGAACAGCAGGCGCTGCGTGACGAAACCTTCCGCCAGGGCCAGCAGGAGCAAGACGGCGAGGGACAGGACGGCGAGGGACAGGACGGCCCCGGTGAAGACGGGCGCCAGGGCCAGCCGGGCGGACGCGATGGAACGGGACGGGGCGAGCGCCCAAATCAGGGCCAACAGGGCCAGAATGGCGCGGGTCGCGGCGCGCAGCCGGGCGCCAGGCCCAATGCCGATGCCAACGCCAGCCCCGGCGACCTGCGCCAGCGCCAGGAGGCCCTGCGCCGCAAGCTTGATGAGCTTCAGCAGCAGCTGAAGCGCGATGGCGCGGAAACCGGCAAGGGCTTTGGCGACGCCGATCGTGAAATGCGCGGCGCCGGCGAGGCGCTGGAGCGCGAGAGCCCCGGCGAAGCGGTTGATTCCCAGGGCCGCGCCCTGGACCAGATGCGCCGCGGCGCCCAGGACCTGGCCCGGCAGATGGCGGAGGCGGACGGCAAGGGACGCGGACAGGGCGAAGACAGCGACGGCGCGCAGCCGGGCGCGCGCGGCGCCAATGGCGGCGCGGCGGAAACGGACCCGCTGGGGCGCCCGCTACGCGGCCAGGATCGCGGCGCCGGGCAGATGGAGAGCGGCGAGCCAGGCGAAGCCGCCGGCGCCCGGGCGCGGCGCATTCTCGACGAACTGCGGCGGCGGCTCGGCGACAGCGAACGCTCACGGGAAGAGCTGGACTATCTGGAGAGATTGCTCGGTCCCCGCTAATACGGCGGCGGACGGGGCCAGCCAGAACGGGGGCCAGCCAGGACGGGCGCCCAGACAAGGCGAACATCGGTCAAAACGGGCTGGCCAGAACGGCGCGTCATCACAGGCGTGATGGCAGGCGATCTGGAGCGCGATCCGGCGCCGGAATAGCGGCAAGGTCAATTACCAGGCGAAACTCCATGTCGGTGCGACAGGGTTTTGCCTGATGTCAGGCGGGAGAAGAGGAATGGACGCGTCAAACTGGCTGGTCGGCGTCGCCGTGGCGGCGGTCGCGCTGGTGCTGGCCATGGGCCTCTATAACATGATGCGCGGCGGCAGCCCGGAGCGGTCCCAGAAACTGATGCGCATGCGCGTGCTGCTGCAGTTCGTCGCCATCCTCATCGCCATGGGCGTGCTGTGGTGGCGGGCGCTCTGAACCGACGGGCTGGCGACCTCCTGCAAGGTGGGCGCCGTTTCGTCTCTTCGCATCCTGGCGGCCGGACATGGTCGCCCCCAACCGGATCAAACTGGACAGGACGATCATGGTCGCGCTGAACCGCATCTACACCCGCACCGGCGACAAGGGCTCCACCGGCCTGGTCACCGGCGAGCGCCGTCCCAAGCATGACCTGCGCATCGAGGCCTATGGCACGGTGGACGAAACCAACGCCACCGTCGGCGTGGCGCGGCTTTCGACCGCAACGCTGGAGGGGCCGGTCGACGCCATGCTGGCCCGCATCCAGAACGATCTGTTCGACCTGGGCGCCGATCTGGCCACGCCGGAAACCGGCAAGCCTATGAAATACGAGCCGCTGCGCATCGCCGATTCCCAGGTGACGCGGCTGGAGAACGAGATCGACCAGTTGAACGCCGACCTGTCGCCCCTGCGTTCTTTCGTCCTGCCTGGCGGCTCACCCGCCGCCGCCGCCCTGCACGTGTCGCGCACGGTTTGCCGCCGCGCCGAACGTCTGGTTGTGGCCCTCGACGCCCGCGAGGACGAGATCGTCTCGCCGGCGGCCATCAAATATCTCAACCGTCTGTCGGACTTCTTTTTCGTCGCCGCCCGCTGGCTCAATGACCGGGGCGCGGCCGACGTGCTCTGGACTCCAGGCCAAAACCGCTGACATTCGACCATTTGCCGAAACCGGCGCCGGAAGGCGGCGCTGCGCGTCCGGCGGACCTGCGGCGCGCCCGAAAAAGCCGGTGAAACTGGTGTGGCGCCGACGCTTCGGAGCGGACATGGCAATCTGGAGCGTTTCCAGGCTTCGCGCCTGAGCGCCTGTTCCGGCAGGCAATGCGGCCAGGAGCGTCGAAAGGCGCGCGAAAAGGGCTGCATGGATACGTTGACAACAGACGGCGGCGCCGCCAGGTTCCGCCCCCATCGGGAGACGACTGTCGGGAATGCGCGCACGCGCGGGGACTGGCCGCTCTCCTGCCCCGTTCGTGCTTGAAGGGAAGCCGGTATGAAGATTCTCGTGCCCGTCAAGCGGGTCGTCGACTACAACGTCAAGATCCGCGTCAAACAGGACGGCTCCGGCGTGGAACTCGCCAACGTCAAGATGTCGATGAACCCCTTCGACGAGATCGCCGTCGAAGAGGCGATCCGCCTGAAGGAAAAGGGCGTCGCCACCGAGATCGTCGTTGTCTCCATCGGCCCCCAGCAGGCCAGCGAGACCATCCGCACCGCGCTCGCCATGGGCGCTGACCGCGGCGTTCTGGTGAAGACCGACGCCAACGTCGAGCCGCTCGGCGTCGCCAAGCTGCTGAAGAAGGTGATCGAGACCGAAAACCCGGGCCTCGTCATCCTCGGCAAGCAGGCCATCGACGACGACAGCAACCAGACCGGCCAGATGCTCGCCGCTTTGCTCGGCTGGGCCCAGGGCACCTTCGCCTCGAAGATCGAAGTCGCTGGCGAACAGCTCTCGGTCACCCGCGAGATCGACGGCGGCCTGCAGACCGTTGAGCTGAAGCTGCCGGCCATCGTGACGACCGACCTGCGTCTGAACGAGCCGCGCTACGCGTCGCTGCCGAACATCATGAAGGCGAAGAAGAAGCCGCTGGACGAAACCTCTCCGGAGACGCTCGGCGTCGACGTGGCTCCGCGCCTGAAGGTTCTCTCGACCGTCGAGCCGCCGAAGCGTTCGGCTGGCGTCAAGGTCGCCTCGGTTGAGGAACTCGTGTCGAAACTCAAGAACGAAGCTGGAGTTCTCTGATATGACCACCCTGCTTCTGGCTGAACACAACAACTCCGCCCTCAACGACGCCACCGCCAAGGCCGTGGCCGCCGCGAAGGGCCTCGGCGGCCCGGTGCATGTGCTGGTCGCCGGTTCGGGCGCCCGCGCCGTGGCCGAGCAGGCCGCAAAGCTGGCTGGCGTCGACAAGGTGCTGGTGGCCGACAACGCCGCTTACGCCAACGCCCTGGCCGAGCCGGTCGCCGCGCTGGTGGTGTCGCTGGCTGGCGCCTATGACGCGATCGTCGCTCCGGCCACCGCCAACGGCAAGAACATCCTGCCGCGCGTCGCCGCCCAGCTCGACGTCATGCAGATTTCGGAAGTGACCAAGGTCATCTCCGCCGACACCTTCGAGCGTCCGATCTACGCCGGCAACGCCATCCAGACCGTGCAGTCGACCGACGGCAAGAAGGTCATCACCGTCCGCACCGCCGCCTTCCAGAGCGGTGGCGAGGGTGGTTCGGCCGCCATCGAAAACGTCGCCGCCGCCGCTGATCCGGCCGTGTCGTCGTTCAAGGGCGAAGAGCTGTCGAAGTCCGACCGTCCGGAGCTGGCCTCGGCCAAGATCATCGTCTCCGGTGGTCGCGCGCTCGGTTCGGCCGAGAACTTCACCAAGTACATCGAGCCGGTCGCTGACGCGCTCGGCGCCGCCATGGGCGCCTCGCGCGCCGCTGTCGACGCCGGCTACGCGCCGAACGACCTGCAGGTCGGACAGACCGGCAAGGTCGTCGCCCCGCAGCTCTACATCGCCGTTGGCATCTCGGGCGCCATCCAGCATCTCGCTGGCATGAAGGACAGCCGCGTGATCGTCGCCATCAACAAGGACGAAGAAGCCCCGATCTTCCAGGTGGCGGATTACGGCCTCGTCGGCGACCTGTTCACCCTGCTGCCGGAACTGCAGGCGGCGCTCGGCAAGTAAGCCGGCGAACAGGCCCGCCGGGTTTGCGCGCATGAATTCCTGGGGCGGCGCAGCGATGCGCCGCCCTTTTTCATGGCCGACCAGAGCGCTTTCCGATCAGCTGGAATCGCCGGGCCGACCAGATTCCGTCCAAAAGAAAAGGTTCCAGCCGGCGGATCGCCGCTGGAGCCGCCCGGATTGTTGCATCAAGGCATTGCGACAATTTGCCTGGGGCATCCGGCGGCGACGCCCGCCGCGCCAGCGCCCTGCTCTCTGGGCCGACGCAGACCGCAATTACTGCAACACGTTGATATCACAGCATTTATCATGCATAATCGGATCTTCGGGGCGCATCCTGCCCCCCGCCGCGCGCCGCCATTGCAGGGCAACGGTTAGACCCTGTCCAAAGCAGGGCAACATCGCTAAAGTACGCGCCGGGTTCTGGCGACTGCGGCGCGCCGGGCCGCCAGGGCAGGGTCCGTCAGGCTGAACCGGATTTCTGCTCTATCTTTTTGCATTGACGCAGTTTCTTCGCGCGAGGTGGCGTCCACCGGACCAGAGAAACGCTCAACGGCGCCCTCGCGGCCGCACGCACGATTCACTCTCAGGTGGCAAAGACATGGCGATCGCAATCAGGAAAGTTGGCATCATTGGCGCGGGTCAGATGGGCAACGGCATCGCCCATGTATGCGCGGCCTCCGGTTTCGACGTCCGGCTGAATGATCTGAGCGAGGAGCGGCTCAATTCGGCCCTCGCCACCATCAATGGCAACCTCGCCCGTCAGGTGGCGCGCGGCCAGCTTGATGAGGCTGATCGCCAGGCCTCGATCGCCCGCATCACCCCGGCGCTCACCTTCAGCGACCTGTCGGAATGCGACCTGGTCATTGAGGCGGCGACGGAACACGAGGAAACCAAGCGCAAGATTTTCAGCGACGTTTGCCCGGTGCTGCGTCCCGACGCCCTGCTTGCCTCCAACACGTCGTCGATTTCGATCACCCGCCTCGCCGCCTCCACCGACCGGCCCGAGCGCTTCATCGGCATGCACTTCATGAACCCGGTGCCGATGATGCAGCTGGTCGAGCTGATCCGCGGCATCGCCACCGAAGACACGACCTTTGAGCAGGCCAAGGATTTTATCCGCGCCCTCAACAAGACCATCACCATCGCCGAGGATTTCCCGGCCTTCATCGTCAACCGCATCCTGTTGCCGATGGTGAACGAGGCGATCTACACGCTGTACGAGGGCGTCGGCTCGGTCGATTCGATCGACACCGCCATGCGGCTGGGCGCCAACCATCCGATGGGCCCGCTGCAACTCGCCGATTTCATCGGCCTCGATGTCTGCCTCTCGGTGATGCAGGTGCTGCACGAGGGCCTGGCCGATTCGAAATACCGCCCCTGCCCGCTGCTGGTGAAATATGTCGAGGCCGGCTGGCTGGGCCGCAAAACCCAGCGCGGCTTCTATGACTATCGTGGCGAAAAGCCGCTGCCGACGCGCTGAGTCCACCAGCGCGATCTACCAGCGCAATGTTGCCAGCCTGATGCCCGGCCCCCGCCCTCGCGGGGGCTTTTGTCATCGTGACGCTGCAACGCTTCACAAACCGCCGTCGCCGCGTGTAGGCTACGCCCGGCCTTGCGGTCCGCCATGGGTTGCCGCGCCCGTCTGGCGCGAACTGGTGTGGATTCGCAAGTCTGCTGCTCCGCGCCCCGCACGCCGGCGCGCCGCCCGCATCCGGCATCATGCGATTGTCGTGGAACAGCGTCATCCTGCAGCGAAGGGTCGAGGGAATCACCTGTCGCTGGCTGGCGTCCCGCGTTTTTGGGACAGCAGCCGGACGCAGGCTCCCAGGCGCTCCACGTCGGGCGGAGCGCGCGGCCGGTTGATGTGGCCCTCGGGCTGTTGACGCGTTTTCCTGTTAACGGCTCCGCACCCGCATGCCGGTCATCGTGACGGCGGAACAGCGCCTGCTGGCGATGGCGGGCGCGGCGACGACGTGACGGTCAGGGCCCGTCTGGACCGAGAACGGGTCGCCACCCGGAGCCTGATGCCGACTGGCGCCTGCTCTCCTGCGGGAGATCGCGTCAGTGACATTTCACATGCGAGTCCGGACACCGTTTCGCGCCAACCCAGGCCGCAGCCCGGAGAACTGCCCGGCGCTGGTGTTGAACGCGGACTTCAAGCCGCTCAGCTACTATCCCCTGTCGCTGTGGTCGTGGCAGGACGCCATCCGGGCAGTGTTTCTCGACCGGGTCAACATCATCTCGACCTATGACGTCGTCGCCCGCAGCCCGGGCTTCGAGATGCAGCTGCCCTCCGTGGTGTCGCTGAAAAGCTATGTGCGGCCAAGCCGCGAGCCGGCGTTCACCCGCTTCAACGTGTTCCTGCGCGACCGCTTCACCTGCCAGTATTGCGGCGCGCGCTCGGACCTGACCTTCGATCACCTGATCCCGCGCTCGCGCGGCGGCCAGACCACCTGGGACAATGTCGTCACCGCCTGCGCCCCGTGCAACCTGCGCAAGGCCGACCACATGCCCAGGGACATCGGCATGATTCCGGCCCGGGCGCCGGCGCGGCCGGGCGTCTTCGACCTGCACGAGGCTGGCCGCAACTTCCCGCCCAACTATTTGCACGAAAGCTGGCTGGACTATCTCTATTGGGACACGGAGCTGGAGCCGTGATGGCGGCGGGGCCAGGGCTCCATCCGCCTTGATTGCAAATTTGCAATTCAGCGCATGCGACGGTGTATCTGGATTTGCGCGGCGGGACACATCAGCTTGTGGCCACGCAATCACCACAGCCGGCCGCGCCGGAGAAGGAGGGCGCCATGCAGCTCACTGGCATCCACCACGTCACCGCCATCACCGCAAAGGCGCGCGACAACCATCATTTCTACACCCGCACGCTGGGCATGCGCCTCGTCAAGCGCACGGTGAACCAGGACGACGTCAGCGCCTGGCACCTGTTTTACGCCGACGGCGAAGCCGCGCCAGGCACCGATCTCACCTTTTTCGACTGGCCGGCCGCGCCTGAACAGCGCGGCGCCGACAGCGTCATCCGCACGGGCCTGCGCGTCGCCGGCGCCGATACCCTGGCCTGGTGGAAGCAGCGGTTCGCTGATCTCGGCGTCAGCCATGGCGAGATCATCACCCGCGACGGCCGCCTGACGCTCGACTTCCAGGACGCGGAGGGGCAGCGTCTGGCGCTCATTGATGACGGCGGTGAAGGAGAGGCCCACGTCTGGGACCGCAGCTCCGTGCCGGCAGAGCGGCAGATTCGCGGCCTCGGCCCCATCACCCTGGCGGTGCGCGACGTCGCCATGCTGGAGATGGTGCTGGAGCGGGTGATGAACATGCGCTTCGCCCGCGATTACGCCGACGCCGTCAACGGCGCGGTGCGGGTCTGGACCATGGGCGAAGGCGGCGCCGGCGCCGAGGTGCATGTGGTCGACGCCTCTGGCCAGCCCCGGGCGCGGCAGGGCGCGGGCGCCGTGCATCACGTCGCCTTCCGCACGCCGGACCCGGAGCAGTATCACGCCTGGGCGGCGCGGCTGAAGGATCTGCGCATTCCCAACAGCGGCGAGGTCGAGCGCTACTACTTCCAGAGCCTCTACTTCCGCGAGCCCAATGGCATCCTGTTCGAGATCGCCACGGACGGACCCGGTTTCGCGGTGGACGAACCCCTGGAAACCCTGGGTGAAAGCGTTTCGCTGCCACCGTTCCTCGAGCCGCGCCGGGCGGAGATCGAGGCCGGGCTGAAGCCGGTGGACTGACGCGGGAAGCCGGCGCATCCGGCACATGGGCTTCCTGACAGGGCGTCCAGGTCTTGCAGGTCGCGGGCCGCGGGTTTTGCCGGAAAAGCCCGAACCTGCTATAGGTAGCCTGCTCCACAAGGCATTGCGCCGCCGGTTGAATACTGGCGGCGCAATACTTATGTGGGCGCTTGAAAAGCATGCGCCATCTGCGGCGAACGCCGCGCTTCGGGTGCGATCGCCGGTTGTTGTCCGGCGAACGCAGCGCCCTCAGATAATGAAGCGCGCGCAATGACTTGAGGCGCATGCCATCGGCAGATGGCGCCATTTCCGGGACATGCGCCAGTTCTGGATTGCGACCATTACTGTGTGACGCAATCCGGGCCGCCCCCCACCCGGAGGGCGGATTGATATGTTTCAGGACGCCGGCGCCGCATGGCCGCCGGCGGACGTTTCCGGTGGACTTGTTCGCGACGCCCTGATTTACAGGGCGGCGCACGCCTCTCTGTGGCGGTCCGCCAGTCCGAAAGGTCTTCGATGTTCGGCGCACTCGCGAAGAAACTGTTTGGTTCGGTCAACGACCGTCGGGTCAAGGGTTATCAGGCCCGGGTCAAGCGCATCAACGCGCTCGAGCCCGAGATGGTGAAGCTGACGGACGACCAGCTCCGCCAGAAGACTGACGATTTCCGCGCCCGTCTGGCCGCCGGCGAGACCCTGGACGACCTGCTGGAAGAAGCCTTCGCCGTGGTGCGGGAAGCCGGCAAGCGCGTGCTTGGCCAGCGCCACTTCGACGTGCAGCTGGTTGGCGGCATGGTGCTGCACGATGGGTCCATCGCCGAGATGAAGACCGGCGAGGGCAAGACCCTTGTGGCGACGCTCGCCACCTATCTCAACGCCCTGCCCGGCGACGGCGTCCACAACGTCACCGTCAACGATTACCTCGCCAGCCGCGACTCCGCCTGGATGGGCCGGCTGTACAATTTCCTTGGCCTCAGCGTCGGCGTCATTGTCCATGGACTGGACGACGATGAGCGCCGCGCCGCCTATGCCTGCGACATCACCTACGGCACCAACAACGAATTCGGCTTCGACTACCTGCGCGACAACATGAAGTATGACATCGCGCAGATGACGCAGCGCGGGCATGCCTTCGCGGTGGTCGACGAGGTCGACTCGATCCTGATCGACGAAGCCCGCACGCCGTTGATCATTTCAGGCCCGCTGGAAGACCGCTCCGATCTGTACAACCAGATCGACAGGCTGATCCCGCATCTGACCAAAGAGCACTACGACCTGGACGAAAAGCAGCGCTCCGTATCGCTGACCGAAGAGGGCAACGAGCGCATCGAGGAATTGCTGCGCGAAGCCGGCCTGATGCAGGAAGGCAGCCTCTATGACGCCGCCAACGCCACCCTGGTGCATCATGTGAACCAGGCCCTGCGCGCCCACACCCTGTTCACCCGCGACAAGGATTACATCGTCAAGGACGGCGAAGTCGTCATCATCGACGAGTTCACCGGCCGCATGATGCAGGGACGGCGTTATTCTGAAGGACTGCACCAGGCGCTGGAAGCCCGCGAAGGCGTGCAGGTGCAGCCCGAGAACCAGACGCTGGCCTCGATCACCTTCCAGAACTATTTCCGCCTGTACAAGAAGCTCTCGGGCATGACCGGCACCGCCGGCACCGAGGCCGACGAGTTTCTCGACATCTATAACCTGCTGGTTGTGGAGATCCCCACCAACCTGCCGGTGCAGCGCGTTGACGAGGACGACGCCGTCTACCGCACCGAGCGCGAGAAATTCCAGGCCATCGCCGCCGAGATCGCCGAGGCGCAGGAGCGCGGCCAGCCGGTCCTGGTGGGCACCACCTCCATCGAGAAGTCCGAGCTGCTGGCCGCCTTCCTTGAGGAGCAGGGCCTGCGCATGATGGATTTCAGCAATCCGCGCGTGCTGGATCCGCTGTTCGAAGGCGCCCGCGCCGGCAAGCCGTCGAAGCAGTTCGCGGTGCTGAACGCCCGCTTCCACGAGCAGGAGGCGTTCATCGTCGCCCAGGCGGGCGTGCCGGGCGCCATCACCCTCGCCACCAACATGGCCGGTCGCGGCACCGACATCCAGCTCGGCGGCAACGCCGACATGCGCATCGCCTATGAGCTGGGCGACATGGAGGAAGGCCCGGCGCGGACCGCCCGTGAGGACGAAATCCGCGCGGAAGTCGCCCAGCTGAAGCAGAAGGCGCTGGCCGCCGGCGGCCTTTACGTGCTCGGCACCGAGCGCCACGAAAGCCGCCGCATCGACAACCAGCTGCGCGGCCGCTCGGGCCGTCAGGGCGACCCGGGCCTGTCGCGCTTCTTCCTGTCGCTGCAGGACGAGCTGATGCGCATTTTCGGCTCTGACCGCATGGACGGCATGCTGCAGCGCCTTGGCCTGAAGGACGGCGAGGCCATCTTCCACCCCTGGATCAACAAGGCCATCGCCAAGGCCCAGGGCAAGGTGGAAGCGCGCAACTACGACACGCGCAAGAACATTCTCAAATACGACAACGTCATGAACGACCAGCGCAAGGTCGTGTTCGAGCAGCGCCGCGATTTCATGGGCGCCGAAAGCGTCCGCGAAACCATCGACGAAATGCGCGAATCGACGGTTGAGGACGTGGTCGCCAGCAACATTCCGGCCGATGCCTATCCGGAGCAGTGGAACGTCGCCGGCCTGAAGGAAGGCGTGGAGCGCTGGCTCAATCTCGACCTGCCGGTCGAGGACTGGGCGAAGGAAGAGGGCATCGCCGACGAGGAAATCCGCGAGCGCCTGCACAAGGCCGCGGACGAGGCCTATGCGGCGCGGATCGAGAAGAACTCGCCCGAGTTGATGACCTACATCGAGAAGCAGGTGCTGTTGCAGTCGCTCGACCACCTGTGGCGCGAGCACCTGGTGACCCTCGATCACCTGCGTCAGGTCATCGGCTGGCGCGGCCTCGCCCAGCGCGATCCGCTCAACGAATACAAGGCGGAAGCCTTCCAGCTGTTTGACCAGCTGATCGTCAGCCTGCGCGAGCAGGTCACCGCCCAGCTGATGCGCGTGGAAGTGATGTTCGAGGCGCCGCCGGAACCGTCGCTGCCGCCGATGGAAGGGCATCATCTCGACCCGCTCACCGGCCAGGATGATTTCAACGTCAGCCAGGACTTCATCACCGCCGGCTACCTGCCCCAGCCGGTCCAGCCGGCCCAGGAGAGCGGCGGCGCCCGCGACCCCAACGACCCCGCCACCTGGGGCCGCGTTGGCCGCAACGACCCCTGCCCCTGCGGCTCCGGCAAGAAGTACAAGCACTGCCACGGCCAGCTCTCCTGAGGCGAACCGCGGATGAACCGATGCGAGGCGGCCCGGCAAACGGGCCGCCTTTTCCATGAGCGCGCCCGGCCCCAGCCCGCGCCTTGCAGCCGTTTCCGCTCAACCCGGATCGCAAGCGGCCAGAATTCTCCTTGTTTGAGCGAATTTTGATGGATCAGCCGTTACCGGCAGACCGGAAAGCGCTCCAAAACCAGAAACGCAAGAATTGGAAACGGCGGGAGGCAGGAATGGTTATGTTTCAGGTGGGTGCGCGCACGCAGAGCTGGCTGACGCTGGACGTCGACGCCATCCGCGCTGGCGCCACCCTCGTGGGCGATTTTAATCCGGTGCATCATGACGAGGAGTTCGCCGCCCGCACCCGCTTCGGCGGCCTGTTCGCCAGCGGCGCCCACACCTCGGCCCTGCTGGCCGGCGCGGTGAGCCAGGGCTGGCCAGCAACGCGGGAGCAGCCGGATCTGGCGCGCGGCTATGTGGGGGTGGACTACGCCGTGCAGTTCAAGGCGCCTTGCCTGGCCAATCACCGGCTGCGCCTTGAATGGGAGGTGACCGCGATCGAACCGAAAAGCCGGGGGCATGTCGTGCGGCTCGAAGGCCAGATCGTCGATGAGGACGCCGGCGTGGTGGTGCTGACCGGCCGGATGGCCATGCTCAGCTTCGGCGACTGAAACCGGCGCGGCCAGCCAGCGGAGACGGCAGACCACCGCGCATGTTTGCAGCGCAGGCGCCCGTCATGGCGACGAGCGCGACAACAGGCGGCGCGATAACAAAAAGGCGCGCGGGCAGCGGACGCGCCGGCAAGGCGCGTCCGCTGGCGTCAAAAATTGTTCTTCCACTCGCGCAGGGCGGCGAACACGGCGACCGGATCAGAACCGTCGAGATCGACCGAAGCGGCCAGCGCTGGCTGGTCGGCGCGCAGGAACGGGTTGGTGGTCTTCTCATCGCGCAATAGCGACGGCACGGTCAGCTGGCCATCGGCGCGCTGGCCCTCCACCACGGCGGCGCGCAGTTTCAGCGCGGCGTTGTCCGGGTCGACCGCCAGGGCGAAACGGGCGTTCGACAGCGTGTACTCGTGGCCACAGAACAACTGCGTGTCGTCAGGCAACGCCACGAGCTTCTGCAGCGAGCGCCACATGTCCTCCGGCGAGCCTTCCAGCAGGCGGCCGCAACCAAGAGCAAACAGCGTGTCGCCGGCGAACAGGGCGTGGGCGCCAGCAAAGTAATAGGAAATATGCCCGGCGGTGTGCCCGGGCGTGAACAGCACCGCTCCGGACAGCGAACCCACCATCACCGTATCGCCCTGGTTCACGAACAGGTCGGCCTCGGGCACGAACTCCGCTTCGCGCACCGGCGCGACAACGCGGGCGCCAAAGCGCTCCTTCAGTTCGGCGACGCCGGCGACATGGTCGGGATGCTTGTGGGTGACCAGGATGTCGGTGAGTTTCCAGCCGGTCTGTTCCAGCGCCGCGAGAATCGGCTCCGCTTCCGGCGCGTCGATGGAAGCGCAGGCGCCCGTCTCCTTGTCGCGCATCAGAACGCCGATATTATCGGACAGGCAGGGGAAAACGTGGAATTCGGCTGGCATGCAGATCTCTCGCTTGTCAGTTGCGCCCTGCGAAAGCAGGCAAACTTCCGGTATGGTTAACAGGTGACCGCGAAGGCGCGCGCCGTCAACGCCCGCGCGCCCATAAATGGCGCGATATCACCACATGGGGATGTTGAATCCACCCCCAGCGCAGGTTTGAATGGAGGCGACATGCCGATAGACGTGGTTGACCTGCGGGCCTTCTACGCCACCGCGACCGGCCGCGCCGCCTGCCAGATCATTGGCCGCGCGGCGGCGGCGCTGTGGCCATCGGCGCGCGGCTTGCGGGTGCTGGGCATTGGCTACGCCACGCCATACCTCGCCCTGGTGGGCAATGGCGCGGAGCGGGTGGCGGCCTTCATGCCGGCGGCCCAGGGCGTGGTGAACTGGCCGGCGACCGGCCTCAGCGCCTCTGCTCTGGTGGACGCGGCCATGTTGCCCCTGCCGGACGCCGCCTATGACCGGGTGCTGCTGGTCCACGCCCTTGAGCACGCAGATTCTCCAACCGACGTGCTGTCGGAGATCTGGCGGGTGCTCAGCCCGGGCGGCCGGCTGATGCTGGTGGCGCCGAACCGGCGCGGCGCCTGGGCCCGCAGCGACAGCACGCCCTTCGGCCACGGCCAGCCCTGGAGCCGCGCCCAGTTGCGCAATCTGCTCCGGCAAGCGCTGTTCTCGCCCGAGCACTGGCTGGACACGCTGTATATGCCGCCATTTCGCGACCGCCTGATGCTGCGCTCGGCGGCGGGGTGGGAGAAGGTCTGTGGCGGCCTCGGCCTGCCGTTCGCCGGCGTGCACGTGGTGGAAGCCAGCAAGCAATTGCACCGGCCCGTAGCCGTGACGCGCCAGCAGCGGGTCGTGCGCTTCCAGCCGGTGCTGGCCCCACGGGCATTTTCCAGCGAGGCTGACACCCGGCTGCGTTAGCGCGCCTTGCGGCCAGGGCGATCAGGGCGATCAGGAAAATACCGGGCCGGCGGGAGCGGCGCCTGGCCGGGCAAACCTGCGCCTCCCGCCTGAGCCAGCCTACGGGGCCGTGGTCTGCGGCAACGCCAGGGCGCGTCCGCGCGTGTCTGCCGCCACCAGCGTCAGGAAGGCGCCTGCGGGGCAGGCATGTGGTTCGGTTGCCACCACGAAGCCAAAGCGGAGCTTCATGAACTTGCGCGGATCTGGCAGCCCGGCTTCCGTCGCCAGCCGCATCGCTTCAGCCGGGCGCAGGCGGGTGCGCTCGGCCCAGCCGACCTGACGCCCGTCGCAGAACACGCCGATCCACGCCCTGTGGCCAGGCGCGGCCAGATCAATAGCCCAACCCTGAACGGCGACCCTGCCGTCCGGCAGGCGCTGGCTCTGGTCGATCCCGCCGCGCGGCGAGACGAAGGCCCGGTCTGCGGCGGCGAGGCGCGCATTGATCGCCGCCGCAGACGGATCGCCCGTCACGGCGCCATGGTTGGAAAATGCCTCCAGGGCTGTGGCGGCGCGGGCCCCCTGACGCTGGTCGATCGCGGCCATGACAGCGCCCATGGCCCCAAGGGCGAAGAAAATCGCGACGTAAGCCCAGGCGAGCCGCAGGGCCTGCGCCTCGGCGAGCCCCTCAATGCGCTGGCGCAGACGCCGGTAGAGCTTCAGATCGAGCCAGCCGAACGGCAACGCCGCCAGGGTGCACAGCACAACGCACAGCGCCCACACAAGCCGCCAGTCCATGCCCGGCGGCGCCCAGCGCATGATGGCGATGATTAGCGGAATATGAATGAGATAAAGCGCGTAGCTGGCGTCGCCAAGGCGCAGGCCGACGGCGTTCAGCCAGCCCTTCCAGGCCGGCAGGGCAAGGCAGCCGGCGACCATGACCGCCGCCGCCGCGCCAGCGGCGGCGCGAAACTCCGGCTCGCCCAGCAGGCTCCAGCAACTGATGGGAATGAGCGGCGTCAGCATGAACAGCGGATGCACGCGCAGGCGCCGCGTCAGCGCCGGAACCAGCAGACCGCAGGCGAAAGCGATGTTGGCGCTGGCAACCGGCAGGCTGATGAGCGTCGGCGCCTGACTGACATCGGCATGGGGCGCGAGCAGCATGCGCGCGGCGATCACCAGCAGCCAGAGAATGGCGACCGGCGTGATCCATCGCGTCAGGCCTGCGGCAATCACGAGGAAAACGCTGACGTAAAACGAGGTTTCGAACAGCAGCGTCCATTCCACCCCGCCGAGGGTCCAGCCAACCTCCCCGACAGGAACCAGCGTGATGGCGAGCAGGCGCGGCGTGCGCCACTGGCCTGCAAGCAGCGGCGACAACGCCACGTAGGTCGCGATGATCGCCAGAAAAATCGGATAGATCCGCGCCAGCCGGTGCAGCAGGAACCGGCCCGGCGCGGCGCCGGGCGCGATGCGCGCCATCAGGAAACCGGAGAGCGCGAAGAAAATGGCGACGCCGGTGACGGCCCATGGCGCCGCAATTCTGCTGAGATCGGTGGGCGCGCCCAGATCCAGCGAGGCATACTGCGCGGCGTGATAAACCACGACCGCAAGCGCCGCCAGGGCGCGCAGATACTGCAGCCCATCGATGCGGCCAGCCCCCTGGCGCGGCGCGGCGCGGCGCGAGGCGGCGGGATGCAGGGCAGCCCCGGGCGCGGGCGCTGGTCGTGCTGACGCCGCACGCGAAAAAGCGGTATCCGGCTTGTTCATCCTGAAGGCTTCTGGAACTTCCCCGACGCGGACAACATTGCATCCGCGCACATTACGCATGCGAATAGTTTCTGACCGGCAAATCTTTAGCGACGACGATTACCCGCGGGAACAGAATTCCGCCCCATTTGGCGCATTTCCATGCTGCGCGGCCTGGCGTGACGGCCGGAGGCCGGGGAACCCAGGCATCCGGCGCGTGCATTCGCATGGGACGGGAACGACAGTTCGTGCTATGTCGCCCCGTCCGCGTGCGTGATCTGGCCTGGCCTGATTACGGATCGCCTGCCATCGCGCAGGCGCGGACCGGAGAGTTTCCACCGCTCCGCGTGGCCTGGCGCCAACGCGGAAGCCAGATGAATGGATGCGGCTGTCTCAACCATGCGAAGCTATCTCGATTTTGAAAAACCAGTCGCCGAGATCGAGGCCAAGATCGATGAGCTCCGCGTCGTGGCGGAAGGCGACGTCAACGTCGCGCTGGATGAGGAAATCAGCCGGCTCCAGGCCCGCGCCAGCAAAACGCTGTCGGATCTCTACGCCGCGCTGACCCCATGGCAGAAGACCATGGTGGCGCGTCACCCCAACCGGCCGCATTTCCGCGACTATTGCGACGCCCTGATCACCGACATGACCCCGCTGGCCGGCGACCGCGCCTTTGGCGAGGACGAGGCCCTCATTGCCGGCTTCGGCCGCTTCCGCGGCGAGCCCGTGTGCGTGCTCGGCCAGGAAAAGGGCTGGAACACCGAAACCCGCCTGCGCCACAATTTCGGCATGGCCCGCCCCGAAGGCTACCGCAAGGCGGTGCGCCTGATGGAGATGGCGGACCGTTTCGGCCTGCCGGTGCTCTCCTTCGTTGATACGGCCGGCGCCTATCCGGGCATCGGCGCGGAGGAGCGCGGCCAGGCTGAGGCCATCGCCCGCTCTACCGAGGAAGCGCTTGGCCTTGGCGTCGCCAATGTGGCCCTGGTGGTGGGTGAAGGCGGTTCGGGCGGCGCGGTGGCGATCGCCGCCGCCAATCGCGTGCTGATGATGGAGCACGCGATCTATACGGTGGCCTCTCCGGAAGCCTCGGCCTCGATCCTGTGGCGCAACGCCGCCCGGGCGCAGGACGCCGCCACCAACATGAAGATCACCGCCCAGGATCTGCTGAAATTCGGCATCATCGACGGCATTGTGCCGGAGCCCGTCGGCGGAGCCCACCGCGACCCTGCGGCGGCGATCCGCTCGGCCGGCAACGCCGTCGCGGCGGCCTTGCAGGAGTTCGCCGGCATGACCCCGGCCGCCATCCGCAAGGCGCGCGAGGACAAGTTCCTGGCGATCGGCCGCAAGTAAGCGCCGGAGCCGCCGCAGGCCGCGCGCGGGAAAAAGTCATTGCCCACAGGCGCCTGATAGTGTCTCATCCGGCTGGTGGGGGGCATGGGCGCGGGGTATGTCCGCCGCAGAAGCGCCCGGGCCGGCGTCCCGATCTGGGGCAGATTGCCGGGCGTCGCGACGCGGGACATGCGTTATGCGCAGCCCCGCGTAAGGAGCTGGTAAGGTTCCTGGAGGTACAAACACCGGATTGGGACAACCGCCGGAAGTCCCTGCCGGCTTTCCCTGCCCCTGCAAGCCGCGGGGCGCGGCGCGCCAGAAGATTTCCAATCGGACATTCCGCCAGACTGGCCGATTGGACATCGTTTGAGAGTGGATCTGGGAAGATGTTGAAGCTTGTCATCCGCACCACCCTGTTCGCAGCCGCAGCGCTGGCGCTGGCGGCGTGCCAGGACGGCGGCGGGCCGGGCAGCGCCCGGGCCCGGGCTCCGATTCCCCAAAAAACCGTTGCGCTCATGCAGGAAAAAGGCATGAGCCAGGCCGCGCCGATCCTGATCCGCTCCTACAAGAAGGAAGCGGAGCTGGAGGTCTGGAAGCGTGACAGCAAGGGCGAATACGCGCTGCTGAAGACCTACCCGATCTGCCGCTGGTCCGGCCAGCTGGGGCCAAAGATCCGCGAAGGCGACCGCCAGGCGCCGGAGGGATTCTATACGATCACCCCCACGCAAATGAACCCGAACTCCAGCTTCTACCTGTCGTTCGACACCGGCTTCCCCAATGCCTATGACCGGGCCTATGGCCGCACCGGGCGTTATCTGATGGTGCATGGCGCCTGCTCATCGGCGGGCTGCTTCTCGATGACCGACGAACAGATCGCCGAGATTTACGCCATCGGCCGCGAGGCGTTCGCTGGCGGCCAGCGCTCATTCCAGTTCCAGTCCTATCCGTTCCGGATGACGCCGCAGAACCTGGCCCGCTACCGCAACGATCCGAATATCGCTTTCTGGCGCAACCTGAAGGAAGGCTCGGACTACTTCGAGGTGACGAAGCAGATCCCGGCCGTCGGCGTGTGCAACAAGCGCTATGTGTTCGGTTCGCAATCGGCGAGCTGCGGCGCGACGGAGCAGCCGGCCATCGCCCAGGCGCTGGCGCAAAAGCGCGCCAACGATGACCACAAGATCGCCGAGCTCGTCTCCACAGGAGCCAAGGCGGTGCGGCTGGTTTACCAGGATGGCGGCCAGCATCCGTCATTCCGCGGCGAAGGCGGCTCGGTGCTGTCATTCAGCCGTCCGACCCGCTTCGCCGGCAACATCAGCCGCCCGGACGCCCTGGCCAGCGCGCCGCAGGAAATCGAGATGCCGGATAGCGCCCCGGCGTCCTCCGCCATTGCGATGACCCCGCGCCCGGCGACGACGCCAGCCGCCGCAGACCCGGTGGCCACCGGCTCCGTCACCGCCGTTGCCGCAACCGCGCCCGCCGCCCAGCCACTGAATGCAGCCGCCGAAGCGCCGTCCGCTGGCGTCTTCAGCAAGGCCCTGTCGCTTGGCGGCATCCTCTCCGGCGACAAGCCCGCGCAGGCGGCCGACCCGGTGAAGGCGGCCGAGGCGCCATCGCCCTCGGGCGGCTGAGTCAGCCTTTACGGAACCAGTTCAGAGGTCACGGAGCGCAACGCACAAACGGGCTTTGGTCATGGACACGCCGCCCCCCGGAGCATTGACCGATCTGATGGCGTCTCTCCGGCGGGGGTGGACAGCTTCGCCCCCCGCGCCATCATGGCTGGCGCCAGCTTGCGACGACGCGGCGGCCATTGCCGGCGCGGCGGGCTGGAAACCGCTCGCTGGCGACCTCACATCATCGGGCATGGTCCCCGCCCCGCGCTCCTCCTCCGCGTCCCAGGGCGCCATGTGGCGCCGCCTCGCCTTTGCCGGCCTGTGTGCTCTGGCGTTTGCGGGCGGGCCGGTTCACGCCAGCCCGTCAGCCACGGACGCCGGATCAAACAACGCCGAACCAAACGACGCCAGACCAAAGGACGTCAGACTTGGCGAGGCCGGACCTGGCGAGGCCGGACCAAAAGACGCCGCCGTCATCTACGGGCCGCCCATTCCCTCAATGGGCCAGAAACCTGACGACGCGCCCGCCAGCGCCGGGCGCAGGAAGCCGCGCTCCGGCCGCGAAGCGCTGCGAAACCAGGTGATGGAAGCGGCCCGCGCCGCCGGCATGCCGCCGGAGCTGGCCGACGCCGTCGCCACCGTGGAAAGCAATTACAACACCGCCGCCATTGGCGGGGTCGGCGAAATCGGCCTGATGCAGGTGTTGCCGTCCACGGCGCGCATGCTGGGCTTTGGCGGAACCCTGACCGAGCTGGCGACCCCGGAAACCAATATCCGTTACGGCGTGAACTACCTCTCGCGGGCGTGGCGCCTTTCCGGCGGCGATATCTGCACCACCGTCATGAAATACCGGGCGGGCCATGGCGAAAGCCGGTTTTCGCATCGGTCCGTGGACTATTGCATCCGTGTGCGCGCCCATCTCGCCGCCAATGGCTACAAGGTGACCGGCGAGGTCCCCAAAGCAACCTTTGGCGACCCCGCCAGCGTGCGCGTCGCCAGCAGGGGCGGCGTTCGCGTGGCGAGCGGACGGCGCAGCCGCTACAACTGGCGCGCCGCCGACGCGCGCATGAAGTCCATCTCCAGCAAGGTGTCCTTCAACGCCCTGATCATCGCCCGCTGACGCCAGACGCGCCCCGCGCCACAGGCCGGAGTTGGCAAGGGCTGGCAGGGGTCTGGACACCGTCCGGTCGCGACGGGCGCGCCATTGCCTGACATGAGCCACGCCCGCCTGGCGGCGCAGCAGCGGCATCCCCAAAACCTCCCGGATTCCCGGCAAGCATCACGACGCGCTGGCGCCCTCCCTGCGCGGCCTTGCCGCGCTGGCGCGTTGCCTTTGGGGCAGCGCCAGCCATATCTGGAATTGTGTCCATCTGGACACATCCAGGCGTCTTTCCGCCATGATGACTCAAAAATGACTACATGCAGGCCGCCATTGCACAACCGTTGGGCAATCTGCACCAAGCTTGACGTTGCGCCAGCGCCTGTTCGCCCCTGAAGCTGCACGGGAAGATTCTTTTGCATGCGTTCAGGGGATGCACCATCATGCGCCAGCTTTCCGTACTTTCAGCCGCAGCGGCTCTGTCCATGGCCATTGCGGCTCCGGCGCTGGCCGCTGACGCCCCGGCTCCGGCAGCGCCAGCCCCGGCCGCGCCCGCCGCCAAGTCCACGCCGTTTGATCTGGCGTTCGGCGTCAAGTTCACCACGAACTACATGTTCCGCGGCATCTCCCAGTCCAACCGCAATCCCGTGCCGCAGGCCTATGTCGAAGCCCAGTTCCTCGACAACCTGATCTATGTGAACGCCTTCTATTCCAAGGTTGATCTGGTGACGCGCCCGGCGGCGGAGACCGACATCGCCGTCGGCATCCGCCCGAAGCTCGGTCCGCTCAACTTCGACATTGGCTGGATGGTGTACGGCTATCCGAAGGAGCGCCGCCTGTTCAATCCCTATTCGCCGGTTGAATACACCGGCTATCTCGGGACGTTCGAGGCGCCTGCGATCCTGTCGCCGAAGAACACGGACTTCCAGGAAATTCACGCGGCGGTGTCTGGCGACATTGGCGACTTCACGCTCGGCGCAGGCGTCTATTACGCCTGGAACTGGCTGGGAACCGGCGCGCCGGCCACCTATGTCAACGGCACGCTGAAGTACACGATTCCGGAATCGGTGACCGCCGGCGCCTTCCCGGGCAAGGTCTCGTTCTCGGGCGAGCTTGGCTATTATGATCTCGGCCGCACCGCGTGGAACTATGGGGCGGTCAAGCTGAAGAGCTACACCACCTGGAATGTCGGCGCGTCCTACAACTACAAGAACCTGACCGTGGACCTGCGCTATTCGGACACCAACCTCAGCAAGCAGGACTGCTTCCTGAACACCAGCGATCCGCGCGGCTTCGCCACCGGCAGCGGCCGCTCCTCATGGTGCGGCGCCACCTTCCTCGCCACCGTCTCGGTCGACTTCACCCTGTCGGGCCTGCAGGAAGCCCTGGCGCGCTGAACAACAACCGCGCGCCGGAAACAACCGGCGCGCGGGCAACAATGAAAAGGGGCGGCCTCCCCCCGGAAACCGCCCCGACAATCCTGACAACCACAACGCCGGCGCCAGTTCGCCGGCGCGTCGACAATCCGCAAGGCCCGCCCCCCGGCAAGGCCTGACGGGACAGGAACAGACCCGGCGAGCCATGCCCGCCGGGTTTTTGCATCAGCCATTGCCGATGTACTGGCCGCCGTTGACCGTGTGCACCGCGCCGGTGAAGAAGGCGGCCTTGTCGGAGGCCAGGAACGCCACCAGGTCGCCCACTTCCTCCGCCTTGCCGAGTCGGCCGGTCGGAATGGTGGCGATGATCTTCTTCAGCGCTTCCTCCGGCACCGCCGCCACCATGTCCGTATCGATGTAACCCGGGCAGATGCAGTTGACCGTGATGCCCTTGGCGGCGTTTTCCTGCGCCAGCGCCTTGGTGAAGCCGATGACGCCAGCCTTCGCCGCCGAATAATTGGCCTGACCCATCTGGCCCTTCTGACCATTGATCGACGAGATATTGATGATGCGGCCAAAGCCGCGCTCACGCATGCCGTCGATCAGCGGACGGGTCATCGTGAACATCGAATCCAGGTTGGTGCGCATCACCTCGCGCCACTGGTCGAACTTCATGCGATGGAACATGCCGTCGCGCGTGATGCCGGCGTTGTTGACGAGAATGTCGACCGGGCCGAGATCGGCGGCGACGCGCGCCAGTCCTTCGGCGCAGGCCTCAGCGTCACCCACGTCCCACTTGTAGACGCTGACGCCGCTCTCCGCGCGAAACGCCTCGGCCGCCGCGTCGTTGCCGGCATATACGGCGGCGACCTTGTAGCCGTCCGCTGCAAGAGCCTTCGAAATAGCGGCGCCAATACCGCGCGTACCGCCAGTAACAACAGCAACCCGGGACATCGATTTTCTCCAGACCAGCCGGCGCCACATGAACGCAGGCCAGAGCGCCCACGTCATGACCGACGTGGCGGCGCTGTTCCAAACACCATGGGTGGGGCCAACTTTCCTCCGGGAACCGCCATGCCAGTGAACACGTCCCCGGGCTTCGTCGCCCCTGGCCCCGTGATACGATGGTCGGCCCCGCGGGAGTACTGTCTGAAAGTCGAACACCGCCAGGGAATACGTCTTAGGAAGAAAGTATTATCAGGCTCGGCGCCTGGCTGATCCGACGGTTTTGACGTCAGAAACACGCCCGCAACAGGCGCGTTGCTTCCGGAATGCTCCCGCCAGCCGGCCATATCCCGCGTGTGCGTCCATCTGGCGCAAGCCTCCCCGCGAAGGTCAGAAGCCAGCCACTTGCGCGCGGGCGTCACAGCCACTGTGGCATGGCCCCATTCCCGCTGCCCTGATAGCGGGTCACGAAGATGCTGGCGCAGTGGTGACCTGAAAAGCGCCAGCGCCGCCCTGGCTTCACCCGGACCCGCCGGGTCGTCCCATCGCATTTGGGAGCTCGCCTGATTTCGACCTGATGCTGGCCTGATCTGGCGAAAGACGTAGATCATCGCCCGGGAACACGGAGGATGCCCCTGCCGCTCGCCTTTTTAGGTAGGCGTCATTCAGCTCATTTGCCGAATTTGTGATTTTGTCCGGCTGGCTAGACTTCAATGCAAGCCTGTTCCGGCAAGAAAATCAGTATTTCCGGTGTCTTTCAGGCGATTCACTGGAGCCGGCCCGGCTCATACTGGACGTTTACGCGATCCAGCATGAATACGGAATCCGTCTCTGTCCAATCGTTGGAGGGCGATTGCCCCTGACTGTGAAGTCGCCACCCGGCTCCACAGCGAGGGATCGCGCTCTGGTGCTCAGACGCATCTGCTTTGCATTGCCGGGCAAATGTCGCGCCCCATGACGCCGCTGCGGGAGTTGCGGGCTGGTCGCGCGTCCCGTCATGCCTGCGTCGGAGCTCAAGCACCTGCCCCACCTGGCCCTGCCCAGGCGGGACAGACCGGGAGGGGGCTCATGGCCAGGCTGAAACGTACCCTGACATCCACAACCGCATTGCACCTGCTTTCAGGCGCGCTCGCCGCGCCGGCGCTCATCGCTGGCGCCAGCGCGGCGCGCGCTGATTGCACGACCGTCGGCAGCGTCACCACCTGCACCTCAGCCGCCGTCAATCCTTACCCGACCATGATCGGAACCGGCCCAGGCGACGACAACCGCACCGTCACGATTGAAAACGGCGCAACCGTCGGCGTCACCAATACCCCCGCCATTTCGCTGGGCAATAACGCCATGATCACCATCCGCACCGGCGGCAAGGTGACCGACCACGCGGACAATAATGGCGACGGCCCGTGGGGCACTGGCAATAACGCCATCGAATTCGGCAACAACGGCCGGCTGCTCATCGAGGCCGGCGCATCGGTCATCAAGACCGGCGACCAGGAAAACGCCGAGGCCATCAATGTGCACGGCTCCGGCAATGTCATCACCAATTACGGCCTGGTCCAGACCCAGGACAGCGCGCCCCTGTGGTTCCAGGACATTCCAGAACTGCAAACCGGCGTGCGCAATGTGGTCGAAAATTACGGCCAGATCATACGCGTCGACAACGGCAACCTGTTCGGCTCCACCAACCCGGGACCGGACACCGGCATCGTCCTGATCAACCACACCGGCGCGACGATCAAGGGCGATCTCATTTTTACCGAAGGCAACGACGACCTGCACATCTATGCCGGCTCGACCATCAATGGCGCCATTAATGGCGGCGGCGGCTTTAACAGCCTGTTCCTCGACGGCGCCGCCGGCACCCAGGACCAGATCGCCAATCATGTCCCCAACTTCCAGGCCCTGATCAAGGAAGGCGCCGGCCAGTGGACCGTGACCGGCAGCCTTGACGGCTACGACACCACCACCCTGCGCGAGGGCGTGCTGACGCTGACCGGCGACAATTCCGATTATCAGGGCAACGTGCTCGTCGAGAACGCCGGCGTGCTGGAAGCCCGCGCCCAGAGCATGCCGGTGCGGATCGACCCCGCCGCCAATATCAACAATATCCAGAATGATGGCGTGGTGCGCTTCACCCAGCCAACCGGCGACGACGCGACCTATGTGGGCCAGATCACCGGCGCCGGCGTTGTCGAGAAGACCGGCGGCGGCGTGCTGACGCTGGCCCCCGACGCTCCGGCGGGCAACACCTATGCCGGGGGCACCATCATTCGCGGCGGCGTTGTCGCGGCGGCGGCTGACAGCGCCATTGGCGCCGCGACCGGCCCGCTGACGCTCGACGGCGGCGCATTCCGCTTCACCAGCAGCTATGATCTGGCGGCCACCCGCGCCGTCACCGTTACCGCCAGCAATGGCGCCATTGATGTGGTCGCCGGCGCTACCGGCGGCATCAGCCAGGCCATCACTGGCGCCGGCGCCCTGACCAAGTCCGGCGACGGAACCCTCATCCTCTCCGGCAATAATACCTGGGCTGGAGGCACCACCATTGCCGCCGGCACGCTGCAACTGGGCAATGGCGGCGCTTCCGGCTCGCTGGTTGGCGACGTCAACAACCAGGCGCAGCTCACAATCAACCGCTCCGGCGCCTGGACCTATGCCGGCGCTATTTCCGGCCCCGGCGCCGTCACCCAGGCAGGCCCCGGAACCACGACCCTCACCGGAGCCAACACCTGGACCGGCGGAACCACCATCGCCGCCGGCGCGCTGCAACTGGGCAACGGCGGCGCCACGGGCTCGCTGGTCGGCGACGTGCTCAACAACGGCCAGCTCACCTTCAACCGGTCGAATACCTATGCGTTCGATGGGGTGGTGTCCGGCTCCGGCGTGGTTACCCAGGCGGGCGCGGGCATGACGCTGCTCAGCAACGTCAACACCTGGACCGGCCCAACCCATGTGCTGGCCGGAACCCTGGCGGTGGGCGGCCCCGCCAGCGCGGCCGCGGCCATCGCGGGCGCCGGGGCCATTGACGTGGCGGCGGGCGCGACGCTCGGCGGCTACGGCTCCGTGGCCGGCAACGTGCGCAACGATGGCGTCATCGCCGTCGCCAACGCCCTGTCGGCCTTCTCTGGCGCCCAGACCGGCAACTTCACCATCGGCGGCCAGCTCAGCAATGCTGGCCTGGTCCGCCTCGGCGGCGCCGGCATCGGCAACACGCTGACCGTGGGCAGCTACACCGGCCTTGGCGGCGTCATCGCCCTCAACACTTACCTTGGCGGCGACGGCTCGCCGTCCGACCGGCTGATCATCAATGGCGGCGCGGGTACGGGCTCCACCACGCTGGCGATCACCAATGTGGGTGGCCCAGGCGCGGCCACCCCTGGCAACGGCATTCTGGTTGTCAGCGCCATCAACGGCGCCACGACAACGACCAACGCCTTCTCCACCGGCAATCTTGTCGCCGGTCCCTATCAGTACACGCTGTATCGCGGCTCCCGCGACGCCACTGACCCGGATTCCTGGTATCTGCGCTCGCAGGCGCAAAACTCCGGCGGCGGCGGCGGCGGGAATGGCGGCGGGGGCGGCGGTGGCGGGGGCGGCGGCCCGGTCATTCCGGACTACCGGAAGGAAACCTCACTCTACGCCGCCCTGCCCTCCATGGCCCTGCTCTACGGCCAGAGCATGCTGGGCACCCTGCACGAGCGCGTTGGCGAACAGGAGTTGCAGCGCGGGCTGAACGGCGCCAACGGCTCGCCCCTGTCGAAAGCGGTCTGGGGCCGGGTGATCGGCAGCCATGGCAACAATGATGGCGACGGTCGCGGCATTTACGGCTCGGGCCCTGCCTTCACCTGGGATTTCTATGCCTTCCAGATCGGCATGGACCTGTATCGCAAGGAGCACGAGGACGGCAGCCGCGATCACGCCGGCATCTACATTGGGGCCGGCCACGCCGACGGTTCGGCCCGCCACTACACGGGCATCCGCGCCGGCGACATGCGCTTCGACGGCTATACCGTCGGCGCCTACTGGACCCATTATGGCGCGACCGGCTGGTATGTGGACGCGGTCGCCCAGGGCACCTGGTACAGCGACGTGAAAGCCAACTCCGGGCGCCTCTCGCCGCTGTCCACCAGCGGGTTCGGCGTCGCCCTGTCGCTGGAAACCGGCTACCCGTTTGCCCTTGGCGATGGCTGGGTGCTGGAGCCGCAGGCGCAGATCGTGCTGCAGAAGATCAACTTCGATGGCGGCTATGACGGCGCGTCTTACGTGCGCTTCAGCGACGTGCAATCCGTCGCCGCCCGCGTCGGCGCCCGCCTGTCGAAGACCTGGGTGCTGGATACGGACAATGGCCAGATGCGGATCAACGCCTGGCTGCGCGGCAATGTGTGGAACGAGTTCGCCGGCGTCCCGAAAGCCAATTTCACAAGTCAGCTGGGCTATGTGCCGTTCCGCTCCGACATGAAGGGCGCCTGGGCCGACATCAGCGCCGGCATCACCGCCCAGTTCAACGCCTCGACAGCGCTCTACGCCGCTGTCAGCTACCAGACCAGCTTCGACGGCCGTCGCGACGGCTGGGGCGGCAAGGCCGGCGTCCGCTTCACCTGGTAAGCATTCACCTGGCAAGCGCGAAACCTGACGCATGTCAGGAGCGCGAAGCAGGTCGCGAGAACAAAAGCGCCGCGGTGGAAGCCGCGGCGCTTCTTGTTATCTGCCCGGGCGGTTGTCTGCCCGGGAAGGCGCTGGCCGGGAAGACGCTGGATCAGCGCTCCACGGTCAGGGCCACGCCCATGCCGCCGCCGATGCACAAAGTGGCGAGCCCCTTGTGGGCGTCGCGGCGCGCCATTTCATGCAGCAGCGTGGTCAGCACGCGGGCGCCGGAAGCGCCGATGGGATGGCCGATGGCGATCGCGCCGCCATTGACGTTGACGATCGACGGGTCCCAGCCCATGTCGCGGTTGACGGCGATGGCCTGGGCGGCGAACGCCTCATTGGCCTCAACGAGATCGAGATCCTGAGCCTTCCATCCGGCCTTTTCCAGCGCCTTGCGCGAGGCCGGGATCGGCCCCGTGCCCATGATTTCGGGCGCAACGCCAGCGGTGGCCCAGGAGGCGATGCGGGCCAGCGGCGTCAGCCCCCGGCGCTGCGCCTCGGCGGCGGTCATCAGCACGATGGCGGCGGCGCCGTCATTGATGCCGGAGGCATTGCCGGCGGTGACCGTGCCGTCCTTGACGAAGGCCGGGCGCAACTTGGCCATAGCGTCGACGGTCGCGCCTTCGCGAATGTACTCGTCGCTATCGACCACCACGTCGCCCTTGCGGCCCTTCACCGTGACCGGCGCGATCTCGTCAGCGAAACGTCCGGCGTTCTTCGCCGCCTCGGCCTTGTTCTGCGAGGCCACGGCGAAAGCGTCCTGCTCATCGCGCGAGATCTGCCACTGGCGGGCGACGTTCTCGGCGGTGTTGCCCATGTGGTAGCCATGGAAGGCGTCCCACAGGCCATCGCGGATCATGGTGTCGATAAAGCTGGCGTCGCCCATTTTGGTGGCGGCGCGCAGGTGATGGGCGTGCGGCGACAGCGACATGGACTCCTGGCCGCCGGCGACAATGACCTGAGCGTCGCCATTGGCGATCTGCTGCATGCCAAGCGCCACAGCGCGCAGGCCGGAGCCGCAGACCTGATTGAGGCTCCATGCGCTGGCTTCCACCGGCACGCCGGCCTTCATCGCGGCCTGACGGGCCGGGTTCTGCCCCTGGGCGGCGGTCAGCACCTGGCCAAGAATCACCTCGTCCACGTCGGCGGCGGCGACGCCGGCGCGCGCGAGGGCCGCCTGGATGGCGGTCGCGCCCAGTTCATGGGCGGGAACCGCGGCGAAGGAGCCGCTGAAGGAGCCAACCGGCGTGCGCGCGGCGCTGACAATGACGACGTCGTTAGCAGACATGGTTCCGTATCCTCATGCACCGCCCGGCGGCGGAGAAACCAGGGAGAAATTGACCGGCGCACCCTACGCCGGGAGCGGGCGCGGTTGAAATTGGCCAAAAGGCCAGCATGGCTGCCCGCCCGCTGGAGAGGCGCATCCGGCCAGCATCACTGAAACGCATCCCATCTCCAACCAATCATTGACATTCCGCCGCGATGGGCATTAAGAAGGCGGCTTCCGCGCGGGTTTCCCGCCTGCGGAGCAATTGTGTTTGCGCCGTCAACAAAGTTGACGCGCGCATCGCAGCCATCCATCGCACCGGAAACGGGCTGTCAAAAAGCTGGTCGGCCAATGCCTTGAAGGCAGCGGCGGAGACCGGGATGAACACGGGAATGAACGATGTTCGCAGTCATTAAAGCCGGCGGCAAGCAGTATCGCGTCGCCGCTGAAGACACCATTTCGATCGCGCTCCAGGCTGGTGAGCCGGGCGACGCCCTGAAGTTTGACGTGCTGCTGGTCGGCGAAGGCGAAGCCTTCAAGATCGGCGCCGACGCCGCCAAGGCTTCGGTCGACGCCGTCATCGTCAGCCACGGTCGCGGCGACAAGGTTATCGCTTTCAAGAAGCGCCGTCGCCAGAACTCGAAGCGCAAGCGCGGTCATCGCCAGGACTTCACCCTGGTTCGCATCACTGGCATCAACGGCTGAAGACCGGCCCCCGGCACATAACGGAGACATAAAATGGCTCATAAAAAAGCAGGCGGCTCGTCCCGTAACGGTCGCGATTCTGACGGTCGCCGTCTTGGCGTGAAGAAGTTCGGCGGCGAAGCCGTCGTCGCCGGCAACATCATCGTGCGTCAGCGCGGCACCAAGGTTCATCCTGGCGCCAACGTCGGCATGGGCAAGGATCACACCCTGTTCGCCCTCACCGAAGGCGCGGTGCGCTTTGGCATTAAACTTGGCCGCTCGATCGTATCGGTCGTACCGGCGAACGACGCCGCTGCAGGCAAAGCGGCGGCTGAGTAACGGCGCAAGCTGAAGACAAGCTTCCGCCGGCGTCCCTGACCCTGGCGGATCCACAGCTTGCAGCTTTTTTTTGCAAGATTCCGCGAAGGGGAGATGGGGCGCCATCTCCCCTTCGTGTTTTTCCGGCATGGAAATTGCACGAACGTTGAAACTGTTCCCGGGGCTTCCGCGTTGCCATCTCGCAACGCTGTGAATCCCCCTCACCTTTTCATCACCGGCATTTGCGGGTCACTGTTCTGAGACCTGCGGAAGCGATTCGTCAGTTCCACCGGAGCGGAACCATGTTTACGCGCGAGACCATCGATGACGGCTTCACCCTGACCACGGAACGGCTTGCCCTGCGCTGGCCGCGTCTGGCGGACGCGGCGGCGATCGAACGTCTGGCAGGCAGCAAAACCGTAGCGGAAACGACGGCGCTCATTCCCCATCCCTACCCGGAAGGCGCCGCCGGCCAGTTCATCTTTGCCTCCCGCCTTGCCAATGCGCGCGGCGATGGCCTGACCCTGGCGATCACCGAAAAGAAGCGCCCGCGCGATCTGATCGGCGTCGTCGCCCTGCAGCCGCCCGGCTTTTCCGGCCGCACCGACTGCCAGCATCCGTTCATCGGCTACTGGCTGGGCGCGGCGTTCTGGGGGCGCGGCTACGCCACCGAGGCGGTGGGCGCCATGCTGGAGCTTGGCTTCAGGGAAACTGACGCGGAAATGATCAGCGCCGAGGTGCTGTCCCGCAACGTCGCCTCGCTGCGCGTGCTGGAAAAGCTGGGCTTCGCCGCCGCTGGCTCGGGCATGGCGCCGTTCCCGGCGCGCGGCGGCATGCTGCCGGTTGTCCGCATGGAGCGGCGGCGGGAAGCGGCTGAAGCCACCCTGGAGCGCGATGCGCAACAGTTCCGGGAGCTGGCGGACAGCGAACTGCCGTTGCCAGTAGCGGCTGAGTAAACCAGCGGCGCAACGCCAAACGCAGGGGCGCCTCCATCATGGCATGGCGGCGCCCTTTGTTTTGCCTGACGCCCATTGGCGCAACCGCCCTCAGGGCAGCGGCGGCGTTTCCGCGTTGGGGTCGATGCGTCCGTTCAGCCGTCGCTCGCGCAGGAACACCACGATGCCGGCGACGACGATAATCGCCGAACCCACCATGGCCGTGACCCGGGGCTGCTCGCCGAACGCCAGCCAGGCCAGGGCCATGGCGAACACGATCAACAGATACTGGTAGGGAACCACCACCGTCGCAGGGGCCAGCTTCAGCGAGCGGTTGACGCAGACATGGGCGATGAGCGCCACGACGCCCAGCCACGCCATCAGCGCCAGATCGACGGCAGGCGCCGCTCTCCAGCCGCCGAATGGCAACATGATGAAGCCGATGACCAGCGCGCCCACCATGGTGCCGGTCACCAGCACCACATCGGGCGTGCCGCGCAGGTATCGGGTGATAATCATCGAGCAGGCGAACAGCATGCTGCCGGCCAGGGCGATCAGCGCCGGCCAGGTGAAGCTCGCCCCGCCCGGCTCCAGCGCCACG
The DNA here is from genome assembly GCF_053543495.1 of Camelimonas sp. ID_303_24. Lineage (NCBI taxonomy): Bacteria > Pseudomonadati > Pseudomonadota > Alphaproteobacteria > Hyphomicrobiales > Chelatococcaceae > Camelimonas > Camelimonas sp. ID_303_24. The sequence continues at coordinate 648,886 of NZ_JBLLJM010000005.1, forward strand.
ACCACGCCAATGAAGCCTGCGCTGATCGCCAGCCAGCCGGTCGTGTCGGTGCGCTCGCGCAGCAGCACCGCGGCCAGCGCCGCCACATAGATGGGCCCGGCCATGTAGAAGGTCACGGCGTCGCCCAGCGGAAGCCAGATCACCGCCGTGTAGAACAGCGCCACCTCCATGGCGGAGAACAGGCCGCGCAGGATTTGCAGGCCAGGGCGCGGGGCGCGCAGCAGCGGCGCCAACCCGGTCCGCCAGTAAAACGGGGCCAGAATGAGCAGACAGGTAATGCTGCGGACAATCAGGATCTGCCCGACGCCATAGGAGCCGACCAGCCATTTGCCGAGCACGTCGTTGAGCGCGAACAGGAAGACGCCAGTCACCATCAGGCCGACGCCAAGCCGGGTCGCGGGCGCGACGGGGGAAGAACCTGCCGGTGCTGCTGTGGTTTGTGTGGACATCCCGCCCCCGGACGGTTCGCATGCAAGGCTTTTGGGCGGATTGCCCGGATTTTGACCTTATCCGGCCAAAGCGCCAGCGCAATGCCCTTGCAGATGGGGCTGATATGCGAAAAGGCCCGGCCAGGGTATGAAGGGGGCGCCGCCGCCCGGACATCGCGCATTCCGGCGCCGCCGTTTGCAGTCCGGCCGATACTCAATTACGGGAAGCCATGAAGTTTCTGGATCAGGCGAAAGTCTATATTCGCTCGGGCGATGGCGGCGCGGGATGCGTCTCCTTCCGCCGTGAGAAATTCATCGAATTCGGCGGGCCCGACGGCGGCGACGGCGGCCGCGGCGGCGACGTATGGGTGGAATGCGTCGACAACCTCAACACCCTCATCGACTATCGCTACCAGCAGCATTTCAAGGCGCGGGCCGGCATGCACGGCATGGGCCGCAACCGCGCCGGGGCCAAGGGCGACGATGTGGTGCTGAAGGTGCCCGCCGGCACGCAGATTTTCGCCGAGGACGGCGAGACCATGCTGGCGGACCTGACCGAAACCGGGCAGAGAATCTGTCTGGCGCGCGGCGGCAACGGCGGCTTCGGCAACGCCCATTTCAAGACCTCCACCAACCAGGCGCCGCGACGCGCCAATCCGGGCCTGGAAGGCCAGGAGGCGTGGATCTGGCTGCGGCTGAAGCTGATCGCCGACGCCGGCCTGGTCGGCCTGCCCAACGCCGGCAAATCCACCTTCCTCGCCGCCGTATCGGCCGCCCGGCCGAAGATCGCCGACTACCCGTTCACCACCCTGCACCCGGGGCTGGGCGTCGTTGGGCTTGATGGTCGCGAATTTGTGCTCGCCGACATTCCTGGCCTGATCGAGGGGGCCCATGAGGGCTTGGGTCTCGGCGACCGTTTTCTGGGCCATGTGGAGCGCTGCCGGGTGCTGCTGCATCTGGTGGACGGAACCCAGGAGGACGTCGCCGGCGCCTATCAGGTGGTGCGCGACGAGCTGGCCGCCTACAGCAACGCCCTGGCCGAGAAGCCCCAGGTTGTTGCGCTGTCGAAGATCGACGCGCTCGACGAGGAAACCCGCGCGGAGCGGCTGGCCGATCTGGCCTCCGCCAGCCGGCAACGGCCGCTGATGCTTTCCGCCGCCTCTGGCGAAGGCGTGGAGCTGGTGCTGCGCGCCCTGCGCGATGTCATCGATTCCTCGCGACGGGCCGAGGACGAGGCGGCGCCCCGCCCGGCCTGGACGCCCTGAGACGCGGCAAGATACGGCAAGACGCGGCGAGACGCGGCGAGACGCTCTGGCGCGGGGCGACGCCGCAAACGCCCCACGGGGCCATGGGCCCGCCATCGCTTGCAATATCTGACGCGATCAGACACTCATGCCGGCAGCCCGCGCCGCCGGCTCTTGCAACAGGCCCCGTCATGTTGCGCAGCTTGCACGGAACGGGCCCGCCGCCGTGCGGACGCGACAGGCCAGGCAGGACACGCCATTGATGCAGATGCAGGACCAGCCGTTGATGAAAGTCCGCTTCCGCCGCCACGCCCGCGCCACGCTGGCGACGCTCGTTGTCGCCTCCGTGCTTGGAGGATCATTGCTGGCGCCGCCGCTGCTGGCCAAAGACCCCGCGCGCAACGATCTCTCCGGCGTCATCCGCAACACAACCCCGCGCAACGCCGCGCCGGCGGTCCAGCCTGTCCCTGGCGCAGCTGCTTCGGCGGCAGCCGCCCCGGGGGGCGTCGCAGCGCCCGTGCCCGATGACACCGTGCTGGCCCGCGTTGACGGGGCGCCCATCACCCAGCGCGATGTGCGCCTGGCCATGGAGGACCTGGCTGACCGGCTGCCGCGCGTCTCCGAGGACAATCGCCAGGACTATGTTCTGAGCTATCTGATCGACCTTCAGCTCGGCAGCCGCGCCGCTGTCGCCGAGAAGCTGGACACCACGCCGGAATTCGAGCGCAAGGCCGCTTACAATCGTAACAAGCTGCTGCTGGACGAGTTGCTGGCCCACCAGGCGCGCAGGGCGGTGACGCCGGAAGCCGCGCAGAAGACCTATCAGCAGACCCTGCGCGACCTGAAACCGGAAGAAGAAGTCCGCGCCCGCCACATCCTGGTCGACAGCGAGGCCAGCGCCAAAGCCGCCATCGCCCGCCTGAAAACCGGCGAGGACTTCTCGAAGGTCGCCGCGGAGCTGTCCACCGATCCCGGCGCGGCGAAAAGCGGCGGCGAGCTTGGCTGGTTCACCCGCGACCGCATGGCCCCGGAATTTTCCGAGGCGGCGTTCCGGCTGAAGCCAGGTGAAATCTCGGCGCCTGTCAAAACCCAGTTTGGCTGGCATGTTATCCAGCTGGAGGAGCGGCGCACCCGCCCCGCCCCGTCGTTTGACGAGGTGAAGCCTGAGGTCGAGGCCTACCTCGCCCGCAAGGCCCAGCAGGATCTGGTGCTCAATCTGCGATCGAAGGCGAAAATCGAGCGCTTCGCGCCCCCCGCCGCCGGCAAGGATGACGCCAGACCCGCGCCAAAGCAGCCGGCGAACAGCGGCGCCCAACGCTAAAGCTCACGGCGGAACCAAACGCGCCGCAGGCGCCATGGCGGTTTGATTTTACGCATTTCCCTCACGAAAGGTGGGGTCCACTTTTCCAGGAAATGCGCCAGGGGCAGATCAGCCCTGCGGGGGCGGCTGGCATCGCCGGCAGGCGCCCGCCCGGCGGCAATGTTTCAGATTCACCGGCGTCCCCGCCTCCGGGGCGCTGTTCGCAACCCTCAGGAGCGACCGATGTCGTCTGCCATTTCTCCTCTCGCGCCGAAGTCCAGCCCCGAGTTGCCGCCGATTGACGGCGTGCGATTCGCCACCGCCGAGGCCGGAATTCGCTACAAGGGGCGAACCGACGTGATGCTGGCGCTGTTTGATGCGCCCGCGGCCGTCGCCGGCGTGCTGACCCGATCGAAGTGCCCTTCCGCCGCCGTGGACTGGTGCCGCGACCGGCTGCCTGGCGGCGAGGCCCGCGTGCTGGTGGTCAATTCCGGCAACGCCAACGCCTTCACCGGCATGAAGGGTCGCAAGGCCGTCGAACTCACCGCGAAACTGGCGGCGAAGGCCGCCGGCTGCCGCGCCTCCCAGGTGTTTCTGGCCTCCACTGGCGTCATCGGCGAGCCGCTGGACGCGGAGAAATTCGAGGGCGTGCTGGACGATTGCGCCGTCCGCGCCGCGCCTGGCCAGTGGCGTGAGGCGGCGAAGGCCATCATGACCACCGACACCTTCCCCAAGGTGGCGACGGTCACCACCACGCTTGGCGGCGTCAAGGTCACCATCAACGGCATGGCCAAGGGCGCCGGCATGATCGCCCCGGACATGGCCACCATGCTGTCGTTCGTCGTGACGGACGCGCCGATCGCCGCGCCGGTGCTGCAGGCGTTGCTGCGCAAGGCGACGGACCGCACCTTCAACTGCGTCACCATCGACGGCGACACATCCACCTCCGACACCCTGCTGCTGTTCGCCACCGGCGCGGCGGCTGGCCGGGGGGCCCCGCAGATCACCGCCTCCGGCGACCGGCGGCTGGCGCCGTTCCGCAAGGCGCTGACGACGCTGCTGCGCGACCTCGCCCAGCAGGTGGCGCGCGATGGCGAAGGCGCCCGCAAGCTCATCACCGTCAACGTCCAGGGCGCGAAAAGCGAGCGCTCCGCTCACCGCATCGCCATGTCGATCGCCAATTCGCCGCTGGTGAAGACCGCTGTCGCCGGCGAGGACGCCAATTGGGGCCGGGTGGTGATGGCCGTGGGCAAGGCCGGCGAGCCGGCAGACCGCGACCGGCTGTCGATCTCGTTCGGCGATATTCGCGTCGCCCATCAGGGCGCCCGCGACCCGGCCTATAACGAAGAGCAAACTTCCGCCTACATGCGCGGGGATGAAATAGCGATCACGGTCGATATCGGCCTTGGCCGGGCCTCGGCCACCGTCTGGACCTGCGACCTCACCAAAGAGTACGTCGCAATTAACGGAGATTATCGCTCATGACCTCCAGCGTCCGCCGCTCCGCGGTCTCTCGCCTGATTCTCGCCGCGCCCTTCGCCGCCGCCTCCCTGACGCTGGCCATGGCCGCGCCTGCCAGCGCCGAAAGCGACAGCCCGCGCAAGCCGCCGCGCATTGTCAGCGTCAGCGGAACCGCAACGCGCGACGTGACGCCGGACATGGCGACGATCGTCATCGGCGTCACCACCCGCGCGCCCAAAGCGGCGGAGGCGCTCAACGGCAACTCCCAGGCGGCGGCGAAGATCATCGCCGCCGTGCGCCAGGCTGGCGTCGAGAACCGCGACGTGCAGACCAATACGGTGTCGATCTCGCAGAACTTCCGCAACCGCCGCGACGCCTCGGGATATGCGCAGGAGCCGGATGGCTTCACCGCGACCAACAGCGTCAGCGTGCGCGTGCGCGATCTGGGCAAGCTCGGACCGTTGCTGACGGCGGCGGCGGGCGAAGGCGCCAACACCATCAACAGCCTGACCTTCGATTACTCCGGCCGCAAAAAGGTGGCCGAAGAACTGCAGACCGAGGCAGTGCGCAACGCCCGCGACACGGCGCAACGGCTGGTGGAGGCCGCCGGCAGCAAGCTGGGCCAGTTGCAGGCGATCAGCGCCGGCCAGGCGCCCATGCCGCGCCCCTATGGCGGCATGAAGATGATGCGCGCCGAGGCCGCGCCAGCGGACGTTCCGGTGGAAGCGGGCGAGATGACCATCACCTCCTCGGTGCAGACCACCTGGACCATTGAGTAACCCGGACCACCGGATAACTGGCCCCTGAATGAACTGGACCGCCCCATGAACGACGCCGCGCCGGACGCCGCCCCAAACCCGCTGCGGATGGTGCTCGTCGTCGCCTGCGCCCTGCTGGACGCCGACGGTCGCGTGCTGATCGCCAGGCGCCCGGAAGGCAAGGCTCTCGCGGGATTATGGGAATTCCCCGGCGGCAAGCTGGAGCCGGGGGAGCGGCCAGAGGCGGCGCTAATCCGGGAGTTGCACGAGGAGTTGGGCATCACAGTGAAAGAAGCGTGCCTGGCGCCGCTGACCTTCGCCAGCCACGCCTATGACGACTTCCATCTGCTGATGCCCCTGTACGTCTGCCGCCGCTGGGACGGCTTCGCTTCCTCACGCGAGGGGCAGGAGCTGAAATGGGTCGCCCCCGCCCGGTTGCGCGACTATCCGATGCCGCCAGCGGACGAACCGCTGATCCCGCACCTCATCGCACTCCAGGCCTGAGGCTGCGACCCGCACCAGAAGGCGGATGACTGACAAACGTTTGAAGCGCGCCGGCACTGGAACTGGCGCGCTTCTTTTTTGCGCCGCCGATTTGCGCCGCCAGCGCCCCTTTTGCGCCGCCAGCGCCACTTCGCGAAGCAGTGTTTCCGGCGAAGGCTGGTCCGGCAAAACGCATCCGGTGAAGGCGCTTGATGCAAGCGCCCGAGAAAGCGCCAGTACGCGCGGTCCCTCAGCCCTCCGGCGCCGCCAGCAGCGTCGCGAACCTGGCGCGCTCCGCCTCCGGCAATGGCGTCGGCCGCCGCGTCGCCCGGTCGACATAGACATGCACGCAGACGCCGAGCGCCGAAGCCTGGGCCTCGCCATGGCGAAAGATCCCGACTTCGAAAGTCACGGACGAGTTGCCCAGCGCGGCGATGCGCAGCCCCGCCTCCAGCCGGTCCGGAAACGCCACGCTGTCGAAAAACACACAGCGCGTTTCCACCACCAGACCGATCAGCCCCACGGCGCCGTGCAGGTCGACAATGCCATTGCCGATCAGCCAGTCATTGATGGCGGTGTCGACATAGTGCCCGTAGACGGAATTGTTGACGTGGCCGTAGACGTCATTGTCGAGCCAGCGGGTCTGGATCGGCGTGAAGTGCGGGAAGGCGGCGCGCTGCGGTCGCGCCGGCCGTCTGGCGGCAGGCTGTTCAGCCATGGAAGCCCTTTCCGGAGCAGTGTCGAACGACGGAAGCCAACAACAGCCGATAACCACCGCCGGCCCGTCCGGCATCGTGGCACAACCGGGAGAAATGCACAGGACGGACCGAAAAATGCCGCCCGCCTGTGGATAGCTGCGCCATTCCACCGGAAGCGATATTTGCCCATTGACACCCGCCCGGGCGGGGCCTAAACGAACGCTCACCGGACGACGAGAGCGCCAGACGCTCCCGGAAGTCGGGCCCAGGTGGCGGAATTGGTAGACGCGCTGGCTTCAGGTGCCAGTGGACGCAAGTTCGTGAAGGTTCGAGTCCTTTCCTGGGCACCACCACTTTCGCGCTAAGTGATTGAAATATAAGCGCATTTCCTTTGATTTGACCGAACATCTCCGGCATTGTAATGCTTGCGGCCTTACATTTGGCCTTACAATGTCCGGAGATGCCATGCCGCCGCGGCCGCTCGCAGCGCGCCCCAACAAGCGCAAGGGCTATTGGTATCTGATCCGCCGCGTGCCGGCGGAATTTGCGCATCTCGACAATCGCAGCCTTATCCAGATCAGCACCGGCATCAGCGTGACCGACGATCCGCGCGGCATCGCTGCCGCGCGTGAAGTGCAGCGGCTTGACGAGGCTCTGACCACGTACTGGCGCGACCTGTCAGTCGGCAAGGTCAGCGATGCGCGGGACAAGTTTGACCGCGCCGTGGCCGACGCCAGACGATTTGGGTTTGCCTATGCCCCCGCCTCCGCCGCGCCGGCGGCGCTCGACCTCGATGACATGCTCAAGCGATTTGAGTATCTGGCGGCCGGGCGGCGTGCAGACGACGATCGCAAGGTCACTGCGGTGCTGGGCGGCGCTGAGGCCCCGGAGTTGCGGCTCAGTGATTTGTTGACCGACTACAAGCGGATCATGGCCGTTGACCTCGCAGGCAAATCGACCGCCCAGATGGACCGCTGGGAGATAACCCGGCAGACGGCGCTTGATAATTTTGTCGGCGCCACCGGCGGGGATCGCCTGCTGGCCGACCTGACGGCGGATCACATCGCCACGTATCGGGACGCCCTGCGCAAGCGCGTCGCCAGCGGCGAGATCAGCGCCGACACGGCAAACAAGGCGATTGGACGGGTCGCATCCATGTTCCGGGCGACGGTGGATGACCGGCGGCTGGGGCTGCCGGACGTGTTTGCCAAGATGCGGGTGGCGACGGCGCGGCACAACAAGCGGCCCGCGTACACGCCGGCCTTTATCCAGGCCAGTTTGCTGGCCGCCGGAGCGCTCGACACCCTCAATGAGCAAGCCAGGCGCATCCTCTATCTCATGGTGGAGACAGGCCTGCGACCGTCAGAGGCCTGCGGGCTCAAGGCGGAGCACATCCATCTCGCCGGCGACGTGCCCTATATCGAGATCAAGCCGGATGGTCGCGAGATCAAGACAATGTCCTCGGCGCGCAAGATCCCGCTGGTCGGCGTCTCACTGATGGCGATGCGCGCGCAGCCGGATGGATTCCCGCGCTACTGGGACAAGGGCAACTCGCTCTCCGCCGCCGTCAACAAGACGCTTGATGCGCTCGAGCTGCGGCCGGACGGGACGAGTCTCTACTCCCTGCGCCACGCATTTGAGGATAGGCTGATGGCCGCGGCAGCGCCGGAAAATGTCATCGCTGACTTTATGGGCCACGAGCGGGCCAGGCCGCGCTATGGCGACGGCCTGACGCTCGAAGGCAAGCGGGACTGGCTGGCGCGGATCGCATTGACGCCGCCAGACCGGGTGTAGCGAGACAGGATCTCCTGTGCTCGCGCCATGGGATCGACCTTGCGGGCCTCGGCCAGCTCTGCCTCAAGCCGGTCGATATAGCCCGCATATTTTTCGCCGTGCCGGGTAACGATGTAGGCCGCGAGCACGAGGGCGCGCTCGATGCGCTGCACTTTTGAGAGTGGGGTCGCGGGTGTCTGCATCACGCCGCCTCACTAACAGCGGCGAGCGCGGTCTCGACACGCAAGATAGCTCGGCCGATGGCTTCCTGGATCTGAGGGACTACAGCGTCTCCATACGCTTCGATGACGAGGCGAGCTGCAGATGTCCCTGCTGCACTGCTGACCACAACGCGCGCGCGAGCCAGCCAGGCGGATAGCCCATCATCCAGCCGTAAGTGACTGGCAAGGCTGCCGTTCCACTCAGGCCATGGCTCGCCAGCATCGCCGCAAGCGCCCTCGCGCTCGCCCATTTCTGCATGCTCGGCGCCAGCATGTTCGCTGTTTTCGTCGGCGTATGGCAGCGCATCGCACCATCTAGCAGCGCATCCATGCTCGGGGAGTTTCGGCGCTCGTATGCCGGGCTCCACTTGTCCATGCGACTGTCGCGTTTGGTCGGCGTCGGCAGCATCTCGAACGCGCGCCTCAACAGGTTGGGCGTGTCGATCTGCGCCTTCTTTCCATTCGCCCTGATGCCCGTGTGCAACGCCTCCATCGATATGACGCGCCCGCCGTTCGGCTTCACCGGCGTCGGCATCATCCCTGCATGCCGGCTGGGATACCCCCGAAGCTGGCTCAGCACGTCCCCGCGCCCGCCACGGTCCGCATCGGTCTTCCGGGGCGTCGCCATTAAAGGCGATGAGCCATGACCGCGGCCGCTCGTGGTTGGCGCCGACTCCCGCGCCTCCGCGTCCATGACCAGCACGTACCACGAATGGCCAGCAGGCGTAGCCGAGTTCTTCCAGCGCAGCGATAACCCTGTCTGCGCCGCGAGTTCGCAAATTAGCGCTGTTTTCAAGAGCGACCCAACGAGGGCGGCATTCTCCGACGATACGGATCGCCTCGAAGTAGAGGCCGCTGCGCTCGCCGTCGACGCCTTTGCCTTTGGTGTTGGCCGGGCTGATGTCCTGGCAGGGCGGCGACCCGACGATGGCCCATGGCAATCCGACTCCATCCCGAACAAGTCGAGCTGCGGTAAGAGTGCGGACGTCATCATAGATCCTCACGCCGGGGTTGTTTTGCGCGTACAGGGCGCGCCGCCACGGGATTACCTCGCAGGCGTCGATCGTCCGAAAACCGGCGCGGTGCATGCCCAGCGACCATCCGCCGGCAGCGGCCGAGAATAGGTCGAGCACGGTCAGACAATGTTCATGGCTGGTCATGGCCTTCCCCCGTCGACGTCGGACGCCGCCATTCGCCGCCCAGGTTTGTGATGGCGTCGGCAAGGGTCTGCTCCGGGATTTCGTATGTTGTTTCGCGGCGCCCGCAGTCGTCGCAGGCGCGCCTGCGGTAAGTGATTTCCCGTCCACGCCACATGCGCTGGCGGCTGTCTTTGGCTCGCATCATGCCGCCGCAGGCCTCGCACATCATGCTCACACCCTCATCGGCATCAGCACGAGGGTATGGCCCTCTGCCTCGGTGCTCAGGCCGCGCCACAGGGCGGGCGATCCGCCGTCCGCGAGGCTGATCTCGATCCGGTCAGCGTCGACCACATCCAGCAGGCCCAGCACATACGTGGCGTTAAACCCAATATCGACGGGGTCGCCGCTGTAGTCGCAATCAACCGCCTCCTCCGCCTGGCCGGTGTCCTGGCTGGTGACAGATAGAGTCAGGCCCGCGTCGCAAAAGGCAAATTTGATGGCGCGGGACTTGCCCTCGGCCACCGTGGCCACGCGCCCCACCGCCTGTTGCAGCGCCGCGCGAAACAGCGTTGCCTTATGCGGATTGTGCTGCGGCACGACGCGGCGATAGTCGGGATAGGTGCCGTCGATCAGCTTGGTTGTCAGGCTGATGTCGCCGCAGGTGACGGTCATTTTTGCGGCGGACACCACCATCTGCATGACGGACGCCGGGCGATCCGCCGCCAGCTTGCGCAGCTCGGCCACGGCTTTGCGGGGCACGATCACCCCTGGGATATCCGCAGCGGTGGCGGCAGCCGTCACATCGCGCATGGCGAGGCGGTGGCCATCCGTGGCGACGCCGCGCAAGGCTGTTGCTGCGGCATCAGGCGCGGCGTGCAGATAGACGCCGTTCAGATAATAGCGCGTCTCCTCCGTCGATATGGCGAAGTCGACGCCCTGCAGCATGTTGTCAATCTCGACGCCCATCACCTCAAATGCCGCGCCGTCGTCTGGCCCGGCCATATCCGGCCAGTCCGCCTCTGGCAGCGCGTGCAGGACAAAGCGCGAGCGGCCGGCGCGGATGGTCATCTGGTTGCCGTCGTCGGACAGGCGCAGATCCGCCTGGCTACCATCCGGCAGCTTGCGGACGATCTCTTTGAGGGTGAGCGCCGGCACCGTGATGGCCCCGGGCTTGTGGATCTCCGCAGCCACGGTTGCCGTGGCAGACATGTCGAGATCGGTGGCGCTGATCGACAGCTTGCCGCCGGCTGCCCGCAACAGCAGGTTCGACAGGACCGGGATGGTGTTGCGCCGCTCGACAACCCGCCCGAGCATGTCCAGCGGATTGACGAGATTGGCGCGCTCTATGGTGATGTGCATGACGTAACCCGCTGGCGTGGGAATGACCGGGCGCGAGGCCCGGCCTGTGGATCGGCAGGCGTCAGGCCGACATTTCCGGCGCGCCCTCGTAAGCGGGCAGGCCGGTCTCGGCGGCGGCGCGTTGGAGGCCGGCGATGACGTGCTCGGTGACCGATTTGTCGGGCCTGAACATCTGGAAAAACCAGACCACGCGCCCGGAGCGGACGCGGTAGCGCAACCGCACCGGGATGCGCATCGGCTCGCCCCGGAAAAACGGGGCGACTGCCAGCATGAACAGGCCCGGAACCTTGATGGGCTGACCGCTGCCGTCCGTGTGGGTCTCGTTAAACTGCATCTGGATCTCGCCAGATTGCAGGACGTTGTGGCTCTTGACCGTGGCGTCGACGTTGACTTGCAGCCCGCGCGACAGCTCGATCAGCCGCGCCGGGGTGGCGGCTGTGGTCGCAAACATGTCCCTGGCGATCGCCATTTCCTCGGGCGTCGGCGTCGCCAGCTCGGCGATGTGATCCTCGATAAAGGCGGCAAAATCCACCTGCTCGAGCGCCTCGCCATCCTGCTTGACCCACACCTGCCACTCATCGGACAGGGGGAAAGCATAGTGGATGCGGTGCTTGCCGTTGTCAGGAGAGCCAAGCGCGCCTGAGGCGGCGTCCTCGTTGGTCTCATGGTAGTCGATGACCGCCGTGAGGCTGGGCGCTCGCCAGTTGCTATCGGCGAAGATGACGGAGTTGGGCGTTTTGTGCCGATTGGCCAGCGCGATGAATGATTCCAGCGTGGTGACCGTGGCCTGACCAGACTTGCGCTCGGGGTGCGTCCGCCACTCGTCCAGTAGACGCTTGATGCTGACGATCTCCGGCCTGTCGCCAGAGATAATGCCGACCGGCACCTGTGTCGGCAGTCCAATTCCGCTGGAGGGCGGCGTTACGGTGCTGACCGTCAGCTGGCCGGACTTCACAAGGGCGGCGACCTCTTTGACCGCATCGCCGGAAAGACTGGTGTTGGACATCTGATTTCCTTACGCGAAAAGGGTTTTGGTCAGGCAAACTCGCGATCGCGCGCGGCGTCGCGTGGACCGCCGAACATGTCGATCTGGCGCGGGTGCTCGGTGCTGAGGCTGCCGTCGTCCAAGACGAAAAAGAATGAATTGCCGCGCACCGGCTTGGGCCGCTTGGAAGTGATCTCCGTGCCGATGGTCACGGAGTCGCCGTCGACCTCGAGGCTGAGGACGAACGAGACCTTGCCCTTGGCTTTGGCCTTGGGGCGGTCGCCAGCGTGCTCCTTGAGCGCCTGCAGGGTGTCGACAATCTCCTGCCCGAGCGCGGCTGCGACCTCGCCGCCCTCAAGCGAGCCGATGATGGTTTGGGCATCGCGGATGCGTTTCATGGGGTGCTCCTGCCGGCGAGGTCATTTGCCCGACGCCGGGAAATGGGTTGCGATCAGGCCGCGCGGGCGCGGGGCAGCGGGCAGTAGCGGTGCAGCCTGTCGACAAAGTCGGCGGCGGCGTCTGGCCATGGCTTGGGTTTGACATCGCCGAGGCCTCGGCGCAGGCGCGGGGCGGCCTCGACATCGGGCCCCCAGGGCGTTGGCGACGGGCCAAGCAACATGTCGCGCTCCGTGCGCAGCATGATCAGATCGGTCTGTTTGATGATCTGCTGCGTCGCCGCCGGGAGCGGCCAGGCAATGCCGGCGGCTGCGTAGATGGCGGCGTCGATGCGCGCCTTGGCATGCCGCAGCGCCATGGCATACAGCCTGCCCGCGCCTGGCTTGAGGTCATCCAGATGGGCCGTCATCGCCCATTGCACCGGCGTGGTCTGATCGCCGATGTAGGCCTCATGGGCGTCGTGCAGCAAAAATGCCGCCGCCAGGGACCTGTCGCGCGTCTTGGCCATAATGGCGTCGGCGCCGATGACGCTGTGTTGCGCCACCGAGTAGGGGCCGCTCATGACGTGGCCGCCAAAGCGCGGGATGCGCGCCAGCGCCTCGGCCACGTCCACCTTGAGGTCAACCATCTCCGGCGTGGGGTTGAGCAGGTCAAACGCCCTGCCCTTGCTGGTCTGGATCCACGTCATGGATAGTCTCCGGAGATCTGGTCGCCACGAAATTCCGGCGCATGCCGGCGGCGGCCGGCGCGCTGGACAAGGTTGGCGATGATGAGGACGGCGGGCACCGCGAGGCCGGCGGCAAAGCCGGCGATCAGCTGATGCGGGCTGGCCGCGCCGCCGGCGCCGCCGATCACGAGGACGGCGAGACAGACGAGCGTGGCGAGGCCAATGATGGCGAGGCGCGCGAGGGTGCTCATAGCGCCCCCGCTGCGATTCCACCCCACAGGGCGATGCTGGCGACAAACAGGGTGAGAGCGGCCAGCTCGGCGGCGGCGCGTCCCACAAATGCGGTCGCGCGAAGGGCAAGGATGGCGATGATCATGAGGGCCGCATCCAACCGCTTAGCTCGACAGATGCCTCCGCCGCCGCCGCCCGGGTCGCGGCATCTAAAGCGTCCAAGAGCTTGCTGACTTTCAGGGCGTTGCCATTGCTCAGCACCGCTACCGACGATCCACTTGCACGGGACAGCGTCTCCAGCAGGCACGCTGCTCTTTTGGCATTGCCTTGGCAGGCCCGGAGTTCGCGGGCCAGCAAATGGCCAATCAGCTCATCAAATGATATGTCTTGGGCGCCAAACCCAAGTCTTTGATGTTGCCTGATTTTTCCGTCATTTGATGTGGAGACGGGTGGGTTGGGCGCCATGCTATTGTCGTTGCTCATCCCGCAGCCCTCCGCAGCGGCAGCTCTGTCTCGAGCCAGTTGAGGATTCGCACGGTCTCGTCGCCCAACGGCGTCTCACCGCGCGTGTCAGCCCAGTGCTGGTAGGCATCGGGGAAATTGGCGAACACCCGGCAGCCAGCGTGGACAGACCCGTCCTTGCCGATGACGAATTGCCAGCCATCAGACCGCTTGGGGCCCACGATTACCGGGGACTCCACCCGCTTGACCGCATAGCAGTCCGAGCAGCCCGAG